>JAFXPK010000044.1 GCA_017527905.1 Paludibacteraceae bacterium
CTCCACGATGAAGAGCTCGCCGTCGTCCGCCTTGACCATCATGTCCACCCGGTTGAACTTGTCGTCGAGTGTCTGCTGGTTGCTCTCGCTCTCCAACACCTCCACGATCTCCACCTTCCTGCCCAGCAGCACGGTGAAGAGCCCCTCGAGGATGCCGAAGTTAGCCTTGTCGCGCAGCAGCCGCTTGATCGCCCAGTCGAAACGTATGTAGTCGGTGTCTCTCATCTTTTGTAACGTTTTATCACCACAAAAGTAATCTAATTTTTTTAAAGCTCCAAAGATTTCGGCGTATTTTGTGATATTATTACACAATATATGTAACAATACGTTGTGTATCATATGTTTGTTCTTTTTTTTTAAAGTATGCTCGAATCCCTGCGGGAATAGTCTCTTTGGGAGCTCTTTCGGGGTGTGAGAATGGCGGTTTCTGAATTATTTTTGGTCGCCATTCTCACTTTTTCGGTGAATATGTTGCCGTACTAGAAACAAATTAGTAATTTTGAAACGATTTCGCAAAATCGTTTATTTGTAGCATGTTGTTTAAGGATGTTTATGGGCAAAGTGCCATCAAGCAAAGGCTGATTAGGGAGGTGACGGAGGGTCGTTTGCCTCATGCGGTGTTGCTTTGCGGACCGGAAGGTACGGGAAAGTTGGGGCTTGCCTTGGCTTTGGCCCAATATCTTTGCTGTGAGGATCGGAAGGGGGATGAGCCGTGCGGTTGCTGCAATTCGTGCCGCATGTCCGCCAAACTGGTGCATCCGGACCAGCATTTCGTATTCCCCATCTACAAGGAGAAATCCGCGGATACGACAACGTGCGAGAATTTCTTGCCGCAGTGGCGCAACCGTTTGCTGCACTCCCCGTATTTCAGTTACGACCAATGGAACGAGGACTTGAAGTCGGATAATAAGCAGTCCATCATCTATGCCAGCGAGAGCGAGGCGATCATACGTAAGTTCAACACGAAACCGTATGAGGCGGATTGCAAGGTGATGATCATCTGGCTTCCGGAGAAGATGAACGAGGTGTGCGCCAACAAACTGTTGAAGATATTGGAGGAGCCGCCGGAGAAATCCTACTTCATCCTGGTGAGTGAAAGCCCGGAGACGTTGCTCTCCACCATTGTCTCCCGCACGCAGAGGATCTTCGTCCCGCCGTTGGAGGAGGCGGATATGCGTGAAGCCCTTTCCCGTCGGTTTGGTCTGACGGGCACTGCGCTCGATGACGTGGCGCATGTGGCGAAGGGCAATCTGGTGGCGGCGGAAAGAATCGTCGAGACGGCTGACGATGCGAAGGAGTACTTCGACTTGTTCGTTACCCTGATGCGTATCTCGTATATGGGTGACGCACGTAAGATGAAGACGTGGATGGAGTCGGCCAATGCGTTGGGACGTAAACGACAGCTCTCGTTCCTCGCATACGTGCAAAACATGGTGCGTGAAAATTTTATTTATAATATTCATAATAAGGATATCAGCTATATGACGACCGAGGAGGCTGCTTTCGCCCAGAAGTTCGCCCCGTACGTGAATGAGTTGAATATAGCGCAATTCCTATCCGAATTGGACCTGGCTCAGCAACACATCGGACAGAATGTGCAGGCTAAAATCGTCTTTTTTGACCTTGCCATGAAGGTGGCGGTTCTGCTGAGACGGGTGAAAATGTAGAAAATTTTATTTTTATGAGCGTATTTAACGGCTGTCAACTGAACAGAAAGGGTTGCAGCAAAAAAACAGATCAGAAGTTAGACACATACGATTGGTTGTGCGATATACCGGAGTCGGTGAATGCCACGGACTTGGTGGAGGTCACCTTCAAGAACACGAGGAAGGGGTATTTCCGCAATACGAATGGCCTCGCACTGGAGAAGGGCGACGTGGTGGCGGTTGAGGCTACTCCGGGCCACGACATCGGAACGGTCTCCATGACGGGACAGCTGGTGTTGGCCCAAATGAAGAAGTATCATGTGGATCAGTCCCGTACGGAGATTAAACGTATTTACAGAAAGGCCCGTCCGAACGACCTGGAGAAGTTCGAGGAGGCGAAGGCGAGGGAGCACGACACGATGTTGCGTGCCCGGAAGATCGCGGAGAACCTGAAACTGAACATGAAGATTGGTGATGTGGAGTACCAAGGGGATGGTAACAAGGCCATCTTTTACTATATCGCTGATGAGCGTGTGGATTTCCGTGAGCTTATCAAGGTGCTGGCGGATTCCTTCCATGTGCGCATCGAGATGAAACAGATCGGTGCCAGGCAGGAGGCCGGCAGGATCGGCGGTATCGGTCCGTGCGGTAGACCGTTGTGCTGCTCCTCATGGTTGACGAAGTTCAGCTCCGTGGCCACGAGCTCGGCACGTTATCAGGAGATTTCCCTGAACCCGCAGAAGCTGGCGGGCCAGTGCGCTAAACTGAAGTGCTGCCTGAACTACGAGGTGGACGCTTACGTGGAGGCGCAGAAGGACATCCCTCCTCGCAACATTCCGTTGGAGACGAAGGATGCCACCTTCTATCACTTCAAGACGGATGTGTTCGGACGTATCATGCAATACTCGTCCGCCCCTAACATGGCCTCCAATGTGGTCTCCATCCCTGTGGATAGGGTGAAGGAGATTATGGCGCTGAACAAGCAGGGCATCAAGGTGGATTCTTTGTTGGAGGAGACGGAAGACGGGAAGCCAATCGATTACGAGAATGTGGTCGGACAGGATAGCCTGACCCGTTTCGATAAGAAAAAGAAGAAGAAAAAGAAGAACAAGGGCAATGGCTCCGCCGCGGCTCAGGCTACAGCTGCCTCCGACAATGCGGAAGTCGCATCCTCTTCTCCTGCCGACGAAGGGGGCAACGAGGCTCCGCAGGAAACCACGGGCAATGCGGAGGCGAAGGCTGGCAATGGAGGCCAAAACAATGCGAAGAACAACGGTTCCCAGCGTGGAGACAAACGTCAGAACCGTGACCGCAACAACCGCCGCCCGCAGCAACAGAAGCAACAGCCTTCTCCTGCGGAGGGTGAACCGTCTCCAGTCCGTAACGAAGAGGGTGGGGCGGCTGATAATGAAGTCAAGAACAATGGCCAACCGTCCAACCAGAACGGTAACCCGAACCGTAACCGCAACAACCGCCGCAACCGCAATAACCAGCGGAGACAGAACAGTGGCAACGGAGGGGGTAACGAAGGAGGAAACAACCAATCGTCTAACAATGAAAATGCGAAGGGTGGTGATGAGTAATAGGATTATTGCATGTCTCTTTGGACTGATCTCTTTGGCAGTCTCTTTGTCAGGCTGTAAGGACGATGCCCTCTACCAAGCGTCGAGGATGATTCCCGACGAGGGCTGGTACAAGAATGATAGGGTGTCGTTCGACTTCGATATGGTTGATACTGCCGGCACGTATAATGTGTTGGTGGATATCCGCAACAATAACGACTATCCGTTCCAAAACTTCTGGCTTTTCGTTCACACGGTGATGCCGGATTCGACGGAGTTCTCCGACACCCTGAATTGTGTGTTGGCGGATAATTACGGGAAGTGGATCGGAAAATCATCCGGTTCCATGTACCATGTGCCTGTCGCTTTCCGTTTGGACACGAAGTTCACCCAGACGGGCAGGTACCATTTCGATTTGGTGCAGGGGATGCGCATGGATGTGTTGCCTGGTATTACGGAAATAGGAGTGAGGGTGTTGAAGAATGGGAAAGAATAAGCTGGCGAAATTCGGGGAGATGGAGTCTTTCCCCCATGTGTTCCAATACACTTTCTCGGCTCTGAAGGCGACGGGTGAGACCTTCCCCATGAAGGGAAAGTGGAGTGAGTTCTTCGGCAACGGGAACCCTATCGTGCTGGAGCTGGGATGCGGACGTGGAGAGTATACCGTGGCATTGGCGGAACTATTCCCCGAAAAGAATTTCATAGGCGTGGACATCAAGGGCGCGCGTATGTGGGCGGGTGCGAAGGAGTCTTTACAAAAGGGTCTGAAGAATGTGGCGTTCATCCGCACGAACATCGAGATCATCGATGCTTTCTTCGCTCCTAATGAGGTGGCTGAGATTTGGCTCACCTTCCCGGACCCGCAGATGAAGAAGGTGCGCAAACGCCTCACCTCGACCCGCTTCATGGACTTGTACCAAAAGTTTGTGGTGGATGGTGGTCTGATCCATCTGAAGACGGACAGCAACTTCCTCTACCAGTACACCTGCGAGATGGTGAAGGCGAACCACTACAAGGTGGAGTTCCAGAATGACGACCTATACCATTCGGACTTCTCGGATGATAGGATCTTGTCCATCAAGACTTTCTACGAGCAGCAGTGGATAGAGCGGGGATTGACCATCAAGCACATCCGTTTCGTGCTGGACAAGCGTGAGACCTTTGTCGAGCCGGATGTGGAGATCGAATATGATAATTACAGAAGTTATAATAGAACCAGACGTGGTATGGAAAAAAGCAATGAGGAAGGTGCGTTGAGCTTCGACTCGGCGCAGAATTTGGTTAAGAAATCGTTGAAGGCGTTGGATTGGGACATCAATCCGCACGGGCTGTATGACCCTATCGCCTATGTCCTGTCATTGGGTGGCAAGCGTATCCGCCCTACGTGCGCTTTGTTGGCTTGCCGGATGTTCTCCGATGATTATGCGAAGGCGCTCAGCCCTGCGCTTGCGTTGGAGGTCTTCCATAACTTCACCCTCTTGCATGACGATATCATGGACAAGGCGGACATGAGGCGCGGACAGCCGACCGTCCATGTGAAATGGAACGATAACACGGCCATCTTGTCCGGCGACGCTATGCTGATCAAGGCCTACCAGTTGTTGGCCAAGTGTGAGCCGAATGTATACCCTGCCATCTCCGCCATCTTCTCCCAGACGGCGGTGGAGGTTTGCGAGGGACAACAATACGATATGGATTTCGAGTCGAGGAACGATGTATCCGTCGATGAATACATGGAGATGATTCGCCTGAAGACGGCTGTCTTATTGGCTGCCAGCCTACAGATCGGCGCCATCTGCGGAGGTGCCAAGGAAGAGGACGCCAAGGCGTTGTACGAGTACGGTATCGGCATCGGCCTTGCCTTCCAGTTGAAGGATGACCTCTTGGATGTATGGGGCGACGTGAAGAAGTTCGGTAAGAAGATCGGAGGAGACATCTGTTGCAATAAGAAGACCTTCCTCCTCATCAACGCATACGCTAAGGCGAATGCGGAGGAGAAGAAGGAACTGGACCGCTGGTTGTTGGCGGAGACCACCGACCGTGACGCTAAAGTGTCCGAAGTGACTCGCTTGTACGAGCGCCTCGGCATCAAAACGTTGGCGGAACAGACTATTCGGACATACTACGACCGTGCCATTGAGGCGTTGGACAAGGTGGGTGTTGAGAAGGAACGGAAAGAGGTATTGTATCAATTGGCTTATGATTTAATGTATAGGGAAGACTAATCGTTACTGTCATGCCGTATAGAAGATTACCAAACACGAACCAGGCAAGGTTGCGCTCCATCCAACAGGCTGTGAGCAAGGGCGAAATGGCTAATCTATATGACCTCGCCTATTCCTACAAGTTGTTCGAGGATGCGAAGGCTTTCCTCGTGAGGTACCAGCGTGCCATCAATGAGAATAAACAATGCTCCGAGAAACAGTTCTCCACGAGCGTCGAGTTCCAGGAGTCCGCAAAGAATGCCCGTATGTATATCTCCCACTTCATCAAGGTGTTGAACATGTGCGTGCAACGTCATGAGATTCGTGCCGAATACAAGGAGTTCTACGGACTGAAGCCTGATAGCAATGTCACCCCGGACCTCTCGTCGGACGATAGTCTGTATGAGTGGGGCAAGAAGATCATCGAAGGCGAACAGCGTCGGCTCAGTATGGGCGGAACGCCTATCTACAATCCCGCCATCGCCAAGGTTCGGGTGCATTATGACATCTTCGCGGATGGGTATGGTAACCAGAAGGTGTTGCAGAATAATACGGTGCGGACGAGCGAGAACATCGTCCAACTTAATAAATACGCCGACGAACTGATCCTGCAGATCTGGGATGAGGTGGAGGCGACTTTTGCGGACCAGCAACCTGCCACGAAACTGGAGAAGTGCAAGGAGTATGGTCTGATCTATTATTTTAGAAAAGGTGAAAAGGAAGTATGAAGGTAACGCTCTTCTTGTCATACCGCTCTTCCTACGGGGAGGAATTGTTCGTCTCGGGCAATATCGAGGAGTTGCGCGACGGGGACGGTGCGCCCCTGCCGATGTCTTTCCATGGGTATGGCTGGACAACCGTTATCTACACCTCTTCCCTTGAGTTCGACTACCATTTCTTGGTGAAGAAAGATGGACAAATCATTTCCCAAGAAGACTCTCTTTCCCACCATTTCGGAGGCTATGACAAGAAGTACCAGAACGTCCTTGTATACGATTATTACGGTCCTCGCCCTAAATTCTCCCGCATGATCCTCTCGTCCGTCTTCTCCAAGGCGGTGAAGAGACAAAAGGAGTCCCGGAAGATGCGGGGGAAATGCAATGTGCCTATTATCTTTAACACGGCGACCGATTGTGTGAACTTCAACCAACGGCTGGCCATCTCCGGTAGCGACGTTTCCCTCGGGAAATGGACGGAAAGCAATGCGAAGGTCATGAACGGGGCCGCTTACCCTAATTTCTATTTGACCCTCGATGCCAATAAGCTGAATTTCCCGCTTGAATATAAATATGTAATCTATGACCCTGCGAATGAGCAGGTTATATCATGGGAGAACGGGTGGAACCGTCTCCTGAATATAGAGTTCGCCCTCTCCACCGACCTGATTGTGGTGAACGACAAGGAGCCTCAATTCGACCTCCCCGCGTTCAGAGGGGCGGGTACGGCGGTGCCGGTCTTCTCGTTGCGCTCCGGCAACAGCTTCGGCTGCGGGGAGTTCCTCGACCTGAAACCGTTGGCGGATTGGGTGGCCAAGACGGGTCAACGCATCATCCAGACCTTGCCCGTCAACGATACTTCCGTGCATGGGACGTGGCGGGACTCTTACCCCTACAGCGCCATATCCGTTTTCGCATTGCATCCGATGTACCTGAACATTGAACGGGTGGGAGAGTTGAAGGACCGGAAGAAATATCTTGCCCAAAAGGCTAAACTGGGGAAGGAACGTTTCGTCGATTACGAGGCGGTCATCTCCCTGAAGTGGGGCTATATCAAGGATTTGTACAAAAAGTATGCGGCTGAGACCTTCGCCACGAAGGAGTATGGCGACTTCTACGCGAAGAACCGTTTCTGGTTGGAAACCTATGCGGTCTTTTGCTTCCTCCGCGATAAATATCATACCTCCGACTTCTCCCAATGGGGCGAGGAGAGTGTTTGGCAGAAGAGTAGGATAGAACATTTATGTTCTCCGAAATCGCCTGAATATAAAAGCGTTGCGTTGCATTTCTTCGTGCAATACCATTTGTATAAACAGCTGCGTGAGGCGGTGGAATACGCCCATGGTCTTGGCGTGGCGATCAAGGGGGATATCCCTATCGGTGTGAATGCCTGCAGTGCGGACGTGTGGGAGCATCCCGCTTTGTTCGATCGTACGGGCAGCGCGGGCGCACCTCCTGATTATTTCTCCCAGACGGGACAGATCTGGGGCTTCCCGATCTATAATTGGGAAGAGATGGCGAAGGATGGTTATGCCTGGTGGCGCAACCGTTTCCAGTGCATGTCCCGCTACTTCGACGCTTACCGTATCGACCATATACTAGGCTTCTTCCGCATCTTCAGGGTGCCTTCCGATGCTCAGATGGGGCTCTTGGGACAGTTCGACCCGGCTCTTCCGCTTTCGGTGGACGAGATCCGTGGGTTCGGCATTTCCCTGCCGGAAGAGGAGTTGTGCAAGCCTCATATCAACGAGTGGATGTTGGACGAACTCTTCGGCGACCAGAAGGAGACTGTGAAGAGGGATTACCTCCGCCAGACGGGCGACGATTCCTATGAGCTGAAGCCTCAGGTCTCCACCCAGGCGAAGATTGTCTCTTGGTTCGAGTCGCATGGTTTCAAGGACAAGGAGCGGATCAAGACGGGCTTGCTCTACCTTGTGTGTCAGGTCTATTTCGTCGAGGATTGCCACCGGAAGGGGCTCTATCATCCGCGCATTTCTATAGAGAAGAGCTTGGCTTATCGTGCCGCCGATGATGGCCTGAAGCAGGCGTTGAAGAATATCTACGAATACTTCTACTACCATCGCCATGAGGATTTCTGGCGGGAAGGGGCGGTCAAGAAGTTGGGCTCATTGATCCGTAGCACGGATATGATGGTTTGTGGTGAGGATCTGGGCATGGTGCCAGGCTGTGTTCCTTCCGTCATGCGTGACTTGGAGATACTGAGCCTGGAGATCCAGCGTATGCCGAAGGAGATGTATGTGGAGTTCGGTTCGCTCGAAAGGATCCCTCGTATGTCTGTCTGCACCACTTCCACCCATGACATGAGCACGATGCGCCAATGGTGGGAGGAGGATGCCTCGGTGACGCAACGTTATTTCAACAATGAGTTGAAGCAGTATGGCGACGCCCCTAAGACGTGTGAACCATGGATCTGTCAACTGATTGTGGAGAAACATATGGCTTCCCCGGCGGTGTGGGTTATCCTACCGTTGCAGGATTGGATGGCCATCGATGGTTCAGTGCGCAACGCCAACGTGAAGGATGAGCGGATCAATGATCCTTCCAACCCTGATAATTACTGGCGTTATCGCATGCATGTCACCTTGGAGGATCTGCTAGGGCATGAGGAGCTCAATCAGAAGATTAGGGACGTCATTAATCATGGAGGAAGAGGTTGAAGATGAATAGAAAATTATACTATATATTCCATAGCGGAAAGAACTTCAAGCTAGGGTATTATCTCAAGGCTTATTGCCGATTGCTGGTTCCTCGGTTCATCTATCGGAACGAGTTGTCCGAGCTATTGTCTGAACTGGAGGAGAGGCCTGACCGTGACTACATCCAGGAGCGTGTGGATTATTATTGCAAATTGTCCACTCCCGTTGAATTGCCGGCCTCCTGTGGTACGCTTCGTCAAGCGTGGAAAAAGGTTTGTGGCGGGACGGTCTATGACCATGACACGTATGAGTTCACCCGCTACTTCTCCCCTGAGAAGAGATGGGCGTTCTTGCCGGGTGACATCGTGACGGTACCGGAACAACCTTCGGTGGTGAAGAGCAGGCCGCTGTGTGATGATAATGACAACTCCGTCTTGCTTAAGTTGGACAAGATCCGCCATTTCATTTTTGTGGAGGATGACATTCCGTTTGAGAAGAAAACGTATAAGGTGCTTTTCCGTGGCAAGGTGAAGGGAAAGGAGCCGAGGAAGGCATTCATGCAGGCCTATTACGGTAATCCGCTCTTCGATGTGGGGGATGTGGGACGTCGGACAGACTCTCCGATGGAGTGGCGCAAGGAGAAGTTGACGATCCGTGAGCACCTGGACTATAAGTTCATCATGGCGATTGAGGGGAATGACGTGGCGAGCAACCTGAAATGGGTGATGTCCTCCAATTCTCTGGCCGTGATGCCTCGCCCCACTTGCGAGACATGGTTCATGGAGGGTAAGCTAATCCCTAATTACCACTATGTTGAGGTGAAACCTGACTTCTCCGATGTGGAGGAGCGTACCCGCTATTACAACGACCATCCCGAGGAGGCGAAGGCGATCATTGCCCATGCGCATGAATACGTCGCCCAATTTAAGGACCAGAAGCGGGAAAAACTGATCTCCTTGGCGGTGTTGGACAAGTATTTCCAAATGGTTCATTAAGCTACTTTTTTTGTATATTCGCGTAATTTTTTTAGTGAAAAAAGATGGATTATCAGGAGGCACAAGACAGCGCGATAGATTTATTGCAGACCTTGATTACGATTCCCTCCTATAGTAGGGAAGAGGTAAAGCGCGCTGATTATTTACAAAAGTACATAGAGGCGAAGGGCTATATGGTCCGTCGCAAGGAGAACAACCTATGGATAATGGGGGCTGGATTCGATGAGACGAAGCCTACCGTAATGCTCAATTCCCACATCGATACGGTCCGTCCGACTTCCGGGTGGACGAAAGACCCTCATGCTCCGGTTGTGGAGCGTGGCACGCTTTATGGCTTGGGCAGTAACGATGCGGGGGCTTCTTTGGTATCGTTGCTCTTCTCCTTCTTTATCCTTACGGAGAAGAAACAACCCTATAACCTGATCTTCGCCGCCTCGGCCGAGGAGGAGGTTTCCGGCAGTAACGGTATGGAGCTGTTGCTGACTGAATTGCCGCACCTGGACTTCGCCATCGTGGGCGAGCCTACAGGCATGAACATCGCCATCGCCGAGAAGGGGTTGATGGTGGTGGATTGTGTGGCGCACGGCAAGTCGGGGCATGCTGCCCGTGAGGAGGGCGTCAATGCCATCTATAAGGCCATCCGTGATATTGAATGGATCCGCAACGAACGCCTGCCTAAGGTGTCGGACTTCCTTGGCCCCGTGAAGATGACGGTGACCATGGTGCATGCGGGCACGCAACATAACGTGATACCGGACGAGTGTTCGTTCGTGATCGATGTCCGCACCAACGAGTGCTATTCGAACCAGGATGTCTTCGAAATATTGGAGAGCCGTCTGGAGTCTGAGATCAAGGCCCGTTCTTATCGTCTGACTTCATCGGGTGTTTCACCGTCCCTGCCGATCGTGCAGCGTGGTGTGGGTATGGGCATGACTACCTTCGGTTCGCCTACCCTTTCCGACCAGGCGTTCCTTCACTTCCCAAGCATCAAGCTGGGCCCGGGCAACTCTTCCCGCTCCCATACGGCGGATGAATATATCGTGCTGAAGGAAATCAGGGATGCGATCCCAGCCTACGTGCAGTTGCTGGACGGCATGACGTTCGATAAATTTAGCGGTGAGAAGTAATGGCTCAAAAGCGGAAATTCTATGTCGTGTGGGAAGGCCGGGAGATCGGTGTCTTCCGCACCTGGCCGGATTGTGAGGCGCAGATTAAGAATTTCCCGAAGGCGAAATATAAGTCGTTCGAGACGGAAGAGGAGGCTATGGAGGCTTTCCAGAACGGCCACGAGGATTATGTCTCGCACAGGGCCGACGTGAAGCATATGCTCCCCGACTACCGTAACTTGGAGTCGGGCGGACCCGACCTCGAATCGCTTGCCGTGGATGCGGCGTGTAGCGGAAACCCTGGCAAAATGGAGTACCGTGGCGTCTACCTCCGCTCTAGGGAGGAGGTCTTCCACATGGGGCCGTTGGAGCAGGGCACGAATAATATAGGCGAGTTCCTTGCCATTGTGCATGGCCTGGCCTTGATGAAGCAGAAAAGCCTTTCGCTGCCCATCTACTCGGATAGCGCCAATGCGATATCGTGGGTGAAGCAGAAGAAGTGCAAGACGAAGCTGGAGAAGACGGAAAAGAACGAGCGGATCTTCGATTTGATTGTCCGTGCCGAGAAATGGCTGCGGGAGAACAGTTACACGAATCCTATCCGTAAGTGGGAGACGAGGGACTGGGGAGAGATACCAGCGGATTTCGGTAGAAAATAAATTGTGAATCATCATGTCGATAACGGTAGAACATCTATACAAGAGCTATGGAAAGCAGTTGGTGCTGAATGACATCAGCTTTTCCATCAAGAGCGGGGAGATCGTCGGTTTCCTCGGCAATAATGGTGCCGGCAAGTCCACAACCATGAAGATCATCACGGGCTACTTGGAGGCGGACAGCGGACACGTGGATGTCTGCGGAGTCGATGTGGCGAAGAACACGCTCGAGGCGCACCGCAAGATCGGTTACCTGCCGGAACATAACCCTATCTACCCAGATATGTATGTGCGTGAGTACCTGCAGTTCGTGGCGGGGCTCTACAAACTGGGGAAGGGGGCGAATGCCCGTGTCGACGAGATGATCGAACGCACAGGCCTGACCCGTGAATACAAGAAGAAAATCGGTATGCTCTCCAAGGGTTATCGCCAACGTGTGGGATTGGCCCAGGCGCTGATTCCGGACCCGGAGGTGCTGATCCTCGACGAGCCTACGACGGGCTTGGACCCTAACCAAATAGATGAGGTCCGTTCCTTGATCAAGGAGGTGGGACGGGAGAAGACCGTGATGCTCTCCACCCATATCATGCAGGAGGTCTCCGCTATCTGCGACCGCGTGATCATCATCAACAAGGGAAGGATTGCGGTGGATGATAAGGAGCGTGCCGTCGTGTCGGTGCAGGATGACCACCACTTTGCCATCTTGGCGGAGTTCTCCGCTCCTCAATCCGTTGAGGCTCTGCGGAAGATGGAGAACGTGCTTTCCGTATCGGAGTCGGGCGTTAACACCTATCTCCTGCAATGCACTGCGGACGAGCGGGAACGGGTCTTCCGTTATGCGGTGGAACAAAAGACCTCTTTGTTGACGTTGAAGCTTCAGGAGAAATCGATGGAGGATGTCTTCCGTAATTATACAAAACAGCAGGAAAATGGCGGAAAAAATACAGAAAACGAATGCGGCGAGACTGCTTGACAGCAAGAAGATCAAGTACGAATTGGTCCCTTATGTGGTGGACGAGTCTGACCTGAGCGCTATCCATGTGGCGGCGCAACTAAACGAACCCATCGAATTGGTTTTTAAGACATTGGTGCTTCGTGGCGACCGTAATGGCATCTTCGTGTGTGTGGTGCCGGGTGCTGACGAGGTGGATCTGAAGCTGGCCGCGAAGGTCTCCGGCAACAAGAGCTGCGCCTTGGTGCCGATGAAGGAGATTTTAGGTCTGACGGGCTATATCCGCGGAGGATGTTCCCCATTAGGCATGAAGAAGAGCTATCCTACCTACATCCATTCCACCGCCCCCGATTATGAATTCATCTATGTGAGTGCGGGCGTGCGCGGGTTGCAGATCAAGATAGACCCGAAAGAACTCATCGGCTGCTGCTCCATGACGGTGGCGGAGCTGGTGGTGAATGGGTAAGCCTATCTCCCTATTATAGGTAAGGCTGTCGGCTCAGCCATAGCTTGAAGAGTGAGTCGTTGAACGAAACCTCTTGGACATCTATCTGTATGAGGTCCTTCTTTTGTGATGCATTAGGAATTCCTCTCCTCTGTTACTAATAACTTTATTACTAACAACCCTATTACTAACAATGTTGTTACAACTATCGTGTGGGGTGGTAAAAAGGGAAAGGCACTTGTGAGAGCGTCACGAGTGCCTTTTAATCGTCTATGTAAGTTAACTTAGCAAATCTTTCCGTATCCTACCCCCATGTTGTCCTCGCTGAGCTTCTCCTCCAGATAGGTCTGCACGTGGCGGACGCGTTTCTCCTCGAAGATCTCCTCGATGGTGATCATGAGACCCGTCTCCAGCACATCGTTGAACTCGTCGTTGATGCAGGAACCGAAGGTGCGCATGGTAGGGGAGAGCGCCATGTAGGCGTTGATGAGCGGAGGAATATTGTGACCTAAAAGTTTGATCTGTTTCTTTAGTATGCTATAGTCCTCCTTGTAGTTTCCTCCGCAGAATATTTTCTCCATCTCCTTGAGGTTGTCGTCGAATTTCACTGGGATTTTAGGGAAGACCAGATTGTCGTTGTCCGGGAAGTACTTATGCATGAAGTACATGATGAACGACCTTGCGTCCTCCTTGAAGGAAGGGTAGATGGTCGCTTTCCCGAAGAAATACTTGGATTGAGGGATGGAGACCATCAGTGCGCCCAATCCGTCCCAGAGGTTATCCAGCGCATAGAGGCTTTTCGCGCCCATGCGTGACGATTGGTATTCCGGACGTACGAAAGAGCGTCCGAGTTCTATGGTGTAGGGGAGGAACTCCTTGATGAACTTCTCCGAGTAGGCGAAGAGGTGGGAAGAGGTGAGCTTAGGGCTTCCGTCCTCGAAGAACGAAGCCTCGGAGCCGTGCAGGTAACGGTATCCGCCGATGATCTCTTTCTCTTCCGGGTTCCACACGATGAGTTGGTGGTAAGGATGCTCCATGGTGTCGTATTCATCGATGTCGCAGGATAATCCCACGCCCCCGCCAGCGGTACGGAAGGAGATCTCTCGCAAGCGGCCGATTTCTTTCATGACGTTTGGGGAGTCATGATGCGTGACCACATATATCTCGTTGTTGCATTTGTTTGTCTTGCGCAACAGTTTGTCTTTTGTCAGCTCCTCGACTAGCAAGTCGGGGTTAATCGGCTCGATGATGTCTTCCATTTAATGTGTTTTTTGTCGTTTGGGGGTCCGCTCGTCCTTATAAACTATATGCCTTTTGCTTTACCCATTCCGCCCATTCGGACTCTGTCTTTTCCTTTGTGAAAGTCTCATAGGGAATGGGTTCACCTATTTTGACCGTAAAAGTTTTGTCCTTCTGTTTGAATAGCTCGTTGGCTAGGAATAGCATCTCTATGTTGAATTTAATCCCCAGCTTGGAACGATAGTAGGCTAAGTTGTAAAAGAACTTTGAGTTTTTACCCTCGAAATACAAAGGTATAATATTTCGGTGATATTGCACCGCCTTTTTAATGAAAGTTTTTTTCCATTCGTTATCTTTTATTTTCCCGTCTTTTTGTCGCCTTGAGCATTGCCCGGCGGGGAAAAAGAGTATGGCGGAGTCCGATTCGCACGCTTCGTTGATGAGTTCGCCCGTGTTTCTAGCCTGACCTCCTATTTTGCTGATCGGAATGAAGAATTCCTTTAGGTTGTCGACGTACATGAGGAAATCGTTCACCGGCACTTGCAATTGCTTGTAGTGGTTGGTGAGCACTTGGATCAGGGCGATGCCGTCCGCTCCGCCCAAAGGGTGGTTGGAGGCGAAGATGACCTTCGAGTCCTGCGGGATGTTCTCCTCCCCGACGATGTTGAAACGGATGTGGAAGTGGTCGCGCAGCACCGTCTCCGCGAAATCATGTCCCCATAAATGCCCGTAAGTCCTGAAAATGTAGTTGATTTCATCCTCGTGGATGATCTTCTTGAGCCAATTGATGAGAAACCTCGGAATTCTTTTTTTGATTTTTGGTATTTTTTTCTCCAGTATCTCGTCAATATTTATTTTGTCTTTTGATGAATTTTTATTCTCCATGACATCTGTTTTCTTGTATTTATGGTGCAAATATAATGAATTCCTGCGTAAAATGCCCTTTTTTGTGGGGTTTCAGTGTTGTTTGTAAATTGTTGAAAAATAGTGGAAAGAGAGTGTAAAAAAAGTGAAGTGGGGCATTGTGGGGGAAAGTAAAATGTTATATCTTTGTAATTGTGAATAATTAGACTATCGTATGCAGCAGTTTTTAGGAAACATGGAAGCGAAATTGGATGTCAAGGGGCGCGTGTTCGTCCCTGCAGCCTACCGACGCGCCTTGGAAAAGGAGGGCGACGCTGCCTTGTACCTGCGCCTGGATACGGTGACTAAGTGCGTGAAGCTCTATCCTGCCTCCGAGTGGAATAAGCTCAACGAGGAGTTCGTCTCCCACCTTAACATGTGGAACAAGGACGACCTCAGGCTCTACCGCCAGTTCACCGCCGGCGTGGAGATGGTGGAGCTGGATGCGAGCGGGCGTATTCTCTTGCAGAAAAAGCACATCGACGCTATTCAGGTCTCTACGGACGTGCTGTTCGTCGGCGTGGGTAGTTATTTCGAGATATGGAACAAGCCTAATTTCGAGGCTGACCTCTATGGCGATGCCGATTTTTCCGATGCGTTGCAGTCTAAGATGGGTAACGTGTCATTTTGATAGGAATGGAGAATGTTTATCATACACCGGCTTTGTTGCTCCCTTGCATGGAGGGGCTGTCCATTCGTCCTGACGGGACGTATGTGGATGTGACCTTCGGCGGTGGCGGGCACTCCCGGGAGATCCTTAACCGGCTCTCCCCGAAGGGGCGCCTCCTTTCCTTCGACCAGGACTTGGATGCCGCGCAAAACGCTTTCGATGATGAACGCTTCACTTTCGTGAGGGGTAACTTCAAACACCTTTCCAATTTCCTTAAATATTATGGTGCGGAGAAGGTGGATGGTATATTGGCGGACTTGGGTGTCTCTTTCCACCATTTCGACGACGCCTCCAGAGGTTTCTCCTTCCGCTTCGACGGCGACTTGGATATGCGTATGAACCAAAAGGCTCGACTCTCCGCGGCTGATGTGCTGAACACCTACGAGGAGGAGCAGCTGACTGATATATTCCGCCTTTATGGCGAACTCTCTTCCGCTAAACGCTTGGCTGCTGCCATCGTGCGGACGAGGTCGACAAAACGTTTCGAAAAGGTCTCTGACTTATTGGAGGTGGCTGACCCGTTCGTGGGTAGGGACCGCCAGAAAAAGGATATGGCGAAACTCTTCCAGGCGATCCGCATCGAGGTGAACGGTGAGATGGATGCCTTGAAGCGCTTCCTCTCGCAGACGGTCTCGTCGCTCAAACCGGGCGGCAGGTTGGTGGTGCTGACTTACCACTCCTTGGAGGACAGGCTCGTGAAGAACTTCATGCGGGCGGGCAATATGGAAGGCAATGTGGAGCAGGATTTCTTCGGGAATAAACTCTCTCCCTTCCGGTTGGTGAATAACAAGCCTATCGTGCCGGACGATGCCGAGATAGAGGCGAACCCGAGGTCACGTAGCGCTAAGTTGCGCATCGCGGAATTGTTGGGATAGTATAAATGGTGAGTTCTTTGGATTCACCGTTTTTGTAAAACAAATATTAATTGGGTCTCTGATTTATTCGGAACCCTCTTTTTAAGTTGTTGTGTTATGATATTCAAACGACAGTTGGACAATCTGAAGGGCTTCGCCTTTATGGCGGGTGACTCTTTCGCGGATGTCATGACGGGTAGGATCTTCAAGCGGGATTTTATTAAACGTCAGGCGCTCGTGATTGTCATGTGTGTCGTTTTCCTCTTCTGCCATATCGGCCTTCGCTTCAGTTGCGAGAGTCAGGTGAAACAGATTGACCTGCTCCAAAAACAGCTGGAGGATGTCCGCTTGGAATATTTGTCCCGTTCCGCCGAACTGCAGGGAATGGGGAAGCAGTCGCAGATCAAACGCATGGTGGCGGAGCGCGATTCAACCCTTCTCCCCTCCGTTGAACCGCCTTTCAGAATCTCTAAATGATGTAGTCCATGGCGATCACGAAGGATATGAAGAAGAAGATTAAGAGGAGGACCATCGTAGTCTTTTGCTTGATGGTAGCTTTCTTGCTCCCTTTCTGCGTGAGCCTCTACAATACGATGGTGAGGGACGGCGACGAGTGGAAGAAGCGTTCGAGGAAAATCGCGGCGGATAGCTTGACTGTCTTGCCGGTGCGTGGAAATATATTGGCGTGCGACGGACAATTGATGGCGAGTTCCATCCCCGTCTATGTCTTGTACATGGACTTCCGCGCGGATGCCTTGCAGCGCGACTCGTTCTTGGCGCATGTGGATAGCCTTTCCTACTATCTCTCATCCATTTACACGGATAAGTCGCCGGCGCAGATGAAACAACACCTGATGACGGGCTTCAAGAAGGGGAGCCGTTGGTATTGTGTGGGAAAACGTAACCTCTCCTACGTGGAGATGAAGAGGGTGAAGACCTTCCCGTTACTGAATAAGGTGAAGTGCTACGGCTTTAACAAGCGTGTGAACCGTAAACTGCCGTATGGAGATATGGCTTCCCGAACGATTGGCGGTCTCTACGCTGAGTTGGACAAGGGAGGCAAGAGCGGTATCGAGAAGTACTGCGACTCGTTGCTGAAGGGCCGTCCGGGCTTGGCTTCCCGCGTGAAGGTGGCGGGCGCTTACCGTGAGATCAATGATGTGGACGCGGTGAATGGTTTGGACATTGTGACGACCCTCGACGTGAATATACAGGACATTGTGGATAGTGATCTCCGCCATAGATTGGCGCTTTCGGAAGCCGAGTATGGTTGTGCGGCTGTCATGGAGGTCGCGACGGGCGAAATCAAGGCGATGTCGAACCTGAAAAGACGGGCGGACGGCTCTTATGTGGAGGGTGAGAACTATGTCACGAATGGCCAGTTCAAATGCGAGCCGGGCTCTACGTTCAAGATCGCGAGCGCGGTTATCGCTTTGGAGAAGGGTAAGGTGGATACTTCCACCATCATCGAGACGGGCAATGGCTCGTGGCCTTTCTACGGCAGGACGATGCATGACTCCCATGCGAACGGGACGATTTCGTTCAACAAAGCGATTCAGCAGTCGTCGAACATCGCGGTGGCGAAGGTGATTGACAATGCTTTCAAGAATAACCCGGAGGAGTACATCGAGGCATTGTATGATTTGGGCCTCTCCATGCCGCTCGGCTTGGAAATCCCTGGTGCGAAGCGCCCTTATATCAAGCATCCTTCGGACAAGGGTCCTAACGGTTGGTACAAGACTTCTCTGCCGTGGATCGCTCACGGATATGAGACGGATATGCCGCCTATCCAGATCCTGACCTTCTATAATGCCTTGGCGAATGGCGGAAAGATGGTGCGTCCTCACCTCCTTAAGGCGGAGTCGCTGAACGGTAGAGTGGTGAAGTCCTACGGCACGGAGGTGCTGAAGTCTAAGATATGCAGCGAGGGTAACCTCGGCAAGGTGAAACAGATGATGGTGGATGTGGTGGAGCATGGCACCGCCACCGCGGCGAAGTCCAAGTACTTCAAGATCGCGGGTAAAACGGGTACGGCCAACCAAGTCTATCACTCGTCGGTCAAGCGACAACAGCTGACATTCTGTGGGTTCTTCCCTGCGGATGCGCCTAAGTACAGCATGATCGTGGTGGCTTGGTATCCTAAGAAGGGTGCGACGGGTGCCGGTAGCCTCTCCGGTGCCACTTTCAGGGACATCGCGGAGCATATCTACGCTCAGAGTCCGCTGATGCAGTCTGCCCCTACGATGAGGGGGGACACGACAAGGTTGCTCTCTCCTGTCACGAAAGCGGGCGACCGTAAGTCGTTGGAGATGGTGATGGAGGAGCTGGACGTGAATTACCACAAGAGCAAGGTCGCTGGCGAGTGGGTCCGCACTCATGTGACGGAGAATGGTGTCCGGGAGAATAAGGTGATAGCGGGCTATGCGAAGGACCGTGTGCCGGATGTGACTGACATGGGTCTCAAGGATGCTATCTTCTTGCTGGAAAACAGAGGCTTGAAGGTCTATGCCGAAGGCACGGGCGTGGTGAAGAGCCAATCCCTGGAGGAGGGACGCTTCATCAATAAAGGTGAAAGTATAAAATTGATTTTGAGATAAATAGATATAGCGTATGAATGGATTAGTCGACATATTGGCTACGGTAGACGTGCTGGAGACGGTTGGGAATGTGGACATTGAGGTCTCTTCCCTCCAGTTCGATTCCCGTAAGGTGGAGAAGGGTTCTTTGTTCGTGGCTACTTGCGGTACGCAGGTGGATGGACATACGTTTATCGGTGCGGCCATCGAGAAGGGGGCTGTGGCGATCGTTTGCGAGAAGATGCCGGAGTCCTTTGCCCCGGGTGTCGTCTATGTCCGTGTGGCGGATTCCAACGAGGCGCTGGGCCGCATGGCTTCGGCTTGGTTCGACTATCCTTCCGCTTCCCTGAAGCTGGTGGGCGTCACGGGCACGAACGGTAAGACCACCATCGCCACGCTGCTCTATCATCTCTTCCGCAGGGCGGGTCACAAGGCGGGTTTGCTCTCCACGGTCTGCAACTATGTGGACGATGAGGCGGTGCCTGCCACGCACACGACCCCTGACCAATTGGAACTGAACGGTCTGCTGGCCCGCATGGTGGCGGCAGGCTGCGAATATGCTTTCATGGAGGTGAGCTCGCATTCCGTGGACCAGCGTAGAATCGCTGGCTTGGATTTTGACGGCGGTATCTTCACGAACCTGACGCGCGACCATTTGGACTACCACCTCACGATGGAGAATTACCTCAAGGCGAAGAAACGTTTCTTCGATGACCTGTCGGACGAGGCTTTCGCTTTGACGAACCTGGACGACAAGAACGGTCCGGTGATGCTCCAGAACACGAAGGCGAGGAAACTCACCTATTCCGTGCGGACGATAGCGGACTTCAAGACAAAGATCGTGGAGGATTCCTTCGAGGGTATGTCCCTGAATATGAACGGCAAGGATCTCTTCGTCTCCTTCGTCGGCAAGTTCAACGCTTCTAACCTGACGGCTGTCTTCGGGGCGGCGGTTGCCTTGGGCATCTCTGAGGAGGATGCCTTGGTGCACTTGAGCGCCATGCACCCTGTCTCCGGCCGTTTCGAATGCATATCGGCTCCTTCGGGCTATAAGATCATCGTCGATTATGCGCATACGCCTGACGCACTTACCAATGTCATCAATACGATTAACGATGTGCGTTGTGGCGAAGGCAAACTGATCACGGTGGTTGGCTGTGGCGGAAACCGTGACAAGGGCAAACGTCCGATCATGGCGCAGGAAGCGGTGAGGGGAAGCGAGCAGGTGATCATCACTTCGGACAATCCGAGGAATGAGGAGCCTCAGGATATCATCAACGATATGTTGGCGGGCTTGGACCCTGTCGCTAAAAAGAAGGTGATAGCGATCGAAGACCGTTATCAGGCCATCAAGACGGCTTGCGCGTTGGCACAGTCGGGCGACGTCATCCTGGTGGCGGGCAAGGGCCATGAGAATTACCAGGATATCAAGGGCGTGAAGCATCACTTCGACGACCATGAGGTGGTCCGTGAGGTGATGGGTTAATTGGGTATTAATTTTTACTGTATACGATTATGTTTTATTATTTGTTCAACTATTTGTCACAAATGAGCGTGCCGGGTGCGGGAATGTTCAAGTACGTCTCCTTCCGTTCCGCTTTTGCGTTCATCTTTGCGTTGCTGATCGCTACGCTCATTGGCAAAAGGATCATCCGTTTCTTGCAGAAGAAACAGATAGGTGAGACAATCCGTGATTTGGACCTGGCGGGACAAATGGCTAAAAAGGGTACGCCTACGATGGGTGGTATCATCATCATCATCTCCATCCTATTGCCTGTGCTTCTTTTCGGCAAGTTGGACAATGTCTATATCTTATTGATGATCGTGACGACCTTATGGCTCGGTGCCATGGGGTTCCTCGACGATTATATCAAGGTCTTCAAGAAGGATAAGGAGGGCTTGCACGGTAGATTCAAGATCTTGGGGCAGGTCGGTCTCGGCCTGATTGTGGGTTTGACGTTGTACATGAACGATAATGTGGTCATCTATGAGAATACCACGTCGGTGTCCGCAGCCACAGAGGTGGTGGAATATGCCAAGGTGCCGGAGAAATCGACCAAGACGACCATCCCGTTCGTCAAGAACCCTAACTTCGACTATGCGGATTTGTTCTGTTGGGCGGGTGATTATGCGCAGACATTGGGCTGGATCTTCTTCGTCCTCGTGGTGATCTTCATCGTCACGGCGGTCTCGAACGGTGCGAATCTGACGGATGGTCTGGACGGACTCTCGACGGGCGTATCGGCCATTGTGGGGTCCGCATTGGGTATCCTGGCTTACCTCTCCTGCCACGCCGAGTTCGCCAGCTATCTGAACATCATGTACATCCCTTATTCGGAGGAGTTGGTGATCTTCATCTGCGCCTTCGTGGGTGCGTTGATGGGTTTCTTGTGGTACAATGCTTATCCTGCGCAGGTCTTCATGGGCGACACGGGTAGCCTGATGATTGGTGGTGTCATCGCTGTGAGCTCCATCATCATCCGCAAGGAGTTGCTCTTGCCTGTATTGTGCGGTATCTTCTTCATGGAGAGCCTCTCCGTCATCATCCAAACTTCTTACTTCAAGTATACTAAGAAGAAATACGGGGAGGGTAGGAGAATATTCAGAATGGCGCCGTTGCACCACCATTACCAGAAGATGAATATCCCTGAGCCTAAGATCGTGGCTCGTTTCTGGATCGTGGCGTTGCTGTTGGCGATGTTTACCATTGTTACATTGAAAATGAGGTAATTAAGTCTTTATAATACATTATGAAAAAAATTGTAGTGTTGGGAGCAGGCGAGAGTGGCGTGGGAGCCGCTATCCTCGCGAAACAAAAAGGTTTTGAGGTGTTCGTCTCCGATAAGTCGGGGATCAAACCTAATTACAAAGAGGAACTCTCTTCCTTCGGTATCGAGTGGGAGGAGGGGAACCATACCGAGGCGCGCGTGTTGGCGGCGGATGAGATCGTCAAGAGCCCGGGCATTCCCGAGAAGGCTCCGATCATCAAGGCGTTGAGGGCGCAGAACACGCCTATCATCTCCGAGATTGAGTTCGCTTCCCGCTATTCGAACGCTAAGATGATTTGCATCACGGGTAGCAACGGAAAGACCACTACAACGATGTTGATCCACCATATCCTGAAGAACGCTGGTCTGAACGTGGGCTTGGCGGGAAACGTCGGCTTCAGCCTGGCGCGTCAGGTGGCGCTGGAAAAGCATGATTACTATGTGATTGAGTTGAGCAGCTTCCAATTGGACGGCATGTACGAGTTCAAGGCGGATGTGGCCATCCTGCTGAACATCACGCCTGACCATTTGGACCGTTACGAATATAAGTTCCAAAACTATATCAACTCGAAGTTCAGGATCGTGCAGAACATGAAGCCGTCCGACTACTTCATCTATTGGAACGATGACCCAGTCATTAAGAAAGAGTTAGAGGTGCGCACGATCGGGGCGACGGCCTGCCCGTTCTCTCTTAACAAGGCGGCTGGCTTGGCTGCCTATATCGAGGATGAATTGTTGAAGATCCATACGCCGAAACGCTCCTTCGAGATGGCCGTGTCCGACCTCTCCCTGCGTGGGCAACATAACATGTACAACTCCATGGCGGCTGGTATCACGGCTATCCTCTCGGATATCAGTGACGAGACGCTCCGTGAGGCGTTGAAGTCTTTCCGTAGCGTGGAGCACAGGTTGGAGCCGGTCGCTTCCGTGAGGGGCGTGCGCTTCATCAACGACTCCAAGGCTACGAACGTGAACTCCTGCTGGTATGCTTTGCAGAGCATGGATACGCCGGTGGTGCTGATCCTCGGCGGAACGGACAAGGGTAATGATTATTCGGAGATAGAAAACCTCGTGAAGGAGAAGGTGCGAGCGATCGTCTACTTGGGCGTGGACAATAAGAAATTGCACGATTTCTTCGATGGGAAGGTGGCGCAGACGACCGATGCCCTCTCGATGAAGGAGGCTGTGGATAAGTGCTTCGCCTACGCTAAGCCTGGCGACACGGTGCTGCTCTCTCCTTGTTGCGCAAGCTTCGATTTGTTCACTTGCTACGAGGACCGTGGCGAGCAGTTCAAGGAGTGCGTGAAGAATTTATGATTGTAGGATTAAAAACAATAACTCGGCTAAATAGATTGGCATGAAGGAATTTTTGGTGAGACATTTCAAAGGAGACGCGATCATTTGGGTCGTGTTCGTGGCGTTGATCATCATCTCCTCGCTGGAGATGTTCAGCGCTTCGAGCATGTTGGTCTATGACCGTCGTTTCCATGGCACCGCCTTCAAGCCTATCATGAATCATATGATTTTCTTGGGGGGTGGTTTCGCCATTGCCTATCTGATTCATATGGCTCAGCCGAAGAAGATATTCTTTTGGGGTGGGGCGGTAGGCTACGTGATGAGCCTTGTCATGCTGCTGGGTGCGTTGCTCTTTGGTACTTCGGCGAACGGGGCATCCCGTTGGATTCATGTGCCGGGCTTGGGCGTTAACCTGCAACCTTCCGAGTTCGCTAAGATCTCGGTGGTGTTGTTGCTCTCCTCGCTGATGGGCTATTTCCATCGTAAGAAGACGGTGGACGATGGTCTGAAGTATTACTTGGCGATTCTGATTTTCCCTGCGCTGTTGATCATGGTGGAGAATCTCTCCACGTTCATCTTGCTCACGACTGTGGCGGCTTTGCTTTTCTTCGTGGGAGGGATCTCCCTCAAGAAGATGTTGCCGATAGCGGGTGCCATCTTGGGCGCCCTTTTGCTAGTGGTGCTCCTCACCTTCGCGGAGAGTTGGATTGCCCCAGAGAAGTCAGGGCTCAAGGTGGAGGGGGTTGAGCAGACCTCCGAACGCACATGTGTCTCTTTCGTGACGCACCGTGTGGGGACGTGGATCAACCGTTTCAAGCGTCACTCGGGCGCCGATCTGACACCGGAGGAACGTCTGGAGGCGAAGTTCGATGTGACCAGTGACGATAAGGTGCAGACGGGTCATTCCCACATCGCCATCGCCAATGGCAAGTGGTTCGGTCGGGGTATCGGTAATAGTATTGAGCGTGACTTTATCCCTCAGAGCTTCTCCGACTTCATCTTCGCCATCATTGTCGAGGAGTGCGGAGTGCTGAGCATACTGCTCGTCATACTCTATTTGGCGCTCTTCTATCGGGCGTGCGTGATCATGAACAAGAGCGAGAGCTACAGCAATTCGTTCGCCGTGATTGGTCTGTCGGCGATGATCGTTTTGCAGGCGTTTATCCATATGTCCGTTGTCTTGGGTCTGATCCCGGTGACGGGTCAGCCGCTTCCGATCATCAGCCGTGGTGGTACCTCCATCCTGACCACCAGCTGCTACTTCGGCATCATATTGGCTCTGAGCCGTACGGTGACGGAGGAGAAGCAGGCGAAGGGTGCGGAGAGCAAGTCCTCTTCCTCCAAGAAGGCTCAGTCCGAAGAGAAGGAACAGAAGGCCGCGGATCCGGGTGTAGTTGCGGAATTAAGTGTCTAATAAAAGATATTGGGTTATGGCAAATCAAAAATTTATTATAAGCGGCGGTGGTACGGGAGGACATATCTTCCCGGCCATTTCCATCGCCAACGCACTTAAGAAGAAACGCCCCGACGCTAAGTTCTTATTTGTCGGGGCGGAGGGACGCATGGAAATGGAGAAAGTCCCTAATGCCGGCTACGAGATTGTGGGACTGCCCGTGAGTGGGTTCAATCGCGGTAGCCTTTTAAAGAATTTCAAGGTGCTCTTCCGCTTGTTCAAGAGCTTGCGGATGGCTAAGAAGGTGGTGCGTGATTTCGCACCGGATATCGCTGTGGGCGTGGGCGGCTATGCCAGCGGTCCTACGCTCTTCATGGCGCATCGGTTGGGTGTCCCTACCGTCTTGCAGGAGCAGAACTCCTACGCTGGCGTGACGAACAAACTGCTGGCGAAGAAGGCTGCGAAGATTTGTGTGGCCTATGAGGGCATGGAGCGTTTCTTTCCGCAGGATAAGATTATCCTCACGGGTAACCCGGTACGCCAGGACTTCCTGGAGGTGGCTCCTAAGTCGCAGGAGGCGTATGACTTCTTCCACTTCAGTCCGGAGAAGAAGACCTTGCTGATCATAGGCGGTAGCCTCGGGGCGAGGACGATCAACCAGAGCGTCATCGCTGGCCTCTCGAAACTGAAGGAGGCGGGCATCCAAGTGCTCTGGCAGACGGGCAAACTTTATTACGAGAATGCGCTGAAGGCCTATGAGCCTTTCAAAACGGATGATATTGTGGTGACGGACTTCGTGAAAAGGATGGATTACGCTTACTCCATCGCGGACCTGGTGGTCTCCCGCGCGGGCGCAAGTTCCATCTCGGAGCTTTGCCTCTTGGGCAAGCCTTCCATCTTGGTGCCTTCCCCGAATGTGGCGGAGGATCACCAAACCAAGAACGCCCAGGCGCTCGCCACGAGGAACGCGGCGGTCATGGTGGCGGACAAGGATGCGAACAGTGTCTTGTTGGATGAGGCGATCCGTATGATTGCGGACGAGCCGTTATTGAATGAATTGGGTGAGAACGCGAAGAAGATGGCGCAGCTGGATTCTGCGGATCGTATCGCGGACGAGATATTAAAATTGATAGAGAAATGAAAAAGAAGAGTGTTTATTTCCTGGGTATCGGAGGCATCGGCATGAGCGCCTTGGCGAGGTATTTCAAGGCGAAAGGCTTTGAAGTGGCTGGCTATGACCGTACTCGTTCCACTCTGACTGGTGAACTGGAGCAGGAGGGTATCCCTGTCCACTATGAGGATAGTGTCGATTTGATCCCCGCGTCTTTCCGTGACGCGGAGAAGACGTTGGTCGTCTATACGCCTGCGGTCCCTTCCTCCATGTCCGAATTCTCTTGGTTCCGTGACAATGGTTTCGAGGTCATGAAACGTTCTCAGATCTTAGGCGAGGTGACGCGCATGCAACGTGCCATCTGCGTCTCGGGCACCCATGGCAAGACCACGACCTCCACGATGATCTCGCATCTCTTGCATAATTCTCATGTGGAGTGCAACGCCTTCTTGGGTGGTATATCGAAGAACTTCTCCCGCAACCTGCTCCTCTCGGATAAGAGCGACTTGGTGGTGGTGGAGGCGGATGAGTTCGACCACTCGTTCCTCACCCTTTCCCCTTATATGGCTGTCGTGACGGCTGTGGATGCGGACCATCTGGACATCTATGGGACGGTCGAGAACTATCGTAAGGGTTTCGAGGACTTCGTCTCCCTGATCCTCCCGGGCGGTGTCTTGCTGATGAAGAAGGATTTGCCTATCGAGCCTAAGTTGAACAAGGACGTCAGGCTATATTCCTATTCCGTCGAGGAGGGTGATTTCCATGCGGCGAACATCCGTATCGGTGGTGGTGAGATCATTTTCGACTTTGTGACGCCGGAGTGTGTCATCCGTGACATCCAATTGGGTGTGCCGGTCTATGTCAACATAGAGAACGGTGTGGCCGCCATGGCGATGGCCTACCTGAACGGTGTGACCGAACAGGAGATCCGTGCGGCGATGAAGAGCTTCGCTGGGGTGAAGCGTCGTTTCGACTTCCACATCAAGACGAAGGATTTCGCCTTCTTGGACGATTATGCGCACCATCCGCAAGAACTGAAATCGAGCATCGAATCGGTCCGTGCCTTGTACCCTGGCAAGCGCATCTGCGGCGTCTTCCAGCCTCACTTGTACACACGTACGCGTGACTTGGCGGATGACTTCGCACGTAGCCTCTCCTTGCTGGATGAACTGGTGCTGCTGGACATCTATCCGGCCAGGGAAAAACCGATCGAGGGGGTCAACTCCCAGATGTTGCTGGATAAGGTGACCATTAAGGATAAATGCCTCTCTTCTAAGCAGGGGTTGGTCGATTGTTTGTCGCACAAGGATTTCGATGTGCTGCTGATGGTGGGGGCGGGTGACCTTGACCTGCTGATCCCGGAGGTGGAGAAGAAGATGAGGGAATTAAGAGTTAAGAATTAAGAGTTAAGCGTTGGGTGATGTTACATAAACGTTGGGTGAAAATATCGTTGGTTGTCTTGGTGGTCGGCTATTTGTCGTTCGCCGTGAAGATGTTCGCTTATAAGTCGGACGAGACGGTTTGCTCAAGGATTCATGTGACTATTAGTGATGCTGATCAATTGAACTTCGTGACCCGGGATGATGTGAAGACTTTGTTGAAGGACAAGACGGTCTGCCCGGAGGGAAAACGCTTGGACCATATCGATACGGACTATATGGAGAATTACCTGAGGGGTAAGTCCCGTATCAAGACCGCCGAGTGTTTCAAGACACCCAATGGGGAGTTGCGGGTGACGGTAACGCAGCGCGAACCGATCTTGCGTGTGAAGGGAATGTATGGCGATTTTTATGTCGATAGTGAATGTAAGATAATGCCGCTCTCTTCCATCTTCACCGCATATGTGCCGATCGCCACAGGATATGTCACCAAAGAGATGTCTTTGGGTGAGTTGGGCGAGTTCGCTTTGTTCTTGCGTGACCATGCGTTCTGGAATGCCCAGATCGAGCAGATTGATGTGGCGAAGAACGGTGAGGTGACGCTGGTGCCTCGCGTGGGCGACCAACTGATCCTTATGGGAACGTTGGAGAATTACAAGGAGAAGCTGGATAGGCTCTACGCTTTGTATATGGAAGGATTTAATAAAATAGGTTGGAATAAATACAAACTGATCACGCTGAAGTATGAGGGGCAGGTCGTTTGTACAAAAAAATAGGAGGAGCAATATGGACGAGATTAAGTATTCGGACGTGGTGGTTGCGGTGGATTTGGGAAGCCGCAATATCCGTGGCGTGATTGGCCACAAGAACAAGGAGGGTAAGTTGGATATCCTATGGGCAACTTCCGTTCCTTCGGAGGGTAGCATCGTGAATGGTGTCGTGTTTAACATTGATACGGCGGCGTTCCGCATCAAGCAGTTGATCATCATGCTTAGGAATAAGTTGAACGGATTGCTGAACGCCTCTTCGGATGACCCTTCGTTGCGCATTTCGTATGACATTACGGATGTTTATGTGGGTCTTCACGGAAAATCGATTCATGGTGATGTGAATGAGTTGATGCGCATCTTGGGCTCCGAGCATGTCTCCGAGGAGAATGTCCATGCGATGGAGGAAGAGAACCTGCGTATGCGCCTTGCCGGCTCCAGAAGAATCATTGAGGTCGTTCCGCTCGAATATGTTGTGGACGGTATGGTCGTGGATGACCCAGTTGGTTGTGTCTGCGATAATCTCCGTGCCCGTTTCCTCAACATTCATGGCGAAAGCTACGTGGAGGATAATCTGCGCAAGTGCTTCGACATTATCAATGGGAGCACGAACACGGATGCTGCCTCGAATATTAAGATTACTCCTCACTTTATCCTATCGTCCCGCCATTTGTCCGACGCTGTGCTCTCTCCTGAACAGAAGGAGGTGGGATGTATGCTCCTCGATTTCGGTGCGCAGACAACTTCCCTCTCCATTTATCATGAGCGGAAGCTTCGTTTCTTGCATGTCTTCAATTTCGGTAGCGATTTGATCACGAACGATATCGCTTCCCTCAGGTTGCCTTGGGAGATCTCGGAGAAGCTGAAGACCTCTTTCGGTCAGGCGATGCAGTCCATGGTCACCAATCCTGCCCTCGTGGATATCGACGCGGATCGCCATGTGGACACCATGACGCTGGCTGGCATTATCGAGTCCCGCATGTCGGATTTCCTTGTCCGTATCAATAATGCGATGACGGTCTCTGGCTACAGCGCATGCCTGGATTCCATCGTCATCGTCGGCGGAGGTGCTAAGCTGGGTCATATAATCGAGAAGATTGAAAAGGAGACGGGTATTCCTACCCGCTTCGGTGACATCCGTGCCCTATCGAACAATACGGAGTCGGAGGAGTATGCGGATGTGACATACGCTTCCGTGATGGGTGTCCTGAAATCCGCGGAGTCGGGTTGCGTCACAATCCGGGAAACTTCCGACACAAGGCCTAAGAAGGGCAAGAAAAACAAGTCGGGTTGGATCCTCCCTACTATCTGGGGTAAGATGGTAGGCAAAGTGGAAGAGAAGGTGGATGAGATGTTTGATGAGTGACGCATCTTCCCTTGTCGTTTTTTTCATGTGGAAATAAAAATTTTAAATATATGAACGAGAACCATTTTACAGAAGACGAACTCAACGAAGAGATTGAGGAGCAAGAGCAACCGATCATCAAGGTGATCGGCGTGGGCGGTTGTGGCGGAAACGCTGTCAACTACATGTATAACATGGGTGTGAAAAATGTGAATTTTGTTGTCTGCAACACGGATAAGCAGGATTTGCGTAAATCGCCTGTTCCTACAAAAATCCAATTGGGTGAGAAAGGTCTGGGCGCTGGTTGCAAGCCTGAAGTGGGACTGCAGGAGGCGCAGAAATCCATCGAGGAGATCAACGCTATCTTGGATGACCATACCGAGATGGTATTCATCACCGCAGGTATGGGCGGCGGTACCGGTACAGGCGCTGCTCCTCTTATCGCGAAGACTGCCAAGGAGAAGGGTATCCTTACGGTCGCCATTGTGACGATCCCCGCTCTCTTCGAGGGGGATGAGAAGGTGAACCAGGCTTTGATGGGTGTCGAGGAGATGAAGAAGAACGTGGATGCTATCCTCATCATCAATTCCCAAAAGATCTTGGATATGTATGGCGATATGTTCTTGGATGACGCATACGCTAAGGGTGACGAAATCCTGGCGACTGCCGCCAAGGGTATCGCGGAGATCATCACGCTCTCCGGACGTATGAACATAGATATGGCGGATGTCAGAACGGTCATGACGGATAGTGGCGACGCTATCATGGGTGCCGCGAAGGCGAACGGCCAGGACCGTGCTATCTCTGCTATCCAACAGGCTCTGGATTCTCCGTTGTTGGTCAGCACGAACCTTTCTGGTGCGAAGAATATATTGTTGAATATCACCCATAGCAAGGAGTGCAGGATCACAACCAATGAGGTGACCATCATCCGCGACTACTTGAGCAAGCAGATCGATGGTAGCACGAAGATCATTTGGGGTGTTATGCAGGATGATTCCTTGGGCGATAACCTGGGCGTTACCATCGTGGCCACTGGCTTCGATTTCTCTAAACAACGTGGTAACGCTTCCCAACCACAACGTCCTGCCATGTCGACGCAGCACGTGTCGCTGAATGGGGATAGGAACGGAGGTATGAATGGTGGTATGAACGGAGGATATACTTCTGCTCAACAGAATAACAATAACATTGTGTTCACGATCTCCCAAACTCCGCAGCAAAGGAGCGGTCAGATGTACCAACAGCCTCAGCAGAATCCTCAGGCCAATTCGCAGCAGGACAATTACGGGCTCTACTACACTAAGGAGGAGATGAACTCCGGACGGATGGGCAGACAGGGCTTTGATCGTCCTACGGAACAGCAGATGGGCCAGATGCCTCATGTCTCTCTGGACATGAGCGATAGTGACCTGAATATGCCTTCTTACCAGAGAGGAAACTCCCAATATGAGTCTCAACACAAAAATGCTCATATCTCCGTGATGGATATGGATGATGAGAGTAACTCGGTCTCTAATAAGAGGAATGGTTTCTTGTATGATAATGTGGATTGAGTGAAGCATGATTAATGTTTGTGAGGACATAATCATTCAACCTGACTTGCCCGATTCGAACCCTATCGTGAAGATCGTGGGCGTTGGAGGCTGTGGCGGCAATGTGGTGCAGCATGTCTATGATCTGCACGTGGAGGATGTCTCTTTTGCGGTTTGTAATACGGACCGCAAGGCTCTCCGCAACTCGTCCGTCCCTGTGAAGATCCAACTGGGAAATGGCTTGGGCGCAGGCGGTAATCCTGAAGTTGGGTTGCGTATCGCGGAGGATTCTTTGGACGAACTGAGAGACCTTTTTTCCGATGGTACCGAGATGGCTTTCGTCACGGCTGGCTTCGGGAAGGGCACGGGCACGGGTGCGGGTCCTTATGTGGCGCAGGTCTCCAAGTCGCGGGGTGTCCTGACTGTCGGTTTTGTCTGCTTGCCTCCGGATATCGAGGGCGAAACGAAGATGGAATTGGCGAAGAAGGGCGTGGAACAGATGCGCAAGAGCTCGGACGCTATCGTGCTGGTGGATACCCAACGTATTTTTGACTTGTATAGCGACCTCCCTATTAATGCCTCATTCGACAAGGCGGATGATCTCATGGCGGATGCGGCGAAGGCGATGGCTGATATCGTCACTAAGAGCGGACGCATCAATATAGATATGGCGGACGTGCGCACTGTCCTGCAGGATAGCGGCGATGTGGTGATGGCTTATGGCAAGGCTTCGGGGAAGGACCGCGCTAGAACGGCCTTGCAGAGTGCGCTGAATTCTCCTCTGTTGCTGCAATCGCAACTCTCTGGAGCCAAGGATATGCTACTGAATATAATTACGTCGCCCTCCCATTCGTTGATGACGAAGGAGTTGAACGAGATACAGGATTACCTCAGGAACGAGAAGGGGGTTGATAAAAAAACGAATCTGGTCATGGGACTGATGGACGACGACTCGCTGGGTGAGGATCTGAGCGTGACGATCGTGGCGACGGGTCTCCGACCTGAAATAAGGGAGCATGTGCCGCTTGAGTCGAAAAGCAACTCCGGCAAGAAACGGTCTGCTCCTTCCGAACCGACTCATGTGCCTCTCTTCGATTTAGGGGATATGACGGAGGAGGAGATGAATGTACCTGCTTATGGTAGATTGAATGATTTTTAAAATATACGTTTATGGCATTATTTGATCAAATCAGCGAAGACATCAAAAAGGCGATGCTCGCTCGTGACAAGGTGAAATTGGAGGCGCTCCGTGGCGTCAAGAAGGAGTTCATCGAGGCGAAGACCGCAAAGAACGCGGATGGTGAGTTGACCGATGATACGGCTCTGAAAATCCTTCAGAAAATGGTGAAGCAAAGAAAGGAGTCCGCTGCCATCTTCACGGAACAAAACCGTCCTGAATTGGCGGAGAACGAATTGGCGGAGGCTGCCGTCATCGAGGCATACCTGCCGAAACAGATGAGCGACGAGGAACTTACCGCTGCCGTGAAGGAGATTATCGCCGAGGTGGGCGCTACTTCCGCCAAGGAAATGGGTAAGGTGATGGGCGTCGCTTCCAAAAAACTCGCCGGCAAGGCGGAGGGTAGGGCAATCTCTGAAAAAGTTAAATCACTTCTGGCGTAATCTTTGCCGAAGTGCTTCTCTGTGCGGTTATCTTGCGATTCCTAACCGCACAATAGCCACCGAGGGTTTATCCCTTTCGGTGGCCTTTTTTTACTTGATTTATGTCTGTTTTTATTGACATTTGCTATTTAATTGATTTTTCCGTCTCTGTATTTAAAAAAATCATGTCTGAGATTTGATTTATTTTAAAACTTTGCTTATATTTATACCATAAGAATAAAAAACAGAAGAGTTTGTTGTATTTCTTATGGAACAAAGTGAATCTTAGTTTTGCAAGGTATTGTGTGACAATCGATTAAAAAACAAATCGAGGTGGGATGAATGCATCTTCATGCGAACTTTGTTCATGATGTTTCTCAATTCGAAAATATTGATGAATGTTGGGCACCATGTTGCTCCGAAGTGCCTGACAAGACGGAAACAGACAATCCTTTTATTCGTAAATACATTAGGAACGTATTGATTCCTAATCTTTTAGTGTATGGTTGTCTTGCGATTCCCAACCATGCTAAATTGCCACCGGAGCGTGATTGCTTCGGTGGCTTTTGTCTTCTTTCTCCGCCTCTTTTTCTCATCATTATATTCGTGTTGAAAATTTTTATATTTTTTTTGTATAAAATATAGTTTTTTATTGCGGAATGACTATATTTGCAATGTAAAGGTATTCGACGATTGTTATTTGTCATGTTGAATAGATTGGTTGTTTTTTGAGTTCCTTTATAGGTTGCGATAAATATGTGTGAGAAAATATTGATAAATATCTTTTCCTCATTTGCTTACAGGTTAGGTGAACGGTGATATGAATGTGTGTTTGGTGTTTTGTCTGTTGCAGTGTAGGAAACGATGGAAAATATATAAAAAACACCTTTTATTTGTAAACTTGCTCACGACATTGATGTCTAGAGCGTTAGGTATGGTTGATCGGGATTTTTAGCTGTACCCAAAAGCCATCGAGGTCTCTTCTTCGATGGTTTTTTTGTTTGCGCGAAACCCGTTATAACCCAATGGAATTGCGCTGTGCCCTATTGTGGAGATGCAACATCTTGCGTCTCTACCTGTTGGTGTCTGGAATATTGGATCGATCCGTTGTGCAGGCGCAAAGCATTACGTCTCTGTCCATTTGCGCATATGATGTTGTGTCCTATTGTGGAGACGCAACATCTTGCGTCTCTACGGCCGGTACGGTGGCAGAACCCGCCTGAAAATAAGAAGGGCGGAAAGCCCAATGGCCCTCCGCCCTCTATTGGAATATCCGTATGGATTATTTGTTCACTCTGAACTTCTCGTTACCGTTCTTGATGAAGTCCACGATTTGCTTAGCGGCTGCGATACCTGCGTTGGTGTTGGCCTCAGTGGTCTGCGCACCCATCTTCTTAGGCGTTGAGAAGTAACGGCCCTCGAACTTAGCGAACTCGTCGTTGGCTGCTGGCATGATGTCCGTGATGTACTTCAAATCCTCGCGCTCAGCCATCAGCTTGAGCAAACCAGCCTCGTCGATGACCTCCTTGCGGGCTGTGTTGATCAACACGGCGCCCTTCTTCATCTGACCTACCATATCGTAGTTGATGCTGTTCTTGGTCTCTGGCGTTGCAGGGATGTGCAATGAAACGATGTCGCAAGTCTTGAACAACTCGTTCTGGTTGGCTACCGCCTTCACACCAGCTGATTCGATGGCGGATGCAGGGCAGAACGCGTCGTAAGCGTATACGTCCATGCCGAAGCCCTTTGCGATGCGTGCCACGTTGCGGCCTACGTTTCCGAATGCCAACAAACCGAGCTTCTTGCCCATCAACTCAGAGCCGGACTTTCCGTTGTAGAAGTTACGTGCTGCGTATACCAACAAGCCGAATACCAACTCCGCTACTGCGTTGGCGTTCTGACCTGGAGTGTTCATCACGCATACGTTGTGTGCGGTGGCTGCCGCCAAATCCACGTTGTCGTAACCTGCGCCGGCGCGTACGACGATCTTCAACTTCTTGGCTGCGTCGAACACTTCAGCGTCGATCACATCGCTACGGATGATGATTGCTTCAGCGTCGGCTGCGGCGTCCAACAATTGCTTCTTCTCGGTGTATTTCTCCAAAAGGACCATGTCGAATCCGGCAGCGTCCAACTCTTTCTTTATACCGTCGATGGCTACTTTTGCGAACGGTTTTTCTGTGGCTACTAATACCTTCATATCTGTATCTTTTTAACGATATAGAGACGTAGCACGCTACGTCTCTACTATCATGGATTATTATTTCTTATTATTTGAATTTTGCCTCGTACTCGTCGATGCAGTTTACCAAAGCCTTCACGCTCTCAAGCGGCAAAGCGTTGTAGCAGGATGCGCGGAAACCGCCCACTGAACGGTGACCCTTGATGCCCACCATGCCTCTCTCCGTGGCGAATGCCATGAAGTCCTTCTCGATCTCCTCTTTTCTGTCGAGCAACTCGTCCTTCAACACGAAGCAGATGTTCATGTAGGAACGGTCGTTCTTGTCGGCGATCGTTGGCTTGAAGATCTTGCTGTTGTCAATCTTGCTGTAGAGCAGGTTGGCACGCTCCTCGGCGCGGCGTTGCATCTCCTTCACACCACCTTGCTTCTTGATCCATCTGAGGTTCAACAATGCAGTGTAAACCGGCAATACCGGAGGAGTGTTGAACATGGAACCGTTGGCTACGTGTGTGCGATAGTCCAACATCGTAGGGATGGAACCCTCTTCCTTGGTCAATGCGCTCTCTTTCACGATGACGAAGGTTACACCGGCAGGAGCCAGGTTCTTCTGTGCGCCACCGTAGATGCAATCGTATTTAGCCACGTCGATCGGACGGGAGAAGATGTCGGAAGACATGTCGGCGATCAAGCGAACTGGTACGTTCGGATCTGCGTGCAACTCCGTTCCGTAGATCGTGTTGTTGGTTGTGATGTGCAAGTAATCCAAGTCGGCTGGTACGCTGTAACCCTTTGGCAAGTAGTTGTAAGTGGTGTCCGCGCTGGATGCTACCTCAACCACCTCGCCGAAACGCTTAGCCTCTTTCATGGCTTTCTTTGCCCATACGCCAGTGTTCACGTAACCTGCCTTCTTGTGGAGGAAGTTGTATGGAACCATGCAGAATTCCAGGCTGGCACCGCCACCGAGGAAAAGTACTTTGTATCCGTCAGGAATGTTTAACAACTCCTTGAACAATGCCTCCGCTTCGTCTACTACCGGTTGGAAGTATTTCGCGCGGTGACTGATTTCAAGAATGGAAAGACCGTGTCCCTCGAAATCCAAAACTGCTTTTGCGGTGTCCTCGATCACTTCGCGTGGAAGGATGGATGGACCAGCATTAAAATTGTGCATTTTCATATTCTAAACCAATTAGTTATATGTTTGTATTTTAATTTATTCGTTCCCTTTCCTTTTCGGAAATTCGTCGCAAAGGTAACAATTTTCCCTAATCGAAGTATATCTTAACAACTTTTTTTGCTAACAAAATGAATATTTTTCTTTTGTAAACAATTAAAAATGATAGTTTTGGATGACACTTTGTATAAAAATCGATACTTAAACTATCTTTTTGCTATTTTTATCGAACGGAATGACGGATTGACTTACAAATTGTCTGAAAAACATGTTGAAAAAAAACTTTTAGTCTTTTTTGTGTGTCGCATTGTTTTCTTGCGGATAAAAATATGTAAATCTACCACAAAAATATACGTAAATCTTTGGCGCTTAACAAAAAATCAATTAACTTTGCTTTGGTATGACAATTTATGCCGCCATGGGGTGGGTTTTGAGTGTGCCAAAAAATAGTGAAAATCAAAGTATCATTCGACGGAGATTCGAAAAGACCAAGTGGGTATGAAGTCGATTATTGGATTGATGGTGAATATTTCGAAAATAAATATACAAGGTAATCTATAAGAAAAAATAAGTGTTCCATGAAGCTTTTATGTACATTTCTTTTGTTCATGTCTGTTTTGACAGTTTCTGCGAATAACAGACTTCAAATCGTGAAAACGAATGATAATGGGAGTGAAAAGACACCTTATGAATTAGTGAAGGAGATAAAGGGCATAGTCGATACGCTGGAGGAAAAAGACTCTTTGCTGAGGTATTCTTATTTGGACTATTGCCTTGATACTCTTTTGCTCCAGAATGTAGGCAAATATAGTGGGCTTTATTTGGCACAACAAATGTGTGAAGATTCACTTGTCCGTTTCTTTTCGCCCAAGCAAAAGAAACTCTATGTCGAGACAATCTTGAGGGAACGATATTATGATTTATGTTTATGGAATCAAGATATGAGATGGGGTCCTGTTTACAGTGGTGATTGTATATGTAAATTCCTAATAAAAAATAATTCTGATGAGATATTAAATTCTGTCAGAAACGCCCGAGACGAGTTGAGCCAAATACAATGCGAGGAGTGTACGGAATCAGACCATAAAATGTTTTATAGAGAATTATTGTTGGGGTTACATGATAATATTGTGATAGATTCTTTGTTCCAGGATTTGATTGTTACGTCTAAATTAAAAAAAGAAAAGGAGATTGTCGATTGTTTCACCAAAGGACGTTATATGGAGTGGTTTAAATATAGAAAGGAGGATTTGTTTGATGTCGTAAGTGATGCTATACGGGAAAATTGCAAGGCATACTATAGAAATTGGTTATATACCAGTGAGTCTTCTGACACTTTGATTTATTATAACTCTTATGACTATGGTTTGATATCTTGGTTGGCAGGTGGAATTGAGGATTTTCCTCGGCCTAACAGGAATGATAGGATTCGGTTGGAGTTCAAGGGGAAAGAGTATATGGCTTTTTCGGACGAATATAAACGACGGGTCCTGCAATGGATGAAAGAGCATAGGTCGGACTATGTGTTACGGTGGGAGTAGAAAATGTCCTTCTACAGTTAAAAATCATTATATTTGCGAATTGGCAAAAGACCGATTGTCAAGATTAGTGTCAACTTCTCCTCTAAGGAGAGGGCAATTGAGGAGTGAAAAGTGGAGGAATGAGTTAAGAGTTGAGAAACGGTAGTTCGGCGTGGTCGATTAGGGGAATGGTAATCAAGTCCGTCCAAGAAATTCCGCCATATAACTTCACAAATCAGTTTGGCAAAGATCTGTAAAATCAAGATGTGAATGATCTTTCCCAACTCAAGTGGGTCTTCGACGGAAAGAAGGTGACGCAGGAGCAACTCACAGAGGTTATGAGTAAGACCATTGAGGAGTGGAATATTCCAAGTGACATTTTGACAAAATGGGGATATGATGGAGAGTTAGAGATGTTTAAGAACGAAAAG
>JAFXPK010000045.1 GCA_017527905.1 Paludibacteraceae bacterium
AATAATTAAAAATATTTGGATGTTTCCGAAAAAACGGTTATATTTGCCGTATGGTTTTGATAAAATTTAGGTTTATGGTTAAAAGATATATCATTTTGTTGGTCTGTGCCCTGATGGCTATCAGTGGGTATGGGCAGAATTTTGGCGAGTCGAATATAGTATACTCATACTATGGTTTTGACTGGCATAGTGTACCCGGTGTAGAACGAATCAATGATATTCATCACAATGGTTCAAATGATCGATCGGATTTTAATTTTCCTGAAGAACAAAATGATATAAAATGTTGTTACAATGGAAAACAAACTGTGTATATGACGGAATCAACCTTCACAGAAAAGTTCATTGACATTACAAGTAAATCTTTTATTGCAAAGAATACAGTGATACATCCCGATCGTAATGGAAGACCGGATAGACCAAAAGATTTATATGTTACTTATAATCTCGAATGGACAACTATAAATAAAATGTCAAAATGGAACAATGCGGTTTATTATGAATGTGCAAATCAACCAGTTGATGCAGAAATAAAAAAAGGAAATGATCTTTATAATTATTCCTATGTAATACCAGAGAGAAATTTTCAATTAAAAACGAATAAACTATGGAATAAAATAAAAAAAAATGAGGATGATTTGGAATTTTATAATAAATATGGATATATAGATATTTATTTCAGAAATGTTTATTATGTTAAGTGGGATTACGAGGTAAGGAAGGGAAGAAATAAAAATGAGACTTTTCTTGGATATGCTCATACATCAGGTGATAATGTTTTACAAGTCAGAATATTCAAATGCGGAGTAGGGGATTTATCTGTTAACAGCAATTATAATCCACAATTAGAAAATAATCTATATGCAATATATGAAAATCAAAAAAGTACATTTATTAATCTAACATCGACCGCAGATGTATTTTCTTCGGAATTTTCAGGAGTAACACATGAAATAAAGGATTATGTAAGAATAACAAATCCGATAGGATCAGGAGGTGAGGCATTTACTTCCCAGCCTTCAGATGTTACTTTTTCAAATGACATTTATGTGGACAATATTAGTACCGGAACATTCAAAAAATGCAATAACGGACGAGAATTTAACCCAGGGCAGAAGTTTGAAGTACATAGGTCTGTAAAGTATAAAAGTGACAACTTTGTTGGATCTAAGGAATGCGAGAGTAATAGGATAGAGTTTTTGGTGCTTCCTTCTCCGACACTGGATGGAATATATGAAGAGCCGAACATCGTGGAATGTCCAACGAATGGGCAACTTCAGGTCGGTGTCGATGCGGATATTTATGAAAATGAATATAAAATCTATCCGGGAAACAAATGTGACTTCGGTGCTTACTCAAAATACGATTCCGTATATGGAGTAAAATACAGATGGGTGTATTCAACAGATAAGACACCGGAGAAATTCCTTGAAGTAAAAGGAAAGAAAGATAAGATAAAGAGAGCCAATGAGCTTTTCACATATAATCCGGACAACACTCCTGATTTGAAAATACCTCTCTCGTCACTTGAGGAAGGAGTGACCTACAAGTTCAGGCAGTGTGTCATATTGGAAACATTCGAGAATGCGGAGATATATGCCCCTGACGATGTATATTACACGATTAAGATAAGCAAAAAGGTTAAGACAGATGACTTGACAGTAGAGGTAAGCCAGCCAGAGGTGTGCATGGGTGATAACTTAGAGGACGTGCAATTCACGGCGAAATACAAAGAGGGGGAGGTTCCGTCCGATTATAATCTTGAGAAGTTCTCTTTCAACTGTAAAATCACCAATGGCGACGATGTAAAGGAGTTCACCTCGGACAATGAGGTGAATACGACAAGAAATTATCCGAACATACAAAACGATGTCCGTTTTGTGGTGAGCTTCCAGGACGGATGCAGTAGTGAGCCAATCGTCAAGGAGGCGGTTGTACATGTCAACCCACTGCCAACGTTCACGGTCGATAACATCACGACAACAAGCAACAACATCAGCCTAACGACAAGCACATCCTCTTCCGGCGAGAATTATCTTGTCGTAAGGGGATACCGTGGAAGGGAATGCAAGCTGATCATTTCCGACAAGGAGAGCAGCACACACAAATACTTCTATAGCGAGAAGAATGACGATTCGGATCCGAAACCAATGACGGGTGGTGTATACAAAACCAACCTCACGGATGACATGCCTCCAGTTCTTTACTTCTACAAGAAACGTACGGTTGGGACAAGCTGTATAAGCGAACCGGTCAAGGTAGAGTTCATGATACTGGACGAGGTGGCCGGCAATAGATTCCTTGTCAGCACGATATATGTATGTCCTGGTTCAACCGTACCGGAGTTGAACGAGAACAACGCCATACCGGAGGCGGTCACGGGTCAAGCCACCGCCATGTACGAATGGCAGTACAGCAATGACGGAAGCAGTTGGTACAAGATGTCCAACGTAAACGCTGAAGGCGAAAGCATATACTTCGAGAACAAGAACTATGACGGAAGTTGGCAAAGGAAGATCAACGAGGACGAGAAGGTATATCTAAGACGTGTGGTCACATCCTACATGCCGGACGGAACGGAACTGGGCAAGGACGTTAGCGACGCCTTGACGGTCACCACCTACTCGAAACCGAAGCCTTCAGTGTCTGTCGACGGATTGTTAACGGCGGATCCGAAATGTTACGGAGACACTATCGAGTTATCAATGCGACTGAACAATGACCACCTTCTGGATGAACAGACATTGATGACCAGTAAATTCGGCGCTTCCCAATGTCTGACCAAGTATTGGTACTTCCACTTTGACGGAGAGAAACATAAAGCACTGAGGACATCCACCAAGATGGACACATATAAAATGCCAGCCACGCAAAGTTATATGGTCCAATCCGCCGTGGAGTTCTGTGGCGACACCATCTTCTCAGGCCAATCAATTGATGTCGAAACCTATGAGAAGATAGATGTCACGCCAACCGTCAGCACATGTAGAGTGGTCGGCAACGAAATAACAATCAGGGCGGCTAAAGACGGACATCTCTGTGAAATCCACCGCGGAAGTGAGAAGTTCGCGGGTGTCGAAGGAGTATCAACGGCTAAGATTAAGTTGACGGAGAAGAAAGATTACAATTACGATATCATCGTCCTGAACACTGAGACGGAATGTCAAACGACGCTCCACAAGACCCTCAAGGAGTCCGAGATCAAGGAGAGAAAGAAGTCCCTCAACATAGGACCGAACGGAGACCCTAACCAGGATACTGTCTGCGCCGGCACGCCAATACCGTTGTCTTGCAAAGTGAAAGACGAAGAGTACACATCCTATTCGTGGAGCGTCAACGGGGACATCAAAACAGGTGAAACAGGAGAATCCATGGATTTTACCTTCCCTGAGGCGGGCAAAAGCTATAAGGTCAAAAGAAACTGTTTCTACTATGAGGGCACCGATTTGTGCTATACTGTGACGGATAGCATCATCATGAAGACCTACGGTGCGCTCACAACACCAGCCATGGGCTACGATGGGGATAGATTCTGCTATGGGGAGAATCTCGAAGTGCTGGGTATCGCCAAAGGAGGCGGAAGCGGAACGACATACGATTTGGCCCTCTATCCGGGAAACGTAACCCAAGAAGACAAACACGTCTCCAAAGAGGGTTCAGTGTTATTTAACGTCAAGTTAACAAACGACACAACATTCTATGTCGTGGTGACGGACAACAAGTGTACGAACACCAACATATACAGGGCGGAGAGCCGAGTTGGCCAAGTGAAGGTGGAGAAGGATTTATCCTTCGACATCATTGTCACCAACAACATCATTACACCTGAAGATTTCAAGAACGGTAAGACAAACGTATCCGTCAACCTGAAAGGGGTTGACAAGGGAGACGTGGTCAGCCCTTTTTTGTCAGCCAGCAGCGGGGACTTTACCTTCTTGGATGATGTCACATACAATGGAACCGCAATGTCCGTTTCAATAGATTCGTTCCTATTCGAGGAATCCAGCAGGGTGGATTTGGAAGTATACCGCAAAGGAACCATATCAACCAGTTGTAAGAGCGAAGCCATCTATTCGTTCATCCTGAACACGGGATTCTCCGGCACACCGATCATCGAAACAAGCAATGGTCAAAAAGACACCGCGGAGGTATGCGGAGGGGAGATGGTCGAGCTATCGGTAACGAACACGGAAAGGATAACCTTCGGGGATGAAAGCATCCTCAATATGAAGGACGCCAAATGGCAGTGGTACTACGGGAATAGCCCTGTGGGGGATGGCGTCACCTATAAGTTCACAGCCGAAGCCGGCAAAAAATATTCCTACACGGTAGTGTTCAGCGGCAAGGACGAGGGTGGCAGGACCAGAAAGATAAGCAGTAATCCTATCATCGTGAAGGGAGGCTCCGGCATGAAGGTCGGCGGAATCTCGTTCGTCGACATGAACGACAACCTTGAATATTATTATAATTTCTACGAATTCTGTAAGGGAAGCAAAGGGAAAGTCATGATGTCCTGCAAGCTGGATCCGAACAACGTGGCCCTGAAGTGGGAATACTCCAACGATGGCAATAATTGGGAACCTGTCCCTGCGGAATGGAACGGCAACAATTCCACAGCCGCCAAGAGTATAACAGTGGAAGTGGATTACTTGGGGAACAAGAAGACATTCTTCCGTGTTGTTGCCACGGATGATTGCGGCACAAACAGCCAAAGCGACAACTATCTCTCGGTCAACTTCAAGGAGGTGGAGAAGCCACAGGTAAGCTACGCAGGCAGCTCGGTGTTCCTCGACGAGCAGTCATTGCCTGAAAGCCTTCTCTTCAACCGCAACTATTATCATACCAATCCGTATGATTTCATAGGAGTGAGAGAGTCTGGGTCAACAAATTCTTCATATCAGTTTGTCGACTACATTCCTCACTTTGGAGAAAACACCGTAAGGGTAGTAAGAAGAGAGAGTGCGAAAGTATCCGATGAGATATGTATATCGGATACGGTCGACTACACCTTCACCATCTATAAGAGACTGGTGACACCTTCATTGACAAAGAATCCATTGGATTCTGCGTTCTGTCCTAATGATGGACAATCCAAGTATCTCAACTTGAATCAAATTTCAGGTGGAGATAGCGCTACCTATAAAACCTCATGGCAATATAAGTTGGAGAACGGTGAAAGTTGGTATACGTTGAAAGAGGGAGATAATATGGAGATTTTTACGGCTAATATCGGAAATCTTGATAAAAACTTTGACGAGTACGGACAAACGGTAAAAATCACCAATTTGGTTCAGACCGTTAGTTTCCGTGCGATAGTCTCCTGCGGAGGAGGATATCCTGGTGGATATGCCACATCGAACGAAGTGACGATGAACGTCTATGCGCCATTGAAAGACAACGGCATAGACTATGGAACGAAGACGATATGCTACAATTCGGCCATCGACACGATAAAGGGCTATGTGGCAAAAGGAGGAAGCGGGAAATATACCTACATTTGGGAGTGGAGCAACGACACAGTATTCAGTGCGATTGTGAAGGGAGAGGATAACGATCCGTTCTTCGCACCAACCAACGAGGGCGGGAAATATAACATGAAAACCACAACCTACTTCCGTCGCAAGGTGACCGATGACGTATGTAAGAACACATTGTACAGCAATGTGAAGAAAGTGGTCGTAAGGGACAGCTTCAATATCCATCCTGAGGATGTTCAATGTGACAAAATAGTGTCAA
>JAFXPK010000046.1 GCA_017527905.1 Paludibacteraceae bacterium
CACCACCACGCCTGGGCTCAAGGAGGCGGAGGAGAAGCTACGCATCGCCTCCATGAGCGAGAAGGACCGCAAGGAGTACTTCGCCCACGTGGACGCCATCATGTCTCAGAACGACACCATCGAGACCTACAAGAAAGAGGGTCGTGACGAGGGAGAAGCGATAGGATTGATGAAAGGTGAGGCCATCGGTTTAGAGAAAGGCCGAGCGGAAGGTGCTCAAGCCAAAGCGGTGGAGATGGCGAAGATACTGAAACAAAAAGGGGTGGACACACAAACCATCTCGACAGCAAGCGGACTTTCCACCGAAGAGGTGGAACAGCTATAAGACCTCGGAAGAGAAAGGAATCACCCCACAAAAGGAAAACCTCGGAAACACTTCCACAGAAAGGAGGAAGTGCATTTCACACAGAAAGAGAAAAATATTCCGCCCGTCCAATACCAATTTTTTTATTTTTTTATCGTATCTTTGCACCGCTTTTTTCGGAAACGGTTCGTTTAGCCGTAAAGTAGTGACAATGTTCATTTTATATATAATAGTTTTATGATTAACACTAAAAATGCAAAATTGAACGCATGGGTTAAGATGTGGGCAGATATCTGTCAACCAGAGAATGTTTACCTATGCGACGGCTCCGACGAGGAGTTCACTCGTTTGATGGACGAGTGCGTGGCTAACGGTTTGGCTAAGAAGTTGAACGAGAAGAAACGTCCAAACAGCTACTATTTCCAATCAGATCCAAGTGACGTGGCTCGTGTTGAGAACCGTACTTTCATCTGCTCTAAGAAGCAAGAAGATGCAGGTCCAACTAACAACTGGATGGATCCTGTTGAAATGAAACATATTTTGATCAACAAATACAACGGCTGTATGAAGGGTCGTACGATGTACGTTATCCCATTCTCAATGGGTCCATTGGGTGGTCCTATCAGCCAGTTGGGTGTTGAGCTTACTGACTCTGCATACGTAGTTGGTTCTATGAAGATCATGACTCGTATGGGTAAGAAAGCTTTGGAATTGATCGAGAAGAGCGGCGAATTCATCCCTTGTATCCACTCTGTAGGTAAGCCATTGCCAGCAGGTTTGAAGGATGCTAAGTGGCCTTGCGCTCCAATCGACGAGAAGTACATCGTACAATTCCCTGAGGAGCACGAGATCTGGACCTATGGTTCTGGTTACGGAGGAAATGCTTTGTTGGGTAAGAAGTGCTTCGCTTTGCGTATCGCTTCTAAGATGGCTCAAGAAGATGGATGGTTGGCAGAGCACATGTTGATCCTTCGTCTTACTAAGAAGGCTACCAACGAGACTAAGTATGTTTGTGCTGCATTCCCATCAGCATGTGGTAAGACTAACTTGGCTATGTTGATCCCTACTATCCCAGGATGGGACGTTAAGACTGTAGGTGACGATATCGCTTGGATGAAGTTCGACGAGGAGGGTAACCTTCGCGCTATCAACCCAGAGGCTGGTTTCTTCGGTGTAGCTCCTTATACTTCAGCTAAGACTAACAAGAACGCTCTTGATTCTTGCTGCAAGAACACTATCTTCACGAACGTGGGATACACTCCTGACGGTGACATTTGGTGGGAAGGAATCGGATACGACTGTCCTAAGGGCACAATCGACTGGAAGGGTAACATCGTAAACGATCCTGCTTCTCGCGACGCTGACGAGAACCCTGTTGCTCACAAGAACTCTCGTTTCGCAGCTCCTGCAGCTAACTGTCCTGCTATCGACCCTGATTGGGAGTCTCCTAAGGGTGTGAAGGTTGACGCTATCCTCTTCGGTGGTCGTCGTCCTAACACTGTACCATTGGTACACGAGGCTGAGGATTGGGCACACGGTGTATTCATGGGATCTATCGTAGGTTCTGAGGTTACTGCTGCTGCTATCGGTTTGAAGGCTGGTGTTCGTCGTGACCCATTCGCTATGTTGCCATTCTGTGGTTACAACATGGGTGACTACTTCCAGCACTGGATCGACATGGAGAAGTTGCCACAAGCTAAGGGTGGTAAGAACTTGCCTAAGATCTTCTTCGTTAACTGGTTCCGTCGTGACAAGAGCAACAAGGCACTTCCAGGTGGATTCTTGTGGCCAGGTTACGGTGACAACAGCCGTGTATTGGCTTACATCTTCGACCGTTGCGACGGTAAGGGTGAGACAGTTGACACTCCAATCGGAAAGGTACCTGCTAAGGGCGCTATCAACATCGAGGGTCTCGACTCTTGCTGGAATGAGAAGACGATGGAGCAAGTACTTGCTGTTAACGTTGACGAGTGGAAAGAGGAAGTTGGACGTATCGAAGAGCACTTCGCTAAGTTCGGCAAACACCTTCCTAAGGAACTCGTTGCACGTCTTGACATTCTCAAGAAACGTTTGGGTATGTAATTCGTTAAGAATTCATTATAGAGAAAGCCGCATCCATTGGGTGCGGCTTTTTTGTTGATGAATAATCCTCTATAAAATTCTTTGGGCGTCAACCTCTCACCTTTGTCTTTCCCGAAAAATTTACCTACATTTGCATATTATTAATTTTTACTTGTTTATTTATTTGCATTTATAAAAAAAGAACATCCTGTCATACCGCTTTCACAGGCGGTGGAGACAATCAAAACAGCTATTCTGCAAAGTCAGGCACGTGCGGCCAAAATGATTAGTGGATCACAATTGTCGTTGTATTTTGGTGTGGGACTATATGTTTCAGCCAATTCTCGAGAAGGCACATGGGGAACTGGGGCAATCTATACCATTAGCGAACAATTGCACAGAGAATTACCTGGATTGCGGGGATTCTCCATTCAAAACATCCGAAATATGCGTCAGTTCGCAGAATTTTGGCAACCTTTTTTAATTCGCTCGCCGACGGCGAGCGAATTAAAAACAGAAAATTTACGTAATAGCATTGAGTACGACAGACTCGCTTTAGAAAAATGGTCGCCTACGACGAGCGAAATTAATCGCGACGAGTTTTTGGGCATCAGTTTCTCTCACCACATAGAGATTCTCCACAAAACAAAAAACATTCAAGAGGTGCTAAACTGCATTCACGAGGCAGTTGTCCACCAATGGGACAAATACACTTTGAGGGACGTACTAAAAGCTGGCATTCCACAGCCAGAACATACCGCACCTAACAATTTTGCACAAACAATGCCGACAGTGAAAGCAAGCATGAAAGCCATCCGCATGTTCAAAGACGAATATTTGCTGGATTATATCAACGTAGAAGAATTAGACGCAGAAGATGAAGATGTGGATGAAGCGGTCGTCGAACAGCACATCATACAGAACATCAAACGGTTTATCATGACGTTGGGACGCGACTTTACATTTGTTGGCAACCAATATCATCTGGAAATTTATGGAGAGGAGATGAAAAGCGACTTGCTATTCTTTAATCGTGAGCTGAATGCCCTTGTAGCCATTGAGTTAAAGAAAGGGAAATTCAAACCTGCATATCTAGGTCAATTATATGCTTACATGCAAGTGCTGGATGACAAGGTAAAAAAGCCCCACGAAAATCCTTGCATTGGCATCGTGCTTTGCAGAAGCGCCAACCAAGCTTATGTGGAATATGCAGTACGAGACTACAACAAGCCTATGGGAGTGTCAACATACAAAACACTTTCTGATATGCCCACAAATATGCGTGAGATTCTGCCAGACGTCAAAGAAATGATGAAGTTGCTGGATGAAGAATGACATTATCTATACAGAAGGATTTTAAATCGGTCGTTGCGACGCACGATTTAAAAGTACACAAACAACAACAAAAAGAATATTTATGGAAAAGAACATCCTGTCATACCGCTTTCGCAGGCGGTGGAGATCATCAAAACAGCTATTCTGCAAGGGCAATACGAAGCCCTAAAGGAAGTTAACCGAGTACAGCTCGCTGTGTATTATGCCATCGGCAAGTTTCTGTCGAGGAACACGCGAAAAGGTGTTTGGGGCACGAGCGCTCTCAAACAAATCAGTGACCAATTACGCAAGGAACTACCCGGACTTCGAGGCTATTCTGAAGCGAATCTAAAAAACATGAGACTCTTTTATGAACAGTGGATACAGTTGGACTCAAATTCGTCAGTTACAACTGACGAATTATTAAGGACTGCAAACCAAACAGACACGTTACATACGCACAAATCGTCAGTCATAACTGACGATTTATATCCCCTCGACAATCAAATAAATATATACCAATCACTCACCATACCTAATATGGCAGGATTCCCCATCGATGATTTCTTTAAAGTTCCCTTTACCCATCACATAGAGATATTTAAACATGTAAGAAGTATGCCTGCTCGCTACTATTATATCCACCGAACAGCAGAGGAGCATCTCTCTGTTGAGTCTCTCGAACATCTTATCAGGGAAAAAGCATTCGAGAACAGAGAGAGTATGCCTAACAACTTCGCCCAAACCATATCCGACTCCTTCATGGCTCGCAAAGCGGTGATGATGTTCAAAGACTCATACGCCTTACAATTCATTAATACGGAGGAAATTGGAGAGAGGGACAAACAAGATATCGACGAAAAAGTCATCGAACAGAAGATTGTTCAGAACATAAAGAACTTCATCATGACCTTTGGCAATGATTTCACTTTTGTCGGCAACCAATATCACCTTGAAATATATGAAGAAGAATTTTTCCCCGACTTGATTTTCTTTAATCGCGAATTAAATGCGCTGGTGGTGGTTGAACTGAAGATGGGAGATTTTAAACCAAGCTATCTCGGACAACTGACAACATATTTGAAAATATTGGACACAAAAGTTCGCAAACCGCATGAAAGTTCTTCGATTGGTATTGTTCTCTGCAAGTCTGCTAATAAAGATTTTGTGGAATTTGTCATACAAGATTATGACAGACCGATGGGTGTCGCCACCTATTCCACCGCAGAAGAAATGCCTAATCGCTTGCGAAAAGCATTGCCAGACGTTGAAGAACTGAGAAAAATTATGCGTAAAGGTATTGACGGAAAATGAAAAGAGGAAGAGACGAGGAACGTAGAGACGCACGGCCGTGCGTCTCTACGTATGTGCATTCTTACGTCCGTGCGTTCCTGCAACGGTCTGTTATATCATAACATAACCGATTCCAATTGGTGCGTTTCCCATTTTTGGATTAAAGATTTGGCGATTTAAGGGGCAAGATATAAATTTGTGTAAACACGGAACCGATTCCTCAATCTTCTCGAGATGAAACACAACAAACTCTTTATTATTTGCATATGCATTGTTGCGACCTTGTTCTGCAACGCACTTCCATCCATGGCAAATACGGCCGCCTACGACCCTAATTTCGGAGCCGGCACGATATCAGGTCCGAAAGAGTTGGGGGAATTCTGTGTGGCCTATTACCATGACGGCAAACTCTACAACGAGCTTGACACCGAATGGGGAATCCCGTATCTCGACGAGCAAGAAGAAGCATTTGATTCCATTACCCTTGCACAAGACACTCTTCCTTATTCCGACACACTAAATGACTACGAGAGTGATGACACAACATCCGAATACATTCAAGAAGAGGTTCCCCCTGAAGAAAACGAGCTCACGGATTCTGCGATCATCGCCATGGCAAAGGTCTTCCATTTCGAGAATTGCTCACAAAATCAAAAATTCCATCTCTTCCATGATGTACACTCCTTCTGCAACTTCAAGTTCATAGTCCATTACCCCAACACGGATTATTATTACATCTCTCCCTGCGTAGATACAAAACATTACATCCATCATACCATTTCCCTCGACGAAGGAGGAATATCAACTCAAGAGAAAGACTATACATTCACCATGACGGTTATCCTGATAATATTGGCGATGCTCATAACCGTCGGTTTGGAATTGGGTATGGGCTGGGCATTCTCTTATCGGTCAAGAAAAGATTTACTTACGATTGCCATAACCAATACCATAACCAATCTGCTGATGAACATCCTTATCTGTCCTTCATTCCTGCACGGAAACGATTTTGAACTCATTTTTGGAATGGCTTTTGTTATCGTCATTCTTGAGCCATTGGTATGGATAATCGAAAGCATTGTATATCTATATACTCTAGAGAGAAAGGGCGAACACTACATACTGAGAACGGTTGGATTTGCATTGGTTGCGAATGTTGTATCATTTGTTATCGGCCTTGTCATTATCTCATTTGTTAAAGATTTGATTGTTAGTTTATTCGGATTTTGACCCATGTAAACCAGTTATGACTTAGTCTATGATGGTAAATATTCCCTTAGATTTTTATAGCTCAATTGCACACCCAAAAAGAATTGCACCACGAAAGTGCAATTTCTGATGTATTTCTGCACTTTTGTAGTGCAATTTGCATATCTTAGCCAAAAACATAACAGAGTTCGCGCAGACACATGGTTTACTAACCCAGCAATACTTTCCCGATCATGAGAAACATAATCATAAGCATTGTTTTTATCCTATTTGCGACAACGTCCGCATATGCCTGCGAATCATGTATGTTGCGCAATGGACATTTTCAAGAATACAACTATAAAGGGAATGTCAAAACAGCACATGAAGTAAATATCCGCAAATACTTGGACTCTCTTGGCAACGAGAAGACAGATACGATGTCTATCATATTTAACTACTTTGATAAAAAACACAAGAGCATGTTAATGGATTACGAAAACCGGTCAACGGGTGGTAGTTCCGCATACATTAGAACCGAAGTAATCAATGGAAAATATGAAATTGTTGAAAGACGTGGACCTCATATGGAAAATTGGCATAAAATCTATTCGAATGATGGCAAGTTACGGGAAGTACATTATTATAATGTCGTCAGATTGTACAACGCACAAGGGAAACTCTACTGTACTATCACTTATAAATCACTAAGTTCCAAAAAGATAGAGAAATACGAACATATCTATTACGACAAAAAAGGAAAAGATACAGCCATCATTTCGACGGACAGATATTTTAATGTCATATCTCATATAAAGAAGGTTTACGACAAACGCGGAAATTTGACAGAGGAATATAAAAATGGGGAGCTCACTTCCTATCACAGATATGATTCGAAAGGCAGGTTGTTGGCTGATTCCTCCTTTTGCGGGGAAAACACATACACCTACGATTCAAAGGGGAAAATAATAGACCACCACAGGACCAGCCGTTGCACATCCTCAAAGAACACCAAAGTAACCTTCGAGAAATACGAATATGGAAAGAATGGGGAAAAAACAGTTCAGGAATTCGAAAACGGAGAGTTAGACAACATTCAACGCTACGACAAAAACGGAAATCGCATTTACTTCAGAAGGTACGCTTGTTGCCCAAAAATTGAGTGTAAAGACAAATACGATAAGAAGAATAGAAAAATCGAAAGCATAAGTACATACTTTAAAGACAACGAGACTCATACCTATGTAGAAAAATATATAAACGGGGAGAAGGATCCCCTAAATGGGGAAAAATACAGGAACGACACCCTTATATCCATTAGTTTTTACGAAGAGAAACGTATTGATAATAAATTGATTAGCACAACAATTGAGGGGAAAGAAGATGATACTCTGAAAGGCAAACTCAATATCGATACAATAACTTCGGTCACAACATTTGATAAGGATGACAAGATTTTGACAAAATGTTCATATGATAAATCAGGAGAGACGGATTGTACACGCTACACCTACAATGAACAAGGACAACTGCTCTCTATCGTACATGACAAGCCGTATCTTTATAACTATTATAGATATATGACCAGAATAGATTATCAGTATGATGAGCATCACAATCTTGTATCGGAAACTCAAAGGAATGGTGATAAGATAGTGAGCCAAACAACCAATCATTATGATGCCGACAATCATTTGGTAGACTCCAAATATGTAGACACAGACTGTGGTAGTTGCACTTTGACTAAATATGATAAAGTGGGGAATGTGATCGAACAAGTACACACATCAGAAGTTTCCGAGACCATAAGAGAATCAGAAGTCCACAAAAATCCGATATATATTTATACCACAACCTACACCTACTATGACGAGTAGGTCCAGTTTCTTATAGTTCAGCCGAACACTTACCAAGAATTGCACCGCAAAGGTGCAATTTCTAGCACTTTCCCGCACTTTCATAGTGCAGGAATCCATTTATTTACACCTTCACACTACCCCACTGCCAACGATTCAGTGAGGAGATCCACCCCACATCCACAAGGACCCGCTAGGCCCTTCTCATACCGTCTGCGGGCAACAGTTACCCATCACAAGTTCCCGTGAAGGCATATTATTCAAACAACACTGTATTGAAGCCCATGGAACGGAACATATACGTGAACTGCGCCTTGGCGTTCTCGTTTGCGGCGGAAACATTTTCAGGCGACAAAGCCCTTTTTCGCATATCCACCTTCGCCCGCTCATACAAGGCGGATTTTATTTCCGGCGTGATTTTACCGCTCTCATAGAAGGTGCGGGTCTGCGTGTCATCGATGATATCCTCGTCCAAGATACGGATGTCCGGCAATTTGATCCAAATCGTATCCTGCGAGGTGATCAACCAATCCGATGCCGACTCCTTCATGTCCACGCCTAGACGGGCCGTTCCCTTATAGATGCGGGCGAACTGATCGTCGGAGATAATCATACGGGGAATCACCGTATCCTCGAATTCCTCCATCTCTACCGTGAGGAACTCCCACTCCGCCACCTCCTTGACTGAGGTAATCTCGATCGCCATATCAACTTGCGACGGCTCCTCCTCTTCCGCTCTCCATCTCAGGAAGAAAAAGAGGGCTAGGCCTACGCCGGCCACCAACAACAGAATAATAATCTTCTTTATCATAATACTATCACATTCAAATTCACAAATATATTCGGCTCGATCACAGAAGGGTCAATTCTGCGCAGGCATGTCGTCTCCGATCATCTCACGGATCAACAAGCCATCATGTTTCTTCCCCAACACATCATCGCTGAAACGGATAACAACATTCTCACGCTGGAATCCGGCCGCAGTCACCAACGGGAGAAGCGCATTGTACGCTCCCAACTGAGAACGGTCGATAATGTCCGTATCCTTCATGTCCTCCAACACCTTCGCCTTGCCAGCCTTCAGCAGAGACTCCTTCTCCTCCTCGGAGAACTTTGAGCGATTCCACGAAAGGAACTGCTTCTCATTCGCATAGTCGATTTTGGAAGAGGTCATCTCAATCTTCGGGGTAGGCAACGTGATGGTGATCTTATCGCCCATCACAGAGACATTCTGCTCGGAGAAGTCCGAGAAATCGATATACGCCTTGATGGTGGCGTCCATCGGCAAGACCACCTTACGTTCGCCCGGAATCGGAATGCTGATCTTCTCGAAGAAGAAACTGCCTTCGATCTTGCTGAAATCCTGATGGGTCAATACCTTATGCACATTGTACTGCACCGTATAAAGACGGGAGCATTTGGAAACGGACAGCACCACATCCTTGCCCATTTCCTCGGGACTCTTCGTGAGGGAACACCCCCCCAACATTAATGCCAACATGATGGCAAGCCAACTATATCTTTTCATTCTAAACAAAACTATTTCAAAAGCTTAATACACATCAGCAAAGATAAAAGAAAAAATCAATCAATGATTCTTTCTCCCAAAAACTTCGCCAAAGCCACCTTGATCACATGCAACGAATTGAAACGAGTGAGCAACGTCCTCTTCTCCTCGTCGTCCTCCGTCTGGCGCAACGACTGCAAACAGTTGTTCATCTCACGTTCCACCCAATAGTACTTGTAGTTGAACATCACCCGAGGGACATCCACCGCCAAGCGCTCCGCCTCCTCATTGTCCAGTTTCTTCGCTTTCACCTTGTTGTCCGAACATTTCTTGTCGAACATACGACTAAGCTGATAACGGTCCGAAAGGACATCCGTCGCCACCTCAACCATCTGCGAGTCCTGATTGCGGAGGAAGAACTGCTGTGCGGAGACCTGCGTGCTCGAAAAGGCGGACAAATATTCGCTTAACATCCTGTCATATAGCGGGTTGGACAGGACTAGGTCATCCATATCCAGTTCATTCTTAATATACGTGACCACATGGAATTGAAAAGGCGCGCCATCCTTTTCTCCCATGAGAAGGGGCACTTCTCCATAGCGGACCAAGTAATAGATGATCTCCTTTTCCGCCCTATCGGAAAGGGTCGTTTCGGCCCGTGCCGTAGGGGTAGTGGACATTGGAGCCTGCGGATTGGACGTTTCCCCAGAATTAGGGTGGTCCGTCAGAGGTGTAGGCACCTGTTGGATGTCCGAGATGGGGCTGGAAGTATTGGCATTAGAGACCGCGTTCGTCCATTGTTTTTGGGCGATAGTCGTATAGAGCAAGTTTTCCTCCACGCCCAAAAGCTTTGCGCACTCCGACACGTAGACGGAGCGTTTCACCTGGTCAGGGATCACCGAGATGGTCTGGGCGATCTCCGTGATGGTCTGCGCCTTCTTGATCGGGTCACCGTTCGCCTCCTTCAGCAGGTAATTCGTTTTAAAGATGATATAGTCCTGCTCCTTCTCCGACAAGTATTGCAGCACATACGACGAGTCGTTGTTTTGCGCGAAAGTGTCCGGGTCATCCTCCGGCGGGAGCACCACCACCTTAGCGTTAAGGCCTTCCTGCAGGAGCAGTTTACCGTTTTTCAGGGCGGCATGCACACCCGCACTGTCGCCATCGTAGAGCATGGTGACGTTCTTATTACCGTCTATCCTGTCCGCATCGACAGAAGGGACGATACGCCGCAACAAACGTATTTGTTCGACGGTCAACGCCGTACCGCAGGGTGCGACGATATTCTGCACGCCCGCTTGCACCATGGAGAGGACATCCGCATATCCCTCCACGATATAACATTTCTTCTCCTTGATGATGGCATTCTTCGCGAAATAGATGCCATAGAGCACATTGCCCTTGTGGTAGATCTCAGACTCCGGCGAGTTCTGATACTTCACGGGGTCGTCCTTCTTCATGGTTCGTCCGCCAAAGCCGATGACCTTGCCCGATATGGAATGGATCGGGAACATGGCGCGGCCATGGAAACGGTCGAAGGCGTAGTTGTCATCCTTCACGATGGTCAGGCCCACCTTCTCCAGATATTCCCGCTTGTACCCTTCGCCCTGCGCCAATACGGTATAGGCGTCACGTTTATCCAGCGCATAGCCCAGTTGGAACTTGCGGATGGTATCCTCATGGAAACCGCGGTGGGCGAAATAAGCCATACCGATGGACTGTCCTTCAGGCGTTTCGAAGAGGTTATGGGTGAAATGTTTCTGTGCCCATTCCGTCACCGCCATCAAGCTCTCCCTTTCGGTGCGTTGCTCGATCTGCTCCTGGGTCAGTTCCTCCTCCTGGATGTCGATATGGTACTTCTTAGCGAGGAATTTCAGCGCCTCGTAATAGGAGAGGTTCTCCATCTCCATAACGAAGTTGACTGGGTTGCCACCCTTGCCGCAGCCGAAGCATTTGTAGATATTCTTAGCGGGGGAAACAGAAAAGGAAGGTGTTTTTTCATCGTGGAACGGGCATAGACCGGTATAATTAGCGCCACGGCGATGGAGTGTGACATAGTCCGACACCACATCGACGATCTGCGCCGCATCAAAAATTCTATCAACCGTAGCCTGGTCTATCATCTTCCACTAACTTGGCAAAAAAAGGAAGCGTGAACGGAGCAATCCGAACACACTTCCTGTATTAAATATCTCACATATGGATATCAACGACAATCATTTCAGCGCCACCGCAATCTCCATGCAAAGTCTCGCATTTTCGGTCGCGTCAATATCCGCATAGTCGATTTGGGAAAGATCCTTCAACACCGTCGCCAGCTTTTCCGCACCCACATTCAGGGTTGCGCTGAGACTCGTATTGAAGCCCTTCATCCACAACGAATCATTCTGGTTCTCGATGGAGAGCTCGTACGGACGCTGAGCCACCGACAAAGGAGAAGTCAACATGCCTCTGAAAATAGGTTCGTTCCAGAGCAGTTGTTCTCCCGTGTTCTCGTCCACCGGCACTAGGTTTTTCTGTTGTGCGGAAGCGATGGTGTCACGGATGGAGAACAAAGCCTTCGCCAAAGTCTCTCCATTGCTTTTTCCACGTGCCTCCGCAGTCATTTCAGGGAAATCGACCGTACGGCCCAACTCATACGCGTTCACGTTGTCGTCGCCGCAAGAAAACAGTCCCAATGAAAGAGGAAGAACCGCTATGATAAATAACTTTGTGATTTTCATGGTTATCATTATTCCAGTTTATTAATTTTTGGAGATGAAGCCAGCCAACGTAACCAAAGCGTTCGCAACATTATCCGCAGTGATACCGTTGTCCAAAACGTTCTTAAGGTCAGCCACCTTATTCATGTACTGCTCAGACTTAGCGATATTAGCATCATCCACTTTATACTTCTCCATAACAACACCAGCCAAGAAATTAGTCGTCCACTCCTTGTTGTTCTTATTCTTCGTATACTCCGCAGCATCCAAAACAATAGCCGCAGTAGCAGCAGCGACAACAGAAGCGTCACCCGAAGTTGTCTTCTCCAAATTTGAATAGAAGGTTCTTCCCTTAGCGATTACATCCTTCTCAACATACGTGTTATTTTCAGTGTTTCCGTCGTTATCGTCATCGTCTCCACAAGAAATCAGACCGAAAGACAATCCCAAAAACATAGCCATCAAAATCGGCAAAAACTTAATTTTCTTCATTTCAAATAAAATTTAGTGTTAGTAATTATCAAATTAATTTACAGCCGCCAACGAAGCGGCACTGATTTTCACATTTTTCACATGGGAGAAAGCGGATGCGCAAGCCATCAGCGTGGAGCCCGTCGTGATCACATCGTCCACGATCAGCAGATGCCGACCCTCCAGATCCTGCGGTTGGACCTCCTGTTTCAAGGAGAAAATCCCCTTCACGTTCGTCCATCGTTCCTCCGCATTCTTCGTCGTCTGCGTGGAGGTTTCCACCACCCGCTCGACGAAATCCGTCCGAACCGGAACACCCAACTCCTCGGAAAGGCCCATGGCGATCCATTCGCTCTGATTATAACCTCTCCACTTCAACCGTTTCGGGTGGAGCGGAACCGGAACAATCATGTCCACGGAGGCGAACCGTCCGTTCTTCATCTCTCTTCCCAACATACAACCCATGCTTTTGGCCAACTCCTTGGCACCATGGTATTTTATCTCATGGATAATCCTTTGTGGCACGGACTCCTTCCCGTAAATCATCAGCGTCGTGGCCGATTCGATGTAGGGTCTGCCATAGAGATGTTGTTCCACGAAGTTATCCTCCGACTCGTGCACCAGCGCCAACGGCAGGGATGAAAGGCATTCCACGCAGAGGAACCGTTCATCGTGGAAGAGTTTCTTGCCACAACCGACGCATAGCCTCGGGTAAAAGAGTTCCACAAAACCGTTCAGCGCACTGCTCCAACGGATCATTCATCCAAACGGCCAAAGACCCTCTTCAACAAGTCAGATGTGCGGGCAGCCGCATTCGTGCGGATATCCACCTCCTTATCAGCCACCTTCGTGAACAAACCGTCCAACGCCTTGCCGGTCACATACTCGCCCAAGTTCGTATTGACGGCTTGGATAGCGTCCACCTTGTCATACAATGCGGATTTACCAGCCAAAGCCAAACCCGCCTTGAGGGTAGTCATGGCCAACTTACCTTTCGTAGAGCTCTTAAAAGAAGCGACTTCATTGTATTTGCTGGAGAAAGCACTCCAAGCCGTGTTCAGCGTCACGCCGCTCACGGACACCTCGTCGAAGGTGCCAGTCACAACGCTACCGAACGTGGTCTGTAGGCCCGAATAAGTATTGTCATACAAATAGGAAGTGGCAGCCTTGTCAGAACCGAAAGAGGCAGTGACATTGCCCTCCTCGTCGGCAGATGCACTCTTGTAATTTCCGAACAAGATAGCCTCGCCATCCGCCACCGACATCTTCGTGATAGCGGTAGAGAAAATTCCTGCAGCTTCCGGAGCAGCCTTTTCAGCGGCGCGGTTCATCAGCTCCACCAAGTTATCCGTCTGCAAGCTCTTGGCGCCCGCAGCCTCCAAGAACGTCTTACCAGCCGACGTGTTCATCAACTCAGCCACCGTAGCGACCTCCTTAGGCATGCCGATCTTCACCATGGCGTCGCCCAAGTAACCATCTTTCTGCCCGAGGTTCGTGGCAGCCGTCTTCGCACCAATGGTCAACGCCTCCTTCAAAGCGGTGACCGTTTCGTCAGACCCCAGATTATTCAAAATATCGTCGTCACAAGAAACAGCGCAGAAAGAAGCGCCGACGAATGACAACAGTAAAATTCTTTTCAAACCTAATTTCACATTCATATTCCTACAAATTTATTCACGTTCAAAAATATACACCTTGCAAATTTATCTTATTTGGCGCAAAAAAAGAATAAAAAAAGATGTTTTTTACATAAAACTCTACAAAAGCATAGGATTAAATCGATGAAATAGACTAAATTTGCGGACATATGGCAGAGAAAAAAAGCAAAAACAGCAGAAAAACGGAGAAGGTGCCAGACCGCAAAAAGCTGGTGCGCAACCAACGCATCAGCATCGCCCTGAACGATGCTGAGATGAGGGCTCTGCAACGGTTTTTCAAGCAATATAAAATCACGAACAAAGCCAAATTCTGCAGGGAAACCATCATGCTCGAGGTGCTGAAGAAGTTCGAAGCGAACGCCCCTACCCTTTTCGATAACGTGGAAGAATCATGAACGACGAATATTACATGCGGCAAGCCCTCGCGGAGGCGAAGAAGGCGGGGATGAAGGACGAGGTGCCCATCGGCGCGGTCATCGTCCATGGCGAACAAATCATCGCTAAAGCCCACAATCTCACGGAGACATTGCACGACGTGACCGCACATGCGGAGATGCAGGCCATCACCATGGCAGCGGATTATTTGGGAGGCAAATACCTGAATGAATGCGCCTTGTACGTCACCGTCGAGCCCTGCGTCATGTGCGCCGGCGCCATCGGTTGGGCCCAAATCAGCAAGGTGGTCTACGGAACGCCAGACCCCAAGCGAGGCTACTCCGTCTATGCGCCCAACGCCCTACACCCTAAATGCGCAGTGGTCTCCGGCGTGCTACAGGAGGAGTGCTCGCAGCTCATGACAGATTTTTTTAAGAAATTAAGGAAATAATCACAGATATGGCAGAAAAACTATCCATCAGAGAAAAGATCGCGTATGCCTTGGGCGACGCGTCCGCAAACATCGCATGGCGCGGTGTATCAGCATTCCTCATCATCTTCTACACAGACGTCTTCGGCATAGCGCCAGGCATCGTCGCCACGCTCATGTTGGTGGCAAGGACCAGCGACGGATTCACGGACGTGATCATGGGCGCGATCGGCGACCGCACGAAGACCAGGTTCGGAAAGTTCAGGCCTTGGATCCTCTGGACCGCCATCCCGCTCGGCGTCATTCTGTCATTGCTCTACACATGCCCTGAAAGCTGGTCGATGGGTTGGAAAACCGTCTACGCCTTCACAACCTATATCCTCTTCACCCTCATCTACACCGCCAACAACATCCCTTACGGAGCCTTGATGGCCGTCATGACGGGCGACGACAAGGAGCGCACCAGCATCGGCTCGTTCCGCATGGTAGGCGCATTCGTGGGAGGTATGATCGTGCAAGGCTCCTTGTTGCTACTCGTAGCCCACTACGGGGAGATCAACCCGGACATGGAGATCCGGAAAATCGCGGACAAGAAATTCGAAGTGACCGTCACCTCGCAAGAGGAAGTCAAGAACGTGAGCATCAACACGATGGGCGGCATGGCCACCTTCCTCACCGTGGACAACCCGAAGGATAGCACCACGGTCGGAAAGAGTTTCTCACTACAAGCCAACCAGCCTGTCACCTTCATCGTGGAGGGCGAGGAGGACGTCTTCGCCGGGAAGACAGAGTTCAGCACCATGCTCTCGAAAGTGTTCGGAATAGGCGACAACCAAAAGAACTCGGGCGCCATCACCCTCATCAACCAAAGCGAAGGCTACAGCAAGGCGATCTATTCGCTCTCCGTCATCCTCATCCTATGCCTCTTCGTCACCTTCTACTTCACAAGAGAAAGGGTGACACCACCTGCCTCGCAGAAGGAGAACATCGAGGAAGACCTGATAGACCTGATCCACAACAAACCATGGGTGGTTCTGTTAATCGTCGGATTGGTCTTCAACATATACAACAACATGAAACAAGGCATCACGGTCATCTACTTCACCCACTACATCCACAACCAATTGTTGGCGGGAGGATACATGACCGCCTTGATGATCGCCTCGATCGTCGGCGCCGCCATCACCAGTCCGCTCAGCAAGAAATTCGGCAAGAAGAACCTCTTCATCGGGGCGTTGCTCGTTTCCGGAGCCATCAACTCGCTCCTTTACTTCTGCGGGTCACAAGACACCTCCGCCATCTTCGCGGTCGGCTGTCTTTCCGAGTGCGCCGCAGCCATCATGCCTACCCTCTTCTTCGCCATGCTAGGTGATGCGGCGGACTATTCCGAATACGTGAACGGACGACGGGCGACCGGCCTCGTCTACTCCGCAGGCTCCTTCGCCACGAAGTTCGGCGGAGGCATCGCGGCCGCCATCATCGGATGGGTATTGGGCATGTACGGATACAACGGACAAGACTCCATCGCCATACAGAACGCAGTGCCGGGCATCATCCAACTGATGAGCTGGATCCCTGCCATCATCGCACTTGCGGGAGCCGTGCTAATGTACATGTACCCGCTCAACCAAGAGAAGATGGACGCCATCACGGCGGAATTGAGCAGCAGGCGCAGCAACGAGGGAGAATCAGCGTTGCAGTAGGTCAACCAGTAAAAAGACGACATGTACGCTCCTGTCCGCCCCACCTTTCTCGGAAGGAAAATCATCGATTCCATCGACGTTTTCTCCGTAGTTCCCCTGATAGACTGGAGCTACTTCTTCCACGCCTGGAGGGTAACGGGAGACTTCAAAGGGTTGGAGACACTATGCGACTGCCCCGCCTGCAAGACGCAATGGTTGCTGCGATACCGCCCCGAAGAGCAAGAGAAGGCGAAAGAGGCCTACCAACTCATGCGTGACGCCCAAGAGGTGATAAGGAAGGGAATCAAGGAGAAGATATTCTCCCTATCCGCCATGGTCTACTTCTCCGAAGCGAAAGCCACCGAGGATAGCATACTCCTCACCGACGCCCAATCGGGCACCACCTCATTCCCCATGCTACGTCAACAGCACATCAGCGAGCGGGAAGGCTGTTGCCTCTCCATGACCGACTTCATATCACCCGAGAAAGACTACATCGGACTCTTCGCCGTCACCGTGCATGGAGGCGACGAATGGGCGGAAAGAGTCAAAGCGGAGGGCGACGACTACACCTCACTGCTCATCAAAAGCGTGGCCGACAGGCTGGCGGAGGCGACAGCGGAATGGCTTCACGAAAAGATACGCACCGAATACTGGGGCTACGCCAACACCACACAGGCCAAGGGAATCCGTCCCGCCTTCGGGTACCCCGCTCTGCCGGACATCTCCCTGCTCAGGGAGGCGGACCGGCTCATCCACCTAGGAGACATCGGCATCACCTTAACCGAGAACTGCGCCATGCGCCCCAACGCCTCCATCTGCGGACTGCACATCGCACATCCGCAAGCCTTCTACTTCATCGTGGGGGCAATCGCCAACGACCAAAAAAACGCCTATGCGAAAAGGAGAGGCATGAGTCTGGAAGAACTGGGCAAATGGCTTTCCTCATAAAAATTTGCTATATTTGTGATATAATTTTTTTACGATATACAGGAGGAGTGTGACATGAAGATGGATTGGGAAAAGCTGATCACCACCAAGCGTTTCGGCTTGGAGAACTACCACGACGAGAAGAAACAAGACCGCACCGAGTTCCAACGGGACTTCGACCGGCTCATCTTCTCCTCCCCTTTCCGCAGGCTGCAGAACAAAACGCAGGTATTCCCCCTTCCCGGCAGTATTTTCGTGCACAACAGGCTGACACACAGCCTTGAAGTATCCTGTGTAGGACGCTCGCTGGGCAATGCCGTGGCGAAGCTCCTAAAAGAAAAATACGGGGAAAGCCTACCTGAGAGCATCACTGAAATCGGTTCCATCATCTCAGCCGGCTGCCTGGCGCACGACATGGGCAACCCTCCTTTCGGGCACTCCGGGGAGACCGCCATCGCCTCCTACTTCTCCGAAGGGAAGGGGCAAGAGCTGAAAAGCAAGTATGGGCTGACCGATAGCCAATGGAACGACATCATCCACTTCGAAGGAAACGCCAACGCCTTCCGTCTCCTGACGCACCAGTTCAACGGACGAAGGAAGGGCGGGTTCGTCCTCACCTACTCCACCATCGCCTCCATCGTGAAATACCCGTACAAATCGGACTATGTCAGCGCCAAGAAGAAGAAATTCGGCTTCTTCCAGAGCGAGAAGGAGGATTTCGTGAAGATAGCGGAGGACCTCGGCATGATCCGCCTCGACGAATACAAATACGCACGGCACCCGCTCGTCTACCTCGTGGAGGCGGCCGACGACATCTGCTATGAGATCATGGACATCGAGGACGCCCACAAACTGAAGCTCCTCAGCAACAACGAGGCGAAGAACCTCCTGCTTTCCTTCTTCACGGAAGAGCAGCAAGCGAGGAAGCGCCAACACATGGATGCGGTGGACGACGAGAACGAGCAAATCGCCTACCTACGTTCCTCCGTCATCGGTGTGCTCGTGGACGAATGCTCCAACGCATTCCTACGAAACGAGGAGGCCATCATGGAAGGGACTTTCCAGGGCGCGCTCATCGACGACATGTCCGAACTGGTGGGGAAAGCCTACCGCCAATGCCAGGAGATTTCCCTCAAGAAGATATACAAGTCCAATGTGGTGATGGACATCGAGATAGCCGGTTACAACATCATCCACACGCTCATCGACAAGGTGGTCAACGCTGTGTTCAACCCCGACAAGGCCTACTCAAGGCAACTCATCAACCGAATCCCTGAGCAATACGAGACGGAGAACGAAGACCCTTACCGCAAGATCATGGCGGTGCTGGATTACCTATCGGGCATGACCGACATCTACGCATTGGACCTCTATCGTAAAATCAATGGCATGAGTCTGCCAAGCCTATAAAACCCAAAGGAGGATTACCCATGAAAAAAAGCATACTATTCATTTTAGCATTTTGGGCCTACGCCCTATGCGCATTGGCGGAAACGTCTGTGTTCCAACCCGTTTCGGTAAAGAAAATGGATTTCGAGAAGAACAGCAAGACCTTCGATCGCCTAAAGGAAAAAGCCTCGCAGAAAGACTTCGACTACAATACGCTTACCGAAGAGGAGCAAAGCATATTCAATGAGACCAAGGATAGTTATTGGGATGTCATTGGTGGCGCTTGTAGCTGGTACTGCGCCGGAGGTCCCTCCTCCATCACCGCATCCAGCCAGTTGAAGCCACAGGGCGCGGTCAACTACAAAGCCAGCAACGCACACGACCTGAGCTACAGGACTGCCTGGGTGGAAGGCGTGGCGGGCTACGGGATAGGAGAATACCTGACCTACACGTTCAAAGGAGGAGACCCCAGGATAACCACCATCATCGTCGTGAACGGTTACGTGAAAAGCGGGAAAGCCTTCAAGGAGAACAGCAGGGTGAAAAAACTGAAAGTCTACAAAGACGACAAACCCATCGCCATACTGGATCTGAAGGACATCATGGGGGAACAACGGTTCAAGATCGGCACGCTCGGGGATAATACGCAAGGTTCACCAGACTGGAAACTGAAGTTCGAAATCATGGAGGTGTACAAGGGAGATAAATATGACGATACTGCTCTATCGGAAATCTATTTCGACGGAATAGATGTGCACTGCCTCGCCAAAGGGACGAAGATAACGATGGCGGACGGCTCCGAAAAGAACATCGAAGAGATAAAAGAGGGGGACGAAGTACTATCCTACACAACCAGCAACACGATGGGCAAGAGCACAGTGAAAGCAGTCGTCCAAAAGAGCCACACCGACTTCGTCACCTACCGTTTCAAGAGCGGGAGGAGCCTCACCTGCACATTAGACCATCCCCTCTTCAGCCCTAAATTCGGTTGGGTTTCATGCGACCCTGAGAAGAGCAAGTCCTACAAAGGATTCGTTAACGTGGCGACGGTAAAAATCGGGACGTACATTCTGCAATCGGATGGATCCGACGACCAGATCACAGCCATCGAGAAGGGGAAGGAAGAGCAACCATTCTACACCATCACAGAGCTGAGCGACAAGCACATAGGCTTCTTCGCCAACGGTGTGTGCGTCGGTACGGAAGGGCTGAAATAAGCGAAACGGTTAACGATCCTTGCGTTCTATCTCACGGAGGCTCTCCATCTTCTTTTTCTTCAGGAACTCATAGATGCCCTCCAAGTGTTCGGTCACACGCTGATGTCCGAACTCATAGACCTTCGTGACCAATCCATCCAAGAAATCACGGTCGTGCGAAACCACGATCAGCGTGCCGTCGAAATCCTTCAAGGCAGCCTTCAGGATATCCTTGGTCTTCATGTCCAAGTGGTTCGTCGGCTCGTCCAAGATGAGCAGATTGACAGGCTCCAGCAATAGTTTAATCATCGCCAGACGGGTACGTTCACCGCCCGAGAGCACCTTCACCTTCTTCGTCGAGTTCTCTCCGCCGAACATGAAAGCGCCCAATAGATCCTTGATCTTGTTACGGATCTCACCCTTCGCCACATCATCGATTGTTTGGAAGACCGTCAGTTCCCCGTCCATCAGAGAAGCCTGATTCTGAGCGAAATAGCCAATCATCACATTATGTCCCAGCGTCAGCGTGCCCTCATGTTCGATTTCGTTCATGATGCACTTCACCATGGTGGATTTACCCTCACCGTTCTTGCCCACGAAGGCCACCTTCTCGCCACGGGCGATGGTGAACGAAGCGTCCTTGAAGACCAGATGATCCCCGTAAGACTTGCCCACACGGTCCGCAATGACAGGGAAGCTACCCGAGCGGGGCGAAGGCGGGAACTTCAGGCGAAGCGCCGAGGTATCCTCCTCGTCCACCTCCAGGATCTCCAGTTTCTCCAGCATCTTCACGCGCGACTGCACCTGCAACGTCTTAGAGTACGTACCCTTGAAACGTTCGATGAACTCCTTCGTCTCCGCGATCATCTTCTGCTGTTCGTCGTAAGCCTTCTGCTGCTGTTCGCGGCGCTCCTTGCGCAGTTCCAGGTAGTGTGAATAGTTCACTTTATAGTCGTAGATACGCCCCATGGTCACCTCTATGGTGCGCGTCGTGATGTTATCGACGAAGGCACGGTCGTGAGAGATCACGATGACCGCCTTGCCGCTCTCCACCAAGAAAGACTCCAGCCATTGGATCGA
>JAFXPK010000047.1 GCA_017527905.1 Paludibacteraceae bacterium
ATTATGAATTATGAATTATGAATTTTGAGAACCGTACCGTACATTCAAATGCGAATCCCTTCATAGTGCGTATGCCCCAAGCCCTGGAAGGGCGATATCCTCCAGATAGGGGTGTGAACCCCTGTTAGGCAAAGGTTGGGTGACAGAGAGTCCCGAAGGGACGACACATGATAATTTTGAAACGGTAGCTCGTCGAAGTCAGTTGGGGGAATGCGTATCCCTACATGATGCGCACAGCCGAGCTCTGAAAGAGCGCAACATATATAGCCTAGGGCAACGCCCTATGGCGGCACCCTCCAGGCAGGGGTGTGAACCCCTGATGACGAACGGGGTTTTGGACGTGTAGCCCTGAAAGGGCGATACACATATAGCCTAGGGCAACGCCCTAGGGAATTATGAAACGTCAGCTCGACGTACTCAATCATTGTTTCGTGAGATAAATAGTAAATAGTAAATCGTAAATCGTAAATACATGCTCTTGCCTAAAATAGTAAATCGTAAATAGCTAAATCGTAAATATCCTCCCTTTCTTTCCCCATAAAAATGGACTCCTCTGGCTTCCCAACCCATTTTTTTTACCCTCATTCGCATGTCATTTTAAGTTTTTTTATATATTTGGGGGCTAGTTTGGGTATAGTATATTGTCACATAGAATTATTAGGTTATGAAACATATAGTAGTTAGACCATTTATTGCATTGTTGGTTTTATGTCTGTATGTTGGATGGACAGATTTGCGGGCGCAGAATCCGACATCGACACCAGACTTGTTTATCAAAACGGAAATCAACTCGGGAGACCCTGCATGTCCTTTCCCTCAGTTCCTAGAGTATAAGAGGGGCCGCACATTGGCGAAGCACAATGCGGAAGGCGTTACGCATGCGGATATGGAAAAGGCGATGCGTGAGGCGTATGAAATCATGACGCACAGGTGTAGGTATTATGGGGAACATTGTGGCGTGAAGTATATCACGTTTAACCAGACCAAGTTGTCCGCTTCTTCCAAGAGTTATCCTGAAGTGCCTTCCAACTGGGGACATTTTTGTACGGAGGGAGATGGCTACATATTGCTGGCCGCCGCTATTTTCGCGGACCAAAAGACCTACAATGGATTGTATATGTGGGTTCATGACAACCGCATGAGCAATGTGAAGAGATTTCAGGATGGCCGGATGTTACGTCCCGGTTATCGTTATGGAAAACATATACCGGGTTGGGAAAATGATGAGACTACACCGAATGGGGATGGCATGAATGATGGTGCCACGGATGGTGATGTGGATATCGCCATGGCAGCGTATATCGCCTACAAGCAATGGGGCGAGTATATGATGCAGGACGGCAAGGTGGTGAAGGATGCTGACGGAAACCCTATCTCCTTGAGGGAGGAAGCGCGTGCGGCCATCAAATCATTGGTTGATACTTTCTGGGTGCCTTTTCAGGAGGGTATAACATACAATCCGGATGGTACCAGAACGGGTATGGGCTTCTCTTCGGGTGACGTGGGCTTTGATGGATATGTTAAGGGCGGTTGTACTTGGGGCGAAGTGACTAATTGGGCGGCGAATAATGCCCAAAGCAGATGGCCTTGGATGACCGGCGTCGCCACGGGTGGCCAGATGCAAAATCATATCGATTATAATTCCGTGGCTTATTTCAATGAGTTTTGGAAATGGCTCGAAGATCAGTCGGAAGAGGGTGGAAAAGGAAATGAGTGGGAAATAAACCAGATGAAAAGAGCCCAGGCATCTTCGGAGTGGCTGAACGAACAAGCTTATAAGCAAGGTTATATACCGTCCATCGGATGGGTGGGAATGCAGACTGATGGTAATCCGACTTTTTCCTCATTCTCTGATGGAGAGGATTTCAGATATGCTTGGAGGCATTTGATTCATTATATGTGGCATGGCGATACCGATTTGGGCTGGAATCCTAAAACGCATGCGGTGACAGAACCGGCTGGAGGGGATGATTACAACTATCTGATGGCAGGACGTATGGCGGATATCTTCCTCAATCCATGCGATGCGCAAGGTAAAGCGATCTGTGGCCCGTTAGGTGCCTCTCCTGACCCTGGACAGCATCCGTATTTTGGACTTGCCCATTTGAATCAATGCTATGATTTGACAGGTAAACCGATGACTCCTCATCACACGAATTATACATTGGGCGCAGCTTCTTCCGCCGCTGTGATCATGGGTGATAAGTATCCTGATCTAGTGGCTGACGTATATAGATTCTGCGAATTGAAGTGGGATGACGCATCTTATATCTCCCGGTTCACAGACAAATCTTATCGATACGAGAATAGTACACCATCTTATTTCCATGGCTGGTTTAGGACATTGGGTATGATTACCACCTCGGGTAATCTGATCGCTCCTTCAGAAATGTATCCGAGAGCGAATGTGAAGGTGTATATGGCTGTGGATAAGACATATGCTTATGAAGACGATAATGTCACCTATACCATTGACTATCGTAACTATGGTTCCAAAGATGCCGAGAACGTTTCCATAACTATGGACTTGGACAGTGACTATGAACTGGTGAGCGTGAGCAATGGAGGAAAATTGAGCGGGAAGACACTGACATGGAACGTGGGCAAGATTCCTGGCTTCAAATCTGGTCATCTGGAGGATACGAAAGGTTCTGTTACATTTACTGTCCGCGTGGTTAGTTCGGAGAATCCAAGGGTGTGCTTGACAAGTACGATCTCAGGTGATAATTTCGAGGAATGGGTGAGCAACGAGTATCCTAACAATGCTTCCTATACGATGGAGAGGAATTGTGTGGATATCTTGAAAAACCGTTCGTTGACTGTTACCAAGACGGCGAACCGTGACAAAATGAACCCGAAGGACATCGTGAAATTCACTGTCGAATTTGAAAACTTATCTGGTGGCGAGGACTCTTGGCTAAATGGAGGAAGAAAATATGTGGGTATCACGTATGGTAATTACTTGCCAAATGGATTGAATGACGAAGGTGACTGGACGAACACTACGTTCTATCAATATTATCGTTTCTGGAACGAGGCTCAGGAGGCTTATATCAACATGGGTAACTACCGGGTCTCCTATTTTATGAATGATATAAACAAGGGATTCAAATCCGCGGACAATCCGAATGGTTGGTTGTTTGGCTTGGACAACGAGAATGACGTCGAGAAATATGGTTATTTCCCGGCTTCGGGTGGCGCTGATATCCTATATCAGAAAATTCCACCTGGAAGTGACTCTTATGGAGCATGGAATCAACGTTTTGTAATCAAGTTCCCTGATGTCTTGACAACTGCGTCATCATATATCTTTGATAAATTGGATGGCGAACAGTATATGCATAAAGGTGTGGTTGGCCCTGGATTGTATAGATCCGCTTTGTTGACTCAACCTGCCACCAATATGAAATTCAAGGTGGAGGACGATTGGTCGTACTCTCCTGAATTACAGAATGCTGCTCATACGGTTGATATGGGTACATATACCACGGGATCGGATCCTTTAAGCGGACAGTCTGACCAATTCATCCCGATTACTCCATGTTATGCGGATTATAACTACCCGGATGGGATTCCGATTACTAATTATGATAGGTTCTCTTGCGCAAAGGATTTAAAGGGTTATGACCGTGTCCTTGTGGAGGAGTTCGACGGATATACCTGGCGTCGTGTTTTAGGACGTGGACCTCTCCCCGGGAAGGAGGCCTATGACGTGGTCGTGGTGGATACTTTGCCTGCGGAGTTGGAGTGGAAGGGATTTGTTGATAGCTTGGGCTTGGGTGTAAAGGCTCGGTTCATCTCTCCTGCGCAAAGTAACACTCCTTCCGGCGTGGTTTATTGGACTATACCGGAGATGTTGGTGGGAGAGAAGGATAAACTTGTGTACGAGGCTGTGGCAAGGGATATGGGTTGTCCTGATGCGGATGATGTGTGGTTCAAGAATGTCGCATGGATTTCGTCTAAGACTGACTCTCCTGATTCTTCTCAAGTGGATTTGATGATAACGTGTGCAGAGTTGCCTCCTATCATTGAACCTCAGACCTCTTTGTTTAAAACCGCTAGCAAGAAGAGGGTGGAGGCTGATGACCCGTTGTCGTATAGCTTGAAGTTCATCAACACGTTGGGTACTGTGATAGAGGGTAACCTGAAATCCTCATCGGATTGGGTCGCATTAGGTGGAGGCAAAGTGCCTGTGGCGAGCGGTGTCTTCTCCTGTGACCCGAATAAAAACCAAGGTGTGGGTGCTCCGTATTTCTTTACGAACAGCAGGTCATATGGACAGGATGTTGTGCTTGAAACCACATGGGACATTACGAATAGCAGCGAATTCTATTTCGTCTTTAGGCAATCATCTGGCACACCGTATGCTAACGGCTTCAAGGGCGTATGCTTGAAAGTCTCTCCTATCCCAGCCGGTGATGGAACGATTAAGTTCGAGGTGCTGGATGGTTCTAAGGTGATCGCTACGGAAAAGCATAATGTGGCGTGTCCTGCTAGGGCGGATGGCAAGTTTAGCCCTACAGAGTTCAGGGTAGAGCTGAAGGGTGAGACGATGTATATCTATGTGAACGATATGGAGACGGTGCTTAAGTCTTATTCGGGCATAACTACGTTGACGCCTGGCTATGTGGGCATATATAGTGGTCCTCAGGGTAATCAGAATGCTATGACTCGCTTCTACACCGAAGTTGACTACGCCTTCGACATCACGCTCTATGATGATATCCCTGCCGAGTTGGGAAATATATCCAACATCTCGGACGGCGGTACGTATGACGCTTCGAAACGACGCATCACTTGGCCTACCGTGGCTACCGAAACCTCTTCGGCTCTCGCTCCTGGCGATTCCATCGTCTATACTTTCGATACGGAGGTGGAAAACTGTGGTAAATATATCACCAACATGGGTCTCGCCACTGTCTACGGACAGGATACCCTCAAGGTGCTCAATTCGATCGAATGCGGCGTGGAGGAGTGCGAACTCGTTAGGGCGGATATCCAGTTCGCCAATGATATGGATAAGATATGCGAGGGCGACTCGGTTCTCCTCTCCGGTTTCGGCGACGACGGCAAGGATGGCTCACGATTCTTGTACGAGTTCTTCCTGAATGACGTCTCCTTGGGTAGGGCTTCCTACAAGGGCGATATCTATGTGAATAAGACCGGCTCGTACCATGTGAAGGTGAGCAGCCCTGTTGACCCTACTTGCTTCCTGGAGAGCAAAAAGATTTCTTTGACGGTGAACGATCGTCCGGTGGGTCAGGACTTCCCTCTCGGCACGCTCTGCGTCGGCACTATACCGAGCGATAACACTAAGTACACGGAGATGATGACTACCATCGACAACAGACCGTCTGGCGTTAGCTATAGTTGGGTGGGCGACAATGGTGGCGTGCCTCTCGTCTTCCCTAGTGTGTCGACGGATGCGGTGGGTGATTTCGACAAACCTTATTTCCTCTATACGGAGGATGGCTGCGCCAGCGACACCTTCCACCTCACCTATACGGTTTCAGATACCGCCGTGGTGAAACTCTCTGACCTTACGATCTGTTCGGGCCAGTCGGGCACATTGACCGCCGGCACCGACCTGACCTATACGTACCTCTGGAGCGACGGCTCCACGCTGAACGAGTTGGTTACCGACCAACCTGGCAAGTACTCCGTGGTGGTTACCACTCCGGAGGGTTGCGAGTCGAAGGCTTCCGCTACCATCACGGTGGCGGACGAACTGAAGGTGGATTTGGGCGCCGACACCACTATCTGCGAGGGCAACCTCCCGTTGGTGCTCGACGCTTCCAGCAGCTATGACACGTATGAGTGGACGGATGGCTCGACGCTTTCTACCCTTAGTGTCACCGCATCGGGCGAGTACGAGGTGAAGGTGACCCAAGGCTCTTGCACGGGCTCGGGTAAGATCAATGTGACGGTTTCCCCTACGCCTGTGCTGAAGGGTACCTTCACGGTTACCTATCTGGTGAATGACACGACCGCCGCCGGCGTCTTCGACAAGTCGCTGACCGCTTATGATCCGAATGTCCTGGAGAAGGAAAACGGTATCACCTATGTATGGTACGACAAGAATCAGAACGAACTTTCCGCTGAACCGATACCGGATGTTCCGGCGGGTGGTGGCAATGGTCAAGATAACTACTACGTGAAGGCGACGACCGCCGATGGTTGTGAGTCCCAGTTGCAGCCGGTGCCGGTTCTAATCAGTGGCTCTCCGACGCCTACAGCGCCGAAGGTGGCTTACTGTTTGAACGCATCGGATGTCAAGCCGCTGGAGGCGACTCCGGGCGACAATGGTAGCGCGACGAACTGGACGCTTCGTTGGTACGACGCCGCAGGCAATCAGTTGAACGATGCGCCTGTGCCGGATGTCACGGTGGCTGGCACGACGAACTACTATGTCTCCCAAGTGGATGAGCAAGGCACGGAGGGCGGCAAGGCTGTCGCCACGGTGACTGTCTATGCTTTGCCTCAGATTGAGGCGGAACCTCAGAATGTTACGCTTTGCAGCACACCATATGCGTTGAATACCGCCTTCCGCGAGGCCAACGGATTGTCCGTGACATATAGCTTCTTCGATACGAACAAGGATCCGATGTCTGATTCTGACCCTAAGGCGGAGAAGTCAGGCACTTACTATGCGAAGGCATCGTATGCCCCTGTCACTGATTTGCTCTGCGAGTCGGCGGACTTCGCTTCCGTGGATGTGGTGATAGACCAGATCACAGACATTAAGGTGACCGCCTCCCCAAGCATCTGCCCATTCGGCGAAACCGAATTGGTCGCTTCCGCCACGAGCGAGGGCAGCGCGCTCTCCTTCTCATGGAGCGGAGATGCCACGGGCAGTGACGCCTCCCTGAAGATGAAGGACGAGACAGGAGAATATGGCAAGGTATATTCCTACCAGTTGCAGATGACCGCTGGTCTCTGTGTGTTCGACACCACCCTGACGGTAACGGTAGGTCGAGGCGAACTGACGGGCTCGCTCACCGCCAATGGTGTGGAGACGAAGACGTACCGAACTTGTGACGACGAGGATATCGTCTTGGGCGCTACCCATGAGGGTACAGACTTCAAATGGACTACTTCCGATGGGGTTCTGTTGGAGGCGAGTACTTCCACAACGGTGCGCCCTACGCAGACTACGACTTATGTGCTCTCCTTCGTAAATGAGTGCGAGACTTCGGATACGATGGTGGTGGAGGTTTATCCATTCTCTTTGTCCACCCAATTCGCTGGTTTGGATACTGCGGTTTGTGTGGGTTCTTCCGCTTCGGGTAGCCTTATCCTTAGCGGATATGACAAGAATATGGAAGGCTCCTACATCAAGTGGTTTAAGGATAATGTGGAGATGCCGGAATATGAGGGTCTCTCCACGTTGGAGATTCCTAGGACGACAGCCCAGGATGGAGGCGTTTATACCTTCGAGGCAAGCAATGGTATTTGCTTGGCGAAGAGCCTGGATGGCGTCACTTCCGCCCAATTGACGGTGAAGCCGTTTGTTTCCTTTGCTACGCCGGCTGACGTGGTTGTCGCGAATGGAGCTTCTGTCTCTCTTGAATTGCAGGATCTCGTCCCTTCCGATGCTACGGTCGCTTGGAAGGGTAGCCAAAACGAAGGGGTTGGCAATCCTTATGAGATCGCTCAGGTATTCACCGACGAATTGTTCGATGTGAATGTCTCTGCGGACGGTTATTGTGAACGTGACGCACAGTTGCAGCTTGTGGTGGATGCCAAGGTGATCGTTTCCGCTTCCACCTCCACGCCTAAGATCTGTCTGAACGATGCCGCCTCTGTGGTGGCCGATACGACAGGCACAGGTCATCTGTTGCATCCTGAGCAATACTCGGTTGTATGGTATGCGTGCGATGAGTCCGGCAATTGCGAATCGCTTCAGATGAAGGGCTTGAGCTTGACCCATTACCCTGAATCCAATATCTCTTACTATGCTGTGGTTACCTATGGCGAGCAGGTGGCTTATAGTGACACGATCCCTGTCGCTGTGATCCCTCAAGTATCTTACTCCACTTCCACGGATGTCGTTTCATGCTCCGGAGAGGAGGTGACGTTGTCTGTCGAGATCGAGAATGCTTCGGACGCTGTGGTGACTTGGGCGGATGGTACGCAAGGCAACACGTTGACGGTAAACCCTACCGAGTCGGCGCGATATGTCTTCACGATCACGCAGGATGGTATCTGCCCACAGGTGGACAGTGTTCCTGTTATGGTAAGGGAGAACCCGTCTGTCACGATGGGGGATGACATCCTCGTATGTAAGGGCGATGCTGTCAACTTCGGTCCGACGGTTAGCGGAGATGATATCGACGCATACTATTGGATTAACCCTAGTGGTGACACCATCGCATATACGCAGAATTTGACCATTGGAATCGAGCCTCAGTCTGGTGTTTATACCTTTGTGGCTTCCTCTAAGTTCTGTGGTGAGGCTGTGGGTACCCAAAAGGTGGATATCGCAGAACTCCCTGAGTTGCTGATTGACTCATTGTCCATCAACTCCCGCAAGCTAGTGCCGGTGGGTCGTGCGGGTCAGTATGAGTTTAAGTTGGATAACAAAGAGTGGAGCACGCAGGATGTCTATGAGAATCTCACGTATGACTATCCTCATACGGCGCTCGTCCGTGACGAGTTGGGTTGCGAGGGAATGACGATCTTCGTTGTTACGGCTCCTCCGATCGCTATCCCTGATTACTTCACTCCGAGCGAGGATGGCTTGAATGACACGTGGGATCTTTCAACTGTCATGGACGCATATCCTAAAACGCAGGTGACCATCTATGATCGTTCGGGTAAGGTGGTGGCTGTCTTGGAAGGCGACACGTCGGAGTGGGATGGTACTTACAACGGGAAGCCACTTCCGTCTACGGATTATTGGTACGTGATCAATGTGCCGGAGATTCGTAGGCAGTTCACGGGTCACTTCACGTTGATCCGCACGAAGTGATGTTTATGATTTTTGGATGATATATGTGGAGGCGCTCGTAGAACGTCTCCACTTCGTTTGTTATAAAGATTTCTTTTCATGAGTGGACGTTTCTTAGTCTCTTTCGTATTCTTCTGCTGCGGTATTTCTCTTTCCGCCCAGGTCTCTTATCGCTCCGCGGAAACCATCGAGTATATCGAGCGGTTCCATAGGACGGCCATCCGTGAGATGTATCTCTACAATATCCCGGCGAGTATCACCCTGGCGCAAGGCATCCTGGAGTCGGGTAGCGGCCGGAGTCCGTTGGCCGTCTCCGCCAACAACCACTTCGGCATAAAATGTACGGACGATTACAAGGGAAAGAGGTACCATCAGGACGACGACCGTAGACATGAGTGTTTCCGGGTCTATGCTAACCCCGAACAGTCTTTCCGCGACCATTCCCTCTTCCTGCTCCGCCCCCATTATGCGGACCTTTTCAAACTACGGATCACCGACTACAAGGGATGGGCGAAGGGCTTGAAGAAGGCGGGGTATGCGACGAACCCTAAATATCCGGACTTGCTGATCGAGGTCATCGAACAGAACTATTTGGATATCTATGACCGTAACCCGGAAAAGTTCCTGTCCCGCGACGGTTCGCTGGACGATTCTCCTTCGGTGCGTAAGTCCGAACCTCGTAAACAACCCGAAAAGAAGCCTTCTAAGGACGTTTCTCCGAAGGGGACGGATAAACCCTCGGCCGACGGAGGTTTCGAGCGTATTAACGGCCTTAAATGCGTCCGTGTGAAGCATGGCGACACATTCTATAGCTTGTCCAAGCGGGCGGGCATCTCTGTCGACAAGTTGAGGGCATATAATGATTTCCCTTCCAATTATGTTTTGAAGTCAGGCGAGTATGTCTTCTTCCAGCCTAAGAAGAGGGCTGCCTCCAAAGCCACTGTGCATCGTGTCGTGAAGGGCGACACGTGGCTTTCCGTTTCCCAGAAGTACGGTGTGCGGTTGGATGATCTGAAGAAGATGAACCGGAAGGTCCCGTTCCGTGTGGGGGCGAAGCTGCGGCTTAAGTAATTTCTATCCGCTTATTATTAACCTAAAATTATATAACATGAAAACACGTGTGTTACCTATTTTTGCGTTGGCTGCCCTTGCGGCATGCTCGGGGAATGTGAACAACAACAATGAATCCACCGCTCCTGCGGACTCCACCGCTCCTGCGGACTCCACCATGACGGAGGTCTCTGCTGTCGACAACTCTGCGGATTTGCTCAAGGAGGCTATTGCGGTGTGGGAAAAGGACGAATGGATTCAGGGCAATAGTGACGAGGGCAAGGTGAACCGTCCTAACCAATACGCTTATTGTGATCTGGATGGCGATGGTAGCAGTGAGATCCTGCTCCGTGAGTGGCTCAAGGACTCGAACATAACGGGGTATTTGGCTCTTTTCGCCAATGGCAAGGAGGGTCTTCAGTTGGTGGGCCTGACCTATCAGACGGCTCAAATCGGTGGCATGACGCTCTACAAGAATGGTTTCGTGAAACTAGACTCGGGCAACGAGAGCGGCACGTATGGACAGAATGATTATCTCAAGATCGAGAATAGTTCCATTGCCCGTTCTTTCATAGCGACCTTCGGGGAGGATGAGGATGGAAATGACATGAACAACTTCTACAAGAAAGAGGCTGGCCAAGAGAGGCAAACGATCTCTTCGGACGAGTTCTCCTCAGCCATCGCCGGTTGCGACAACGATAACGCATACCCGTTGGATGGGTTTGATTGGAAACCAGTGGAGTGAGACGCCAGACTTTGCCGAGTGGTAAATCGTAAATTGTAAATCGTCAAATAGTAAATCAGTTTGGTTTGCCGTAAACCGTAGATCGTCAAACAGTAAATAAAAAGCGAAGGGAGGTTGCCCAATCGGACAACCTCCCTTCGTCATGTTATGTTTAAGTAATTACAGTCCTTTGCTTTTCAGATCTTTTTGGATCCATAGAAGTCTTTCCTTGATGAATTTCTTCATGACATCGATGGATTTCTGGTAGTCTTCGATGGAGACGTTGTTGGTGCCGCCACCGCCACCGCCCCACATGCCGCCACCGCCGCCTGCGGAGTAGCCGACCTTGTTGGCTGTTGCGGAGAGCTCATTTTCTTTACCCTTTTGGTCGATGTAGGCCATGATGACGTCCATGTCTTCCACCATCCAATCGATTCTCTCTTTTACTAAGGCAAGGAATTCTTTCTGTGCGAAGAATTTGAGGAACCAGTTAGTGCCTGTCGCTTGTTCCTTGGCGCCGATGTAGTAATCCTCTGGCTTGTTGTACCAAGCGTAGTCGGTGCCGCCACCGCCGCCCCACATGCCGCCACCACCGCCGAACATCGTCTCGAACGGGTTGCCACCGAAGGCGAGGTCGAAGTCCCATACCGGACCCATACGGATGATGCCATCCTTCATGATGTGGCAGTAACAACTGGTGAACATGTTACCATCGTAGTCCTTGCTCAACTCCTTGATGACGTACCAATCAGCGAAGGAAGGAAGGTCGATTAGTTCCTTCACTTTACTCCAATTGTTGCCGTACAAGGCATTCTCCAAATCATTGATTTTGCCTTTTACATATTGCAGCTCTTGGCTATTGTCTGGTACTTCAGGATGCTTGACGTTGAAGACGTTCTTACTCTTCTCACCTTCGAATTGGTAGCCAGCGTTACCGCCGCCGCCACCGCCGCCCCACATGAAGCCGCCACCGCCGGTTGACTTCACTTTATAGTCGGCCTCTACCAGATATTCGCCTGGTACTCTGTTCTTGTTGATCTTAGCCTGCTCGCAGAAGTAGTAGTTGCCCACGTGCTTTCCGTTGAGTACTAATTCGACGTTGAAGCCGCTAGGCGACCAGTCTGCCGTGGTGTATCTCTTGGAGAGGTAGTTCGCCATCTCGTTTCTCAGGAAAGTAGCGTCGTAGTAGTTGGCGAGCAAGATCCATCTTTTGTGCTCCAGCATGCCCAATACTTCGTCTTCCTTGTTCTGCTTGATGGCGTATGGTCTCTTGTCGCTACTTGCGTCCCATGTGGAGTTACCACGTCCTTTAATCTGTACCTTGTCCGATCCAGCGTCGTAGTTCACGGTTCCGTCCACGTTGTACATGATCATGTCGGTTCTGTCGATCCATTCCGTCTTGGAAGTGATGGCTTTGTTGTTTGGCGTATTGATGTACAATACTGGGATGCCACTGTTGTGGACGTTCACGTTGTAGGTGCGTACGTCACCCGATGAGGAAACTACCTTGAACTGTTTTGTTTTCAGGTAATTAACCTTTGCGCCGCTCTTCACCTCTTCGCCATCCGCATAGACGGTCGCGCCGTTGGATGTTTTGATGGAGGCTTCCAGTTCGAATTGCACCAGGTAAGGGACGAACAAGTCTATGTTGTTGCCCGAAATGGTTGCCTTGTAGTCGGAGAGCAGTGCGCTGCCGTTGCTGTTCTTCGAGAGGGAGAACTCGGTGATCTCGTTGCTTCCGCTCTTATCATCCTTGGCGGTCTTCGCGTCATTTTCGAATCTGGTGGCGAGCCAGTTGACTCTCCTTAACAGCCATTCGTTGATGGCCGAGAGCTCTTTCCTCAAAGCACCTTCTATTTCTCCGCCTCCGGCTGTAGCCAGACCGTTGGCGTTCCACAATGCCTCGTTGCCGATGAAGGAACTTACGATTTCGGCCTTCATGCCGTCCGCCTCTGTCTCAAGCGCTGAGAGCTTGCCTTTCATGTCGTTGAATTTCTCGGCGACCAATCCCACGAAGTAAGGATCCTCGAACAGACGGGCGAACCAGCCCTCTTTTCTGAGGACGAATCCTTCATACGATGCGTTGTTGTTGCCGAGGTAATCCTCCATGTTATAGATAGGGCCCATCGCCAATTTCCCATCGCTGGTAATGTTGAGGTAGCAGTTGGATTCGAAACCCGCCTCCGTGTTACCGCATATCTCGTTGATGAGGTACCACTCCACGAAGCTGTTCACGTCGATAAGGTTGCGGTATCCTCTGCTGGCGTCCTTGAAGTTGGAACCGTACAGCGCAGACTCGAAATCGTTGATGACCTTGGCGGCGTCAGAGATCTTCGCATTGTCTGAATCCACCATTTTGAAGGTAATCTTGGAAGTCTCCGCTTGGAAGTGAGGGTCGGATTCGTCCACATCATCCGTCGCCTCCAATAGGATGTTGGAGTTGACACGGTCCTCCGCGATGCGAGGGTCTTCGCTCAACACGTAGCTACCCATATGCTTTCCGTTCACGATCAGTTCGACAGCTTGGGAAGACGGGGTCCATGCCAGGTTCGTCCAGTCGGAACCCATGAATTGTCCTATTCTGTTTCTGAGCAATGTCTTGTCGTCGTTGTTCGCCTGCAAGGTCCATCTTTTGCCTGTGGACAAGCCGAACAGCTCAGTCTTCTTGTCGAGTTTGAGACTGTAGGAACGCTTGGTTGCCTGGGAATACTTTCCTCCTTTGTATTTGACTGAGAGGTCCACCGAGAAGGGAGCTTTGTCGTTTGGCATGATCTCCGCAGGACAAAGCGTAGACCAGTTGTTGGAAACCGCTTCGTCGTCCGTGGTGGTTATCTTAATCACAGGAAGTCCGGAGTTGAGGATGTCGACAGTGTAAGTGTCCATCTCTCCGCTTGCGGCCAAAACCTTATATGTGACGGTTTGGGCGAAGCTTCGTTTGGTGACGCCGCTTTTTTGTAATGAATGTTTCAGGTCATAGACCTTTCCTTTCGTGACGAAGGAGAGAGCCAATGAGTTCCGGTCCTTCAGATAAGGTACGAAGATGGTAAATGAGTTGCCGTTCTTTGTCCCTTCGACATCCGCCAATATGATTCCCTCGTTGGATTCGGCTGTGAGGTAAACACGCTCCAACTTGTTGCCGTCCACCGATTTGTCCGATTGGTTGATGTCTATTTTGTCTTTCAGGGAGAAGGTGATCTTCTCGATGTCGTCCACTGAAAGGTTTAAATCGATGTACTGATTTTCCTTTCCGTAACGGACTGAATCGACCTTGTCCCAATCGAAATAGTCCGCTTCGCCATTCCCCTCCGCCTTGATCTCTTTCTGCGCCGTGATTGGTGCGGCGGCGAGAAGCATTAGCATGCATAAAAATATATTTCGTTTCATCTTATTCGGTTTTAAGTGAGTCCGTTACTATTTTAAATTCTCTTCAATCCAAGTCAATCGGTCGTCTAACCAATTGGACAGTTTGGAAACTTCCAAGGTGTATTGCTCCGAAACGGTTTCGTAGTCGAAGTTCTGTGCGCCTAGGCTGTTCCAGACCATTTCGTTCCCGGCCACTGAGTATTTGATCGCATCGGCCCTCTCTTTGATTATCGCCTCGATGGTTTTTTTGTTCTTCACCACTTGATCCACCTTCGCGCTCACTAGCTTCTTGAAGTCGGAGTTCTTCAGCAGTTGGCTGAACCATGGAGTCTCGCTGAGGATGGAGTTCTTGTATTCATCTCCGTACTCTCCGCCCATCGTCTTAGACATGTCCCAAATCGGTCCCATGCTCAGGATGTTGTCTGGGGAGAATACCATGTAGGCGTCGGAGGAGATCGCCTCTTCATTCCTGAGGATCTCGTTGAATACGAACCAGTCCGCGAAGCTTTGCAGGTCGAGGCTCTTTGTGTAATCGGATTTGCCGGACATCATGGAGCTCTCCATCTCCTCGAGCAGTTTCTCTGTCCTCATCAGTTTAGTGCCGGAAACGCCCGTCTCCGGGTCACGCATGATGAAGGTCATGCCGCTCTGTTTCAGTTGGAAGGCGTCGTCATCCTTCCCGTAGGAGTTCTCCGCGGAGAATATCTGTCCTTCGCTTACCCTGCCTTCGCAGACGCGGATCTGCTCGACCAATGTGTAGCTACCCATGTATTTGCCGTCGAGGATCAGTTCCACGGGTTGGCTTTTCGGTGTCCACTTGAAGGAGAACAGGTCGGATGCCGCGATGTCGAATGCGACGGAAGAGCGGATCATCGTCTTGTCATATGCGTTAGAGAGTAGCACCCATCTCTTGGCTGAGGTAAGCCCTAGAATCGACACCTTCTCGTCGAACTTCAGGTTGTAGGCGTTCTTGAGGCTCTCCTTGAAGTGCTTGCCTCTTCCCTTGATTTCCACGTTCGAGTTGGTGAAGGACTCTTTCCCTTTGGCATCCTTGATGGAAATCTTTCCACCTGCCCATTCGTCGCCTACCTTCCCGCTCGTGTTGAATTCGAGGATCGGCAACCCTGAGTTGATCACGGCGATGTTGTAGGTCCTGACATCTCCGTTGAAGGCTACCACCTTGACAACTCCCTCTTGGGAGAAGTCGCAGCTTGCGCCGCTTTCTATTTTCTTGCCGTTGAAGTAGACGTAGCTACCTGTTGTCTCGAAGTTCATCTTGAGACCTGACATGTCGGTCAGGTAAGGGAATACCAATGTTATTTTTGATTCCCCGATTTCCACGTTGACGTCCTTTTGCAGCTTGGCGTTGTCGCTTGTGTTGAAGGAGATGGTGCGCAATACGTTGTAGCTTTGCTTCACATCGCTCTTGTCAAGGTTCACCGCACTTTCGGCGATCACCGTCTGTGGCTCCAATAATTTCTCCTCCTTCGAGTAGGAAAGGGTCATTCTGTGTGTGTTCTCGTCGTCCGACAGTGTGTCGACTGCCGAGAGCGGATATTCAATGGAGGATCCGTCCTTCTTGAGTATCGTTACCGTATTCTGTGCGGAGGCTTGCCCGATGAAAAAGATGGACATCGCCCCTATTAGTAGTGCCTGCTTTTTCATTTCTTCACGAATTTAAAGGTTTTTCCGTCTATCCCCAGGATGTAGGTCGATGGGGCCAGACCCGATACGTTGAAAAATATCTCACCGCCTTTCTGATCCATGTCGAGTTTCAGAAGACGTCCTGAAAGATCCGTTAGCGTCACCGACTCTGGATTCTCGATGCCCCGTACACTGATGCTTTCGACAGCAGGGTTCGGATACACGGAGATGTCATCAGATGCGATGCTCTCGACGGAGGAGAGGTTAGGCTTCGCCATGGAGAAACGTATTTCCTTGACGTTGTCAAGAGATACTTCGCCTCGAAAACTTTTGTTCTCCACAATTAGGGTTTCACCTTGTGTCCAATACTTCGGTGTCTCGCTGAGTGCGAAAACCAGCTCGTTTTTGTTTTGTTGCGGACTGTTTAGCTCGACTATCAGGGACTTGACGGTCGCCTGTGAGAAACACATCGACGACAAGCCTATGCATAGCAGTGCCAACAACCATTTTTTCGTTGTGTGTGTCATGGCGTTTATTATGAAAACTATACTATATATTAAAAACTATATTCCTCTAACTCTAACCCAATTCCAAGTTTTGTTTCATTATTGCAAAGTCACGAAACCTATACTTGAGTTTTTTCACCTATTCTACCTCGCAAATGTAGTCAATTTGAATTGAAAGTTGCAATTTTATTCAAAAAAATTATTTGTGCCAGTTGTCCTTAAAATGGTCGTTTTAAATGATTTGCTCTATGAAATGCTTTTTTTATCCCTTCAATGGTCGGATTTCAAGAGCGAAAAAATTGCGGTTTTTTTTATTCTGGATATGTTGACGGAGCTTTTTTTTCGTTGTGTGTCCTCTTGTTGGGTGAAATAAATTGTCTCTTCCCCGATTTTTCTCGCCTATTCTTCCTTGTACTTGCTGTTTGTTGTGTAATCACCTGAAATGCTGATGTTTATATTCGTTTTCTTATCGTCCGATAGTCTATTTCATGGGGGATGTGGTACCCCTTCCCTGAAAAAATAAGCGAAAAAACTGCGTGTTTTTGCTGTGAATGTTTGTTTTTTGCCGAATTATACGTACCTTCGCGCCGTTAGTAAGAATTGTGAAGGGGACTGAGGTCCCCTATTTTGTTGTCTCAAAGTGATGATTGAGGAAAAATATATAAGAGAAATTGTCGAGGCGTATATTGCGGAATCTTCCTATTTCCTGGTTGAGGTGAAGGTGGATAAGAACAATTGCATCACGGTGGCGATAGACTCCAACGAGGATGTCTCCATCGACTATTGCGCTGAGCTCTCCCGCCACATCGAGTCCAAGTTGGACCGTGACGTGGAGGATTTCGAGTTGGAGGTCGGTTCCGCCGGGCTCACTTCTCCGTTTGTTGTCCTTCAGCAATACAAGAAGTATGAGGGAAGCGACGTGGAGGTGCAGGTGGCCAATGGCCCTAAGTACACGGGCAAGTTGGTGAATGTGACGGAGGCTAACTTCGGCTTGGAAGTGACGAAGAAGGTGAAACGTGAGGGCGAGAAGAAGAAGGTGGAGGTGACGGAGGTCATGACGTTCTCTTATGATCAGGTGAAATATACAAAATATATAATAACGTTTAAATAATTATGGCAAAGCAAGAATCAATTAGTTTGAGCGATACTTTTGCGGAGTTCAAAGAGTTGAAGAACATTGACAGAAGCACGATGATCAGCGTGTTGGAGGAATCTTTCCGTAGCGTGATCTCAAAGATGTTCGGAACGGACGAAAACTACGATGTGATCATCAACCCGGACAAGGGTGATTTCGAGATTTATAGGAACAGAACCGTTGTGGAGGATGCTGACTTGCAGGATTCCAACGTCCAAATTCCTCTCTCGGAGGCTCGTAAGATCGATGAGGATTTCGAGGTGGGTGAGGATGTCACGGACAAGGTTGATTTCGCCTCTTTCGGCCGTCGCGCGATCTTGAACCTCCGTCAGACATTGTCTTCCAAGATTCTTGATTTGCAGAAAGATAGTTTATATAACAAATATAAGGAGAAGATCGGTACCATCGTGGTCGGTGAGGTGTACCAAGTTTGGAAGAAGGAGGTCCTTCTTCTCGACGAGGATAACAACGAGATGCTTTTGCCTAAGTCTGAGCAGATCCCTTCCGACTACTACCGCAAGGGCGACACGGTGCGCGCGGTGGTGGCTAAGGTGGATAACCAGAACAACAACCCTAAGATCATCCTTTCGAGGACCTCTTCCTTGTTCCTCCAACGCTTGTTCGAATTGGAGGTGCCTGAGATCAACGATGGTTTGATCACGATTCGCCGTATCGCCCGCATCCCAGGTGAGCGCGCCAAGGTGGCTGTGGAGTCTTACGACGACCGTATCGATCCGGTAGGCGCTTGCGTCGGCATGAAGGGTGCCCGTATCCATGGCATCGTGCGTGAGCTTCGTAACGAGAACATTGATGTGATCAATTATACGAACAATATCTCTTTGTTCATCTCCAGAGCTTTGAGCCCTGCGAGAATCTCTTCCATCCGCCTCTTCGAGGAGCATAGACGCGCGGAGGTGTTCCTTCGCCCTGAGGATGTCTCTTTGGCAATCGGTAAAGGTGGTATGAACATCCGCTTGGCGAGCATGTTGACCGACTATCAGATCGAGGTCTTCCGCGAGTTGCAGGGTGGTCAGGATGAGGAGGATATCTATTTGGATGAGTTCCTCGATGAAATCGACCCTTGGATCGTTGATATCCTGAAGGGCATCGGTTGCGACACGGCGAAGGACGTGTTGAAGATCCCTCGCGAGGAGTTGATTACCCGCACCGACCTGGAGGAGGAGACCGTGGATGAGGTCATCGGTATCTTGAGCGCCGAATTCGAAGACCAGGAGCCTGCGGATGAGGAGGAGCAGTCCGAGGAACCTTCTTCAGAAGAGTAAGGGTTGAACCGGCTCCGCGCCGGCACCCTTTTATGACGGATTTAATTTTTGTAAACAACTAAAAACGATATATGTCTATACGATTAAGTAAAATAGCGAAAGAATTGAATGTGGGTGTCTCCACAGCGGTGGAATTCCTTTCGAAGAAGGGCTTCGAGGTCGACGGCGACAATTCAAATTACAAATTGACCGACGAGGAGGAGAACCTTCTGCGCATGGAGTTCGATAAGGACCAGAAGCAGAAAATTGAAATGGAAGAGACGATTCGTAGCCGGAACAAGATGAAGGATAATAATCGGGGCTCTGTCCAAATCAAGGATTTTGGTGAATCGAAACGTGAGGTGGTGGAAACTACTTTGCCGGAAGACCAACGCCCGAAAATCAAGGCGGTCGGTAAGATTGACTTGGCTAACCTTGGCAAGAAGCCTGTTCAGACTCCTGTGAAGGAGGAGCCTGAGGTGACGGGCAACACTGCTCCTGCCACTGCTCCTGTTGAGAAAACTACTGGTGAGGACGAATCTCTGAAGAACGTTGTTGAGACACCAACAGCGAATGATTCTTCGGAGGAGGCCCCTGCTCAATCCAATGGACATAATATCGAAAATAATCCGTCTGTTTACTCGCTTGCCACTCCAGACAAGAAGCCTACCATCAATGTGGTCGGCAAAATTGACTTGGATTCCCTTAACCAAAGGACCCGTCCTGAGAAAAAGTCCAAGGAGGAGCGCAAGAAAGAGCGTGAACTGAGGAATAATAAGGGTGGCTTTAACAAGGGAGATGGTTCTAAGAACGGCAACGACGCTTCGATGTCGGACGATGACCACAGGAGAAAACGTAAGCGCATCCAGAAGGAGCGTGTCGACATCGCCGACTTCAAGGGCGGTAATGGTGACAAGAACGGTAAGAATAACGGAAGAAATAATAACGACAACGGTAATAACGGTGGTGACAAGGGTAACAAGAAGAACTTCAAGAAGACCAATAGCATCATCAAACCGGAGGTCGATGAGGAAGAGGTACAGAAGCAGATCAAGGAGACGTTGGCTCGCTTGACCAGCAAAGGACAGAAGACGAAGGGTTCTAAACACCGTCGTGAGAAACGTGAGCTCCAATCTCTCAGAATGCAGGAGGAAGAGGAGCAGGAGAAGCTGGAACAGAGCAAACTGAAGATCACGGAGTTCGTGACCGTCAGCGAGCTGGCGACGATGATGGACGTGCCTGTCACGCAGGTCATCAGTACTTGTATGAACTTCGGTCTGATGGTTTCCATCAACCAACGTCTGGATGCTGAGACCATCAACATCGTGGCGGAGGAGTTCGGCTTCGAGACGGAGTACGTGAGCGCCGAAGTGGTGGCCGCTATCCATGAGGAGAAGGACGACGAGGCTGACTTGGTTCCTCGTCCGCCTATCGTTACGGTCATGGGTCACGTCGACCATGGTAAGACTTCCTTGTTGGACTATATCCGTAAGACGAATGTGATCGCCGGTGAGGCGGGTGGTATCACCCAGCACATCGGTGCCTATAACGTGACGTTGAGCAGCGGACAACAGATCACTTTCTTGGATACGCCAGGTCACGAGGCCTTCACCGCTATGCGTGCCCGTGGTGCGAAGGTGACGGATATCGCTATCATCATAGTGGCTGCGGATGATGACGTCATGCCGCAGACCATCGAGGCCATCAACCATGCTTCTGTGGCGGGTGTGCCTATCGTGTTCGCGATCAATAAGGTCGATAAGCCAACGGCTAACCCTGACAAGATCAAGGAGGCCTTGGCGAATATGAACTACTTGGTGGAAGAGTGGGGTGGTAAATACCAGTCACAGGATATATCCGCCAAGAAGGGCTTGGGTGTGAAGGAATTGATGGAGAAGGTCTTATTGGAGGCTGAAATGCTTGATTTGAAGGCTAATCCGAACCGCCGCGCGGTGGGTTCCATCATCGAGTCCCAGTTGGATAAGGGTCGTGGTTATGTCTCTACCGTCTTGGTCAGCAACGGTACGCTCCGTGTGGGCGATATCGTGGTGGCGGGTACGAACTTCGGTCGTATCAAGGCGATGTTCAACGAGCGTAACCAACGCATCACGGAGGCGAAGCCTTCCGAGCCTGCCGTTATCTTAGGTTTGAACGGTGCTCCACAAGCGGGTGATAACTTCAACGTCTTCGAGACGGAGCAGGAGGCCCGCGAGATCGCTAATAAACGTGAACAGTTGCAACGTGAGCAGGGCTTGCGTACGGCTAAGCACTTGACCCTCGAGGAAATCGCCCGTCGTCGTGCGTTGGGTAACTTCCAAGAGATGAACATCATCGTGAAGGCGGACGTGGACGGTTCCGCCGAGGCATTGAAGGACTCTTTAGAGAAACTCTCCACGGAGGAGTTCGCTGTCAACGTCATCCACAAGGCGGTCGGACAGATCTCCGAATCGGATGTCATGCTCGCCGCTACGGCGGATGCCATCATCGTGGGATTCCAGGTGCGTCCTTCCCAATCCGCGCGTAAGATCGCGGAGAACGAGGGCGTGGATATCCGTCTCTACTCTATCATCTACGACGCTATCGAGCAGATGAAGGACGCCATGGTGGGTATGCTTTCACCTGAATACAAGGAGCAGATCGTGGGTACCGCCGAGGTACAGGAGACTTTCAAGATCAGCAAGGTGGGTACGATTGCCGGTTGTATCGTGCGTGACGGTAAGATCAAGCGCGGCAACAAGGTTCGCGTCATCCGTGACGGTATTGTGGTCTACACGGGCGATTTGGCCTCCCTCAAGCGTTTCAAGGACGATGTCAAGGAGGTTACGACTGGCTTCGACTGCGGTTTGAACGTCGCAAACTACAACGATATACAAGTCGGCGACTTGATAGAGAGCTTCGAACAGGTTGAGGTGAAGAGGACGTTGTAAGACGCCTTCTTTCCCTTTCTAAATTTATATGTTATCGTTATGTTACTGATAGACCTGATATTCTTGGTGATTCTGGGTTACTTCGGAGTCTTCAAAGGGTTGCGCAAGGGCTTTGTCCTTGAGCTCTCCGGGTTGCTTGGTATTGTCGTGGCGATATACTTGGCCAAGAACTACTCCTTGCCGATCGCTGGTTGGTTCGCCTCCACCTTCGGTATTGTGGGTGCCTCTTCTCCCGTCGTGGCTTTCGTCCTGACATTGGTCCTGGGTCTGGTGGGTGTCCATTTCCTCGCATTGCTCGTCAGCAAACTGCTGAGCGTGGTGATGCTGGGTTGGCTGAATAAGCTGTTGGGCGCTATCTTCTCTTTCCTGAAGATATTGTTGGTCCTGAGCGCCATGGTCCGCTCTTTCGATATGTTTAACCAGAAGGTGGAGCTGATCTCCGAGGAGACGTTGAACGAGTCGAAACTGTATGGCCCGATCAAGATGGTGGCCGATAAGGTGCTCCCTGCCCTCCACCTGAATGAGTTGATTGATAACTGGAAGGGGGAGGAGAAGAATGAGGATGCGGAACCGTTGTCGAACGTGAGGGCGGGCGAGGTCTCCGCCGAATGAATTTGCTTTCCCGATTGATTGGTAAATGATATGAAGAAACAGGATATTTCTCTCCTCGCTAAGGAGGATGTTTTTCAACTGATAGGAACGGAGTGGATGTTGATCACCTCGGGTGATTCCTCCCATTTCAATACGATGACCGCTTCGTGGGGTGGCTTGGGATGGTTGTGGAACCGTCCGGTGGCTTTCCTTTTCGTTCGCCCGGAGCGTTATACCCACGAATTCATCGAGCGGAATGAACGCCTGACGCTCTCTTTCTTCCCTGAGTCGCAACGCAAGGCACTGCAGGTCTGCGGATCGAAGTCGGGTAGGGACTGCGATAAGGTGAAGGAGGCGGGACTCACACCTGTCTCGCTGGAGTCGGGCACGGTCTCCTTCGCAGAGGCTCGCCTGACGTTGGACTGCCGCAAGCTCTTTAAGTCGGATATGAAACAGGCCGATTTCCTCGATAAGGAGATTCTGGGGAAATGGTACAACGACAAGCCGGGTGGCGGTTTCCATACGGTGTACGTCGTGGAGATTGAGAACGTATATAATTAATTAAGAATTAAGAGTTAAGAATTAAAAATTAGTCAATTAGGACTTGATTCTTCTCTTTGTTTTTTTGAGATAGAGCTTTGAAGTATTTCCTCTTAAACTAAATACATTATGTCAAGAACAGAGAATGAATTAGAGGGGGTAACCCTATTGGGCGAGAAGAAGACGGTTTACCTTACCGACTATTCGCCAGAGGTCTTGGAGACGTTCGTCAACAAGCACCAGGAGGAGGATTATCTAGTTACCCTGAACTGCCCTGAGTTCACTAGTCTGTGTCCGAAGACGGGGCAGCCGGACTTCGCGAAGATCGTCATCAACTATATCCCGAACGAGCGCATGGTGGAGAGCAAATCGCTGAAGCTCTATCTCTTCAGTTTCCGCAACCATGGCGACTTCCATGAGGATTGCATCAATATCATCATGAAGGATTTGGTCAAGCTGATGAGTCCGCGCTACTTGGAGGTGGTGGGCATCTTCACCCCTCGGGGCGGTATCTCCATCTACCCTTTCGCCAACTATGCGGATGAGGCGCATCAGGAGATGAAGAGGGCTCGCCTTTTGGCGCAAATGAACCATACCATCTGATTTATCCACCTCTGTTATTTCCTTCCTTATGAAAGATTGTATTCTCATCTTATCAGGTGGCATGGACAGCACCACCATGCTCTATGAATATAGGGATGATATCGCCCTGGCGGTTTCCTTCCACTACGGTAGCAACCATAACGACAAGGAGATTCCTTTCGCGCGTTACCATTGTGAGAAGTTGGGCATCAAGCATATAACGATTCCGTTGGCCTTTATGAAGCAATATTTCCGAAGCTCCTTGTTGGAGGGTTCGGAGGCTATTCCGGAGGGCAATTATGACGACGAGAACATGAAATCGACCGTCGTGCCGTTCCGCAATGGCATCATGCTCGCCATCGTGGCGGGGCTGGCGGAGACCTACGGACTGAAGCACGTGATGATGGCGAACCATGGCGGTGACCATACCATCTACCCGGATTGCCGTCCCGCCTTTGTGGAGGCGATGAGTGCGGCCATCGCTGCGGGCACGTATGAGGGCATCACGCTGAAGACGCCTTACACGAACATCACCAAGGGTGAAATCGCCCGCAAGGGAAAGGCTCTGGGCATCGATTATACCCAAACGTGGAGTTGCTACAAGGGGGGAGAGGTCCATTGCGGCAAATGTGGTACGTGCAGGGAACGCAAGGAGGCGCTGGCCGCCGCGGGCATCGAGGACCTGACGCCCTATGAGGATTAATTAACTAGTAATCGAATCGTTATGTATTATATATCCAAAAGAATAGAGATATCTTCCGCCCATAGGCTGAACTTGTCTTATCCCAGCAAGTGCGAGAATCTTCATGGACATAATTGGGTGATTACGGTTTACTGTAAGTCCAAGACCTTGAACCAGGATGGCATGGTTGTAGATTTCTCCCATATCAAGAAGATCGTCAAGGATAAATTGGACCACACGGTCATCAACGATGTGTTGGATGGTTTGAACCCGACGGCGGAGAACCTCGCCTACTGGATCTGCCAGCAGATCGACACCTGCTACAAGGTGACCGTCCAAGAGTCTGAGGGAAACACAGCTACCTATGAAGAGGATTAACGAGATATTCGAGAGCCTGCAGGGGGAGGGATTCCATACGGGAACGGCTGCCGTGTTTGTCCGCTTCTCGGGCTGCAACCTCCGTTGTCCTTTCTGCGACACGCAGCATGAGACCTACACTGAGATGAGCGAGGAGGATATTGCCCGTAAGGTCAGCCAATACAAGGCGCCTTGGGTGATCCTGACGGGCGGAGAACCCAGCTTGCAGGCTACGGAGACGTTGGTGGATCGGTTCCATGCCTTGGGAAAGCGGGTGGCCATGGAGACCAACGGGACACATGCCGTTCCGACGAACCTGGATTGGCTGACCTTGTCGCCCAAGGAGGGGAAGGACCCTGTGCTCACGCAGGCGGATGAGGTGAAGGTGGTCTATCAGGCGGGTGTGGATGTGGAACGCTGGCACAGCGGAATCCGTGCGGACCATTATTTCCTGCAGCCCTGCTCTTGCCGGAACACCCAGGAGGTGGTGCGATATATCCTCGAACACCCCTATTGGCGCCTTTCGTTGCAGACGCATAAGTATATAGGCATCGAATGAGGGTGATTTTAAAAGCAACAAACATACCGCACAACCCGATTTCACACGGGCTCATGCCCGGTTTATTTTGTTCGAGCCCTTCAGGCTCGGGCATGAGTGGGGATGTGCCGATTAACCTATGGCGATGCCATAGGCTATATCTATATGAGCCTTTCAGGCTCTGGAAGCCGCCACAAAGGGAAGTTTCCAATATTCGTCCGTACCATTCAGCCTGAAAGGCTGCAACAAATATAGCCCAACGGCAACGCCTTGGGTGGGGGGAGACGGCACCGTTATGTTTTGCGGTGTAATTATGTGTCGCCCCGTTTTGAGTTCCATTACCGCACAACCCGTTTCACACATGGGCTCATGCCCGGTTTCATTTTGTTCGAGCCCTTCAGGCTCGGGAGAGAGTGGTGGAATGCGCCGATTAACCTATGGCGGTGCCATAGGCTATATCTATATGAGCCTTTCAGGCTCGGGAACTGACAATATGGAAGGATGGTGCAATACTTGCTCGTGCCAATCAGCCTGAAAGGCTGCAACAGATATAGCCCAACGGCACCGCCTTGGGGTAAGGATAGGGCGCAAGTCCCATGCCAGCCTGAAAGGCTGGGACAGATCATTTTTCCCTTTTTGGATTTTTATTATATTTGCGATATTAGAAGAGTCTTTTTCTGAATATAAATAGTTGGTTGTTATGCTCGGTAGCAATTGGAGCTGCCCACCATTAGCAACCAATTTTTTGTTCTATCGTAATGTTTTAACATAAAGAAATTCATATTACTTAAAATGAAGATATTAAGTTTTTTTATCCTGCTTATTATGTCATACTCCTGTAGCATGACCACAAAAGATAAACAGATAGAGACAAAGGTTTATTCTGAATTGAATAAAGTTATTGAAGATTCATTTGTGGTCAACAAAGATCGTATTTGGCAAATGGAGATGAAAATACAAGGTAATATAAAGGGGAAGGGATCTTTGTATTATGGACATATCTACTATTCTCCTGATAGTTCTTTTTATGCTTATTCTATGCCAATTGAATTGGAGGGGTGTGTGGACAAAACGATTAAAGATGAATGGTACGATGGAGTTTGTAAGATTTATTATTGTCCAGAGGATTCTTTAGTGACAGGGGAAATATCAGTTAGTTATGAAGTCTTTACATTTTGAAGTCTTTACAATACCTTAAATTAAGAGGGGAAGTGGAAAGATATACTAAATGCAATCCTTAGTGGAATCTTAATGATGACAGTCCCCTTGATTGTTGGTTATTGGTATGATATCAATATGGTTTCATTCCGTTATTGTTCGAGCCCTTCAGGCTCGGGAGAGAATGGTGGAATGCGCCGATTAACCTATGGCGGTGCCATAGGCTATATCTATATGAGCCTTTCAGGCTCTGGAAACATTCTCCCCCTTCCAGCAAGGGGAAAAGCAACAAAAGCATGAAACAAGAAGATCAATACATATGTCTCGTGATGCGGAACCTCATCGATCAGCCTGAGGAACGAAATATCCCTTTGGCCGAAAGTCGCATGAGCGATTACCATTTCCATGAGTTCTATTTCCGCGTGAACGCTAACCCTGAAATCATAAAAACGCTGCACTTCGAAGGAGCTAAAGTGGTGGGAAACCGTATCGTATGCGATTGCCATTGGAGCACAATGGAATTTGACAAGGCATCGGTTTATGAAATGCATGATGATGGTATTTAATAGCCTCGTTGTAATTATAAATTCATTAATTTTGCAGTATGTTAGAGAAGTATTCGGAACGACAAAGTTCCGTTTTTTGTTAGGTTAAAATTATTGTTTTATGAAAAGAATCATTATCACTCTATTCGCATTATCAGTTGCATTTATGACATCGTCCGCCTCACTTACGAAAGAGCAAACAGAGGCGTTGAACGATAAAATCAAAGACTACGATTATGTGGGCGTATTCAGCGAGAACAGAGCTCTTGTGACAAAAGATAACAAATCAGGATTCATCAACAAATCAGGTGAGGTGGTCATACCATTGCAGTTTGAGAATGTAAAAAGAGAAGGGAAGTTCAGAAATGGGCTATGGTGCGACGAATCGGTAGGTGTTATCGACAGCATGGGTAATAGAGTTGTCCCAGAGGGGAAAGTGATAAGAATCGATCGACTTCCTTCGTGTTATGAGCCTGCTTGGAGAATTAATGAATGTTCTTATTTCAAACCGGTGGATATCATTCAAATTGAGACTGAACCAGGCAAAAAAGTCACTTATTGTTTCGAATATGGGAAACTCCTATTTACGATGGATAATGATTGGCCGGTGGTGAATAACCTTACAGGAGAAGTTCTTTCTATTACTAAGAAAGGAAAGAAAATATATTTAGGTGTTGAAGAATTGAAAAAACAAGGGTTCCAAGATCTATCCTATCACTGTCTCAGTCGAGAAGCTCGAGAATGTCTTGTGATGAAAAAAGACGGCAAGTGTGGTGTCGTCGATATGAATTTTAATGTTGTTTGCCCATTTAACATAGAAGGTATTCGCGAGTATATCGATGGAACTGTATTGTATAATGAGTGTTTCATCTTTGATTCTGAATTTGGACGGCAAGTCTTTCCATTGACCACGACCATTTATAGGAACAATAAGATTTTAGCAGATAAGTTATGTGATGTGGCGCATGTATATGGGAAGTATCTATTTTTTGATGGAAATTCGAATCCATCATCAGAGTTCGAAGACCTTGCGAGTAAAAATGGCATACAAATTCCAGAATCAGCGAAACAAAAAAAATTATACACTTTGGATGGGAAAGAGGTGAATCCAATGATTATTCCTGTTGGTCAAAATAGACTAAGATTAGTAGTGAAGAATGATATATCATTATGGATGTATGAAGATGCTAAAGGTAATGCAATAATAGAGGAGCCTCTAGAACTTCAAAGTCGAACTGCTTTTGGCAAAAGAATCATACGGGCAGCATCTGCTGAAAGCCAAAGCAAGCTCTCTCATATTTGTATTGATGTTGTTACAGGAGACACTGCATGGATTCCTGAAGTTCATCCTATTTTCGACTATTTGGGGGCTGGAATTTTGAAATTTTCGGATTTGTCAAAATATCATGCTCTTCCGCTTTTTCAATATCTTCCGCTTCATGATTATGATGTCACCAATTCCCCAAAAGACAATGAATTGAATGTGAAATTTATGCGTAATCAAGATTACGAAAACAAAATTTACATGATAAAAAATGTAGAAACGGGCGTGGAAAAAGAATTCAAAGAGATATCCTCCTTCTCAGATGAGTTATTGCGGGTAAAGTACAATGACAGATGGTATTTCTTGAATGACAGGGGAGAGGGAATCAAATAATGTATATGATTATAGTTTTAACATAAAAGGACTCGTATCACCTAAGAACACGAGTATTCATATCATTAAATGAAGGTGCATTTCGACGGAATTAAATATCGCTATTTCAATGAAATCTTTATAGAGATTGCGTTTCTTTTATCTCAAAGAGATAAAGTCTTGCTATATAGAGTACGTAAATTCGAGATTAAAGAGAATTTGACGTTTCCGAAGGAGTGGGTTGACTATAACCTGTCAGGAGAGATTGTGTCAATTCGAACAAATGAGGATTTAGATCAAATGGTAAAACTGGCGAACAATGTTTACATTAAAATATGTTTTTCAGGAAGTAATTGCACCAAAGATGGAATCATTGAATCATTCCATATTATAGACGAACACGCTAAAAATTTCAAAGTGATAGAAGAAGAGTTTCAAAACAGTGAGGAATACAAGATCGGGGAATCCGATGGAACCATATAATCTATTAAAGTTAACCCCATGAAGAAGATATTTTTGTTACTTATAATGTCTGTAATGACAATGCGCATATATTCGGACGGCTTCGATTGTATTCAAGGCAATTGGTGCCAATTGTCTTTTGATGAAAGCGAAACGATTTATATTATAATAGATGGCTACAATAAGCTTGATTTATATAGATCGGATGGACTCCAATCGGCAAGCGAAGAGCATATCGTATTGGTGAAGAAGCATCTGTTGGAAAGCGAATATGATTCAAGACCTCTTAATCAGGATTCTAAAATCGAGGAAATAGAAGATAGAAATTCCAAGGTGGGTGTCTTTGTTACTGACCGACCAGATGATTGGGATGCTTTTGGCACCAATGGTCGAATCGGTTCTGGTAGTCATACGGCATGGCCCATATCATGCGATGAGGAGAGCATGTATATCTACAAACATGAATATATTAGGATGACGAACTTTAGCTTTGATTTTTTGTCCTTGCTACGTGACGTGTCAATTAAGAATCTCAAAAATTATGTCCTTAAATATTTAAAGTTTGAACTTGCTCTTCCAGTAAAAGAGTCTATAAATGGGGAAAAGGACGGAGAGAATTTCCAAATTGGCAAGAAAGATATTTTGAGAGTGTTGAAAACCGATGGCGCCACGTGTCAAGTGGAAGTTTGGACCAAAAATAAAGGAACCATTCAATGTAATGTGAAAAAGGAGGATATTACATTCTTGGGAGATTACATAGACGATAATAGATGATAAGAACCCATTAAATTTAGAGAATCATGGATGAATTTAGGCTTTTGATATTAATGTTTATCTGTCATGTGCTAGATGACTTTGTGTTACAGCTCGCATGTTTAAGTAAGCTCAAGCAGAAATCGTGGTGGATGTCTCAAACGGACAATGAGTTGTATAAACGTGATTACTATGTGGGTTTAGTTGTGCATAGTTTCTCATGGTCGGGATGGATCCTGCTCCCCTTGATATTCTTTGCCCCGGATGTTCCCGGAACGATGCTGTTAATCGCCTTTCTGATCAATGGAGTTCTTCATGCGGTCATGGACAATAGGAAAGCGAATAAGTTGGATGTGAGTTTATTGGCGGATCAGTTGTTCCATTTCTTCCAGATAATGGCAACTTGGATCGTGTTATGTGTAGTGAGGTAGGGAATGGGATAATGCGGGGGGTAATTGTAAGTGTTTGATATAAGGGAGAATTGTGTCGCTTAAAAACTCGAAACGCCCGAAGGAATGTTCAACTTAAACGAATTATATATATGAAACGATTAATGGTAGTTTTTTCGATGATTCTTTGCGTTATTGAAGTATCTGCAGTGAAGAAGTTTGACTTTAAGATGTGCGAATTAAGCAGACAAGTCATAATTGGAGATAATAACGATATGCTGATAAGCATAATCGGCGAAAGCGCATTTGCTATCTATATTCTCGTTGAAAAAGACAAAATTCCGCAATTCCGGAAGGCTTTCAAGGAAGCGAATAACAAGTATAAGGAATGGATAGTAGTGGCACAACAAAATAATGTCACTGATTTATCGAAGGAGATGTCGCTTGTGAACAAGTTCCCGTCAGTGAAGATTGTCTATAGATTCTATGATGCTGATTATTTTACGTTAGAATACAACCTTGTTCCTTCTGTATTGTTTACGGTGGATAAGAAACGGCTTTATTTCATACGGAATAAGGAAGTCGAATCGCAAAGAATAAACGAATACAATATAATAGAGAGTCGGACTGAGACGACTTTGTTTAGCTTTGAATCCGTATCTGAATCGAATGAATTGCAAAGAATCTTATTTGAGGAATTGGATAAGATAGAGAAGGAAAATAAGAGGTTGAACGAACTATTCAAGTAGTTCATTTTTAATTTAATATAAAGGAATCTTTATCGCTTAAAACAGATAGAATAAATACTTCGCAGGTTAATACTAATGAGTCTAAAAAATGGAGGCGTTACAAAAAAAGTAATAAAAGATATTCTTAAGGATTCTTTTGTCGTCTATTTAATTTTATTGTTCTCAATGTTTCATTTGTCATCCTCCGGCGACATTAAGATTAATGAATGGATATTCTATCCTATTGTGTATTTTGCCATACAGTATTCCTTTGTCATTATAGAAGTTATTCTATCGTTCATTTTATTCTATTTAAAACGGGTAAAGAAAATCTCTTCGCATTTTTTTGTTGTCTCAATCCTGTGCGTTCTATACATTGACATATTGCCTATTACTGGTGTTTTCCAAGGTCATTATGATCGTTGGAGTGTAGTAGTGGGATTTGTCATTTCAATTGCATATAAAGTTGTGATGACGAAATATAGATTTGTAAAGTATAAAAAAGAATAGTGGGGGATGGATTTTGGAATGTATAAATCAACGCCACACTCCATCATCTTCAAAAAATGTGCTAAATTTGAAACTATGGGTTCGAACACAATATAGAGTAGTATATGAAGATAATAGAAAAAATACAAGATGTCCGAAGTTTTGGACTATATAGAGGGGAGGAGTTTATTGCTTTAAATGATAGGATTTTAATTGGCAATAGGGAGATGGATGTAATGTCCAATGAGGATTATTTTTGTCATAATGATGTCTTAACTAAAGGTGTGTATGGAGAGGGAACGAATAAAAAACACTATCTATATTCCGACGGCAAATTTCTAGCTGAGGAGTGCCGATATGAAGACTTTGTCTTTTTCAGCCCAGACTCTTATTATTCTTCAGTGTATAAATGCGATGAAAAAAAAGAGTATTTTTCTTTTATAGAGAATGGCCAAGAATATCTGTTCAGTGTTGATTCAGATGCTTTCTTTTATAACCTTAGATACAATAAGCGGAATTCCATATTACTACTTCCTAAATCAGACAATAAAAGCATTTTGTTTTATTCTAGGGATGGTAATTTGCTTTGGAAATATAATGTTGAAAGACAGGATGTTAGCATTGACTTGAATGGTACAATAGAAGACGAAGATTTTGTGATTATATGTTGCTATACAAACGAACTCGAAAAATATTCTGTTGAGTGTTTCAATATAAAAACAGGGGAGAAAATTTGGGGCATTTATGGAAATGATATACAATGTGGTTCTTCATATAAGTTGGGACCAAAAGGAATGTTATATGGTCTATCTACTATATGGAATGATAAGGCAGAAATCGTTATGGAGTGTATTGCCCTGAAGAATGGAGAGCGAATGGTTATTGATATAAAGGGAATAGAAGATTCTGACATAGATATAGATTCAAGTCGTTCCACAATATATGGAAACATGTTGTATTTTAACTATAATCGTCCTGTCCCAACTATTGCTTCTATAGATTTGGGAACTATGTGTTTGGTTGAAGAATTGAAAATAAAGACTTCAAAATATGCGAGAATGGGAGATTCCCCTATAGTGACAGAGGATAAAGTATATCAATATATAACCTCAATGCGTGAATTACATGTTTATAGCAGATAGTATCTCCTATTTCCCCTTATCCGCCGCGATCACCGCATTGATCATCTTGACGATTTGTTGCACCATCGGTTTCCGCTGTCCGGTGAAGTTGGAGACCATGATGCTGAAGGCGTACCATTTGTTGTTGGCGTTGATGTAGCCGGCGTAGTTCTGCACGCGCTCCATGCTACCGCTCTTGACGAACGCCTTGCCTTCCAGGGCGGTACCCTTCATGAAACCCGCCACGGTGCCGTTCCTGCCGGCTGTGGGTAGTGTCTGGAGGAAGGATTTCGAATAGGTGCTCTGATTATGCATGTAGGAGAGCACGTCTACCATGAACTTCGGTGAGAGGGCGTTCTTCATCGAGAGCCCCGATCCATCCACTTGGAAGACCCGCTTCGTCTCGATGCCCAGCCCCGACCAATACTTGGATATCACACTGGCGGACCTCCATCCCACGCAGGGCGCGAGGCTGTCCTTCTGCTTGGATAGGATGAGGAAGATGCTCTCCGCATAGAGGTTGTTGCTCTTGTGGTTGGTGACCCGCTCGATCTCCTTCAGCGTGGCGGACTTATGCACGAAAAGCGTGTCGCGGATCGAGTCCCGCTTGTACCATCTGACCGTGGTGGCGAGAGAATCGACCGTGATGCCCGCGCTGATCAGCAGGTTGCGGAGGGAGTCGGCCAAGAAGAGGGCAGGCTCTGGCATCTCCGTCTTGAGGAATTGTTTCGTGTTGACCGGCAGGTTGCCCCTGAACGTGGGAGCCCAGGAGAAGTCCGTTTTCGTCATTCTCCACGCTTTTTCCTTCCCGGTCTGGGTCATCTCTATCTTGGGCTGTAAAAGTCCCGTAGAGGGCGTGCAACTCGTGTAGGAGATTCCGCAGGAGTCGGACGACAGCACGATGCCCAGCAGGTTGTCATGGATGTTGAGGCCGGAGGGGGTCGGCGAGTAGGAGGATCCGATGTCCTCCACCAGCCAATGGAACGGTGCGCCGTCCTCCCTGAAGACGGAGGCGTCGCCCACCACATGTCCCGTGATCCGTTTGATGCCCTTCTCTTGCAGGGCAAGCAGTGCCTCGGCGTAGAAATCGCCTGCGCTCGGCGCATAGGCGGAGCCTAACGTGGGGTCGCCTCCTCCACGGATGTAGAGGTCGCCGTGAAGCGTCGAATCGATGATCGTGCCGCAGTATTCGATGTTCGTCTTGAACCGGAAGGTGTCGGAAAGCATCTCCATGGCGGCGGCCGTCGTGATGATCTTGGTGACGGAGGCAGGGTTCCTGTCCGTCATCTCCTGGTAGCTCGCCACGACCCGACCGTTGGTGATATCTTTCACCAAAAAACCTATGCCCGCCTGTATGAGGTTGTCGGAGTTGACGAACTCCTCGATGGCTTTGTTCTCCTGCGCCATGGCGGACATGCAAAGCGTAACGGATAGGATAAGGTTTAAAATGACTTTCCGCATATTATTTTCCTCCCATATCGAATGGTTGTGTTAACGTCCTTTTACTATGTTCTTGACCAGGGCTTTCCCTAGTGGTTTCAATATGTTCGTGCTGATCCATTTCCAGATAGCCTTGTTTCTCTTCTTAGAGGCTTTTTGAGCTTTCGCATCCTCCTTCTCCTTCTGCTTCTTCTTGCTCTCTTCCTCTTTGGCGGCTATCTCTTTGGATTTCTGCTCTTCCTGTTTCTTCGCGTCGTCGATCAGTATCTCATAGGCGGAGCGGCGGTCTTCCGTCTCGCGGTACGATTTCTCGAGACCGGATTCCTTGATGGCCTTCTTCCTCTCCTCCTCGGTGATCGGACCGATTTGGCCCTGCGGGCAGAGCATCTTCGCTCTTTCCACCACGTTAGGGGCACCTTTCTCGTCGAGGAAGGAGATCAGGGCCTCTCCCGTCTCCAACTCAAGCAACGCCTTCTCCGTGTCGAAGGATTCGTTGGTGCGGAAAGATTGCGCCACGGCCTTGACCGCCTTTTGGTCCTTAGGCGTGAAGGCGCGGAGGGCGTGTTGTATCTTGTTACCTAATTGACCCAAAATGTTTTCCGGAATATCCATCGGGTTTTGGGTGATGAAGTAGACGCCGACTCCCTTGGAACGGATCAGTCGGACGATCTTCTCTATCTGCGTCAGCAATGCCTTGGAGGCGTCGTCGAACAGCAGGTGCGCCTCGTCGAAGAAGAAGATGAACTTAGGCTTGTCCAGGTCTCCCACTTCAGGCAACTCGTTGTAGATGGAGGTCAGGAGCCACATCAGGAAGGCGGAGTAGAGCCTTGGGTTGTGGTAGAGCTTATCCGCCGCGAGGATGTTGAGCATACCCTTCTTGGTGTCGTGCATTCTTTCCGTGACGAAGAAATCCTCGATCTTGAATTCAGGAAGGCCGAAGAAGAGGTCACCGCCTTGCTCCTCCAGCGCCAACAGGTTTCGTTGGATGGCGCCTACGGATATGGACGAGATGTTACCGTATTCCGTTTGGAACTCCTTGGCGTTCTGCCCTATGTAGTTGAGCGCGGCGCGGAGGTCCTTCAGGTCGTCCAGTGGCATGTTCCTATCCTCGCAGATGCGGAAGACAGCGGCCAGCACGCCCTCCTGCGTGTCGGTGAGCGACATGATGCGGGAGAATAGCAGTACGCCGAAGTTCTTGATGGTCACACGCATCGGAACACCTTGTTCCCCGTAGACGTCGAAGAACTGGACAGGGTAAGGTTGGAAGTCGAACGTGACGCCGAACTCGTTTTGTCTCTTCTCGATGAATTTGGTCAGGGTACCCTCTTTGTAGACGCCCGAGAGGTCGCCCTTCATGTCGGCCATGAAGCATGGGACACCCAAATCACTGAATGATTCTGCCAATACTTGGAGGGAAACTGTCTTTCCTGTTCCGGTCGCGCCTGCGATGAGGCCGTGTCTGTTCGCCATCTTAGGCTCGATGTAGAGCGGATGGTCCGAATGCGCTATGTATAAGCGGTTTTCGTTATCTAACATAGTATGTCGTTTTTATTCTTTTTTTCCGCAAATATAGTAAAAAAAGAGCGAAATGTTAAGGTTTATAGAAGGTTAGTTTGCTGCTCCGAACAAGTGGAGGGGCAGACAGATGAAAAAGTATGATAAACTAAAGTTGTACTTTAGATTATCTTGTAAAATCACTATGTTTGCAATATTGAAATAACTCCATGTACAATGATAGAAAGAATTCTGTGAATAAAAGATGTTCAAACCGATAGCATGTCCCAATAGAAAGGAATCCGAAGAAACGCCCTCCGCATATATAGACACCGTTCTGTTGATACTGACCTCCCACTGCCGGGAAAGAGCATGGTATCCGATCGGTTCCGAGAAGTCGTTGCTGATGGATTATTCGATTATGTTCGCCGCGGAAGCTGGTTGCAGAGAGGCGGTTGTCGTCGTTCATCGCGATGAAAAGAAGGTAAATTTGGCTCGCGTCAATAAAAAGCACAAAATCCCCGTGAGTGTCGTAAGTGTATCCCCTGACCAAAAGGGCACGGCAGACCAGTTCCTCTCGGCGATGTGGAAGATCAAAGGCTGTAATGTGATTGTTATATCGGGCGATTGCTATTACAACAAGGAGATGTTCGATGGGATTGCGGCACGGCTTTCGCATATACAGCCATTTGCAAGACGCACAAATTATTGCCAACTATACATGGTCGGTTCGCTCCCGATGGATGTCCCCAATAGCATTGAGAAGGACAACGACACCCCGACTTTCCCGGTTATCGTCCATTCGAAAACGGGACTAAAGCGCAAAGTGGATGTGTTCTGCGACTGGCGTATAAAAAACAATATTTTTGGCATACCGTACAGATTTTTGGAAATATTGGAGGAGCTTAGCGATAAAGAGGATTTGGCCGCCTTCGATTGTGAGCTTACGCTGCCTGCCCTCCTGATGCGGAGCCATCTGAATCTGGAATATCTGACTGCTTTCGACAAACGCTTCTGCGTATGGAGCGACAAAGACTCAAGATACGTTTGCCCGTCGGGTTATGGAATCGCTAAAAACCAGTCGGAGAAAGCATTCTGCGAATTCACAAAGTTTTTTCTGTACCTGACAGACCATAATACGGTTGCCGTCAACTTTGATGCCTATTCACGTTGCTATTTTTCTCACGAAAGAATACTTCATTTCTTCCTTGACAAACCTATGGATACCGGTAAGGATCCAGCATCGTTCAAACTGATGTGCGGAGCGACTTTGGGGTGGAAGAAGAATTCATACATACAGGGAGCGTACTCGGGAGAAGAATGCTCGTGTAAGATGTTCATCGATGTGGAACAGTGTAGAGTGGCATGGATAAGTTTTGAAGGTAAGTGGAAAGAGATATGCCCCTCGGAGAAATATCCGATGGACATGGATGTTGAGTTTGCCGGCTACGCCCTCATTGACCATTTGCGGAACCTGCCGTCCGGTCAATGTTCGGAAGAACCGTTGCTTAAATGGGACATAGCCCTAGAAAAACCTTCGGATATGGATGTATTATTTAAGGGCGTGTTGAAGGATGAGGAGCTGATGATCGACCTCGACAATGCGCAGAGATTTGTGCCCGAGCAAGATCTTGACGACGAGACGCATAAGGAATTTGCCGATGTGCTGGACATCCCGGAGGAAGGACAGATAATAAACCATATCACTTTGGGGAAATGCGGAACATTTTTCCCCGATGGTATCTCTCTCAGACTTAGCAGAGGATGGAACGGTCAGTTCGATCGCAACAAGAAAAACATCTACTTTGCGTATAGCTTTGCGGATGGCAAGTTGAGATCCTCAAAGATGAAAAACGAGGCGGCTCTCAAGCCTTGTAAAACCACGAATATCAAAGAGAACGCCCAAACATACATATACAAGCTTTATTGTGTGATTGAAGACGGCAAAATAACAGACCGAGTGAATAATTACAATGACGGTACATGGTCGGAATACTGTGGCCCGTTCCGTCAGTTCCATGCCATTTCCGAGGATGGGATGCTTATCGCATGTTGTGTGGTCACGAAAGAGTCCGATTTCATTAATTTTATCGAACTTGCAAAGGGGAACACCCAAGAGTGTCGCACTAAGGCAATTGTCGCTGAACTCATGAACATATACGCGGGGAAGGCTGATGATTAAATGATCATATAACACCCGCCATGCGCCGTTCAATCATTCGCGTTCATACCCCCAAATACTCCCAAAAATTCTCCTTGTTCACCACGTTGAATTTCGCATTGGGATATGCGTCCGCAAACGCTTTGGGAGCCTTAGGGTTCTTCTTCCCGGCTTTCATTTCGAATGCGGTAAGGTTATTGTTGTTCTCTTCTATCAGGTCTATCTCTTGCTGGTCGTATGTTCGCCAGAAAAACATGTTGGTGCTCGCTAAGTTGTTGTGTTTCATCTTCAATCGTTCACTGATGATGAAATTTTCCCACAATGCGCCTCTCTCTTCGCTCGATCTGTCGGCGAATGGACGAAAATCATTCAACACGGCGTTGCGGATGCCGTTGTCTTGGAAATACCATTTGGATGATTTGGTGACCTCCTTGCGTAGATTATTGGAATATCCTCCCAAACGGTACAACACGAACACTTTCTGCAACAGATCGAGATAACGCTCAGTTGTATTGCGGCTAATGCCCAACTGCTTGCCCAGCTCGTCAATGGATACTTCACTGCCGACTTGATACGCTATCAATCGCAACAGATCGTGCATCTTCTGCGCATTCTTTATTCCGTCGACGGCGAGAATGTCCCGTAATAGATAGGAGTCCACAATCTCCGTAAGATAACGAGCTTGCTCTTCTGACGACTCTATGCTGATTAGTTCCGGATAACATCCGTATATTAAGTGTCTGTCTATGTTCGATACGGTCTCAAATACGGAATGATGGTCGCTCAACTCTTTGAAAGAAAACGGGGTCAGGAAAAAACGTGTGCATCGTCCAACTAATGGTTCTCCCGCTTGATTCTGAAGATCAAATGAGGAGGAACCCGTCGCGATTATCGCCAAGCCTGGTATTTCATCAACCATTAATTTTAGTTTCATCCCAATGTCGGGGATATGTTGTGCCTCGTCGATTGCCAACAAGTCTATTCCCGCAAACAAACGTTTGTAGTTGCTTATGGATTTGTCCGCGATCATACGTGCCGTGTCGGCGCTTTCTCCATTCAATAGAAGTTTCTTCCCCTTGAACTCGTCAAGGATCTCGCGTAGCAGCAGCGTCTTTCCAACACGCCGAGCCCCAAATATTAGCATCACTTTTTGTGGCTTGATCCTTGCTGCTATTTGATGTTTTAGTGTTCTTTCTATTGCCATACTTTCCCCGTTGTTACGATTTACCTGCAAATATAAAGATAATAAGCGTATTATCCAACAAAAATGTAAATTCCTTCAGTCTAATTGAACGAATTAACGTAAAATCATTCAGTCTAACTGAACGAATTAACGTAAATTCATTCATTTGCATTGAACGAATTAACGTAAATTCATTCAATCACCTGTCGAGGCCTCATTTTTGTGGCTTTGACGGATGCTGTCTGTTTTATTATGGGAGAGGCATGTTCGTTGCGCCTCCATTCCTCGGTGAAATGGTGGATTTTTGTTTCTTTGTGAGGCATATTCCGCTAGTAGTGGACTTTGTCGTAGATGTTGTGCGATTCAATGGTTCGAACGGTTATTCGACGCCAACTGGCTATGTGTTTGTTTACTTCGTCTTCGTCCATGCCTTCTCTCAGCAACTCGTTTCTGTAGGCTTCTATCACCCACAGGTTCATGTCCACCTCTAGCGTAGCTATCAGGTTCAGGAACAATTGACCATCAATGAAGCGGAATGCGAGACTATTGATGGTGTATGACGGAGGGATGCTGTCCGACTGCTCGTCCAGCCCTTTTTCTTCATTCTCATAGGGTGGCGGATTCAACAATTCGGCCACGTCCGCTCCTTTCTCGAAGGTGAAAATCTTTCCTCCGTAGTTACAGTGTAGGGTGAGCTTTCTGTTCGAGGAGAAGTAGGTGCCGAATGTCTTGCTGGAAGAGAAAGTGCTGTCCACGTGAAATTCCACGATTCCATCCAGGACTGAGATGATCGTACTGTCTATATTGGACCGTATATACGCTTCGTGTGTCATTTTGATGCCATCCGCAATCACATAGGAGGTGGGTGATAGCATCCATGTGCTACCTATCAGTTGATAATCGTCCGTGTAGCCGTCAGTATACTCTTCCTCTACGCATGAGGTGGACAGGCATAAAGAAAGTCCTGACACAAGCAGTGCCCAGAAAAGTGTAATTCTTTTTTTTAGTCCCATAATCATGGCTAATTCGGTGATCATTTTGGGTTTACGTCGCAAATATAGTAAAAACATTTCTCGGATTTGGGGGACTTAGCATACTTTCACCTCGCTGCATCCGTTCAGGCCCTTCTTGCTGATGCGTATTTGGGTCGGTATGCGCTCCTTCAGGATCTCCACGTGCGAGATGATGCCGACCTTCTTGCCGCCGAGGTTGTGGAGTTTCTCCAGCATGTTCATCACGGCGTCCAGATAGTCTGCGCTGAGGGTGCCGAATCCCTCGTCGATGAAGACGATGTCTGTGGTCAATCTGCTTCGGTTGAGCGTGGAGAGGCCTAGGGCAAGGGCGAGGGAGATGATGAAGCTCTCGCCTCCGGATAGGGTGTTGCATGGGCGCACGTTGCCGCCCATGTAGAGGTCGCGCACCCAGATGCCGAGGCTCCGGCTGTTGCAGCTCAGCTCATATCGGTCGTTCAGTCTTTTTAGGAAGGCGTTGGCGTTGTGCAGCAGTTGGCGGAGCACGTAGCTTTGCGCGATGAGGCGGAAGGACTTTCCGTCGCTGCTCCCGAAGTGTTGGTTGAGGATGTCCCATTTGCTCCACTCCTCCCGCAGTTTTTCGACGTTCTTCCTGACCTCCGCCACCTTCCGGATGTTCTCTTCGCTCCGCTTGAATTCAAGCTCTATTTTTGCGGTGGATTCGATGATTTCCTTCGTTTCCGCTTCGATTTGCTCCATCTCCGTTTGGAGGGTTTCGAGGGTGGTCTCGGACGTTATTCCTTCGGGTTTCTCCGCTTTTGTCTCCTCTATTCTTTGGTTGAGGCTCTTGAGTGCGCCTTCTGCCCTGTCTATTTGGCTTTTTTGCTCCTCCATCTGCTTTTTCGTCGCTTCGTTTTCCTCCTTGGAGAGGCGTTGGAGCTCCGTCAACCGGTCGAGGGTGAAATGGCTGTTTTCTTTGATGAAATCGCTGATTTTTTGTGCCAACTTCTCTCTCTCCTCCTGGTTGTTCCGCAGGCCGCTCTTTAGCGAGGAGCACTCTTTCGCCAACTGTGAGGTGCGTTGGGTGAGTTGGTCGGTTTGGATGGATTTCCCTTCGCTTTCCCATTCGGGGAATTCTTGTTGGATCCAGTTTTGTTCCCCTTCGATGGTTTCGAGCGATGCCTCCCATTGGCTGACCTCCTTCTCTCCCTTTTCCTTCCTTTGGAGTAGTTCCTGGTATTCCCTCACCTCCTGTTCCAAGGTTCGCAGGAAGGTGGTGATATCTTCTTCCCAACCGCTTCTTTTGATCTTTGATGCGGCGGCTTGGTGTCTCTTTTGGGCGTTTCCCTCATGTGTTTGAGCGGCGCTTCTGTATTGTGCGATTCTCTCCTTGGCGGCGCTTGCCTTCTTCTCGGTTTCCGCAGCCAGCTCCTTGGCTTGGTTGAGGTCTCGGACGAGGTTGTCCTTTTCTTTTTGCAGTTGGGCGATTGTCTCCTGTATTGCGAGGACGCTCTTCCGTTCCTCTTCTTTTTGGATCCTTTTTTTGACGATGGAATCGATGATTTTCCCCTCTTTTGGGTTGAGCGATAATTTTTCGCACATGCGTTGGATCATCTCGTCTCTTTGCTGGATGGTGGCGGCGCATTTTTGGGACTCTTCCGTGAGTTCCTTTTCCTCTTTGGAGGCCTGTTCCAGTGCTTTCTCGTTTCCGGTCAATCGGCGAAGCGCTTTCTCCCTCGCCTGTCGGATCTCCTCCAACTCTTTTTCATAGGGTGCGATGGCGGCCTCCAGATGACTCTCTTTTACGATGGAATCGATCTTTTTTCCGCAAATCGGGCATTCATCCCCGATGCTTAGGGAGTTGCGCACCTCCTTGATGGCATCCCCCACGGCCAATCGTAGTGTCCGCAGGCTCTTCTCGTGCTTTTGCTCGTCTTCTACCTGCTTTTGGTATGCTTCTTTCTCAAGGGGTAGTTGTCGGGTCAGTTGGTCAGCTTTCTTGTTTAGCTCCGCGATCTTTGCCTGTAGGGTGCGTAGCTGCTCTCTCTCCCTTTGTTGTTGGGTGCAGTCGTTTTCCAACTGTTGCAGCGTCTGCATCTCTACGTTCAGGCGGTTGAGGTCTTTCTCCTTCACCTCCTTCATCCGTGTTTCTATTTCGTGTTGTATTTCCTTCCCTTTCTCTTCGTATTCACTCCTCTTTTTGACGATTTCATCGATGGTTTTCTGTATGTTGGGCAGTTCGTCTGACTCGATCCTTTTCGCTTCCGCGAGGCAGGCCGTCGCTTCCTTGCGAGCACTCAGGTATCCGTTCAGGTTCTCTTGGATGGAGGGGTATGCCTCGTACATCTCGGACGCCTCTTTCCTTCGCTCCAACTCTCTTGTTGTCTCGTGCAGGTTTGCCCTCTTCTCGTGGAGCTGCTCCTTCACCCATGTGATTCCTCCGCAGACGAGCCGGAATGTTTCCCGGAGGGTGCGTTCCTTTTCCGCAAGGGCTCGGAACTCTTCCTCCCGCCTTCCCAGTTGCTGCATCTCGTTGCGTACCTCGATGGTGGATTCCCATTCGGAGATGTTCTTCATGCGTCGGATGAATTCGGGGCTGGCGCACTCCTCTTTTAGGCTTGCCAGTTTCTGCGAGGTGACGGTGAGCTCTTGCTGTAAACGATGTTGCTCCATCAGCCAGTTCCGTGTTTTCTCCGTCTGTTTTTGGGCCGCCTTGACCTTCTCCTGCCGTTCGTTCAGGTGGTGTAGCTCCTCTTTCTTGAGGTTCGTCTCCTCTTCGGTCAGGATTTCGTATCCCTCTATCTTCTTTGCCTCATCCTCACAGGCTTTTTTGGCCTCTTTCGCTTTCTCGAAGATGGTGATGCCTATTTGGGAATATATCTCCGTGCCCGTCAGTTTCTCCAGTATGTCGGATTTCTCCTTCTCATTGCTGGAGAGGAACTTGGTGAATTCGCCTTGGGCCAGCAGGGAGGTGCGGCAGAACTGCTCGTACTTCATCCCCACACATCGTTCGATTTCGGTCTCGATCTCCTTTTTCTTGTTTAAAAATAGCCCTTTCATCGGACATTCCAGGGAACGGCTGTCCTCTATCTTGCCGGTCCTCTTACGCCTAGCCGACCATTGGGCGATGTATGTTTCGCCGTCGTTCCCGATGAACCGTAGTTCGGCTGATGCCTCATCTTCGCCCTGCCGCATCAATTGCTTGACATCCCTGAAGCCCACCTCGTCTTCGCTTTGTTTGCTGATGTTCGCGCTGTTGTTGATCCTTGGGGTGTTGGCGTAGAGGGCGAGGCAGATGGCGTCCAGGATTGTGCTCTTGCCGGAGCCGGTCTCTCCGCAGATGAGGAATATGGGGTTCCCGCTGAAGGGCTCCTTGTCGAAATGCAGGTCCACTTTTTCGATGGATGCGATGTTTTTTATATGTAGGGATAAGTATTTCATGCCATCTCCCTCTCCTTTCTGTGAAGCTCCTCCGTGATTTCCCGGATCATTCGGACCATCTCCTCGTCCAACTCCTTCCCTTGCGTCTCTTTGTAGTAGATGCTGGCGAGTTCGGCGGGTTCCATGCTCTTGATTTCGCTGGAGTCTATGGTGATGATCTCTTCCTCATGTTTTTTCGCTCTCCTCGTCGTCTTTATTTTGCAGAATCTGCAATCTTTTTCCTTGAGGAGATGCTCGATCCTCGCCTCCGCATCGGAAGGCACATAGTCTTCCACTTCCACGTTGAGGCATACGTAGGAGGATGGGTCAATCGGGGTGACCATGAACTCCTTTATCGCCTCCTCGAAAGGCAAAGGTTTCGGTGGAATCGTTAAAAATCGATGGTCGTTATGAATGGTGACCTCCTTGACGGAAGCCTTTTCTCCGTGTCGGTTGATCTCCACCAAGGAGACTGAGTGCGGGTACATCTCGTCGAAGTTGACTTGGATCGGGCTGCCGCTGTATCTTGCCTTCTCATTCCCTTTGATGAATTGCGGGTGGTGGATATGCCCCAAGGCGAAGTAATCGTAGTAATCCCCCAACGTGTTGATCTCCACGTAATCCATGCCACCTACCGATTGCTCGTCGTGTCCCCGCAGGTCCGCCCCGCAGAGTGTGAGGTGCCCCATCATGATGACGGGCACTTCATCTTTGTTCTTTTCGCGGACGATTTCCTGTGTGGTGTTGAACAGTCCCATCTGGCTTTCCCTGATGTGGGGGATGGCGATGACGTAGGCGATGGTTTCCCCGTCCTTCCCTTGGATGGGTATGATGTGTTTTTTTTCGATGGATTCGTTGTTTTCTCCCCTTTCTGCATAGCCGATTACCTTCACGTTCGCCAAGCGCCATAGCTCGTGTGCGGATTCCAATCGGGAGTAGCTGTCATGGTTGCCGGCGGTGACGATGATGGACATGCTGGGACATGCCTCGTGGATGGCCACCATGCTGTCGGTGTATAGCTTCTGTGCCGCGGCGGAAGGGACTGCGGTGTGGTAGATGTCTCCGCTGACCAGCATTGCGTCGGGCTGTTCCCTTTCCACGATGGCACATAGTTGGTGGAAGAAGCTGCGGTGCTCTTCCTCACGGTCATATCGGTAGAAATCCTGCCCGATGTGCCAATCCGATGTGTGGATGAACTTCACAGAGTGGGTGATGTTGTTTATTTGAAGATTTTCCTTGTAGCCTCTTTGAACCTTTCCTTCCTCTTCCTTTTCGCTCTATCCTTGTATTTCCAATCGAGGAAAGATTGGACGCACTGCTCCACGTCTGCGTTGCGTTCCTTTGCGTAGTAGGTGGCGCATAGGCGGAAGAACTCGTCGTTGCCGCGCATCCTTCTGAAGTTCTTGCAGCCCATCTCGACGCTGACCGGGCGGAACTGCATCCGGTTGATGTCCACGAGGGAGAAATTATAAGATATTTTCCCCATTTCATCGACTTTTTCGCGCAATATGTTCCCTGGAGAATAGTCGCAATGCAGGATGTCCGCTTCGTGAAGTCGGGCGGTGAATTCCGCGAAGGCCTTGATCAGATCCTCCTTCCCCACATTATCCTTGTCCTCGTCGTTGAAGAGCCTCATGTGACCGTCCATAGGGGTGTGCAGGCTGATGAAGAAGCTTCTGTGGAGCAGACCGCTCTTTTTCGTCTCGATGTAGGCGACGGGATCCGGCGTCTGGAACCCCTTCGACAGGAGCGTGAGCGCATGCTCGTAGGCGCGGGAGGCCTTGGAAGGTCTGAAGAAGGTGTAGGCGATGCGGTTGATGAGAATCGGCACCTTGTATGATTTCACATTGAGGGTGAATCCCCCTTCGTCGTATAGCCTGATTTCGTTCCTTGCCAGGAATATCGATTCGCCCTCCTTGTCGAAGATGTCGGGTAGACTTTCGATGAAGGCCCGCAGATGCGAATATTTGTCGCGGAGGACAAGCTTCATTTCTCTCTTCCTCCCATGTATTTTAGGTATACATACCATGCGCCCATTTGGCACAGTTTGAAGCCGTAGTAACCATCCAGGAATCCCAACTTGATGATGTAGTTGATGAAGAATCGGTAGATGGCTTTGAGTATGATGACGGGTTTGCTATAGCGTTTGCCGCTCATCTTCACCTCCAAGGCGCCCAATTTGCCGTACTCCTCCGTTTTCCTGACATGTTGCTCCACACTGTCGTAGGTATGGTGCTTCAAATCCCCATTGATGCGTATGATGCGTGTAATCGATTGGCAGTCAATTTCTTCGTGCACCAATTTCTCGCTCCAGTTGGCGCGGGTGCGGTTGAATAGGCGTACTTTGCTCTCGTAGCCTCCCTCGTAAAAACGTATTAGTTTCTCACAGTAATAGTTCCTCCTCTTCAGGGCGTAGGCGGTGGTGGCTTCCCCGAGTCCTTCCTGCTTCAGCGCAAGAATCGCTTCGGCGAGCTCGGGCGACAGCTCCTCGTCCGCGTCGAGACTGAGGATCCAGTCGTGGCTGGCGAGACTGACGGCGAAACGTTTCTGCGGACCATAGCCGGAGAATTCGTGCTGCACGAACTTGCAACCCAATCCCCTGCATATCTCCTCCGTCCTGTCGGTGGAGAAGGAGTCCACTACTATTGTTTCGTCGGCAATCACCCCTATCGAACGTATGCAACGCTCGATTTTTTTCTCTTCGTTCCGAGTGATGATGACCGCTGATATGTTTGTCATTTTCAGTTTCGAATATAGTTTTCCCTACTTCCCAAATTGGGACTACGAATATAGTATATATTTTCGATATATTTTGTTCGTGGTGCTTGAAATCTTTTTCTCTGCCTTGTGCCTTGTGCCGTTTGTGCCTGCGGATGCCTCTTTCCTTCGTGTGCGGAATTTGCGTGTGGCCGCCTTCTCGCTGAGATAGTACACTTGTTTGGGGGTGGAGATAAAAAAATGAATGCGACTCGTTTCACAACGTGTCGCATTCGTTTCGTGGTTTTTCTTAAAGTTATTTAAATATCTATCAGTGAGAGCAAAGATACCATATTTTGAGTCAATCGCAAATAAATATCGAAAGAAAATTTTCTGTTGGTGAAAAAATTATCATATTTCTATCATATTAAAATAACTTATCGTATTTATGGCTATGGTCGCTGCCATGCTCCGTCGGTTCTTCCCCCTTTCCCCTGCTGGCTACCAGGCGAATAGAGGGCACAAAAAAAATTCCACTCATCTCACGACGAATGGAACTCTACTATTAACTTTTATAATCTTATGTATATGATGTGTATATGATTGAATATTGAAGTCTATTTTATGTTTGCTTATTTCTGAAAACTATTATACTTATTCCTAAGTCGGCTATTCCCTTAACACGTTGCAAATGTAGAATAATTCCACAGACCGTGCAAATATTCTTGTAGAAAAAATCCACTGAAATCCATTTATTATTATTATTCAATTTTTCCGTCATATATAAAATTTCATCTATACAATGGGCCAAAAAGCTTTTGGAAGTCCCATTTTTCCTAGGGTTTTGGAATCCTTGCCTCTTTCTCTTTTCTGTCTCTTTTCTGTTCAAAAGGTGAAATTTTAGAATTATATTATCTGCTTGACGTAATAATGGATGAGACCTTTGACGTGTCTGTAAGTCGCCGCGGAGAAGAGTTTCTTTTGTGATGCCCTGTTGTAATGATGGATGATCCGGAATTGGGGCAGAACAACGATTTCTTTCCCTGCCCGTACAATTCTCTGGCAAAAGTCCGCATCTTCCGGCCCATAGAATATCTTTTCGTCCAAATAGCCGATTTCATCGAGGATTTCCCTTCTGAACATCTGACACGCCCCGATGGTGTATTCCACAGAAAAGGGCGATTCCATCGACAATTCCTTGTGATAGAACTGTTGCTCGTTTTTTTCGTTGACCCACTGGGATAAACCTTTCGGGAGGGAACTCCTCGTCGCAAGGATGTTCATCAGTTTGTATTTCGGCCAAGGGAGTTTTCGGCAGCTCTCTTGGGGGATTCCGTTCACGTCGGTCAGTTTGCAGGCGCAGAGTCCGCATTCGTCGTGCTCCGTGATGTAGTTGAACATTCCTTCCGCCGCCTCTTTGTTCACGATTGTGTCAATGTCCAAGATCCAGACGACATCATTGTGGGATAGTTTCAACCCAATGTTACGTGCGGGTGCGACCCCTTTGTTCTCCGGCAACGGGTGAAGCGTGACGCTTCCCTTGAATGAGTCGAGTAGTTGGAGGGTGTTGTCCTGCGAACCGTTGTCGACCACGATGATTTCGGTCTGGATCTCCTTCGTGGCTTCCAGTATGGAGGAGATGCATGGCTCGACATCCTTCTCCGAGTTCCATGTGAGGAGTATGACGGAGAGTGATTTGTTGGTCATTTGTGGAACAATTTTCTTCTTAGTGCGGTGGCTGCGATGCGGAAGTCCGACCAAGAATTGAATTTCTTTATGTGGTTGAATATGAAGGAAGGACGGATGAAGAACTTCACGTTGTTCCAGAACAACATCTTCTCCATCTCCTCGCTGGATAGGTTGGGGTAGTTGATGATGGACTTGTGCTGCACGTCGGTCGGGACGTACTCTCCCCCCTTAATCCAATTGTTTTGTTTCGCCAGTTCGTAGAATTCGGTGCCAGGGAAAGGCGCCACGATGTTGAACATCACTTGGGAGACTTTCAGTTCTTTTGCCTTTTTGAGCGTCTCCTTGATGGTCTTCTTCGTCTCGAGCGGACTCGTGCCAATGAGGATGTTCAGTTTCACTGGCACATTGTATTTTTTCAGGAGCTGAATGCCCTCGTAAATCTGTTGGGAGGTGATCCCCTTCTTGATGTATTGGAGGATCTCGTCATTGAAGCTTTCCACGCCGAGGTCGACGAATTGGCATTGAGCGTCCGCAAGGAGCTGCGCTGTTTCTTCCGTGATAGCATCCACGCGCGCCTGGCACCCCCAACTGAGCTGGTGTTTCTTCAGGCATTCGCAGATGGGGCGGAGCCTTTTGGCCGTCGTGATGAAGTTGTCGTCGATGAAGCAGATGGCCTTGTATCCTTGGCTGACGAGCATCTCGATCTCCTCGATGACGTTCTCGACGGAACGGAAGGATATGAATGGTTTCTTCCCCGTCACCCGCTTGTTCTCTATCTCCCTTGCGAAGGTCAGCGAGCTAGGCACGCAGTAGATGCAATGGAAGGGGCAGTTGCGGCTGGTGAGCACCGTCGTGTAGGGGTGCTTTTTCAGCTTAGGGTTGGTGAAGGTGTATTGTTCGATGAAATGGCGGGCTGGGAATGGCAGCTCGTCCAGGTCGCGCAACAACTCGCGTGTCGGGTTGTGTGTCACCTTGCCGTCTTGAAGCCATGTGAGACCATTCACCTGCGAGAGGTCGCCTCCTTGCTCGATGGTCCGCACCGCCTCGGAGGTCGTCAGCTCGGGTTCGCCACGGACGATGATGACATGATCGTCCACGAGCAGTTTGTCCGTGTAGTAGGTCACGCCAGGACCCATGGCGATGATCCAAGCGTCGGGATGGTTCTCCCTGATCATTTGGATACACTTCCGGTCTGTTTCTAGGGATAGGTTCACGCACCAAAAGGAGTAGACATCGCTGTGGTCGTTCCGCAGGAAGTCGGACAGCTCTTTTTCGCCCTTCTCTTCCATTACGAAATCCTCGCGCCGTACGTCGTGTCCGTCTCTTTCCAATACGGCCGCGACGATTAGTTCATATATGTTGGGCATCGGGTATACGAGGTGTGTGCAACCGGCGGTACGCTCGGCGGGCATTTCCCCGTCCAATGCGGGCGGTACGATGAAAGTGACGACCATAATCTCCTTTTCTGTTGATGATACTTCTATGTGGGGAACGGAGCGTCCCCCGGATTATTGTATGGTCGGGTTATTCGTTCGCCATCATTTGCTCCGCTTTTATTCTGTCTTCACCGATGGCGGCGCGCAGGTCGTCCTCCGTGCAGAATTTGTTTTGTGCGCGTAGTTTGTGGAGGAACTGCATGTTGATGCGCTCTCCGTAGATGTCTTCGTCAAAGTCGAATATGTTTACCTCGATGGATACCTCACCTCCCCCGTAGGTTGGTCGGGTGCCGATGCATGCCACGCCCTTGTGTGTCTCGCCCCTCACGGTGACCTTCACGGCGAAGACGCCGAAGCAAGGGATGCATTTGTTCTCGATCTCCGGCTCGATGTTGGCGGTCGGGAAGCCCAGCTTCCTGCCGTTCTGCTTGCCGTGGATGACCGTTCCAGAGATGTTGTAGTTGTAGCCGAGGTAACGGTTGGCCAACTCGATGTCGCCTACCCCAAGCAGGTTGCGGATGAAGGAGGAGCTGATGGTGAAGTCGTTCTCTTCGTAAGGTTCGGCTCTCGTGACCTTCATGCCGAGTTCCTCCCCGTATGTGCAGTAGTCGTCGAAACCTTCTTCCCTGTTCTTTCCGAAGCGATGGTCGTATCCGATGAGGAGGTGCTTCACGTTGAGACGGTTCTTGAGCACTTTCTCCATGAAGTCGTGGGCGCTGAGGTTGGAGACCTCCGTGGTGAATTCCATCTGGATGCAGTAGTCCACAGGCAGTTGCTTCAGCAATTCCAGTTTCTCCTCATGGGTGTTCAGCAATTTCGGCTGATAGGCCTCGTGGAGGATGATCCTTGGATGTGGCCAGAAGGTCAGAATCGCAGACTTTAGCCCTTCGCTTTTCGCTACTTTGGCCAATTGCTTTGCTAAAAACAGATGTCCATGGTGGACTCCGTCAAAGAATCCGATTGTGAGCGCAAGCCCTTCCTTACTTGCTAATCCCGTCTCCTCTATCAATTCCATCTTGCTTCTTTTTTTATTCGAATATTTTGTACTTTGGAGACAAAATACTACTTTTGCCTTCGTTTTGCAAAGGTAACAATTTTTGGTTAATTGCAAGCAGGACCCATAGCTCAGTTGGTTAGTAGCACCTGACTCATAATCAGGGGGTCACAGGTTCAAGCCCTGTTGGGTCCACAGTTGAGGAGAAACACGGTTTCTCCTTTTTTTATAATGTATTGAGTGATAGATGCTTACAAATTCGTCTTCTCTCGGTATTTTTCTCTGTGTGGAGTTTTTCCACAACCTTGCTGGGACGTATCTTTTTGATGTATTTCGATGAAAAAATATTTTGTCGAAATTTTTCTTGATGATTGATTTTCACCGATTTCCGAAGCGTTTTTTTAGGGTGTTGATGGACGGGTGAGATAAGCGCCAGAAAGGGGTTTGCCCTAGTTCTTAATGTTGGATTTTATTAAAATAAAAGGAATATGGATAAGGAAGAGAGAGTCGCGCGTGCGAAGGAGCTTTTTAAGAGTGGTTTCAATTGTTCTCAGTCTGTGGTGGCCGCTTTCGCCGATTTGTATGGATTGACGGAGGAGCAGGCTTTGAAAGTGTCCGCCTCTTTCGGTGGCGGTATTGGCCGTATGCGCGAGACTTGTGGTGCGGCTTGCGGCATCTTCCTTCTGGCCGGACTGAAGTATGGTTCGACCGACCCCAAGAATGCGGATGCGAAGGGCGAGAACTACCGTATCGTCCAAGAGTTGGCGGGGGATTTCAAGAAGGCTAACGGTTTCCTGAAGTGCCGTGACCTCCTCGGCTTGGACAAGAATCTGAAGGAGTCTCCCCAGCCTGCCGAACGCAACGCCGCCTATTATGCGAAGCGTCCGTGCGTGGAGATCGTGGCTTCCGCCGCTAGGATATGGGCGGAGAAGCATGAGGAATAGGCTGGCCGTATGTGACCTCCATTGGTGTGTGGATGGAGGAGTTGATGAGGGGAAACGCTATCTCCCGTAACAATAAAAACATAATCTCATGTATCTGAAAACGATATCTTTATTTATTGTCGCCGTATGTTTGTTGGGATGCGGACAGGGTGGGAATGAGCCTGGAAACAGCAGCGCGGCAGATACTATGGCTGTTTCGGTTGACACTTCTGCCGTCCCCGAATCTCAGGGCGAAAATGCGCGAATGGATGAAGAGATTGAAGCGGAGGGAGAACTCTTCCCTGGTCGGGTGGTGACAAAGGAGTGGCTTTCAAAGGCTGGGATAACGGTGACAGAGATTTATGGATTCCCGGAAAAATTGCTGCCCGTTGGTTGCGGACATGCTTATTTTGGCATCGACAAAGCGGATGACCCCATCTTCTATTATGTTTTTTATGGTCGTGGCACCGATACATTTACGGTAGTAAGCGGATGTCAGAGGGAGGGGGAAGATGCTTTCCACCCTGTTTCATGTTTTGGCGGACCTTCCGTCGAATACGAAAATGGTATTTTGACGGAAACATGTGAAGAGAATGGCAACATATATACATTCCGGTTCCGGATGAAAGGGAAAAAGTTGCTTTTCATCGGCGACGAATCGGAAGACTCGAATGAGGAAACCTTCCGGGAGATGGAGGAGGCCGTGAAGGCGAATGATCCCGAAAAGTATTGTGAACTTTGTACGGGGGTTCAATACCAGGGTCCGTCGTACCTCGAGAATTGCCTCTCTAATGGGTTGAGCATGGCTGTCGACAAGGCCGCCGCATTGATTAAGATGGGAAAACAGAATGAGGCTAACCGATTGATTCAGTCATTTACGGATAATTATAAAGAAACTATACCAGACGACTCGTTATGGGCTGTGTTGGGTGCGATGAAAAGGTGAATTTGTGAAAAGTGTCGCCCTGCGTGCCGCATCGTATTATGTGTTAAAAAATATGTTAAATAATATAAAAACCCAAAAAACTATTTTCGTTTAAAAAGTTTTCGACTAATTTTGTGCCGGAATATTGAGAGCGTTGATGTGAGGTGTGAGGCGCCCTACCAGAAATGTTGTTAATTATGAACACGGAAAACCGG
>JAFXPK010000048.1 GCA_017527905.1 Paludibacteraceae bacterium
CTCTCTTCGTCCCCACCGGGCCTCCGTCCGAGGGGGCTTTTCGTTTCCGAAAGCGGGTGCAAAAGTACGGCGCTTCTCGTTTCCCGCCAAATCTTTTCACATCTTTTTTTCGCTCTTTTTCACAATACGCTGTGTTTCAGCGAGAAAAATTTTAGGAGGATCATAAGACGCAAACAAGGAAATAGATATTCATACGCCTCAACAACCCTATTTGGATATAAATATATACCCAATAGAGACACAGAAGGTGGCAAAATCACCTTCGGATCCGCCACCACTCCATGTTTCCCGCATGCGTGATTCAACCAAATCAGCCTACCCGGTCAGTTCATAGACCCGAGCATCCAGGGTGTTATTCGACCTCGAAATCCAAACATTTCCTGTCGGCGGTGAAAGGACGCACCTTCGTGTCCGCCACCTGCACATGGGCGGGATGTACCGCATAAGCCTTCAAAGCCTCAAAGCTCTCTAGGGTCGAGTCCAACATCACATCGACATTGGAAGTAGGCAAGCCATTGACATTAACCTTCACGTCGATCAAACCAGGGACAACCCCCTTCAATCCTTCCAAACCAGCCTTGATGCCTGCTTTAATCTCCTCTTTCTCAGACGCCGAGAAGGTATCCTTCAACGTCCACAAAATAACATGCTTTACCATAATATCTATTCTTTACTATATGTTTTAACTATCCGCGATTCCGCTCCCACAAATATACTCAAAATGATGATAGGGAGATGCATCACGCAGCCATTACATTTACTCCACATTCCCTGTTTTATCTTTCAGCGTCACATTCACCGTAATAGATGTTCTCCCCTTGTACCAGCCATGCTCATCCTTAAAATGCAACTGGTTTTCCGATATAATAGTATCAAACGGTTCATACAACGTGGTGTCGCCAACAAATCTGAAGGGATATCCACCACTACCCCATCCAAGGCTATACAAATCTTCCATCACCCTATAAGTTCCTTCTTCGTCCGTGAAAGTCAAGGTCCTAGTATGTCCCACGGAATCATGCTCTATTGCTAAGCTTTGGATTTTAATTTCAGACAAACATTCACCCCTCTCATTCACCACTTTACCCCTCATTTCAAAATCCGCAGTAGGCGTGCCGTACATGGCGCCGCACCCTGAGAAGCTGGAGTATCCTAATATTCCAAGTACCATTTTTAAACCCATTTGGAAGAATCGACCAAACATTTCTTTCATGACAATAATAATTTAGCTATTCATATACTTCCCCACAAAAGCAAACAATATTACAAACTTATATATAAACATGTATATTTCACGACAACTTGCCATTTTTATTTTGCTATACCATAAAATCATGGACTAAGATATTTTTACGATATATATGAAATGATTCTCTCTCTGCATCTACACACATCATACCATTGACAATAGATAATAAATGTATTTATTACTCATTTTATTTTGGCATGTTTATTAGTGTATATTTTACATTTTACTATCTTCGAGGGCTATTCACAATGAACGGCTTTTCATCATCCGCTTAGTAAGGTTCTGGCGACTGTTGAGAAGATATATTTTCAGAACCTATATTTTAATATTCAGAATCATGAAAAAGACGTACATCTTATTAGGTTTCATTTGTGCATTAACATCGTGTAAATCAGCCATTGACAAGTCCATTACCGAACCGCTCAGCAATAAAGAGATGGTCAAAATATGCAAGGATCATAGCGACCTGAAACTAGAAAAAACTCTTGCATATATTGGGTCAGAGGAATCATATGCGAGACAACTCGGGAAGGAACTGTACTTAAGATACGCAGATGTGACCTACCGCGATATTGTTGAATTTCGTGAGAGGGTAACGGACGAGGAGACGATTGAGGAAATCCGCAAAAAATACGATCAGTACACCAGCCACCTTTGCGATTCCGCATGGAAGAAAATCAACGACATCCGCGAAAGCATAAAAAGAGACACATCATTTAATAAATATGCTAAAATTTACTATACCCAAGGAGAAAAGACAGATCGATATCTATGTCCACCTAGAATACGCAAAACCATAGATGCCAATATTGATCTCTATGATGATAATATAACACATTTGGGAGGAATTGTAAGTAAAGCGTCAAAAGAAGGAGTCAATAACCCAATTATCGAGTTCCACATTTATGATGCCAAGGTTGATCGATATGGTTGCAACTTCTTAAAGCACCCAGTATATAATGAGGACACTTTGGATTTCATCAGTGGTGAATATGATTATGCATTCAATGTCCTTTGGGTGGAAAAGGATGGCGAAACACTATACACATCCAAGGAATACTGGGATCTACTTAAATCACATAGTGAGCCCAGATTGTTCGGATATTCTTTTTGCGACTCGTATTTCGAAAGGGATAAAGCCATAGACGACGAACAATTGTTTAAAATCACAAACATCGACATCATGAGCAAAGAGGAATTCGCGGATTCCCTTTTTCGCAAACAATTGGACGAAAAGACCATAAGAGCAGGAGAATTCTATACGCAAATAATGCGATAAACGACAGGCATGAGGGAGTCAGATGCCGAGAAAATCTCGGTATCTGCTTCTGATGGGAGAACTATATGAATCCGACAACTACTTCTTTTTACTACAATGCAAGAGTTAACAAAGTTTTTTACCAATAAATAATAACTCACAACACGTGGCACTTACAATAGAAGAACTAAAGATACTGATAGGAAGTAATGAACATCGTCAACTGGAACTAAAGAAGACCACAGGTGAACTAAAGGATGGCATGCATACAGCTTGTGCTTTCTTGAATACAGAAGGGGGCTGGCTCCTTTTTGGCATAGCTCCAACATCACTGAAGATTCTGGGGCAACAAGTCACAGACAACACTCAAAGGGAGATCGCGCAGGCTCTAAGCTATATGGAACCTCAAGTTGATGTGCGGGTTGAGTATATTGACGTCCCCGAAAGACCAAACCACAAGGTGATTGCAATGCACTTTGAAGGATGGGCATGGGGAATGGTGCCATATACTTATCATGGCTGTCCATACCATAAAGTGGAGAGTACAACGAAAGAGATGCCACGTGACATGTATGAAGAACGGTTACGTAGGAGTAAGCAAGACTTGTTTGCTTGGGAAAGACAGCCATCGGAGTTTGCTGACATCAATTCACTGGATGAAAAATTAATTCGTGGCGTTTTACGTCTTGGCATTGAGAGGGGAAGGTTGTCGGATCTAGCTCTAACCGAATCCATTGAGGATGTGTTGGGGAAATGGAAGTTGACTTCAGACAACAGACCTCTGAACGCAGCAACAGCACTCTTCACGAAAGATACGGGAATGTACACGCAGTTCACGATGCGTCTAGCCCGTTTCCAAGGGACAGACAAAAATGAGTTTATGGACAATCAACGAGTGGAGGGCAATATCTTCGTGTTACTCAATGAGGCTATGAACTTCTTCCGCAAACACTTGAATATGCATGGGAAGATAGTCGGATTGGTTCGTGATGAATATCTGGAAATTCCTGCAGAAGCTTTGCGAGAAGTGGTTATTAATGCACTATGCCATCGTCAGTACGAGCGATATAATCTGACTATAGGTATCGCCATCTACGATGACCGCATCGAAATTGAGAATCCCGGCATTTTGCCTCCTCAAATCACACCGGAAAATATTCTCCAGCCTCATATCTCGTACCCATACAATCCTCTTATCGCTAATGTGCTGTACAGTACAACCTATATTGAGAATTGGGGTTCGGGTGTGAAACGCATCATGGAGGCTTGCCAAAAGAGAGGTGTTCCTGCTCCGACATGGACTGTCAATGGTGGATTTGTCGTAGTGACATTTATGAGACCAACCAAGAGTGTTACTCAAGGTGTTACTCAAGGTGTTACTCAAGGTGTTACTCAAGAGGCCAATCTTGATAGGGAAATTGAGCTGGCGATCAAAGATAATCCAAATGTTACCACAGAAGATCTGGCAAGACAATTTGGGGTAACTCCAATGACCATCAAACGTCATATAGCTAAAATGCCTCACATTCATTATGTGGGAAGTGGTTATAGTGGGCATTGGGAGGTGGTGGACAAAGATGGGAAGATGAGTACACAAGATAATACTTAATAGCAACAATCATTATGGATAAGTTAGTATCAAAACCCATACAGCGTTTCAGAAAAGGCGACGCCTTTGTTAAAATAGATTCACATTCTCTTGTGTTCATGGAGATAAACGAGGTGGAAGAGAACAGAGGAGATATGGATTTTTGCATCGTCTCATGGTACATGCTTGATGGGAAAGGCATCCATACCCAGCGGCGATTCCCAATGGTTGCTTGCGATGGCAAGTTCAGCGATTTTGAACCAATTTCCAGAAGACTTCTCAAAGAAGCGAAGAGATTGATGCGTCAATACAATGCGGATGTAAAACAGTTGACAGACGTGAAAGGAGCGATTTGAATCAACCTGTAAATGATCAAGATGACAAAGAAAATTTCAAAAGAGATGCGAGGTGACAAAGAACCGATGTTCGTCAAATCGCACGACATTCACCTGGACGAGGAGTATGTCCATTGGATAGCGGATATCAAGCATCGCTATCGTTCGGCGCAAGTGAAAGCCGCCCTAAAAGTGAATAGTGAGAAACTGTTGTTCAACTGGCAGCTGGGACGTGACTTGGTACAAAAGAAAGCCGAAGAACGTTGGGGAGCAGGGGTGGTTGAACAGGTAAGTTTGGATTTGAAGCGTGAGTTCCCTGACAGCACCAACTTCTCAGTGCGCAATTTGTGGTATATGAAACAATGGTACCTGTTTTACGCCGGGAATCTAGGAAAACTGAAACAACTTGTTTCAGTAATGTTGCCCGACGACAACTATGACAAGAAAATCAAACAAATCGCAGATACGGAAAAACTGAAACATTTCGTTTCAGAATTTCCTCTGCCTTTTGCTTGCGTGCCTTGGGGGCATCATGTTCGTATCGTCCAACATTCAAAAACAATTGAAGAAGCCTTGTTTTATGTGGGTTACACCATTAGGGAAGGAATTAGCCGCGACATATTGACGCGAGTAATGAAAGATGACATTTTCAAAAAACAAGGTACTATTCCAAACAATTTTTCGCAGCACCTGACGCCACAAATGGCACAAATGGCGAAGTATGTGGTGAAGGAAAATTATGATTTTGGGTTTGCAACAGTTAATCACGAGACCTACAACGAGAGCGAATTGGAGAATGCCCTTCACGACAACATAACAGCACTATTGCTTGAAATGGGCAATGGCTTTGCATTTATCGGCAGACAAAAAGAAATAATTGTTGGTGGCAGAACAAGAAAAATCGACCTGCTTTTCTATCATATTCGACTACGTTGCTACATTGTGTGCGAATTAAAGGCAAGAGCGTTTGAACCAGAGTTTGCTGGCAAATTAAACTACTATGTAAACGCTGTTGACGAAGTCCTGAAACAGTCCGATGACAACCCTACTATAGGCCTTTTAGTGTGCTCAAATATGAACAGGGCCGACGTCCAATGGTCATTCAAAGGCATCAACACTCCAATGGGTGTAGCTACATACAACAACATCAAAATAAAGGATGCTTTGCCAAGCCAAGAACAACTGGCTGAGCGTGTGCAACTTGTACAGAAGGAGTTAAAGGAGGCAAAACGGTTGAAGCAATGAGTAAAAAAGGAGTGAGAACCATCAAACGTCATATAGCTAAAATGCCTCACATTCATTATGTGGGTAGTGGTTATAGCGGACATTGGGAGGTGGTGGACAAAGAATGATTGAGGTGGACAGAAAACCTCGAAGGTGGACAGAAAAGGTGGACAGAAAACCTGAGAAACCATTCTATCGTTCATCACAGAGAATCCATAAATCACCTCCGTGCAGATGACGGAAAGAAAATCTCCCCGACCTCCCTCCGATTGGTGATTATTTTTTACATTTGCAGAAGTGTGCGCTTTGTGCGTGGACTGTTATGATAATCATGGCAAATGAAGAAAGAGTCAGTTACCGAGAAATTCTCGGCAACTACCGAGGAAAACTCGTTAGTTCACAAGGATAGGATGAAAAGGATAAAACAGTTTGTACCTTTTGAGTACGATTCGAAAGAACTATACTGATATGATAGTTGCAAAAGACAATAATGACATGAATAATAACGACAATATTCCAGCACTTCAATCTCCATTCGAGCAGTTAAGGGAGGTTGATGCAGATGGCAGGGAATGGTGGAACTCGCGTAAGTTGGCACGTGTGATGGGCTATGGCAAGTACTGGAACTTTGAACGTGTCATAGCAAAGGCACAGGCATGGACTACACAGAAGGGTTATCATCTTGTCGATCACTTTGTGGAAATTACTGAGATGGCAGAACTAGGCAGTGGTGCTGTTAGAGAAGTGACGAGTATCCACCTATCACGCGCTGCTTGTATGGCTGTCGTTATGAATGCTGACCAAAAGAAAAAGATGGTGAAAGCAGCACAGCAGTATTTCAGTGCGACTATGACTCCTGACGTAGCCATGAGAAGCATGGAATCTTCCATCTTGATGTATAAAAGTGGACGAGGGAAGGTGCAGGTTCAAGTTGTCTTCGACACCAAAACATTTTGGCTTTCACAGCAGAGAATGGCAGAGTTGTTTGGAGTGACAGTTCCAAATATAGTTTATCATCTGCAACAAATAGAAAATAGTGGAGAAATCCATTTGTCCGATGCAATTAAAAAAATTTTAATACCTTCGGACAAATGGTCTGGAGAGGTGATGATGTACAACCTTGATGTTGTCATTGCGGTGGGTTATCGAGTGAATAGTTACGAGGCGACACAGTTCCGTATTTGGGCGACACAGGTACTGAAAGAATACCTTACCAAAGGCTTTGTGTTGGATGATGAGCGGCTGAAGGGAAAGAATGTATTCGGGGCAGACTACTTCGATGATTTACTTGACCGCATCCGCGAGATACGTATCAGCGAGCGACGTTACTATCAGAAGATTACAGACATATATAGTGAATGTAGTTCTGACTATGACAAGGATTCAGAAGAAACTCAGTTGTTTTTTAAGACGGTACAGAATATGATGCATTATGCCGTAACTAAACAGACTGCTGCCGAAATCATCTATGACCGTGCAGACGCGGAACGTCCACACATGGGATTGACGTCATGGAAGAATGCCCCGGATGGAAGAGTTGTCAAATCAGATGTCACAGTGGCTAAGAACTACCTGAGCGAAAAGGAGGTTGATTCGTTGAACAGATTGAGCAATGCCTTCATTGATATTGCCGAGCAACGAGCCGAAGATCATATTCTTATGACTATGGCAGACTGGTCACAACTATTACAACGCTATATGGATTTGAACAACCGTCCATTACTGCCAGATGCAGGAAGTGTGACGCATGAGCAAGCGGTAGAAAAAGCACTTACTGAATACGATAAGTTCCGCATCATTCAAGATCGTGAAATCATGAGTGACTTTGACAAACAATTGAAACTGTTGTTTGGAGACAAGAAATAAAATTGCATCAAATAATAACCAAGAAATAATCTGGACATAATTGTGCCAATGCAAACCATTATCACCAATGGATGAGTAGAGGAACCATCTCCTAATCCTTTGCCAAAAAATCTCCCTGGACTTCCTTTGATTGGGGATTAATTTTACATTTGCAGTAAACTCCATGGTGTACAGATGAACAAGGAGAAATGTCAGGTAAACCACACGAACCCTTTGTCGGAAAGATAGGCAAAAATTCAGTTGTTCGGAAATCCCGAACAACTGAGCCAGATAGATAAAGTACCCCGGAAAACTTTGCAACCTGTCGGAAATCCCGACAGGTTCGTCAAATAAGGTGATAGAAAACAACTCCACCACCACCCAACGCACATTCCATTTTCCGATATTTCACGAATTTATCGGAGTATACTTCTATTATTTTTGAAAATTATCGGAGTTTAAGTCTAATAAAATTGCAAAATATCGGAGTTTACGACTAAAAATTTTGCAAAATATCGGAGTTTAAGTATATTTGTGCAAAACTAATCAGGTATGATAGACGAGAAAGTTATACTGCAAGTGCTTGAGGAACAGAGAGAAGAGGTGCTCAATTATACACCTGATCTCTGGGTACAGCGGGGGGAGGAACATTTTTTCGAGTTCGATAGCCAACTGGCACAGGTGGTGATAGGTGTCCGTCGAAGTGGGAAGTCAACACTTTGCCATAAAGTATTGAAAGAACACGGCGTTACATATGCATACGCCAACTTCGATGATGACAGGCTTGTAGGTATGCAGACGAATGAACTGAATCTCTTGCTGATGAGCCTCTACCAAATATATGGCGTTGATGTCAAGTATGTGTTTTTCGATGAAATCCAAAATGTAGATGGCTGGCATATCTTTATCAACCGATTGCTGAGGTCGGGCCTTCGGGTTTTTATTACAGGTAGCAATGCTAAATTGCTGAGTGGCGAACTGGCAACGCATCTGACAGGAAGGTATAATGAAATTCGTTTGTTCCCTTTTTCGTTCGCGGAATATTGTGCTTACCATACCATTGATACAAAATCACTTACGACAAAATCAGAAGCCACTCGACGGAATGCTTTCGTTCAGTATGTCAACGACGGCGGTTTCCCCGAAGTTCAGTCTTTAAACAACAAACGAGGGTACATGCAAAGTTTGTTAGAAGCTGTCTTGCAAAAAGATATCCAGCAACGTTTTAGAATACGTAACGTGGATATTCTTCGAAAAACCTCCTATCAGCTAATTAGCACGCCGTGCCAATGCGTTAATTATGATGAATTGTCGGAGATATTGAATGTTTCCGACAAAACTTTACGAAACTACGTCGATTATCTACGTCAAGCGTTTCTTGTCCAATTGCTGCCAAAATTTTCCTTCAAAAGCAAAGAAAGAATCATAGGAGAAAAAGCCTATCTTGTAGATACAGGATTGGAAAACAATCGTGACTACTCCATGGCGGCTGAAAATCTGGGTTGGCGATTGGAAAATGTGGTATATATTGAATTGCTTCGTCGTTGTTCAAATAGATATTTAGATGTTTATTACTACAAACCAACCTCTCATTCAAAAGAAATTGACTTTGTAGTTTGTAACCAAAACACTCCCCAAGAACTGATACAAGTCGCATACGACATAAGTTCACCCAAAACATTCAATAGAGAAACCTCTGCTTTGGTGGATGGCGCAGAAAAGCTAAATTGCGACAACCTAACATTGATTGCCATAACACCGTCACGCACTGAGGAAGTGAAGGGTAAAACAATCAAAATCCACTCGGCGATAGACTGGTTGCTCAATACAAACGATTGAGCTACTCCCCCCTATTCCCCCCCCGCAAAACAAATAATCAACCACGAAAAAGGGGAAACTAAAAAAGAATAGGTATCTTCGCGGAAAGAATTAAAAGAAATAATATAATATCATAATATGGCATTACAATGTGGCATCGTGGGGTTGCCTAACGTAGGAAAGTCAACCCTATTCAACTGTTTATCCAACGCGAAAGCGCAAGCGGCTAATTTCCCTTTCTGCACAATAGAGCCTAACGTGGGCGTGATCACCGTGCCCGACGAGCGCCTCAACAAACTGGCGGAGATCGACCATCCGCAACGTGTCATCCCTACCACGGTGGAGATCGTGGACATCGCCGGCCTCGTGAAGGGCGCCAGCAAGGGTGAGGGCCTGGGTAATAAATTCCTCGCCAACATCCGCGAAACGGACGCTATCCTCCATGTGCTCCGCTGCTTCGACGACGAGAACGTGACTCACGTGGACGGTAGCGTGGACCCTGTGCGCGACAAGGAGATCATCGACATGGAACTCCAACTCAAGGACTTGGAAACCGTCGAGAGCCGCATCCAAAAGGTACAGAAACAGGCCCAGACCGGAGGCGACAAAACAGCTAAGGCGGTGCTGGACATCCTCCTGAGATACAAGGCCGCACTGGAGGCTGGCAAGTCTGCCCGCACCGTGGAACTCACCAAGGAGGAGAAGCCTATCGTCAAAGACCTCTTCCTCCTCACCACCAAGCCTGTCCTCTACGTCTGCAACGTGGACGAGGCCAGCGCCGTCAGCGGTAACAAGTATACCCAAGCGGTAGCGGAGGCGATCAAGGAGGAGAAGGCGGACATGCTGATCGTGGCGGCCGCCACCGAGGCGGACATCGCCGAACTGGAGACCTACGAGGAGCGCCAGATGTTCCTCGAAGAGGTGGGACTGAAGGAGTCGGGCGTGGCCAGACTGATCAAGGCGGCCTACAAGCTGCTGGACCTCCAAACCTTCTTCACCTCAGGTGCGGACGAGACCCGCGCTTGGACCTTCCGCCGCGGCATGAAGGCTCCGCAATGCGCCGGCATCATCCACACGGACTTCGAGAAGGGCTTCATCCGCGCCGAAGTCATCAAATACGAGGACTACGTGGCCCTCGGCTCCGAAGCGGCCTGCCGCGAAGCCGGTAAGATATCCATAGAGGGTAAAGAATACATCGGACAGGACGGTGACATCATGCACTTCCGATTCAACGTGTAAAAACATAACTCTTCGGCAACCATGAGCAAAGGGAAGGTGTTAATGGCCATGAGCGGAGGCATCGACAGCACGATGTCCGCCATCTTGCTCCAAGAGCAGGGCTACGACTTAGTGGGGGTCACCTACCGTACCTGGGACAGCATGAAGGAGAGCTGCATCGCCAAGGAGAAGGGATGCTGCACCATCGACGCGATCATGGAGGCCAAACGGATGGCCGAAAAGCTCGGTTTCGAACACCATATCGTCGACCTGAGGGAGAACTTCAGGGAGTCGGTCATCCAAAACTTCATAGACGAATACATGGCCGGACGCACGCCTAACCCTTGCGTCATCTGCAACTCCACCATCAAATGGGGCAAACTTCTGGAGGTGGCCGACCAAATGGGTTGCGACTACATCGCGACGGGCCATTACGCACAGATCAAGGAGGAGAACGGGCACCACTACCTCTGCAACGCGGTGGATACCCTCAAAGACCAGACCTACTTCCTCTGGCGCATCAAGGAGGAGTTCCTCTCACGGACGCTCTTCCCGCTGGGACAATACACCAAACAGGAGGTGCGGGCCATGGCCAAACAACGGGGCTACGAGAAACTCTCCACCAAGACCGAAAGCCAAGAGATCTGCTTCATCCCTAACGATGATTACCGTGACTTCCTGCAGACGAACGTGGAGAACTACGCGGAACAGTGCGTCCCGGGACACTTCGTCGACATGCAGGGCCGAAAGATAGGCACCCACGAAGGGTACCAGAACTACACGATAGGCCAGCGCAAAGGCTTGCGGGTAGCCTTCGGGGAACCCCGCTACGTGGCGGGCATCAACGCCAAGAAGAATACGGTCAAACTGGGCACCCGTGAGGATCTACTGAGCGATAAACTGGAAGCCCGCGCTTGCCAGTTCACCGACCTCGAAGCGTTGCAAAACAATCCAAACGTCGAAGCCCGCATCCGCTATAAGAGTCCGGCGACACCCGCGACCATCGAGACGGACGGCGTCAAGATGAAGGTACACTTCGCACAACCCGTCTGGGGAGTCACCCCTGGACAATCCGTAGTCCTCTACCAGGAGGGCAAGGTGATCGGCGGCGGCGTGATCGTGAAATAAATGAGCATGGGAACAAAAAGAAACGTATCGGTTGTCATCCCTTCCTTTAACGGAAAAGCATTGCTGGAGAAGTACCTGCCCTGCCTATTGGAGACGCTGCAAAACAGCCAGCAAGTAGCTCAATATGAGACTATCATCGTGGATGACGCATCCACCGACGGTACCGATGTATTCCTGACGGAGAACTACCCAGAGGTCATCTTCCTGAAGAACACGAAGAACATGGGCTTCTCCAAAACATCCAACCGAGGTCTCCATCAGGCGAAACATGAACTGGTCCTGTTCCTAAATAATGATATGGTCTTGAACGATGATTTCTTCGAGAAGACCATCCCCTACTTCGACCAAGAAGATACATTCGGCGTCTTCTCGGAAATCCGCGACAGCCTTGGAGAGAAGAAGCTGGAAGGGCAGAAGACACCTAAGTGCAAAAAGCATAAAATCCATTACAAAGACAATAAGGAGACGAAGGGACCATTCACCTTCTACCTCTGCGGAGGGAACGCCTTGGTAAGCCGAGAGAAGATGCTGGAGCTGCAAGGTTTCAATGAGATCTTCTCCCCCTTCTATTTCGAGGATTTCGACGTCAGCCTACGGGCATGGAGGAAAGGTTGGAAATGCTATTACACCGAGGAGACCTTCTGCAAGCATTGCCACTCCCAGACCATCAACAGCAATTTCAGCAAAGAGTACGTGCAAAGCATATTCCTTCGCAATAGATTTATATTTAACGATTTACATAAATCTTCAAGCGAATGTCTCCGCCTTCGCGCACAGGCGTTCCTGAAGATAATCCTGTACACGATCAGACCCACGAAGAGCCATCGTGTCGTTAAACAAGCCGCAATAGCCTACGTGAAGATGCTGAAGCAGGTACGGGAGAACAAGGAGGCGCTCTACTCAGGTCTGCTTCCCCTCCAATCGGTTATACAACGCTTTAAATAAGGGACGTGAACATGAAGGATTTCACAATCATATCCGTATACAATAACGAGCAGTTGCTACAGGAGTGTCTGCGGTCGAGCGTGGAATCCCAACGGGACATATCAGTCGAGCCAAGGTACATCAACAACACAACCAATAAGTTCGCGAACGCCAAGGTCGCCTACCAAAGCGAGCTGGTCAATTGTTCGGGCAAATACATCATCCTCTCCCATCAGGACATCCGGTTTCTAGACGAATACGAACTGCGAAACATATACGATCGATTAGAGCAGATAGGTGATTTCGGAATCATAGGGGTCGCCGGTGTGAGCGGCCGGGAGATCATCAGCAACATATTCCATGGCGAAACCCCAAGGAAAGTCACGGAGAATAACATAACGGAGGAGACACCTTGCGAGACGGTAGACGAATGTCTCTTCATCATCAAGAACGAAGAAAAGTATATCGATATATTCCGGGATCTATGCTGCGACTCGTGGCACATGTATGCGGTCGAATACTGCCTACGGTGCAGGCAATTGTCGGAGAAGGTCTATGTCATCCCCGCCAACATATACCATGTGTCACCAGGCAACTCGTACGACGAATCATACTACACGCAACTGAAGAAGATCGCGAAAAGGTACAAGGGTAGTTTCGAAAGAATCAATTGCACAATGGGCTTTTGGCACACAGGCACCTTCAAGCTTTGGAACCAGATACGAAGGCGACGCAAAAGAGACATCAAGAACGGAACGTTAAGACATTAAGCTAGAACATAACATGATTATTTCATGAAATCTCCTCGATTGTGAACCCGACTTGTTTGAGGTGTTCCCAGAACTCGGGGTAGGACTTCGTGACCACCATAGGTTGGTCTATCAGCACGGAGCCCCGAACCATCGCCATAGGGGCGAAAGCCATTGCCATACGGTGGTCTTCGTAGGTCGCCACGACAGGTTCCTCCTGCGCCGCGCAACGCTCTCCGTCCCATGCGAGCAACCCTTCGCCCGGCTCCGTCAACAGATAACCGAACTTTGCGCACTCGTTCTTCAATGCGGCGATGCGGTCCGTCTCCTTGATCTTCAACGACTGTACGCCTGAGAACTCGAAAGGAATCTCTAGGGCGCAACAGGTCACCACCAGTGTCTGCGCCAGGTCTGGTTGTCCCACGAAGTCGTAACGGAAACGCTCCACTGGCTTGCCACTTCGTGAGAGGGTAACACCTCCCCGCTCGAACCGGGTTGATATGCCCAATGGCTCGAAGATCTTTCTCACCGCCGAGTCTCCCTGAAAGCTCACCTCCCGCAGGAAAGGGAGGTGGATACTGCTCTGTTGGGAAAGGGCGGCCATTTCGTACCAGTAGGAAGAGGCGGACCAATCGGCCTCCACCTCATAGTCCCCGATCTTGTAGGGCTGCGGGGCCACCCGTATGGTATTATCCTTCCATTCCGATTGGATGCCCATCTCCTCCATCATGCCCAGCGTCATCTGGATGTAAGGGACGGAAACGATATTGCCCTTGAGCTCCAGCGTGAGGCCCTCCTTCATGGAAGGGGCCACCATCAGGATGGCGGAGATGAACTGGCTGCTCACTCCTCCGTCCAAGGCGATATGCCCGCCTTTCAGCTCTGTTCCATGGATATGCAACGGAGGGAATCCCTCCTGCTCCTCATAGGTTATTCCAGCCCCCAACGCATTCAGCGCATCCACCAAGACCGCGATGGGGCGATGCTTCATCCGTTCACTCCCCGTGATGTGCCAATCGCCCGGCTTGGAAGCTAGGTAGGCTGTCATGAAACGCATGGAAGTGCCCGCCGCCCCCACGTCGAAGTGGTTGCCGTCGGCGGTTAGCGCACGTACCAGCACGTCCGTGTCGTCGCACTTCGCCAAATTGCGGATAGACTGGTGCGAGCGACCCACCGCCCCCATGATCAGGGCACGGTTGCTGATGCTCTTTGAAGCGGGCAGGATGACCTCTGCGAAGAGGTCCTGCTTAGGTGCAGTTATCTTGTATCTCATATTCCTAATGTGTCCCTATAGAAATCCAATGCCTCGAAGATATCCTTCTTCTCCACATCAGTATTGATCCGGATGTCGCCGATACCGCCCAGCAACGTGAAGAGGATGCGTCCGTCTCCCTCGTTCTTCTTGTCATGGGTCATCAGTTCGTATAATAAATCATACTCTTTGCAGGTGATGTAGAGCGACCCGTAGTGTTCCTTTATCAGCGAAACCGCCTGCAGGAAGTCCTCCTTCGGGAAGCCCACCAGTTTGTACGAGAGGTAGAGTTCCGCGAGCATACCCCAAGCGACCGCATAACCATGCAGTTTCGTCTCGTTCTGCTGGATAGCGTAGCTCTCGAAGGCGTGTCCCACCGTATGGCCGAAGTTCAGCGCCTTGCGGATGCCCTTCTCCGTCGGGTCCACCCGCACGATGTCACGCTTCACTTGGATCGACTCCTCCACCAAGGAAGGGAGGACATTGTAGTCGATATGATCCAAATCGAACTGGAGGATATGGTTCCAGACCTCACGGGAGGAGATCAGTCCATGCTTGATCATCTCGGCGAAGCCTGAGAGGAAGTTCTCCTTGTCCAATGTGCGCAGGAAATCCACGTCGATCAGGACCGACCGGGAAGGGTTGATCACCCCCACCTCGTTCTTCAGTCCGCCGAAGTTGATGCCCGTCTTGCCGCCCACAGCCGCGTCGATGGTTCCCAGCAGGGTAGTGGGCACATTGATGTAGTCCATGCCACGTTTGAAGGTGGAAGCGGCGAATCCGCCCAGGTCGGTGACCATGCCCCCGCCTAGATTGATCATCAAAGATTTGCGGGTGGCACCATGTTGGCTGAGGTGGCTCCATACGGAGGCCAAAGCCTCAACACTCTTGTTGTCGTCGCCCGCCTTAATGCAGATCACGTTCGAGGCGGGGATCCCCAAGCCAGAGAGTTTACCCAAGCAGAGACGGTGCGTGTTCTCGTCCGTCAGCACAAAGACGGAATCCAAGGAGCGATTACCCAGCTCCTCCGGCAGGATCTGTTCCAACCTGCCCAGTTTTATCACTTGTTCATTATCCATAATCGTACCAAAAATCACTTTATCCATTTTGCTGTCCCATGGTTCGGTCGGCACAGCGGAGACATATTGTTCAGGGAAACACACCCCGATCTTATAGGCTTGCAGTTGAGGCAATAACCGGTCGTAATACCCTTTCCCGCGACCTAGACGGTTGCCGGAAGCGTCGAATCCGATCCCCGGCACGATAGCCAGGTCGATGAGCGGATAGTCAAGGAAGGGTTCGCCGGTAGGCTCCAAGATATCGAATGCCCCCTTCCGCATGCTCTCTTTGCCCGTATAGGCCCTGATCTCCAGCGAGTCGCCTATGACAACGGGCAGCAAAATATGCTTTTCAGTGTGCCATTTCTCCACGAAGGCATGGGTATCCACCTCATCCGGCAATGACCAGAAGAGCAGCACATACTCCGCCGAGGCGAAGCGGGGATCCTTCTCCACACTTGCCCAAACACGGGAGGCGCGCATCGCCTTCTCCGCATCGGACAAAGCCTTCACGCTTGCCTTGATGGATCTCCTTAGTATTGCTTTCTTATCGTTCATCATGCACTATTTCTTCACTATCCGTAATGTTTCGGTGGAGGATTCATATATTAGCCGCAAAAGGTATACGCCAGAATGCAAGTCCATCCGTAAGGAGAGTCCCTCCGCGGATTTGCCCACGTTCTTTTTGCGGACCACCCGACCCTCCATATCAATCAGTTCGTAGTAGAGAACCATACGGGAGGAAGGGAAGCGAACGGAGACCACATCCTCCACTGGATTAGGGGAGACGATGGACACAGGGGCATCCATCGAGTGGTCTGTCACCGCGATGATATCGACACCTCCCACCTGCACCACCGGTTCGATGTAGAGAGAGGTTGGTTGCTTGTAGTAAGGGTGCGCCTCCTCGAAGGAGTGCCAGCCCGAATTATCCTTGAAGTACGCGGTATTTTCACCGGTGAGTTTCTCCTCCGTGTGGCATAATGCGAATTTGTTCTCAGGTGAAGCGACCAACTTCAGTCCCACGAAGAAGGTGGAGTCCACCTTCAATGGTTGGTTAAGTCGGTAGTAGCAATCACGTTTCGTCCATTCACTCACAACTGTTTCGCTAAAAACAGTGGATCTTCTAGCTATGGAGGTGTTGGTGAAGGAAACGACCTCCTGGCTCATCACCTCTTCCGGCACCGAATCGCCTCGGTAAACCCTCAGCAGAACAGTATCCCCTTCGGAATAGATGCCCTGCCATGGAACGACATACACGCCATAGAGGACGGACGACCTCTCGTCCAAGTGGAATCTCTCCGCATATTCAACAATGCCCTTATTGTTATGGCCTGCGGCGAATTGCTCGTAGTTAGATACTTCATGAATCACCTCGCCTTCGTTCCAGTTGGTGATACGTGAGCAAGGGATCATATGAGACTCGCGTCCATCACACACGAGGTTACCATCCCTTTTAGAGTCCAAACACATGTTGAGGCCACGCTCCCACACCTCGCTGAATGCCCCGAACGCATCGTAGCCAGGTTGCATGCAAGACTCCTTCGTGTCTCCGCCAGACAAGACTCCCACAAGACGGTTATCCGAGCCAAACAAGCCGGCACCAGACGAGCCACCCTCCATGATTCCAGTATCCCAACGATCGACAATCCAGTGCACATTGGAGTCGAAGATATCGTTCACCACGAAGCTTCCCAAGTATGGAGCGTCCTCTTCCAAAGAGATCTTCCTCACATCAGAATTAGGGTGGTGGAAGGAGTATGCGCCTGAACCCAAGTCACGTGTGGCGTTCCATCCGGCGTAATAAACCCGGTAGTCAATCGGAGGCAACTTTCTCAGCCGCATCAGCAAGGCATCGGAAGGAGTGTCATAGAAGATCACATCGGCACCGGACACACTCATTTCCAATGAGCCACTAATCCCCTCATGACAATGTGGCCGTTCGTAGTTGAAGTAGAAGACGCATCTTTGCGCCAAAGATCTATCCACCACACCCATCTCCTTATACAGGCAATGGGCGGCGGTGATCATAAATGCCGCGTCCTCGTTCGCCGAGTTGTTCACCATGTTACCGGAACAGTATTCAGTGCCCGCTTTGATAAATACCACCGAACTTCTGGCTTGTTGCTCATGTATACCCAAGCAAGAGGCATCCACCTGACACGGTTGGGAGGTGCCTGTGGAAGGGATAAATTTCAGTCCACGGTAATCATGGTTGACATTGCCGATCCGCAACCTGCTAGTGCTATTCTTAGGTGTTATCAGCTCCACGATGACCTCGTCCCCAGGCACGGGGGTGGTAGGCAATATTCCGCAGTCCGAGTTATTCTCTGAAGTGAAGGACCCCAGTATGGTGTTGCGGTCCGGTGTATAGATGAAGAGTTGGGAGGAGTCGTCCAACTGGTATTCATCGAAGATGAGGTTCAGGGAATAAGCCCCTTCGGAGATGATATGGAGTCTCCACACGTCCCGGCCATCCTTCAAGTGATAGAGGGTACCGGAGTTCTTCGGAGTATAGTCCACGTCGAAGGCGTAGGCGAAACGAATTCCTCCGATGTTGTTACCCGGTAGGGAGTCTTCCCTCCGTAGTTCCTCCACATCGAACGCAGGCATACGCACGGTCTGCGAACCGCTTCTCAGGCATGGTCCCGCATCCAGTTTCTCCGGCAGAGGAAACCCGCCGTGGCTAATCTGCGCCTGCGCCCCCAACGAAACGGAGCACAATGCTATGTATATTATTTTTTTGAACAAACGCATAAATAAATTAGTCTATAAAGATCAAAGATGAACAAACTTGGATGTTTGCCCAGAAGGTTTTTTTCACACGATGGGCGTACCAAGGGATAAATCTTGGCGAAAAGGGTTGAGAGTCCGAAACGGTCTATCCACCTAAAGCAACGCAATATCCTGATGCTCTCCGCCAAATCCTCGGCATACCCTTCCCTTTGACAGATGAGCCAGAGGTTGGCGACCGCATTCATGCTCTTTTGCAGGAACACATCCGAGGTGTCGTAGTTGAGGTGCAACAAGGCATTGTCGATGTGCGAGACTGAGATCCCCATGCGCTTGAGGGAGAGCCCGAAAAGGGTATCTTCGTGGCCATATCCCTTTAGAGATTCGTCAAAGCGGATCTGCCCGAAGAGCGACTTCCTTATCATGAAGTTGAATGTGGAGAAGGAGTCGTTCGGTCGGACGCTCCTCTCTTCGGCGCTTCTCTCCTCCCTCTCCTTGCCGTATTTCCAGCGGAGGATATGCTTGTCTGACGTGGGTTGCTCACCATAGCGGTAACCTCCCATCACAACGTTGTACCTCTTCATACGAATGTACCTGTCAAGGAAGGAATCGTCAAGCGGGAGGACATCACAGTCCATGAAGAGCAAGTATTTGTACTGTGCCTCATCCGCCAACTTGTTGCGTATGGCGGCGCGGCCCACATTCTGCGACAACCGCACGTAACGAACCCCCTCCAGCGCATTAAGCATACTATTCTTCTCGTAGAAGGAGGTGGAGCAATCGTCCATCAGCAGGATTTCGAAAGCGCAGAAAGTATGCAGCACTTGGCAATGCAACTCATAGACAAGCGACGTGACATCCTGGTTGTAAACTGGTATGCAGATGGATAACTCCATATCTTCGGGGTATTCACTTTAAACAGACAAAAATACAAAATAGTGGTGAAATAGATTAAATTCGCGTAATGTTTATAGGCAAAAAAACAATATGAATATCGAGATAGAAAGAAAATATTTGTTGCGCAACGAAGATTGGAGAGGTTTAGCGGAGGGTATCTACTACAAGCAGGCCTATCTGAACGAGCGTGGCGGCAACACTGTGCGTGTGCGCATCGAGGGAGACAAGGCGAAGCTAACCATCAAGGGCAAGGCGAAAAACATATCGCGCGTCGAGATCGAGTATGACATCCCGATGGAGGATGCCGAGGCGCTCTTCTCGCTGGCCAAAACGCCTTGCGTGGAGAAATACCGTCATAAGATCCCCTACAAGGGAAACGTCTGGGAAGTGGACGAATTCCTGGGAGAGAACAAGGGTCTTGTCGTCGCGGAGATCGAACTCAAATCGGAAGAGCAAACCTTCGAGAAGCCTGATTGGATCGGGGAAGAAGTCACTTTGGATAAGCGTTATACCAACTCGAATCTAGCGGTGAAACCCTACTCTTCGTGGCAATAAAAGAAAAAGAGTGATGGGTAACCCATCACTCTTCATCATCTCTTCTTCTGCGACCGCCGAAATTCCTGTTCCCTCTATTTTCGTCGTCATCATCCCGACGTCTGAAAGGACGCTTGAAGTTATCACGGTTATCTCGTCCGCCGAAATCCCTACGTCTATCGTCGTCCCTGTTCCGGTCGTATCTTGGTCTGCCGCGGAAATCATCATCGTCACGGTCCTCACGTTTCCTGAACTCTTTTCTACCCTCACCGCCACGGAAGTCGCCACGGTCACGGTCATATCGGTTACGGTCGTACGGACGTTCGTTGCGTCGTTCGTTCCACTCCGCCTCACGTTGGCTTTTCCTCTCCTGGTACTCTCTCTCCTTTTCGAAAGCCTCATGTCTGCGGCGTTGGTACTCACTTTGTTCGTTCTCGTTGTTGGAGTTTCTGTTCCAAGTGTCTTCCTCGACCCTCACGAATGAACCATCCTCGCGGACAGGGCTGAACTTACGATCCTCAGGGTTTTGGGAAGAGAATCTCCTTGGCCTATCGCCCTCCTCTTGGGAAGGGAAGGTGCGGCCCTCGTTACGGTCGCGGAGGTAGTCGTTTCTACGACCCTTGAACATCTCGTATTTCCTGAACTCACATTCGATGGAGCCGTTGAGCAAGTGGTATTTCACGGAAGGTCTCAGACCGATGTGGTCGGTCGTCTCGCAAGGCACAGTGATGATCCAGGCGGACATATCCGTGAAGTCGTTCTTCAGTTTGGAGCCTATTTCCTCGTAGAGCTTATCCATCTCGAAAGGTTTCAACCGTTCACCGTACGGAGGGTTGAACATCACCATCGTCTCGTTCTGAGGGCGTTCGCAGCCTTGGAACGGCTGGTGTTTCAGCTCGATGTATTTGGACATTCCGGCGCTCTTCACATTCTCTGTCGCGATACGCAGAGCTGCGGAAGAGATATCGGAAGCATATATTTTATGGGTGAACTCCCTTTCCTGGGACTCATCGTCATACAAATTCTCCAACATTTCCTTGTCGAAGTCAGGCCATTTCTCGAAGGCGTATCCTTTGCGGTAGATACCAGGCGCAATGTTCAAAGCCATAAGGGCTGCCTCGATGGCGATGGTGCCCGACCCGCACATAGGGTCCATGAAGTCAGTCTGACCATCCCATCCCGCCAATTTCAGCATTCCCGCAGCCAAAACCTCGTTGATAGGCGCCTCGGTTTGTTCCACCTTATAGCCTCTCATAAAGAGCGGTTCTCCGGAACTATCCAAAGAAAGGGTACAGACATCTTGATTAACATGAATGTTCAGCTGCACGTCCGGATTCTTAATACGGACGGAAGGCCGTTCGTTGTATTTCTCCATGAAGTGGTCGGCGATGGCGTCCTTAGCCTTGTAGGCGAGGAATTTCGAATGCCTGAAGTTTTCGGAGTGTACGACAGCGTCGATGGCGAACGTCTTCTTGGTATCCAAGTATTGGGACCAATCCATCGATTTAATGATTTGGTAGACTTCGTCCGCATCGGATGCGGTGAAATGTTGAATTGGCTTAAGGATGCGCAATGCCGTGCGACACCTGAAGTTCGCCTTATACATCATCTCCTTGTCTCCATAGAAGCGTACACCTCTAGTGATGATCTCGACCTGCTCCGCTCCTATCTCTGTCAGCTCATTTGCCAGTACCTCTTCCAATCCTTGAAAGGTCTTGGCAATCATTTCAAAATTATTTGCCATCGCGAAAATTTGTATATTTGTGCCGTTGCAAAGATACGAAGAATTATAATAGATTTCGTAAAGACAGAAAAAAACCACAACTGACTCTTCACAGAGTGATTGTGGTCGCCTATTTAAAGTATAAATGTTTCCTGACAACGAAATCTATAATTCATTTCGTTTTGCATTGCAAATGTAACAACAATGTGTTTCTGGGAAGGGTGACGCATGTTTCATATAACGGATAATTTTGTTACAAATGCAAAAAACATGCGGTGAAATCGCCTTTTTTAGCACATTTTTAGTTAGATTTGTATCGTAAAATAATAGGAAAGATGAAACAGCTAGTCTTCGCGACAAATAACTCCCACAAGGTGGATGAGGTGAAAAACAAATTGGGAGGATTGTTCGAAATCAAAACACTCTCGGAAGTAGGATGTGTGGAGGACATACCGGAAACGTCCGACACGTTACGGGGGAATGCGGGACAGAAATCGCACTACCTATACGACCGTTTCCATTGCGATTGCTTCGCGGACGACACAGGACTGGAGGTCGAAGCACTGAATGGCGCACCTGGCGTCTACTCCGCAAGATACGCAGGACCAGGGAAAGACTCCGAAGCGAACATAGACAAATTGTTGTCCGAACTGGAAGGGAAGGAGAACCGCCGCGCTAGGTTCAGAACGGTCATCTCACTCATCCTTGACGGAGAGGAATACACCTTCGAGGGAATCGTCAACGGCACGATCCTGACGGAAAGGCACGGTTCCCACGGGTTCGGATATGACCCTGTGTTCCAACCTGACGGATACAACTGCTCCTTCGCTGAACTTTCCATGGAAGAGAAAAATAAAATCAGCCATAGGGGAAAGGCTATAGAACAACTCATTCGTTTTTTATACGTAACTAAATAACTATCTCATGATGAGAAACCTAATACGACTATTGACGTTTGTCTGCGCCTTATGCTGCGCATCATTGAGCTACTCTCAACTGCCGATGAGAGGCTGGCAGACATTCTTCAGTTACAGTAACGCACGTAACATCATCCAGTCCAAAGATAAGATATATGCCCTGAGCGACGGTAACCTGTTCTCAATAGACAAAGAGTACGAGAGCATCGAGACTTACACGAAACTGACGGGGCTCACAGACGGCAACATCTCCAAAATAGCCTTCTGCCAATCCCAAAACACCCTCGTCATCATCTATGACAACTGCAACATCGACCTGATGACCAGCTCCCGCATCATCAACGTGAGCGACCTAAAAAGGACAGAGATGAGCAACAAAAAGGTGAACGGGATAGTTATCGACGGGAATTACGCCTACTTGGCCTGCGGCTTCGGCATCACAGTGTTGGACGTGGCGAAGGCGGAAATCCTTGACACCTATATCCTCGGAGAGAAAGGTACATACATCAATGTTGAGAGCATCACCTTCCATAACGACTCCATCTACGCACAGTCCGGAAACACTATCCGATACGCCGACAAAAATGACAAGAACCTGGCGGACTTTAACCATTGGAAAAACTTCTATATCTCTTTGAGCAATTCGCTCGGTAACGGAGGGGATTCCAGCTCCATCAACTTGGACAGCCTGAAAAGCTTAGGCGATATCCTGCCGATCTCAAGGACTTTATCCTTCGGACAATCCCTGCTATTCTGCTCCAATGATGTCCTGCGGAAGAAAGACAGCGTCCTTACGACAATCAGACCGCTCTCCCCTTCCGCCCACGTGTCGATCAACAATAATAGGATGGTCATCTCGGAAGACGGAATCATGATTGCCTACGACAACAACCTGGAGGCTGTCGCCGAAATATCTTCCGACTCAATAAGTGAAGCATTATACGACTCACAAAGTAACACATACTGGGCTTGCTCCCGCCAGAAGGACGGACGAACCGTCCTGCGGAAGTACGGGGAGAACGGCACGCTCATCAACCAATATATCCCGAATGGCCCAATGTCGGACGAGATCGCTTTCATCAAATACCATGACGGGAAACTCTTCACCGGCAGTGGAGGACCATTTGACCGCTCCCTAGCCACACCAGGCATCATACAGACTCTCAAGGAAAATAAATGGTCGATCATCACACAACAAGGCATGGACACCGCCCTACTACAGAAACAAAACTTTGTGGATGTGCTCGACGTCGCCGTTGACCCGAAGGATCCTGACCACTTCTTTGCGGCGACATGGAAAGGACTTTTTGAATTCCAAGGTGTCACGCTCGTCAATCGCTACACAAGTGCTAATAGTCCTTTGGTCGTTAATGGAAATAACACCTTGGTTGATGGCCTCAAATACGACGAGAAGGGCAACCTCTGGATGATGAATCTGCTCTCCAATATCCCGATTCACATCTTGACTCCGGAAAGAGAGTGGCTTTCACTGAATTACACTGACATACAAAACAAGGAGGGACTCAGAGATATGTTCATCGATAGCAAGGGCTACTTATGGGTGATCCTCTACAGAAAAGGCCCGGGCGTCTTTTGCGCTAACCTGAACGGCACCAACCTGAACGAACAGGATGACAAGTCCAAATTCGTCAGTACCTTCTACTATGACAAGGACAACAACGCCTTGACTCCCACCACAATCCGTTGCATTGAGGAAGACATGGACGGAGTAATCTGGGTCGGAACAGACAGAGGACCTCTGTTGATTTCCGGCGGCGCCAAATTGTTCGAACCCGAGTTCAAGGCGGACCGCGTGAAAATCACCCGTGAAGACAATGCCAACTATGCTGATTACTTGCTTGAAAACGAACAGATCAACGCAATTGCCATAGATGGTAGCAACAGGAAATGGATTGGTACAAACTCATCCGGCCTTTACCTTCTCTCACCGGACGGAAAGGAAACGATCCACCACTTCACGACGGAGAATAGCCCATTCACATCGAACGCCATCATGGACCTATCGATCGACAATGAGACGGGAGAACTATTCATCGCTACTTCTTCAGGTCTTTTCCTGTACCAAAGCGACGCGACGAAAGGAACGAAATCATACAAGAACGTTTACGTTTACCCTAACCCTGTCAGGGAGACATATACCGGACCTATCACCATCATGGGGCTCCTGGAAAACTCGCAAGTGCGCATCTCCGACTCGGAGGGAAGGATCATCCACGAGGGTGAATCCAATGGTGGAACCTATGTGTGGGACGGAAAAGATTTGAACGGAAGAAAAGTGGATACGGGCATCTACTTCATCTACGCCGCCCAAATTGACGGTAGCACCAAGATGGTCACTAAGATCGCAATAATCAAATAATGTAATGGTAATAAACGATTTATCTTCCATAAGGGAATCCGCCAAAGAGTTCATCGCCCAAATGGGTGACCACCGGGTTTTCCTCTTCTACGGCTCGATGGGGGCCGGCAAAACGACCTTCATCCGCGCCATCTGCGAAGAACTTGGCGTTACAGATGTCGTGAATAGCCCTACCTTCGCCATCGTGAACGAATACACGGACGGGAAGGGCCAACCGATATACCATTTCGACTTCTACCGCATCAACAAGGTGGAGGAGGCCTACGACTTCGGCTACGAGGATTATTTCTATAGCGGCAACGTCTGCTTCGTGGAATGGCCGGAAATGATCGAGGAACTCTTGCCTGCCGATGCGGTCAGAGTCTCCATCCAAGAAATGCCGGACGGCTCAAGGAACGTCAACATCACCCAACAAGCATGAAGATAGGTTTCGACGCCAAACGCGCTTTCTGCAACACCCGCGGATTGGGTAACTATAGCCGCGATACCATCCGGCTCCTGACCGAACAGTTCCCGGAGAACGATTATACGCTCTTCACTCCGAAGATTAAGGAGTCCATCCTCTGGAACTATAACAAGCAATGCGCCTCAACGGTCCTGCCCCAGGGCATTCATGCGAAAAGTGTCTTTTCCTCCCTCTGGCGAACCCGAGGTATCTGCAAGGATATCAAACGCTTAGACCTGGACATCTACCACGGACTGAGCCACGAACTGCCCTACGGTATAGAAAAAACACGCACGAGGACGGTCGTCACCATGCATGACCTGATTTTCCTGAAGAACCCGGAACTGTTTCCCCTTTTCGACCGGTATTCTTTCCGAAAGAAATATATTCACGGCTGCAAGACAGCGGACAGGGTCATCGCCATCAGCGAGGAGACAAAGCGCGACCTGATGGAATATCTGCATGAGGAGGAGTCCCGGATCGACGTGGTTTACCAAGGTTGTAACCCTGTGTTCCACCAGCCCGTGGAGGAGGCGGAGCTTGAGGCGATCCGACAAAAATATGCGCTCCCCAATGAGTTCATGCTGATCATCTGCGCCATCGAACGGAGAAAGAACCATGAACTGATCCTCAAGGCGATGCGCCACCCTCAATTGGACCTCCCGCTTGTCATCGTGGGTAGGCCTTCCGAATACAAAAACCATCTGGAGGAACTCATCCGTGAGTATGGTCTCGAGAATAGGGTGATCTTCCTGGATGCGATGCCGACGACCGCCCTGCCTGCGCTCTATAAGCTTGCCTCCGTGTTCGTCTACCCTTCCTTGTTCGAAGGGTTTGGCATACCGATCCTGGAATCCCTCACCATGGGTACGCCCGTCGTGACCAGCGAGGGGAGTTGCTTCCGTGAGACGGGTGGGGACGCCGCCAAGTATGTCGACTGCAACAACCCGGACCAGCTGTCGGAGACTCTCATCGACGTGCTCCAACATCAGGAGGTGCGTGACGGGATGATCGCCGCAGGCCTTGCGCACGCCCATAAATTCACGGACAGCGCAGTCGCCCAAAACTTAATGTCAGTCTATAAAAAAATTTCATGATATGTCGGACATCATCACCAACACCCTACAGACAATCGGTATCAATGAGCTGAACGAAATGCAGCAAGCCTCCCTCCGCGCCAATGAGTCGGGCAGGGACGTCGTGCTCCTCTCCCCTACAGGGTCGGGCAAGACGCTGGCTTTCCTCCTTCCGTTGCTCAAGCAGATGAAGCAGGGTACCGACACGATCCAAGCCATGGTCATCGCCCCGTCGCGCGAACTGGCGCTTCAGATCGAGGAGGTCTTCCGCTCCTTCAAGAGCGACTTCCACATCACTTGCTGCTACGGCGGCCACCCATTCGAGGTGGAGAAGAACGCTTTGGCCAACCATCCTGAACTGGTGGTCGGCACTCCAGGGCGCCTCTTGGACCATATCAACCAAAAAAGCTTCAGCCCCGAAACCATCAAATTCCTGGTGCTGGATGAATTCGACAAGTCCCTCGAGCTAGGCTTCCAGGGCGAAATGGAGGCAGTCATCTCCCAACTGACAGGCGTGAAGAAACGCATGATGCTCTCCGCCACGAAATCGGAGGAGATTCCTCCCTTCACGAAGATACACCACCCGATGGTACTCGATTTCCTAGGCAACACGGAGACCCTCCGCTCGCTAAAGGTACATCTAGTGCAATCCCCTATCAAAGACAAACTGGAGACCCTTTTGAAGCTGGTCTGCACCATAGGCAATCAACCTACCCTTATCTTCTGTAATTACAGGGAATCGGTGGAGCGTATCGCTAATTTTCTGAAAAAGAACAAATTGGATTGCAAGATGTTCCATGGCGGCATGGAGCAGGTGGATCGGGAGAAGTCTCTGTTCCAATTCAGGAACGGAACCTCCTACCTGTTGGTCTCCACCGACCTAGCCTCCAGAGGATTGGACATCCCTGAGATACAGAATGTGGTGCACTACCACCTTCCCATCAACAAGGAGTCCTACACGCACCGTAACGGAAGGACGGCCAGGATGTATGCGGACGGCAACGCCTACATCATCCTCCATGGGGAGGAACATCTGCCGGATTTCCTCGAGGGGGAGGAACTGAACCCATTCGAGCTGCCGGAAGTATGTGATGCGCCTCAACCTTCCGAATGGGCCTCCATCTACATCGGCAAAGGGAAGCGCGACAAACTCAGCAAAGGAGACATCGCCGGCTTCCTTATGAAGAAGGGCGAACTTGGGAAAGATGATTTAGGAAGGATAGAGGTGAAGGAACAATTCTCCTTCGCCACCGTGCGACGCACAAAAATCAATGCGCTCCTGCAAAAAGTGCGTGGCGAGAAGATCAAAGGGATGAAAACCCTATTCGAGGAGGCGAAGTAGATACTGCTCGGCAAAACTTTTCAATAGATTGATACTGAATATATTATATAGAAATAATATAAGACCCCACCATTGCGCGAAATGCCTAAAAAATATATCTTTGTATTAATCATGAATAAGAATTGAATCGAACAAATAGCGAAGAAAATGAGCAATACATATAAGATTTTATTTGCGATAGGTGAGGTGAAAGAGGGTCTATTCGGCAGCAAACCAGAGGTTGATAACACGCTCCTCCCCTGTTTGATTGAAGCCTGCTTCGGATCAGAATATATCACAACGGAACTAAACTCTCCCAGCATGGTCTCCTGTTCGGTCACAACGGGTAAATCCCTCTCGGAGACAGCGGAAATCGTCACCAAGAAGTTATCCCAAGCATACCCCAAGATCTCCCTAATCCGCTTCTACGAGAAGGATGAGGATATCCAATACAAATTAGGAGAGAGTTCCACCATCAACTTCATCCTATCCCCCGCCGAAGAGAATGTGGCACAAGCGAAGAAACCTGAATCAGTGGAAGAGATCGACCAGGAAGAAGCTGAGGAAATCATCGACGATATCAACCAACTCATCGGTTGGGACTCATTCAAGGAGTTCGCGAACGAGTCGCTGGCACTCGCCACCCAAATGCACAAACGAAGCACCATCGACAGCTTCAAATCGCTGAATTACCTCTTCTCCATCAACGACGGATGCGGACTCACCAAAGGCATCAACCTATTGACGCTATTGTGCGTCTACCTAGGCATATTCGACAAGAAATATTACTTCGAGTTCACGCTGTCCGACGAGACAAAAGGAGAAAAGATCAATATCAAGGACCTATTGGATATCCTCTACAACAAAGAAAACTACGGGAAGCTCGTCTGTCTGGACATCAGCGAATACATGGAAAAGAACAAACAGACAGACCTGAAGGAACTGCTGCTGGAGATATCCCACGTCGCGAACCTGTTCAACTTCGTATTCCGGGTACCTTATATCGAACCGCAGGAACTCAAAAGGGTGGAAGGCATCCTGTCCGACATCCTATTCATCAAGACGTTCACGATTCCTCCATATACGGACGAGGAGATTAGGCGCTACGTGGAACGCGCACTAAACAGTAACGACTTCACGATGGACGAATCCGCATGGGATATCTTCTCCGCAAGGATCAGGGAGGAGAAGAGCGACGGACGGTTCTACGGACTACGCACCGTCCAAAAGGTCGTCGACGAAACCATACTCCTCAAACACAGATCGGATATCCAAGGGAAGGAAACGCCACAAGACGACATCATCCGCCCAGAGGATATAAAAGCGCTCTCCGCCACCTACGGCACCGCCGAAAAGGACGCTTTCGACGAACTGAACGAAATGATTGGCATGGAGGAGATCTCCAAGCGTATCAAGGAAATCGTGGCGCAAGTGGAGATTTCCGCCCAAAACGAGAAGCTCGAACGGCCATGCATGCACATGCGATTCGTGGGTGCGCCCGGCACAGGAAAAACAACGGTGGCACGTATCATCGGAAGGATATTCGCGGAACACAACCTGCTCAGCAATGGCTATTTCTTCGAATATAGCGCTAGGGATCTCTGCGGCGAATACATCGGACAGACCGCACCCAAGGCGGCCGCCATCTGCCGCGACGCATACGGGTCCGTCCTTTTCATCGATGAGGCGTATGACCTCTACCGGGGAGGCGTGGGCTCCGAAAACGATTACGGAAGAGAGGCCCTCACCACCCTCATCTCCGAGATGGAGAACCATCGCGACAACCTCGTCGTCATCATGGCAGGCTATCGGAACGAAATGGATAAACTCATGCAAGGGAATACAGGCCTACGAAGCCGAATGCCTTATGTGATTGAATTCCCATCCTATACACAACAACAACTCTCCCAAATCTTCATGCTGATGGCGGAGAAGCATTTCAACTGCCAAAAAGATCTAAAACCAGCGGTCGAAGCATACTTCAACAACATCCCGTCAAGCTACATCAACTCGGAAGAATTCGCCAACGCCAGATTCGTCCGCAACCTTTTCGAACGTACCTGGTCTAAGGCCGCGATGAGGGTGCAACTGAACGGACTGAAGGAGATCTCCCTTGGCAAAGAAGACTTCCTCGCCGCTAGTGCGGAGAAGGAGTTCAACGAAAAATTGACTGGAGGACGAAACAGGGTCGGCTTCTGATTCTTTAATCGAAAGCCTTTTATTATCTGATAAATAGGACTTGCGCATGGGTTTTGTGAAAAAACATTCATATCTTTGCCTTGAGGCAAGGGACCTATCTCCTCTCCTCAATATATTCATTTAAAAATAAATAGATATGGCAACTCAGAATTTTGAATTGATGATGCTCCCTTACGCTCCTAATGCGTTGGAACCTGTTATCAGCCAGCAGACCATCTCCTTCCACCATGGAAAACACTTGCAGGCGTACGTGAATAACCTCAATGCGGCTTTGCCCGGATCAGGCTTCGAGGAAACACCGCTCGTGGAGATTGTCAAGAAATCGGAGGGTGGTATCTTCAACAATGCGGGGCAAATACTGAACCATGAACTCTACTTCGGACAGTTCCGCCCAGCTAAGGAGGACAACCAGCCTACGGGAAATATCGCCAGTGCGATCATCAGGGACTTCGGGTCGTTCGATGCCTTCAAGGCGGAGTTCCAGAAGAAGGGTGCTACCTTGTTCGGCTCCGGCTGGGTGTGGCTCTCAGCAGATGCCAACGGGAAGCTCGTCATCACCCAAGAGGCGAACGCCGCCAACCCTGTACAGAAAGGCCTCAACCCTCTACTGACGTTCGACGTATGGGAACACGCCTACTACCTCGACTACCAAAACCGCCGTCCTGACCATCTTGCCGCACTTTGGTCAATCATCGATTGGCAGGTCGTGGAACAACGTTATAATGCAAAATGATTTGCCGATAAGATCAGTGCGACAGACTGATTGTTAGATATATACGCAATAGGTTTGAGTGGGTGGTCATTCCACTACCCACTCTCTCTTTCCCCTTTGAATGCGAATCTTATGCACACCAACAAACAATCAAAAACACTTCACATATGGCAAAAGGGAAATCATTGTGTAAGCTCCTCAAAAAGATCCGGGTGCAGATCGCGGAAGCCAATGGCATCGATTACGCACCTAGGAAGTGTACGTTCGAGGGAGATTGCAAGGGCACATGTCCAGCATGCGAGCGGGAACTGGGATATCTCGAATCGCAGTTGAGTTTGAAGCGGAATATGGGCGTTCCCATCAAGATCATAGGTTTGTCGGTCGCTTTGGCGTCGGGGGTGGCTTGCACTTCATACCCGCCGAAGGCCTGCCCGTCGGATTCGGTGGATTATGTTGATGTTAATGGCGATATGGAACCTGATTCTGCTGATAATCAAATATATAGTAAAGAATCTCCGGACTCGTTTCCTTCAAGCCAATACAACGGAGATGAGGAAGAAGACATGGAAGGTGATATTATTATTAAAAAACCGGATAAGGAAGCTCAGTTTCCGGGAGGCAATGAATTCTTAAAATCTTTCCTTAAAAAGAACGTATATTATCCACAGGAAGCAATAGAAAAGGGGATCGAAGGTAGGGTTGTTGTTTCATTTGTGGTGGATAAACATGGCCACATTTCGAATGTGGAGGTTGTCCAATCTGCTGATCCGCTGTTGGATGTGGAGGCGGTGAGGGTGGTCCAATCAATGCCTGATTGGATTCCGGCGGAAATGGATGGGAAGGCGGTTCGGTCTATCTTCAGGTTGCCGGTTAGATTTAAATTATCGAATGAATCTGAAAATTAAGGTCTAGATATTTGTACGTGACAAGATGGAATCATTATTGCTAAAGAACATATGTTTGTCTGTAATCCTGGCAATGGGAACGCTCTGTTATGCGGAACCATTCGTGACAGATTCAGCGAAGAGGGTATCTTCGCAATTGCCCAATGATAACATCGCCCTGCGGAAAGATTCCGACAGTGCGGTGATTAGGGAGGATAGCGTTTATCGACATGTGGATAAAAAGGCCCAATTCCCGGGAGGCCCTGATTCTTTGAAATCTTTCATGGAAAAGAACCTTATTCTTCCTCCTTCGCAGGATTGTTTTGAAGGGTCGGTTATCGTTCGATTCATAGTAGAGAAGGATGGTTCTATTTCGGATGTGAAGGTTATACGATCTATAGAACCCTTGGTGGATGACGAAGCGGTGAGGGTGGTCCGATCAATGCCTAAATGGATTCCGGCGGAAAAGGATGGGAAGGCGGTTCGGTCTCGCCTCATGTTGCCAGTTAAATTTGGATTATATCGATAGGGAGACGAATGCCTATTTGTTATAGAAATTTCACTTATCTCGATAAAAATGTAGTTCGTTCACACTTTTATCTCGATAAAAATGTAGTTCGTTCACACTTTTATCGAGATAATTTTATTATAGAAATTTTTTTTGTATACTTGCAGTCTGAAATACTATAACAATCAATATGAAACGGACTGCGATACAACAACTTTATGAATGGAAAAACCAGAAGAAACGCAAGCCCCTTATTATGCGTGGCGCCAGACAGGTCGGCAAAACATGGATGATGAGGGAGTTTGGAAAGGAAGCTTTTGCGGAAACCATTTACATAAATTTTGAAAATGAACCACGTTTCAAGAGCCTTTTCATACAAGACTACAACACAGAACGTATTCTTTCCATCCTACAAATTTATCATGGGAAGAGGATAGATCCAGCCGATACGCTAATCATCTTTGACGAAATACAAGCTTCGGAGGGAGGTATCACGTCCCTAAAATATTTCGCTGAAAACGCCCCGCAGTACGCTATTATAGCGGCTGGGTCGTTGTTAGGTATTTCACTACATCATCAATTATCCTTTCCTGTTGGTAAGGTCTCGTTCCTTGACTTACATCCGATGTCATTTGAGGAATTTCTTATGGCAAATGGAAAGGAACTTTTGGTGGAAACGATGAAGAATCAACAATGGGAAGTGTTACAACCGTTTCACCAAGAATTGCTTGATCTGTTGCGGACATATCTATTCGTAGGGGGAATGCCAGAGGTGGTACAGAAGTGGGTCGACACACATAATTTTCATGAGGTACGGAATATACAACATGAAATATTACATTCCTATCAAGCAGATTTTTCCAAACATGCTCCGAGAGAACAATTACCTCGTATGGAGATGGTGTGGGATAGCCTTCCTTCTCAACTAAGCAAGGAAAACAAAAAGTTTGTGTATGGTATTATTCGGGAAGGAGCTCGCGCCAAGGATTTTGAATTGGCTATAATGTGGCTATGTGATTGCGGATTGATATTGCGGTCTCATCGTGTGAGTGCGCCAAGAATGCCGCTTAAGGCTTATCAAGATATGCAGGTCTTCAAACTTTATATGCTGGATGTAGGATTACTGTCCGCCTCGGTTGGATTAGATGCCAAGACACTGATTGATGGTAATGCCATCTTTACAGAATTCAAGGGGGCACTAACGGAACAATACGTTATGCAAGAGTTAACCACCTTGCAACCTGATTATGTAGGTTATTGGACTAACGACCGAAGTACTTCAGAGGTGGATTTTATCTTGCAACAATATGGCTATGTAATTCCTATAGAAGTGAAATCAGGAGAAAATCTGCGTTCCCGTAGTTTCACCCTTTTCTGCAAGACTTACTCGCCTGAGAGGGCAATCAAAACCTCCCCCCTACCATATCATGCTGATGAAAAGATTCATAATGTGCCGTTGTATGGCTTGAAGACATTTTGCTCCTGCCTCAACAACCATATCCATTGATGCATGTATTCTATGTACCCTATGGCATTCTCCTCACCTTCCTCACACTACCGTCGCTCATCTTCACAAGATTAATGCCTTGCTGCAGTGAAGGGATTTGTATGCCTAACATCGAGTAGTAGGCGATTGGATAGGGCTCTTCGGAAGAATATGTCAATACGTTTGTGGCTTCCTCTATTAGCACATATCCTGTGCGTTCGGAAGTGATATGGATATTAAACACGAAGGTGGCCACCGCTGTTTTCCCTCCCTTCTGATATTTGATGGCTTGACGGATCGTATAGTTGGAACCGTTCGCCACCTTGCCCGGATATTGCCCAAGGGAGAACGTGAGGCTGTTGGCGTCGAACTCGCTGAAGACGTAGCCGGAGGCATAATCGCAACGGTTGCCGGAGGCGGAGAACCAGTGTCCGTAGCCATTCGCCGAAGAGGCTGAGTTGTTGATCACCCCGTTGGCATCGACCGCATAGAACATGGCACGCCCATCGGTTGGTCCTGAACTGGTCCATTGCGTGAGAAGGGTACCCACCGCAGAGGCTTGCATCTGGAAGGCCGTACCAAGGCTGGATGCCGCAGCTCCTTCCACCTTCAGGGTTATGCCTTGGTAAACGCTTGATGAGGCAGGGAAATATACATCATAGGAAAGCTCCACATCCTTGATATCCTCCGTATCGGAGATATTAGCCGCTCCCCAAATGTTAGTGCCTTTGAATTCAACGGTATAGGGCCATTGGTCATCATTCGTGATCTCCTCGTCCCACTTATGCTGAATGTATGCGGAAGGCGAGGGCGAAACGACCAAGAACAGTTTCTTCACCCCTTCGGGCACCACGCAACTCGCCACACCTTTCACCTCCGCATTGGCATCGGAACTGGTGCAATAGACCTCCTCGTCATAAAAATATCTCCTTGAACCATCCGCCATAAGCGCCACATAGCCTAAGTGAAAACCGCGGGATGAGTATTGGTTGAAGGTATTATAAGCTGATACATTGACGGTTACGAACCGTTCCCCGTTAAAATATTGTTTCGCGTCCCCTTTGGGAAGAGATGCGCCCTTCGCAAGCGATGTGAAATCGACGGATACTTCAGTGCCCGCCTTCGGTACATTGAGCTGGATGATATTGAAGCCAGTGCTTTGTGGACAACTGCTGTACGTCACCTGATACTTAGCCGCCCCGAGCGCAATGTAATCATAGCGGAGCGTGCCGATGTAATCATCCGCCTCATCCCGCACATTATCCATGTCCATCGTAGCCATCTTCATGGCATAAAGGAAGTACTCCATATAGAGGCCGGAAGCATCCATGTTCATCATCTTCATAAAGCTCTCGTTCGGGTCCGCCCCATAACCAGGATTGAAGCGCCACAGTTCGCCTATGACATCAATACCATATTTCCCGGTGAGATAATAGTGCCACCAATAAGACTGGTACCTGTGCCACTCGTGCGTCATCGCATAATTGTGGGTATTCATGAATAGATTCCAGCTCTGCTCCCACTTCAATGCGGGATAGGACTGGTTGGCCTGCCATTGCGCGGTCTGTTCCCAGAATGTGGAACCGCTACCGATGGCGGTCCGGAAGCCCGAATAGCCTTTGAGGTCAGAGTAGACCTGATATTGGAAAGAGTGTCCAACCTCATGAGCGACGGAATGTCCGACAGGCTTGCTGGTGCTTGGACTGAGCCAAAGGGCACCGATGACATCGTCATATCCGCCACCATAGCACACCCACTCGGTGGTATGGTTCAGAAGGACCATCATCTTGTATTTCGACACGTTAGAGTTGCCTTCATCACAGAAAGCCAGCTCGCCAACGTTCATGGCATAGAAGCCCTCGCATTTTTTCAGTAGGTCGTCAATATCCACCCGATAGGTTGAGGGGGCGTTCGTGGGGTTCGTGTTGCCGTAATACTTATCCCAGTAGACGATGAAGTTGTCGCTCTCCTTCGAACGGGACTTGGACCAAGTGTATTGGTTGTTGGGGTCACTTTCACTATAGATCATAGTGTCGGTCCGATTCTTCCACTCCCGGGGAATGTAAAGACTCTTTTGTGCGGATAAGGGCATCGAGAGGAACAATGATGTCCATGCGAGAAGTGTTATTGTAAGTGATTTGCCCATCTGCCTTGAGTTTTTCGTTATGTGATGACCCGGGAACCGAAAGCGCATACGTCAGTAAGTAAGAGGCATAGGTCAGAAATCCATCCAACCCTTTATGCCTCATGTTATCTCTCCACCTCGTACTCCTTTTCCCAGGCTAGTATACCACCCTCCATGTTATATACATCCTTGAACCCGTTCTTCACCATAAGGTTCATGGCGTTGAGGCTTCTCTTTCCGGAGCGGCAATAGACCAGCACCGTCTTCCTCTTCTTGACCGCCTTGGCGATGTTCTTTTCGAAGTCGGGACTGCGGAAGTCTACGTTCTGAGCGCCCTTGATATGACCGGCGGCGAACTCCTGCGGTGTACGCACATCCACCACCTGTAGGGTCGAGTCCTTGGTGATCATGTCGTGGAACTCCTGCGGAGAAATGTTCTTTTGGGCGCAGGCCACCATGGAAAAAAGAATCCCTAATAACAAAAACAATCTTTTCATAACTATATATAATTAAGGTGCGTCCGAAGGATTCACCGATTTAATATATATAACCAATCATTCGCCGATCACCTGAGCGATCACCTGCGGGAAGTATTGGTACTCCAGTTCGTGCACGTTATGTGCGACGTCATCCGGCGTGTCGGTAGGGAGCACCTTGCACTTCGCTTGGAAGATGACCTGACCCTCATCCAAGTTTTCGTTCACGTAGTGGATGGAGATACCGCTCTCCTTCTCGCCGGCGGCGACCACCGCCTCGTGCACGTGCGAGCCGTACATGCCTTTCCCGCCGAACTTAGGCAAGAGGGCTGGGTGGATGTTGATGATCCGGTTAGGGAAAGCTTGGATGATGGATGACGGAACCTGCAGGAGGAAACCCGCCAGAATCACGTAATCGATCTTCGCCTCCTGCAACCAACCCAGAACGGTGCCGTCCTTCAATTCGTCTTTCGTGAAAAGTCTAAAAGGGACGTTCAAACGTTCCGCGCGCACCTTCACATAGGCGTCTTTCTTATTACATAATATAAAAGGGAAGGAGACATTTTTGTTGCCTGAAAAGTAGTTGATGATGTTTTCCGCATTTGATCCAGAGCCCGAAGCGAAAATGGCTAATTTTTTTTCCATTTGATTTCAAATTTCGTTTTAGACATAAAAAAAGATACACATTTGGGGGTGATTGTGCAATATTTTGGATTTTTTGTAGGACATTACACGTTTTATCTCGCCAAAAATATGTTTCTTTGCACCGCAAATTTAACACATAAATTATTAACTAAAAAATTAAGATTATGTCAGAAGTAGCACAGAAAGTTAAATCGATTATTGTAGAGAAATTAGGCGTTGAGTTGGAGGAGGTAACCGATGAGGCAAGTTTCACTAACGATTTGGGTGCAGATTCATTGGATACTGTGGAGTTGATCATGGAGTTCGAGAAGGAGTTCGGAATCCAGATCTCTGACGACCAAACGGAGAAGATCTCAACAGTAGGCGAGGCAATCAAATTGATTGAGTCAGAAATGAAATAAGGTCATAGTTTACAAGCTATGAATTTTAGAAGAGTTGTAGTAACGGGAGTGGGCGCGATTACGCCAATAGGGAACGATGTTCCTACTTATTGGAGCGCATTACTGAAAGGTGTGAGCGGGGCCGCTCCCATTACGCTCTTTGATGCGACGAACTTCAAGACGAACTTCGCCTGTGAGGTGAAGGGTTTCGATCCGCTGGATTACTTCGACAAGAAAGAGGCGCGTAAGCTCGACAGGCACGTCCAGCTTGCCATCGCCGCGTCGAAAGAGTGCATGGACGATGCGAAGTTCGACATGGAGAAGTTGGATACCGACAGGGGAGGAGTCATATTCTCCACGGGTATCGGAGGTATCACCTCATTGGAGCAAGGCTTTGAAGAATTCCAATCCTGTGGCAAATTCAATCCGTTTTACATAACGAGGATGATCGCCGACATGGCGGCCGGACATATTTCGATGTTGTATAAGTTCCGCGGACCGAATTTCGGTATCGTATCCGCTTGTGCGTCATCGACACATGCATTGAGCGCCGCTTGCGACATGATTCGCTTAGGCAGGGCGGATGTGATGATCACAGGTGGAGTTGAGACAGCCATCACGCGCAGCGGCATCGGCGGATTCTGTGCGATGCATGCGCTCTCGACGAGGAATGACGACCCTCAGACAGCCTCTCGACCTTTCAGCGCATCGAGAGACGGGTTTGTGATGGGTGAAGGAGCGGGATGCTTGGTATTCGAGGAATATGAGCATGCCGTCAACAGAGGAGCGAAGATATATGCGGAGGTTGTGGGCGTAGGCGCATCTGCGGATGCCTACCACATGACGGCGACACACCCGGAAGGAGCGGGCGCGGTCTTGGTCATGGAAGCCGCCTTAAAGGATGCTGGCATGCGTCCGGAGGAGATCGACTACATCAACATGCACGGAACATCCACACCGTTGGGAGACCCTTCGGAGGTGAAGGCCATCCTAAGCGTGTTCAAGGAACATTCCTACAAGATGAGCCTGAGCTCTACCAAGTCAATGACGGGACATCTCCTCGGCGGAACAGGTGCGGTAGAGGCCATCGCCTCCATCCTAGCCATCAGGGACGGTATGATCCCACCAACCATCAACCACCAAGAGGGTGACGATGACCCTGAAATAGATTACAAACTGGACTTCACCTTCAACAAGGCGAAGAAACGTGATATTAAGACCGCCATGTCCAATACCTTCGGGTTCGGCGGCCATAATGCGACAATCATATTTAAGAAATTTGAAGGTTAAATTTCTCATAAAAGAGGCGATGAACCGGGTAAGGCTTCTTTGGGCATCTTCCAAAGAAGATTATTTGGTTATCCAAAGGCAACTCGGCTTCACCCCCCACAATGTGGATTACTATAACCTCGCACTGTCCCATAAGTCTGTTATGGTCAGGGCGAAGAAAGATAGTCAATCGAACGAACGGCTCGAATATTTGGGCGACGCCATCATCGAGGCTATCGTGTCGGACATCCTTTATAAGCAATACAAGAACGCGGACGAAGGTGTCCTGACCAATATGCGAGTCAAATTGGTGCAACGCGATACCCTGAACAAAGTGGCTCAACAGATGGGGCTTGAAAAGATCATCAAGACCTCGCCCATGAACAAAACACATAACTTCAATGTATATGGTAACGCCCTCGAGGCTTTGGTAGGTGCCATCTATTTGGACAAGGGCTTCGATTTCACTTATTATTATTTGAAGGATATCGTCCTCAAGAAGTTCATGGACATGTCTAAGGTGATCAACGATGACCATGACTACAAGTCCAAACTCATCGAATGGTGCCAGAAGAACCGCGTGCACATCGCCTACTCCGTGGTCAACGAGTCGAAGGACAAAGACCACAACGTCATGTTCAAGTCCGAAGTCCGCCTCAACAGCGTGCACGGAGGATATGGCACCGGCTACTCCAAGAAGGAGTCCCAACAAATGGCTTCCCAATCGGCCTTGAGACGACTGAAAAAAGACAGGAATTTTTTCCGCAAGGAGAAAAAAAACGATAGTAACGTTCAAAGCCAAGACTCGTCTTGCGCTGAATAAAGTGTCATAATAGGATGGAAAAGCTTATCCATTTCGGAAGGATTGCGTTCGAGAAGGCCAAGGCTTGCGCCAACCGAACCGTTTTCAAATATAGGGACGATGCCACGGGACAGTGGGAGAACGTCAGTTGGTCCGATTTCGCCGACCAGGTGCGTTCCGTCGCCAAATCCCTCATCGAATTAGGCATCGAGGAGGGAGACCGTATCGCCATCTTCTCCCAGAACATGGTGGAGATCATTGCGGTGGACTTGGCGTGCCAAGCTATCAAGGCGACAACTGTGCCTATGTACGCTACCGCTTCCGCCTCACAAATCGACTATATCATCAACGATGCCAAGATCAGCACCATCTTCGTAGGGGAACAATACCAGTACGACAGGGCGGTGGAGGTACTGCGGCATTCGGAACACTTAAAACGGATCGTCGCCATCGACCCCTCCGTCCAACTTAACGGAGAGGATGCCGCCATCTCTTTCGAAGATTTCAAAAAGCACGGACTGGAGTCACAGACCGCAGACCGCCTATTAGCTGAACGCATGGAGAGACTCTCCCCTGACGACCTCACCACCCTGATATATACGTCGGGAACCACAGGAGAACCTAAGGGCGTGATCATCCGGCAATCCAATTACCTTCAAGCGATGAAAATCCACGACATCCGGCTCAAGAACGTGTCGGACAAGGATGTGTCGCTCTGCTTCCTCCCCCTCAGCCATATCTTCGAGAGGGCTTGGACATACTTCTGCATGCATCGGAACATGGTTGTGGCGGTCAACAAGAACCCGAAGGAGATCCAAACTGTCATCAAAGAGATCCAGCCAACCATGATGTGCGCCGTTCCGCGCTTCTGGGAGAAGGTCTACATGGGCGTGAACGATAAGATCGAGGGCTTCCCTGCCCCACTCCGCAAATGGATGCTCCATGCGGTCAAGATCGGTGAGCGCCGCAACCTGGGATACAGACGTTACAACAAGCCTATCCCTACGATCCTGAACATAAGGTATTGGTTCTACAGAAACACGTTGTTCAAGTTGTTGAAGAAGGTGATCGGTCTAGGAAAGGGTCGGTTCTTCCCGACTGCGGGAGCCGCGCTTTCCGACGAGGTGAACATATTCCTCCATAGCGTGGGCATCAA
>JAFXPK010000049.1 GCA_017527905.1 Paludibacteraceae bacterium
CTCTCTTCGTCCCCACCGGGCCTCCGTCCGAGGGGGCTTTTCGTTTCCGAAAGCGGGTGCAAAAGTACGGCGCTTCTCGTTTCCCGCCAAATCTTTTCACATCTTTTTTTCGCTCTTTTTCACAATACGCTGTGTTTCAGCTAGAAAAATTTTAGGAAGGTTATGCAAGATTCACGCCAACTGTCACATACTTTTCAGAAGTGCGTCCAAAGTTCCCGCATAGTCATCGTCTATCAAGACAATATTCTCCCCAAATGCCTCGCATCCCTCCCTGAAAGCCCGGTTATCACGCTTCAGATCACAGGCGGTCAATGCGCAAGCCTCTAGCCTACTCTCCACCACCGACTCCATGCTTAGGATCTCGTCCAAATGGGTCTCAATGTAACGGTCCGTCATCACCAAACAGACGTAACGAATGGAGGAGAGATAACGCTCATCGAAATCCTTTCGCCAATCAAAAGGGATGTAACAACCTTCAACGATCAAGTCCTGACGGTTTTCAACCGCTGTCTTGACCATCTCACGGACCACAGGCCATAGGTACTCCGTCAACGCATCGTCGTCTTCCGGGGTAAGCCGGGTGTAACCACTGCGTATCAGCCCCATCTTCAGGTGGTCGATGCAGAGATAGGGGCACTTGTATTTCTCAAGCAACCGCTGGGCGAGCAAGGTCTTGCCCGTATGCGAGGCGCCTGAAACCAGTATAATCATATCCTCTCCTAAAATCGTTTAAGACAAAACGGAAGCTGGCCATGAAGGGAGCCACGAAACAGCCTATTTCCTTTTCCAAGCCCCGATGATTTCGCCGATGTAGATGGTATGGATGCCTGCATTGGATTTGCCGTACCACTCCTTTGGGGTATTGTTCCGGAAGTCCTGCTCAGCCTGATGCCAAGCGGTCATGGTCTCACACTCGAGGACCATGGAGGCCTCCTCGTAGTAAGGGGTACCGTGCTCAGTATAGGCCACATGCAGGTTAAGGGCAGCCGCCTTGTCTCCATCACGACCGCTGTTGGAACCCATATATTTCCACACCTCCGGGTTATCGAACTGCATCACCGTAAAGCGAGGATATTTCTCCATGAATTCGTAAGTATAGCGTGCGGGTGCCACATAGACGGTCACCGCCGGACGGTCATGTCCGAGGTAATTGCCGATAGCGCCCCACCCGATGGTCATCGCATTGCTCTGCGCCGTGTCGCCACAGCAGAGGATAAGGTTCTCCGTGAACCAGGTGAAACCGTTCTTCTCAAACGATTCCTGCACATTGAAGGGCGTCAACACGCCTTGTTCCTCCACAACGGCTTGGGGTTCCTCCGCCACCGGGGTGTTCGTCTCTTCTTGTTTCGGCTGAGCACAACCAATCATACACAGACTCAAAAAACCGATCATTAAATGTTTCATGGCACAATGAATTTTAAGGCAGATACTCAAGGATCCACCGCTTTTGTAAAATATTAGCCGGAAATCAATTTACTTTAAATTTCACGATGATACAAAATTAGATATTTCCTCACAAATTCAAAGAAATTACTATTTAACTATTTACGATTTACTATTTAATGAATCGAGGTTATTTACTATTTAACTATTTACGATTTACTATTTTATTGATTTTAAGTGATTTATAATCAAAAATAAGCAAATCCACAACTCTTAATTTCCCCAGGGTGATACCCTGGGCTTGATAACGTGTTGCCCCTTTGGGGCGGACAATGAACAGTATAGTACTATTAACTATTATCTCTTAATTTTTCAACTCTTAACTTTAAAAAGGGATAAGAGAGGAGCCCCCTCTTATCCCTCAAAACTAATTTCCCAAAAATTATTTTTCAAAGCTGTAAAAGAACGAAGGGAAACCCGTAACCGTTATCAACTTTGTCTCGATGGCTCCTGTTTTAGGGTCATATGTGCAGAAACCGTTGTATTCGTCGTTGGCGGATCCATAAACGATTTTCCCTTTGTGGATACCCATGGCGATACCATGTCCATTGGAATGAGGGAGTCCGTCGATCACCTTTACGGTTTTATTGTAGAGGTCAACGATCACAGGCGCACCCGTACGAGCGGTAAAGGTGTTGGTGTTCTCAGGATCTAAGCCCAACGCATACCCATAGGCATACAGGATACCGTTAGAAGTGTACTGGCACTTCGCCAGGATGTTGAGGTAGTCGCACTTCAGTCCATCCACCTTCGTGTTGGAGAGATTGAACGTGTAGCTAGCGTCGAAATCCGTCTCACCCTTTTTGATGCGGGCGATACCTGCGTCAAGGCCAGGAATGTAGCCGAAGGAGCCCACGCAATTGATGTAGAGGTCTCCGTTCTCGTCCTCGAAGATAGACTGGTTATCGATCGGGCGGGTTGGTCCGCAGATGCCGAGCGACGTGTTACGGATCCGTTTGATGAAACTATCGTCCGACACATTGTAGAGTGCCATCTCGATAGCGTTCTCCACCGGCATCCACTGTGAATTGTACTGCTCCAAGGCGACGTAGAGGATGTTGTCACGGACATACAACGCACCCGGATAAGCGGAGACGCCCTCATTGTGAAGGGAGGAGAGGTCAATCCTAGAGATCTCCTTCATCGTGGATGGATTGAAGGCGATGATCAGATCCAAACTCTGGCAACACACGTAAGCCTTCTCGGAGCTTGCCTCCACCACGATCGCCGCACTCGAATTGGCAGGGAGCATCATCGAACCCTTGAGTTCAAGCTGCTGCGAGCCATTGAGGATGTAACGCTTCAGCTTCAGCTCCGTTCCTCCCATATAATCAGGGAAGACATAGATGTTGCCGCTTGGGCAGACACACGGATAGGAACCGAATCCAAGCGGTATAGCGTTCTTGTTGTCGTAGTTGACACCACCACTGAATGTGCTTATGGCCTGCAAATAGCCGCTTCCGCTATCACCGGACGGGTTGGTGACCGTAGTAGAAAAAAGGATTTTTCCTGACGCAGACGATGAATCGCCTTCATCTTCTTTTTCACACGCAGTAAACATACCCGCAAAGGCCAATGATAATAATAAATACTTGGTTTTCATCTGTTTAAATAATTATAGTATATATATAAAAACTAATTCACTCGTTGCCTTCCCCTATCATTTCATCACATACCGCACCTTGAAAGAGAAGTTTCTGCCTGGAAGTGGGCGGTTGAGGTCCGAATAGACCTTCTGGTCGGTCAGGTTCTTCACCTTGAAGGAGAGCGTCCAACTATCCCTCTTGAAGCTATGCTCGATTCCCGCATCGAAGGTGAGGGAGGTAGGGATCTTCCTATCCTGGTACTTGCTCATCTCGAAATCGTAGAAGTACTCGTGGACGTAGGAAGCGTCCACCAAGAAGCGGCTGTTTTGTCCCTTTCCACCGAACAGATTCTCCTTGTGCAGTTCGAATCCGAAATTGGCAAGCACAAAAGGGATATTAGGCATTCGTTTGTTGTAGGTTGGATTGGGAGAGGAAGAACCAGTTTCATGCTCACGCTTGTCGCGGAGGTCCTGATAGGTGGCGTTGGCGTAGAGGTAGAGCGCACGGGCGACATCCCCCTTGAACTCGAACTCGACGCCCTTGGTGCGCACGGTTCCGAAATTAGCGTAACGGGCCATGCAAGGAATCATATCCGCCTGGTAACGGATCATGTCCTGCAACTCATTGAGGAAATAATTCCCCTCGATCTCTATGAATCCATACTTATGGTTACGATGGTAAAGCAGACCGGCATTGAGTCCGTTGCAACGCTCCGGCCTGAGGTCTGTGGCTGGGAGGATCGAGTAACCGTTGCCCACCAGTTCCTCCGATGTAGGGATCCTCACCTCCGAACTGAAGGAGGCTTTCGCCAGCAACTTTTTTGTTAACTTATAGCGCAATGATTCGCTACCACCCCAGTAGTTACGGTTCAGGCTGATATCCTTCGGACTGTTGATGAAGGTATACTCCAGCACCTTGGTGTCGGAAGAGAAGTTGAAGTTCTTGACGGTGGTGGCGCTCATGAATTTACCATCGAACAGCGTCAGGTCGTACGAGAAGCCCACGGTGAAACTGGACATGCGGCTCGGGAAGTTCGTCTGATAGCCGAAAGAGAGGTCCATCAGCTCATTCTCAGGCTTCTGCCTTGTCTGGGTGGCATAGAGGTTGAGGTTGAAGGTGCTATGCTTGTTCAGGAGATAGTTCAGATTCAGTTTGGAGACAATATCGTGGGTCCGGTTGTCCGAATCGGAAGCGTAGTTGCCTTGTTCCCCACCATAGGCGGAGACTGAGTTATAGCGGGTTCCATCCCAGTCGTAGCGATACTTGGCGGCATCATAGAGACCGTTTTGTCCATAGCTATAGCAAGCGCTGAAATCGAAGTCGAGGCCATCGAACAGGAAATTGTCCCGCTTGAGCGTGATGGCGCTGATTCCGGCCTGCCCATGCGTGTACGCCTCACGGATATCGAAGTCGATGCCTTGGATTTGTGCGTTCGTCGCCGTGTAGATAAGTTCCAGTTTAGCCTCGTCGAAGTACCATTTCGTGGCCTTGAGCGACCCTCCGACCATGGCCTTCTTAAAGCGGTCGTGGTCACGTTTCACAACACGGTTGTCCAAATTGGGCAGCTCCATCTCATAGCTGTTGTCGGAGTAGGTGAGCACACCACCTAGACCGAACTGCAGACCCGTCTTCTTGTTGTTACGCTTGAAGGCGGAGTTCAGCTTATGGGTGTTGAAGGAGGCTATCTCGTAGCTGGCGTCCAAGTATACGGGCGGATATTCCTTGGTTACGACATTCACCGCACCACCCAATGCGGAGCCTCCGAAGCGGTAAGGCACGATTCCCTTGTAAATCTCTATGCGTTCGATCATGTCGGTCGGCACATCGTTCAGCGACATATAATCGCTCAATTGCCCGATGGCGGCCTCATCGATGTAGATACCCATGCGTTTCCCCTCCAGTCCACGCACCGAGATCCTCGAGGCGCTACCCACACCGCCCGTGTTGCGCACGGTAATACCTGTCGTGCGGGCCAAGGCATCGTTAATATTGGTGGAAGTACCCTCCAACTGTTTGATGGAGAGGACCGATACGGGCATGGTCGCCTCGCGCATCTCACGTATTTCGTTGCGTCCCACAACCGTCACTCCCTCTATTAATTCGAAGTAATCTGCGGCATCCTCCTGCGCATATGCGTTTGCGAACACCAACAGCATCATCACTGCAATAAACCTTCTACTTGTTTTCAACTGCATCTTCATCTTTGTCTAAAATTATCTGATTATTTTTCTAGCAATAAATTACAAATCCGCACCAAAGGTTAAGGGGACTTGGTCCAGCACCATCATCAGGGCAAAGCCCAAAGCGAATCCGATGGTGCCGAGGTTAGAGTGTTTGCCCTGCGACGCCTCAGGAATAAGTTCCTCTATGACCACATAGAGCATGGCTCCGGCGGCGAAGCTGAGCAGATAGGGCATGGCCTTCGTGGCGAACGAGGCCAGCAGTATCACTAGGGCTCCACCGATGGGCTCCACCACCCCGCTCAACGTGCCTACGCCAAAGGCTTTGAGCCGGCTGTTGCCCGCACTGCGGAGGGGCATCGATATGATGGCGCCTTCCGGGACGTTCTGGATCGCGATGCCCAAGGAGAGCGCCAACGCCTCCGCCATGCTGAACTGGGAAGATGAGGCCCCAGCGATCGCCACACCCACCGCCATCCCTTCCGGGAAGTTATGGATGGTCACCGCCAACGCCAACATGGTGGTTCGGGAGAGTTTGCTCATGGGTCCCTCCTGCCCTCCCTTAGGATGCATGTGTGGAGTGGCGAGGTCGATCAGGAAGAGGAAGGCGAACCCTCCCAACAACGCTAACGTGACCGGTCCGATGTTTCCCATCTCAAGGGCAGGGATGATCAAAGACCAGACAGCGGCCGCCACCATCACACCAGAGGCGAAACCCAGCAACGCCTTCTGAGGCAGTTCGGGTATCTCTTTCTTCATGAAGAAGACAAAAGCCGCTCCTAATGTGGTGCCTAAAAACGGAATCAGCAGGGCTACGACGATGGCAGTCATAAGTGCTCGTCGTTAGGTCATTGTCCCTTCATCTCACGACGTGAGAAGAGGAACAGATAGATGCCCGCCACGATCATCACGGGATGAATCATCAACTGCACCGGATTGAACTCGACGATGAGCTCCGACGCATGCAGGATATTGAATACCATCATCAGAGTGGCAAGCACCATGTTGATGAGACGCATCGTCTTGTTCGAACGATACTGCATGCATAAGAGCCCACACATCGGCACGATGAACGAGAGACCAATCATGAAGGCGATCATCCCCACGGAGACTTCACCCGTCGCATCAGGCATCGCAATGTTCGCCCCCCAAAAGGCAGGCAACATGTCAGCCAACATGTGCATGGCGAAACCCACCATGATCACTACCCACATAAATGACACTTTACTTATTTCTTTTTCCATGACTTATTGTTATTAACCATTTGACTATAATTGAATTCAATTTCCACTGAGTTTTTCGGGCGCAAAAGTAGAGGTTTGGCAGGCGGGCGGGAATCACCACAAATGAGTATTTTTAGGGGCTTATTCACCATTTTTGCGGGTCATGTCCATGCGCAGCCTCCCCTGCCCCTCCGCGAGGAAATATATCGGAGGAGGAGTCACCAAGAAAGCAGGGGACAAAACAGATAGGCGGACCCGAACCGTTCCCGTATTTTTTTGTATCTTGCGAAAAATTTATACATGTAGATTTATATTCAACCAACAACCGGCAGATCATGAAGAAGATAATCACTTGCTTATTGGCCACCTTAGGCCTGACGACAGCCTGCAGCCAGCAGAAAGCGGAGAACATGGATGTGTTTCAAACGAAGAGCGGCAAGAGCGTCACCTTCCAAGCACTGGTCCACGCCAGCATCCGCATCCAGTACGACGGCAAAGAGATTGAGATAGACCCGGTGTCCAAGCTGGGCGAACGGACAATCCCCTACGCCACCATGCCCAAGGCGGATTATATCTTCGTGACCCATGAGCACTTCGACCACTTCGACAAGGAGGCGATCGCCACGCTCTCTTCCGACAAGACCAAGCTCATCACCAACCAACGGTGCGCCGAGATGCTCGGCAAGGGCCAGGCGATGGCCAACGGAGAGACGCTCCGCCTAACGGACGACATCACGGTCGAGGCGGTTCCAGCCTACAACACCACGGAGGGCCACCAACAGTTCCACCCGAAAGGGAGGGACAACGGCTTCATCCTCACGATCGACGGACTAAGGATCTACATCGCCGGCGACACGGAGGATATCCCTGAGATGGCGGACATCAAAGAGATAGACATCGCCTTCTTGCCTTGCAATCAACCCTTTACGATGACGACCGACCAACTGGTGCGTGCGGCGAAGATAATCAAGCCCAAGGTGGTGTTCCCATACCACTACAGCCAAACGGACGTCAGCCAACTACCCGCCCAGTTGAAGGACGAGGGGATAGAGGTCCGCATCAGGCATTATGAGTGATACCCCTTTACGAGACAGACTTCCTAACGCCTGACCATATTTTTTTGAACAGAAAATATTCCACTACCGTAGCCAGTGCCGATAACACCAAAGCGATAAGCGTTTTGATGACGTAGAGATTCATGCTGTACATCTATAGGCAGTTCTGAGAGTGATGACACTTCGGTAATTGTTGTGTCATTGGCTTGTTTGTCGATAAGCAAATAAGAGCTATCTGTTGCCATAACAAGATAGCGGTCGTATGCGGCTATCGAGTCGATAGCATACGAGCATTTATTATTTCTATGACATATGCAAATATATATCAGGAAAACGTCTTGAAAAATAATCAGGCAATTGTTCGCACATCAGCTGTGTTTCTCCATCCTCTATTTGGAGAAGATTTGTATATACCTCGTTATTTACAGAATTATCCACGAAAAGAATCCTATCAAAAAAAGAGTGGTAAAGATTCAAATTTTTGTATCCCTCCTTCCATTTCAAATCTATAGTTTCGTTGTCAACAAAATGTCCATGGAACTCTGATCTGACAAGGACTCTCTCCCTTGCGATTTCTTGATTGTCTAAACAAAAGAAAATCATGTTTAACGTATAACCCTGCTCTTTATAGATTTTTGGCCAATGCAAGGGGAAAGTGTCAAAATTCGTTTCATAACAAAAATCCAGTTTATGGTTCAATGATTCTTTTACTTGCTCCTCGAACAATTGCGTAGTCATATTCCTCGCCATCTCGTCTCTAAACTCACACTCTTGCAAAGAAGAATATATATGCAGATAAACTTTGTCATAGTCAAAAGAGACAAGACCCTCTCTCAGGAAAGAAGAAGCAAACGTGGACTTTCCCGACCCGTTACAGCCAGCTATTACAGTAAGTGTCGGCATTAATACCCTTTGATTTTTTTGTTAGAGAGTCGGTTCTCCCGTTTTCTTATGGCATAAAGTTCATTACGAGGGATCACTATGCTGTTGAGTATTTCCTTCGCTTTACTCATCTGAAGAGCAATAGGCACTCCGGTGATGATTCTATCCTTGGCATTTGTTGTCATATACTACGTTTTTCATTGTCAATCTTCTAAACACAAAAATAATCACATCACATCAAAACACCAACCTGTAACTAAAAAATATTCTCTAAGTTCCAATCAAAGCAAAAATATTTATTTCACCTGTAATATGGTCCTTTTCATGAGCCTCTCCTAATCTTTGACCATATTTTTTTAAACAGGAAATATCCCAGTGCAGTAACCAAAGCGGATAACGCCAAAGCGAGGAGGACTTTGATGACGTAGAGATGATTATCGTGGTGGATACGCCAATATAAATCTTTGATATATTTTGGAGCTGAAACAAAACTCATTTGTTGCACATCCACAGGCAAGTCGGTGAGTGATAATATCTTGATGGCTTTTTCCCCTTTAACTCGTTGATCGATGAGTAAATAAGAACTGTCAGCAGCCATAACAATATACTGGTCGTATTCTGCTATCGAGTCGATGCCACCACTAGAAAACCATGGTCTATCATCATCATATCGGAAGAAACTATATACAGGTTGCTCGTTAACTGTGGAAAATTTTCCGTATGGGGTAGATGCTTCGATTACAGCTTCATCGTCAAAAAAAGAATTTTGAATGCCGAACCATCCCTCAACGATGTCAACGTTTATAAAGTAAATGATCTGGGAATTAATGAGAAACAAAAACACGATGCCACTTTTCTGTTTGAGGTGCTCGAAACCTTTGATTTTGGAGATCACGTGGCAGGTCAACACAGCACATAATGCCGTCAATGCTAATATTAAAATTAATAACTGTAACAACAACATAACTGACCAACCTTTAAAATCCGTTTGTGGCAAAAGTAGCGAAAATTAGATCTATTTATATTTTTCTATCTCCTCGACTCTCTGAGGCGAATAAAATTCCAGGGTGACACGTATGTTTTGTTCGTAATCGAGCGAAGTCTTGTTATTGGGCACCTTAGGCTCCTTGCCTCCACAGCCAATGAATTTAACTCTTTCAGGATCCACGCCGCGGTCGACAAGTGCTTGGCGGACATATTTAGCCCTTCTCCATGACAGTTTGTGCAATGAGTGTTCCAAGCCATCACAACTACCTGTATGTCCCACCACAAGAAACGTATCAGCAGGGAATCTAGAGATAAACTCGGCCATCTCGTCAAACTGTACCGAATCTTGAGGTGACATGATCTCAATATTATAATAACTCCACTCGAATTTCACCGAGGAAGAATCCTCCTTCATAAGTTCTTCTTGTGCTATAGCCACCTGAAAAGTGGTGATGGCAAATAAGCCGACTAAAACTTTCTTCCAGAGATTCATAACTAACTTTATTCCAAAGAGGTGACTTCACAAAGATAGCAAAAACGCTCAAAACACAATCATTTACCAGCAGAATTCATCTCTTAAATTCTTCGTCGATTGATATGTTGTATATATGTTAAACGGAGGCAAATGATGGGGTAAGGAGATAATATTTACGAATAGAGAAAGGAAAAAACAGATTGCCAATAAAATCAGACGATCACATGAGACGTGAAGAGATCCACTTAAAATCAACCGTTTTTCTCCATTTCAATCAATAACTTTTGGGCCATTCTCTTGACATCTTCCGAAGTAAGTCCTATCTCATTCTTTTTGAGTTTATTACAGTTCATGTCCAAAACCATGCTTATCCAAGTTTTCATATATTGCTGAGCGCCATTATTATATGAAGACAACCTAGGTTGCATTGTTTTGGCTTTTTCCCAATTCCTATGACTCTTGTCATATAAATTATAATATGCATATGATATAAACCACGAGGCCCCCATCGTCCTCAACTTGACCCTTGCATCATCTTTCTGAGAATTTACATGGGGAGTGTGTGTTAGACAAGGACAATCGTTTTTCTCCATTTCAACGAGCAACTTTCTTGCCATTATCTTGATTTCTTCTGGAGTAAGCCCAATTTCATTCTTTTTAAGGTTATTATTGTTCATGTCCAAAACCATGCTTATCCAAGTTTTCATATATTGCTGAGCGCCATTATTATATGAAGACAACCTAGGTTGCATTGTTTTGGCTTTTTCCCAATTTCTATGACTCTTGTCATATAAATTATAATATGCATACGATATAAACCACGAAGCACCCATCGTCCTCAATTTGACCCTTGCATCATCTTTCTGAGAATTTACATGGGGAGTGTGTGTTAGACGAGGACGAACTTCGTTCTCACCTATGCATTCATCCAATCGCTGATACTCCTCCAGCAAATCCCACAATCCATCTTCACTGAGCACGCCACGCTTGAGGTCGGCCGGCAGCTTGCCCTTCTCGTCGGCCTCGAAATCAGCGCGCCAATCGGTTTTGTAGTAGTTATCCAACTCGTCGATGGTGGGTTGCAGAGCCTGGAAATCTGCGATCGCCTGTCGCAATTGACGGACCACCTCATTGCTTTTGTCAAAGAGGTTCTCCATATGAGTGATACGTTCTTTCCGTGTCATATCCGTTTGATGTTTATAACACAAAGATATAAATTCTTGGGAGGAACGGCACAGGGAAACCTATGGATTGTTCAGCAGTCCACGTAAAAACTCCAACCGTCTCTCTTCCGTCCATTTCTCCGCCCGGGAGAGGGAAAAATAGCTGACATTACCGTTCTTTTCACCCAACAGGAAGTACATGTTAACTTTTGTTCCATCTGTCGAGCCGTAAATCCTGAAAATCATATATTGTTTTCCCTCATCCTCCTCAAGGATCTCATGTTGCAGGCCAAGCGTCTTCTCGAAGTAATCCGACTCCCACTCGTAACAGGCCTTCACAAAATCGTATCCCTTCTTTGCGCCATCCTGATTGAACTCATATCCGTCAAACCGGGAAAAGGTAACGGAGATGAGAACAGAGTCGCTATTTTGGAAGAATTGTTGTCGGCTGGCACTGTTGTACGTAGTCTTCTCCCACTTGCCAGGTATCATCACACTACCAAAGGGATGGACAAAATAGGATGTGCTATCTTTCGACGCCTCATACTCCCCACCCACAATCGTGGAACCGTAACGAGACGAAGAAATGGTTCGACAACCGATGAAAAAAGGCACTGCTGATAACAAAAGAAATAATTTTAGAAAACGATTCATACTCATCTACCACATGTTTATAATTATATTTACAAACATAAACAAAATATATTTTCTACCCAAATGTCTCAAGAAGCACTGCAAGAGGGAGATTTTTCGTTAAAAAAGCACTGCAAGAGGGATTTTTCGTCCGCCCCTTCTGTAATATCACACAAAAAGTTTTAAGTATAATTAAAACTTTACGAATTTTGCACGAAAGTTTTAATCGTATTTAAAACTTTCAGGTCAAGACACGTCGTCACATGGAATGGATTTGAAGGCAATACATACGAAGGGATTGAGGAACTTTCCGTTCGCCAATTCTGTTCAAGAAAAAATTTCTGAAATATGGTACTGACAGAAGAGCAAATAGTAGGCACGAACAGCGAATTAGCGGCACAGGCGGCATATCACGAGCTGAAGCAATCGAACGATTTCATCGGCTTCGCGCGACGTTTCATCTTCAGCACGGAGCACCATGTGGCACGCAATGCTCTGTGGGTGCTCACCAAGGCGACGGATGCGGAGCTGGCGCAGTTGCAGGGAATGCTGCACGAACTGACCGCCCTCGCCATGCGGACGGGCGACTCCTCCGTCAGACGTCTCTCCCTGAACATCGTGCTGCGTCTCAAGATGGAGGAAGAAGATCTTCGGACCGACTTCCTCGACTTCTGCCTGGAGCACATGGCGGACGTCCGGGAGCTCCCCGGCATCCAGTCCCTCTGCCTGAAACTCGCCTTCCGCATGTGCCAGTTCTACCCCGAACTGATGGAAGAGCTGAGACGCACCCTGGAAGCCATGGAGATGGACTATTACACACCTGCCATCAAATGCGTCAGGAACAAGATATTAAGTGGAAAAACGAAGCGATTATGAAACAGGAGATCAACCCCCAAGAGACCAATCGGGCGTACGCCTTCGAAATGTGGATGAAGTCGCCCATGCCAATGGTGACACTCACCAAGACCTTCGACGTAACCCACCTCCTCAAGCGAAGCAAGCGGAGAGGCTGGAAGTTCACCATGCTCCTATGCTGGTGCATCGGCAAGGCGGCCAGCCGCATCGAAGAGTTCCGCATGCTGCCCGAAGGTGATAAGCTGTACCGATACGACCAACTCGCCATCGACGTGATCGTGAGCAACCGTGCGGGAGGCATCAACTCCTGCAGTATCCCCTACACGGATGATTTGCAACAGTTCAATGCAGACTATCTCTCAAGGACTCAATCGGTTAGCGCATCCTGCGAGAGCATCACCATAGAGGATGCCATGGTGATCGGCACCTCCGCCATGGTGGAGACGGAGCTCGACAGTATTGTCAACCAGTACAGTGGAGTCTTCAACAACCCGATGGTGATGTGGGGGAAATACCGCAAGGGATGGTTCAAAACCACCCTACCCATCTCGTTCCAGTTTCATCACACGCAGATGGACGGCGGGGATGCCGCAAGTTTCTTGGAGGAGTTGCAACGGTGTATCAATGAGGGAGAAAAATAGGCTAATCACATGAACATACTAATCCTATCAGGAAGTCCACGGAAGGGTGGCAATACAGACCAATTGGTGGAGGCATTCGTCAAGGGTGCGTCGCCACGGCATACGGTGGAAGTGGTCTCCGTCCACGACCACAAGGTGGCGCCCTGCATGGGCTGCAACGCCTGTTTCAGGAGCGAAGAACACGTCTGTGTGCAGAAAGACGAGATGATAGATATATACAACAAAATGAAGCAGGCGGATATGCTGGTGATCGCCTCACCCGTTTATTTCTACGGGTTAAGTGCGCAGTTGAAGGCGGTTATCGACCGTTGCCACAACCCGATTCGGGACACCTTCAACATCAAGAAGATGGCGCTCCTTCTGGTAGGTGCCGCCACGCTTCCCGAGCTCTTCGATAGCATCCTCGCACAGTATCAGCTTTGCCTCAACTTCTTCCACTTAGAGGATGCGGGACGTGTTTTGGTGCGGGGCGTGAAGGAGAAGGGAGATATCACCTCAACGGACGCTCTGCGGCGGGCTTATGCGTTGGGGGAGGGATTGTAAATCCATAATGATGTCATATTATTCAATGGATTGTCAATCCTTGCGTATTATATAGAAGGGGAAGGAAATCACATGATCATCCGCCGACCCCTTGCGATGCACTCTGATGGTTGCAGAATCCATTAGCGCATAATCAAACGGATAATCATCGCTGGAAAAATATATCGTGTCATGGGAGATGCGATACGTGCCTTTTCTGTCAAAGATTCCGAAGCATACGGCTCGTTCCACGAAACTGCCATCTTCCCTTAAATATAGCGTATTGCCACATCCGCCAGCCGCTTCATGAAACGCCTTCAGTTTGATGGGTGCCCCCACATTGGGGAATCTGACGATCCCCATCGGGAAAGCGATGATTAGGCAGAAAGAAACGCCCATCACCAGACATTCAACCACATTCTGTTTCGTACGATCCGTCCCCTTTATCAGCCGATAAACTTTTTTGATTAGTCTGACGAGAAGGACTATAGAACAGACAAACAACAGCAAATAAACAAGTAAAGTAAACACCCATAATTTCCCTTCCCACAGGAACTGCGTGTTTACCGCCAGAAGCAACAGAATAGTGAATATGAGGGGCTTGGATAATTTCATAAATCTATATGATTGAATGACAATCAATTAATCGTTATGTATATAATAAACAGCATTCGATAATGCATTTTTATCTTTTGCACGCTTCATATGAACTCTTATGGTGGTGGAATCCATCACCGCATAATCAAACGGATAATCATCGCTGAAAAAATAGATAGTGTCATTTGAGATGCGGTAAGTACCTGTTTCATCATAAACTCCAAAACATACTTGTCTGTCACGGAAGGTGCCATCTTCTTTCAGATAAAGGGCATAGCTACTTCCCGCAACGCCTCTGCGAGATGCCTTCATGATGGCGGGTGACTCTATGTCAGTCCTTTGTATAATTCCATACGGCCAAACTGCTATTATGCATAATATCCCGAAAATGGCCACTAATTCAACCACATCCCGTCTATTCCGAACTTTTTCTCTCACGAGTTTATACCCCCTTTTAACAAAAAGTACGAAAAGCACAACCACATCCCGTCTATTCCGAACTTTTTCTCTCACGAGTTTATACCCCTTTTTAACAAAAAGTACGAAAAGCACAACCACACACACAAATAATATGAAGTCAATTAGAAAGGTTAAAAATCCCAATTCCCCTTCCCAAAGGAACTGCGTGTTTACCGCCAGAAGCAACAGAATTGCGAATATGAGTGTCTTAGATAGTTTCATAATACCTCTATTTCTTTTCTTTGTTATCAGGTTCTGTGACAGGCGATTCGGAAGCGGCCTTTTTTATGGAGTCTCTCTTCGCTTTCTTCCGACGCAACTCTTTCTGTTTCATATATGGATCGGAACTATCACGACCAATTGTTTTTATCACATGAATCGTATCTGCATGGGGGTCATACTTTTCAACGTATAACATGTAAGGATATCCCTCTTCATAATAGAAATTACTGAATTCACCACAAAAGGGGTCCCATTTTATGGTATCTTTTCTGCTATATCTTTTTTTTATCAAATAGCAACGTTTATCATCGACCGTGACCCGTTCGGCTGCCACTTGCATAAATTCTCCCTCCAAGTTCTGGGCAAAACCACTTACGGTGCTCAGTAGCAACGTGGTGAAGAGGAGAATTATGTTGAGGATATGTTTCATACTATTACCATTTTAGTTATCATTCACCTCACAACCCCATACCTCACCACCGTATAGACCTTCCCATCCTTGATGGCTCCTTTGCGTATGGTAGCTTCCAGTTCGTATCCGTTCTTTTCCAGCACCTTGGCGGAGGCGATGTTGGGAGCGAATACATGTGCGCTGATGCGTTGAATATCAAGCAGTTCGAAAGCTAGGCGAGTGATTTGCGCCACGGCCTGCGTCATGATGCCTTGCGACCAATGGTCCGTCAGTAGCATATAGCCCAACTCGCCGTCTATGCGATAGACATCCTCTCTACGCTCCACCGAAATGCTACCCACCACCTGCCCGTCCACAGTCACAGCACGGAATAGACCGCTCTTGCCCTCTGCCTCCGTCACCATGTTCAGCCACCATTCCGCATCGGAATCGGTGTAGGGGGAAGGCAGACGGTCGGAGAGATATTGCCTGTCAACAGTATTGCACAATGCTTTCAGGCTCTCTTTGTCAGACAGGATCCATTTGCGAAGTTGTATATTCATATCACATATAATTAAACGTTTATACCATACCAAGAATTCTCTTGGCTACATCTTCCGGATGATCAACCAATAGTTGGCCGTGATTCATTTCGGGGAAGACCTCGACGTGCGTATCCGGGTGGATTTCGCACAGATGCTTCGCCTGTGGTTTCGCCACGAAAGCCTCTTTGGTACCATACCAGAAATGGATATCCGCCCCGTGAATCGATTCTAGCTTATGGGTATAGACATCTTTGTAGCCGTCGCGCACCGATTTGCCCTTCCCATAAGGCCACACCTTCTTACATTCGTCCAACAACACGTCGAAATAGTGGGAATGGAAGATGAACTTCCAAAAGCCCGTGCAGTGATAACAGGTCCACACGTTGAGACTCTGGTAATAACGAAGGGGATCCACGCACCACTTGGGAAGAGGCAACAATGGCGCCGCATCCATGATGGCATGATCGATCATTATCTCATTCCGTTCCAAGATTCGGGACAAAATCTTTCCACCTAAGGAGAAACCGTAGGCAACGTCCAGATGTCCGTCCAAGTTTTCTCGAACATATCGAGCCGCCTGGATAGCTTGGTCATCAATAGAAGTGTATTGAGAAGTCTGTCCCAACAGGAATCCGTCGATTCCCACTGCGACGATGTAGAAGTCGTCCTTCAACAAATCTATCAGTGGCAGGAATATCTCATGAGAGACTCCCAATCCGTGGATCAGCAGCAAACTACGTTTCTCTTTATTTCCGTATGTGTGGAATAGCATAGGACTAGGATCTAATTACAGCTTACTAAATGCAAATCTATACAAATCACTTCATTTTATATCATATCGCATATAAAAAATATACGACCCTGCGATTTTACATTTGACCGAATATAATTGCTAAGTTGTTGGAGGCTGAAGCGACTGGTATCACTCCTGTCTTATAACCCGAACCGCCCCCGCACAATGAATCCGTACGATAGGATTCGCATCGTTTTCAGCCAGCCATTGCAAGCGCTCCAAATAGGGTTTGACCATCATCGGGCGACGTTTGCCCATCACACGGAACATTTCCGGAGCCTCCATCCGCACCTTGTCATCACTGTCGCTCAATAAGTTGGCGAACAGGGGCATGTGCGTCTCGTAGGGGTCGGGCGTATTGGTGGCGATGTTCTCCGACGCCCAGATGAAACTCAGGCGGACTTGAGGGATACTATCCGAAGCCAGACTAAACATCTTTTCCCAATGGGGTTGTACGAGTTCAAACCGTGCCCGTCCGATTCTGCCCAGCGCATTCAGTGCCCGTTCACGAAAGAGGTCATTGGGCGCATCCATGAACGAAGCGATCTTACCAACGTATGGCGCGATCGTCTCCGGATATTGCAGTCCCATCTCCCCCAAGAGCCAGAGTGCCTTGGCGGTAATCTTAGGCGATTGGTTTTCAAGCAGTGAACCGACATAGGGGATGCTTTCCTGCCAAACGGTTTTATCCTTGGTGAGGGCTGTCAGTTTGCTGTACAGGGCTTTCTCGGAAGAGCCATTAGGGATGTCTGTGGGGTTCATAACAAAAATATCGGTTGAAATAACTGTCTTCTACAATTTGGTTCAACAAATTTAAGAAATTGGGGGCAAAAAAGGGCATGATTTTGGGAAGAGTGCAAAAAAGTTTTTTCCACTTTTTCTTTCTTTCAACGCATAAAAATAGGATGGAAAAAGTCTTGCAATTAGAATATAATTCTAATTAAAAATTATATATAAAATATTATAAATCAATATAATAACTATTCAAAAAGCTTTAACCGAAATTAACAAAAAATTTTTGGCATAGTCGATTGGATGGTACACTTTTGCACTCGAAAGATATGTCTTTGAATTTATATGTTTAACCATTTTTTAATAATTATCATGAATAAGTTATTTGATGAACTAAAAAAATTTAACGACATCGTTGGTGTTATCGATGAAAGTACACTTCAGGAAAAGTTTAGAGAACTTGCAAAAACATTCCTTTATGGAGGTTATATCCAAGTAAATAAGGATTATAAAGTATACATTCGAACCGTGGAGTTTTATTTTCACAGTGAAAAAGAATCGGGAATACATGATCCGATTGTATATCATCGGAATGGAAGGAATATGAAAAATGTACCATATTTTCCTCTTATGTCATTACACGCTCACAAATCTGGGTTTGACATTACTTTCGAAAAGGAAGGGGAATATAGAGCTTCTGCGTTGATTCGTTCTTACGAGGTGAAAAACAAAAAGGGAAGTCTCTATTTGAAATGGGACTCGAAAGAAGGAATGTTCGTAGAATCCTCAGAATATAAGTATAATAAACAATCTACATGTCTTTACGAGTTACTAAATGGATTCTCTCTTGGAAATGGCAACAATATTAAATGGATAGATTCTCCAACTGCAAGAACAAAAGAAATCACAGAAAAGACGCGTCAAAATGTATTTCAATCGGAAAGCGATTGGGAATACATAAAAACAGATAAAAAATGTGAACGGAAGTGGAGTTTCACGAGAGAAGAAACCATATAATAGTTTTTTTATGATCACCGCTCCCCAAACCACCACCGCATACTTCTCCAATCTTCTCCCCAAGAGGTGTCCTACGCTCTATCAGAGTCTTGTCACAACCCTGAGAGAGAAGCAAGTAGCGCATCATCTTTTGCCCAACACACGGGACATCTGGTGCCGCGACTACATGCCTATCCAAACGGATGAGAAACGGTTCGTGTTTTATAAATACAACCCAAACTACTTGCAAAAACCTCATCTAAAGCGAACGATTACGGACGTGACGCAGATAGGTGCGGTGGATTGTTTGTGGCAAGGTGAAGTGGTAAAATTGGACTTGGTGGTTGACGGAGGCAATGTGATGAAGTGTGGCGACAAAATCGTGATGACAGAGAAGGTCTTTTTCGAGAACAGGGATAAATCGAGAGATGAAGTCCGACGACTACTCGAAGAGGCTTTCCATTGCGAGATAGTTTTCTTGCCATGGGATAAGGTTGAGACATACGGGCACAGCGACGGCATTATTCACTATGCGGGAGGCAACCGTGTGCTGATGACCAACTATTCGGATTCCGATGCAGACATGGCTCGGAAATTCACGAGGATTCTAGACAAGCATTTTGAGGTCATTCATCTGGAATACAACGTGAAACGCAAGCACAGACGCAGCTGGGCGTACATCAATTTTCTGCAGATTGGCAATCTGATACTTGTCCCTCAATTGGGCTATCCCGAAGATGAGCAGGCGGTGCGACAGATAGCCCAAACACTGCCGCAATGCGAAGTGATCGGCATAGAGGCATTGGAGGCTGTACGAAAAGGAGGTGCACTCAACTGCATTTCGTGGAATGTGAGGGAGTAGGATTATTCTTACTGATTTCTTTTACACAAATTTATTCCAAACGTGTCACTGGTTGTTAATACTTTATCTCCTGATAGTTGACACCATCAAGCGACACTTTTATCGTCTGTTCATCGACCAGTTGAACATCCTCATATATGGCGCCACTGTATTCGCGCCCAAATTGTTTCGCATAGCCGAACTTCCCATTGTTAGAGTATATGTGGAAGCCAGGCATGTAGATATCAAACGTATCAGACAAGAATATTCCAAGGACTTCATTCTTTCTGTTTATATACATGTATTTGCATCCTTTTTTCTCTTTTTTAGAAACAATCGCTATTTCATTTTCATCAAAAGGCTGATAAAAAGACGAATACAAGAAAGGAATGACTACATTATTGTTGAGGTCAATAATGCCATATTTGCTACCCACTTGGGCTATAGCGGTGCCACACGCATCAAAATGGCCTAAGTTTTTATACTCACAAGGGATAATGACCTCCTTGTGAATGTTGATACATCCGTATCTTATATGACGACAATGGAGAATGCCTGATTTCCGCAAACGGATATCCTCTTCTGGCATAGGAATATCCTTAGAAACATATATTCGTCCTTCATTATCACAGGATTCAAAACAATAGTCATCATCCTCTTCTAACAATATGGTCTTCATGTCAATGGAGTATATTGCTGTTTTATTGCCTTTCAAAAGGACAAAATGATTGAAACTGAATTGGACATTACTAACGCTTCGGGGATTGATATACCGATGCATATATCTGTCGATAATGTTGTACCCGTTGAATGTCTCATATATCCAAAACAACGTGGCATCTTCATTGATGGGCCTGCAATTGTACGATGGGAATTGCGCATAAATTTCCTGAAGAGAAAGTTCTCTTTGCGATTCATTTCGAGTGCATGGGAAATGGACAGGTGCATCCTTTTCCTTGATGGCTCGCTTTAATTCCATGTAATTATATCCTAAATAAGGTACATCAGGGTTGCTTCTGCTGTACAATGTGCCCTCTACGCTGAAAAACAGCGGATTATCTTTGTTGACTTCAACATATGGCAAACAAGATGATGGTTCATCTGCATTGCACTCATAGAAAAAAGCCTTTTCAATTTCACGCATAGTTGACGGGAAACAGATAGATTCTATCTGAGTGAAAACATTATACCCGATCGATTCAACGCCCTCAGGGAGTGTTAATTTAGTTATAAAATTACAGTTAAAAGCTTCATCACCTATTTTTTTCACAGACGACGGTATATTAACTTCCATCAATCCATTACAAGAAAAACAATTTGCAGGAATTTCCTTTAGTCTATTCGACAGTTTAACAGTATCCAATTCGCAGAATCCAAATGAACCTTCCCCTAAACATTCAACAGAATCAGGCAATATGACTTTTGAAAGATCTTCACAAGAATAAAATGCGGCATTTCCAATCCTTTTCAATCCATCCGGCAGAGTTATGGATTTCATCCTATTGAAATAGAAAGCGAAATGACCGATTGTCTCCACGCCCTCAGGAATGGTAACGTTCTCTTTATCAAAACTATTCACGAGTACTTTCTTGTCAGCTGAAAGGACCAATCCATCTTCAAGGATGAAAAGAGAGGCAAACTCCTTGTTCAACAGCAGTTTTTCTATCAACATGGGCTCATCGTCACTTTCAATGTCAAAGAAACGGTCTTCCAATTTCTCTATTGATACGTTGACAGAGAAATTGCTGATGTCAATTTGCCACACATCAGGTTGGGTAATCATGTTTTCATATTTCGGGAAATCCTCAACACCTATTTTCCCCTCCAAAACAACCTTTTTCTTTTCCATCGCAGCTCGTCTTATTGTTGATGCGATAAAGATAAAGAAAAACAATTTCAAAGAGGAACAATACTCTTGAATATTTCATATCTTTGTTACACGAACATTTAATCCCCCAATATATGGATTTAGACTCATCTCATTCGCCTCGCCAAACCCTCCTTCAATCCCTCTCGCAGATCCACACCACCCCCATGGGTGTTGAGAGGATAAAGAGGAATCTACGCTTGTCGGAGGGGGAAGTGGTGGCATATTGCAAGGAGAAAATCGCTTCCCCAAATTGTGAAATCACCAAGCGGGGGAAGAACTACTATTGCCAAATAGATGATATCATCATTACGGTTAACTCGTTCAGTTTCACTATCATAACGGCTCACATAAATAAACCGACATGAGAGTATTAATCGTTCCAATGGCAGCCATGGCACCGACGGCTGGTCCGTCATATCGAACCCGGTGCATCGCGAGAGAAATGCAGGAAGAGGGTCTGGTGGCCGCCACTTGCCAGGCGCAAGACGTTAATTATAAGCCGATTGAAGGCGTCGAGAATTATTACCTGACGGTACCCTCGCCTATGGGTATGCCCTCGTTCGTCGGCACACATATATTCCCTATTGTCCAAAAGTTAGGCGTGAACCGTTTCAGGAGCGTCGATAGCTTCGATGAGGTGCTCCACCTGACGGGGAACACCGACTACGCCTACCTCAAACAGAGTGTGGAGGATATTCGGAAGGCCATCAAGGCGTTTCAACCCGACATCGTCTACTCCGAGTTCAACATCTCTGCCATGCTGGCGGCAAAGCTGGAGGATGTGACCTTGTACATCTCCGCCAGTTACCCGACGCAACACCAATACAGCCATAACCCGAAATATGCCAAGGGCTTAAACAAACTGCTTCGTGAATATGGCTTGCCACCATTAACCTCATGTCTCGAACTGTTTGATTTGGCGGAGAAGAAATTCATACCGAGCTGCAAGGAGTTGGAGCCGATGGAGGATCCGAAGGTCTCGTTCTGCGGCACATTCAAGAGCAATGTCACGACTGCATCTGTCGTCCGCGACAAGGTACTCGTTTACATGGGCAATGGAACCATCTCACAGCGCAAGATGGTGAAGGAGGTCTCCCGTGCGTTCGAAAATACTGAATACCAAGTCTATATCGCAGGACAAGGATTAAAGAAGCAATCCATCAACAACATACACATCGCACCGTTCTTCAACTTCGACGCATACCTGCCGGAGTCTGTGTTGTTCATCAACCACGGGGGACAAAACAGCATAGCGGACGGACTGGTCTATGGTGTTCCGCTCCTCGTTTGCGCAGGCAAGGTGTTCGAGCGGAAGTACAATGCACAAAGCGTTGTGAAGGCGGGAGCGGGAGAAGAATTGACCGTCGCGGAGTTCACCTCGGAAGAGATCAGACGTGTAGCCTTACAAATTATTAATAATCCTGAATATCAAAGGAATGCGTGTAGAATCGGGCAAGAACTGACATCGTTAGGAGGAGTGTCGGTCATTACTTCATCCATGCGTTAGCGGGCAACCGTTCCGGCATGGCGGTCACCGACAAATAGTATCATTCCTCCCCAGAAAATGTGAAGGCGGAGTCTTCCCTCAATACTTTATCAGCCCCTTCTGCTTGGTTTTGAAATAGATGAATTGGACGATTCCCCGCATGGAGAGATAGGAGAGGAAGGCAATCCATAGGCCATCGTTCCCAATCCTTCCGATGAGGAGATTGTACAACAGGAAGAACAGAATCGTAGCACAAACCATGGCCGTGACCATTCCTTTCGCCATGGTCGCACCCACCATGATACCATCCCAAAGGAAGGCGGAAAAGCCGCAGATAGGTATGGCGACAACCCATACCAGGTAATCTTCAGCGGCAAGGATCGTCGCAGTCTCATTGGTGAGCAAGTGCAGGAAATCAATGGTGAAGAATTGATACGCAAAGGTGAAGACGACGACCAAGCCCAATCCCCACAGGAATATGTACCGGATGGATTTACTCAGGTTGGCAGGGTCTTTCGCCCCGATATACCTGCCGGTCAGGGCTTCCCCCGCGTACGCGAACCCATCCGTGAAGTAGGAGAAGATCGAGAAGAACTGTATCAGCAACGTATTGACAGCCAATAATGTAGTTCCCTGCTTGGCTCCCGCCAACGTGAAGAAGGTGGTGACCGCCGTAAGACAGACCGTTCGGATGGCGATGCTTCCGTTGAGGGAGACAATGCGTTTCAGCTTAGATGCGTCAAGGACCTCCTGCTTGCTGATCAACGGCACCAGGTCGCCATATTTATGTTTCCAGAGGAAGAAGGCCAACGCCAGTCCGCTGTATTGGGCGACGAGCGTACCCATAGCGATACCGGTGATCCCTAAATCAAGACCGATTACGAAAAGCAAGCTGCAAAGGATGTTGATGACATTGATGGAGATAGCGATGATCATCGGATACACAGAGTTCTGCATACCTATGAACCAACCTTTTACGCTATACATACACATCACCGCAGGGGCACCGAACACGCAAAGGTTGAAGTAATAAGCCGCAGCCTCCTCCACCTCAGGAGCAGTGTTCATATAGGCGAAAGCATACTTTTGGATAATGCCCTTCATCAGAAAGATCAAGAGGCAAGCCGAGAGGGCGATAAGGATGGAGCGAAGCAGCAGATGGATCGATTCCGAATGGTTTTTCGCCCCGAAGGATTGGGCGGTCAGTCCGCTGGTGCTCATGCGGATGAAGCCGAATGTCCAGTAGAGCATATTGATCAACGTGCCCCCGACAGAGATGGCGCAGATATACACGACACTGCCCAAATGTCCCGCGATAGCCAAGTCAACCAAGCTAAGCAAAGGAACCGTGATGTTGGTCGCGATGGCAGGAATAGCTATTTTAAGAATCCTCTTGTTCATCCGAAAAACTCCTCATTTCCATAAGGTTAGAACATCATAGCACAGGGCCAATCATCCTTTTCAACCTTACATTTTTCTCGGTTCAAAGATACTGCACTTCGTGGATTCCCACAAGAGAAGAAATACCCGAACAATGGCAATCACAATTAACTTTCACAGCTCATAGATTTTTCATTAAGACGAGGCAGAGGGCAACAAATCCTTACGCAGAAAAGAGTTCACGGAGTTTGATACGAATTTATCGCATCAGCACTGATCGCAAATAGTAAATTGTAAATGGTTAAATAGTAAATTATACTATCTTTGTATCAATCAGCATCCGGAAGAGGTTCTTCCGAGGTGCGGAACAAAAGAAGAATATTTATGCCAACCTCTAAATCCTACGCAGACTTTATCCTCGAGCAGCTCTCGGGACTGCCGGAAATCGCCTCCCGTCAGATGATGGGCGAATACATCCTTTACTACCGTGACAAAGTCATCGGAGGCATCTACGACGACCGTTTCCTCGTGAAGCCAGTGAAGGCGGCTCGTGAAAGAATGCCAGAGGCACCCTACCAACTGCCCTACGAGGGTGCGAAGGAGATGCTGTTGGTGGACAATGTGGACAACCGTGATTTCCTCGCGGACCTGATCACGTCCATGTACGACGAATTGCCGGAGGTGAAGAAAAAGAAGAAGGCATGACCCACCGGCCAGGTCTTCACAATTATGAATCATAAAACAATAGATAGACGTAGTCAATTATGAAACGTACAATCATCACAATCCTCATCGTATTGCTCACCGCCTTGGTCGTTTTCCAGAGCGGACGGCTGTTCGGCCATGAGTTCGGGGAATCCGAGCAGAAAAAAGAGAAGACAACAGACCCGGTCTTGGTGACCCTAGAGGATGCCCGCACCGTATGGAGCGAGGCCACATCCGTGGAGCTGACCACCGACGGCATATACGAAGTGAAGAAGGGAGGCACCCTATTAGGTTTCATCATGAGATCCACCCCGCAAAGCGAAAAGACGATCGGTTACATCGGCCAGACGCCCCTGCTGATCGCCCTCGACACGAAGGCCAAGGTATACCGGGTGGTCGCCCTGGAGAACGATGAAACGCCAGGCTACTTCGCCATGGTCACAAGGGCGGGACTGCTCGACGCATGGAACGGACTGAGCGTGGCGGAAGCGGTGTCGGCGGAAGTGGATGCGGTCAGCGGTGCCACCTACAGCAGCCGCGCCGTCATACAGAGCCTACAGAAACGTTTGGCGGTGGTAGGCGAAGTGAAAGCCAACCCTGTGGACTGGGGCAAATGGGTGCGGGATGGCGTCCTGCTACTCTTCGTGCTTCTGACGCTTTGGGCATGGTTCCGTCCGCAGAAAGTGGGCCGATACCGTCGATGGATACTCCTCGGATCGGTGCTCATCGTAGGCGTCTGGCAAGGAAGGATGCTCTCCATGGCGCAGTTCCTCGGATGGATCACGGGAGGCATACCGTTGCCTGCGCAATGGTTGATGCTCGCCATCCTGCTATTGGCGTTGCTACTGCCGATAATCACAGGGAAAGCTTACTACTGTTCATGGCTCTGCCCGATGGGTGCGGCGCAGTCACTGCTAGGCGAAGTCAACAAGAAACATAAGCTCAAGCTCTCGCCCACGCTGGTCAAATGGCTGCAGATACTACGCACAGCGATTCTCCTGTTCGGACTGTTAGCGATAGGCATCGGACTGAGTTTCGACTTCGCCGACATAGAGGCGTTCACCATCTTCCGCCCGCAATCCGCACCTGTCGCGGCACTGGTTCTGGCGATTGTTTCACTTCTGCTTTCCATCTTCGTGGCCCGTCCGTGGTGCCGATTCCTGTGCCCGCTCGGCGAGGTGTTGGAGGACGTGAGAAGGCGAAAGATTAAGAGTTGAAAATTAAAACATTAAAAGAGAAGATTCGGCAACCGGGAGCGGAGCATCATTCCCCTTCAAAAAATATAAAGCAAGAAACCACCGATTAGAATAAATTTTTATCTTTGCGAAACTTTAAAACTAAACGACATGAGATTAAACGGAAGAAGAGAAAGTTCAAATGTGGACGACCGCAGGAAAAGTGGTGCGGGGAAAGCAGGTTTAGGCATAGGTGGCGCTTTGTTGATCGCAGCCATCACCTACTTCACAACAGGAAACTTGGGACAAGCGATCAGCACAGGTTTCCAAGTAGTTCAATCATCAGGATCCGGCACAAACAGTTCATACGAGCCAACAGCGGAAGAGAACGAGTTGGCCAAATTCACCAGCCAGATCTTAGCGGGAACAGAGGATATCTGGACGGAGCAATTCCAGAAAATGGGTAAGACCTATCATGCGCCGCACCTCGTCATGTTCCACGGATCAGTCAACTCAGGTTGTGGTTCAGCCAGTTCATCCACAGGTCCGTTCTATTGTTCCGCAGACCAAACCGTATACATTGACTTACAATTCTTCACGACGATGAAACAACAATTCGGCACGGCGGGCGACTTCGCATACGCATACGTCATCGCGCATGAGGTGGGCCACCACGTGCAGAACGAGTTAGGCATCCTCGGCCAGGTTCACCAGAAGATGAGCCAAGTCTCCAAGACCGAATCCAACCAATACAGCGTGCGTCTTGAGTTGCAGGCAGACTTCCTTGCGGGAGTTTGGGCATACAACGACCACAAGAAATTCCAGTCGTTGGAAGATGGAGACATCGAAGAGGGTTTGAACATCGCCTCAAGAATTGGAGACGACTATTTGCAGAAACAGGCTCAAGGCTACACCGTACCGGAGTCATTCAACCACGGAACCTCCGCACAGCGTTCCCGTTGGCTGAAGAAAGGTGCTACCGGAGCTGACATTTCCGAAGGAAACAAACTATTCCAACTTCCTTATAGCGATCTATAATCGAAAGGATAAAGGCAAAGAGAGGGGGTTGCTCAGTGAAAACTGGACAACCCCCATTCTATTTAGAGCCTCTCATGAAGGCCACTCTTCTATTTGTTTTACTGTTCTGTTGCGTCTTATAAGTGCGCCGCCGGAAGGCCCGCGATCCATCACTCATAATAGACGATTTCACGTCTTGTGATGAAACGCACTTGGTCTTTCTTGACATCGAAAATCGTCTCCGTCACCCAATTGCCATGATCGTCGTACTCGTACACGCACTTAGCCTCCGCCAAGAGTTTGTCTTCGTACGGAATCGTCAGGGAAGAGACGAGCAACCCCTTGTCATCATATTCGAACAAGACCTTATAGCTAAGTTTACCGTTGTGATAATGTCCCACTTCAACAAGTTGGCCACCCGCATTGTAGGCAGAAACCTTCTTGGAGAACTCCACATTCTTCTCGTTATAATCAGTTTCGGAAATTAAGTTTCCAGACTTATTGTATTCATACACACGACGGAACACCAGCTCTCCATTCGCCCGGGTATGCTTATACTCGCTTTGGCGGCCATTACGGTCATACTCATACGAATAGAGGTCGGACACGTTACCGTTCTCGTCATGGCGTACCTCCTCCTTCTTGTTTCCGTTACCGTCATAGACATTCACGTTCACACCTGAGACCTCCCCTTCCTGATTGAAATTAGTCTCCTTCACGCAAATACCATTCTCGTACTTATGCACGCTACGGCTACTCAAACGATTATCGATGTCATAGGATCGTTGCTCGGTAAGACCTCCATTACGGTTAAAGTTGTAGAATTCATTCCAGATACGTTCTTCCATCACGTTATCAAACACAACGCTCGCGTCGTAGGTTTGAGAGTGAAGTGACTTAACATTTCCTTTCAAGCCCAACGCATTAGGTACATTTTTCTGCTCCTCTTGACATTCCGTCAAAACAAACAAGGCCAATACGCCCCAAAACAATAATCTTTTTTTCATGCGATTCCTTTTTAAAACACCTTTTAAACACCTTATTACGTAAACACCTTACAAACATGTATTCGTAAATATATAAATAAATTTTCGGAAAAACCAACATTTGAGGAGATAAATTTCACGGTGAATACGGCAAAAAATGACGAAAAAGGGACCCAAAGCACTGGCTCTTAACCTATTGCGCTTCCACTATTTAATGTAACGATTTCATGCCCACACACACGATTCCACATTTCGTCCCGACCTTGACAATATATACCCCGGGAACAGGAATAACGATATCCACCGCATCAGAGGCTGCCGTCACCTTAGCGACCAAGGTTCCCACGGCGGAAAAGACTTCAACCTGTCCACCCTTCTCCACATTACGCAAGGATATTGTTTGGTCATGCGTATAGATTTGGACTATAGATTCATCGCCCAATGTCTCCTCCACAGAGACGGTCTCGCAAATCAGGCTACCATTAGGGGCGAGCGGTGTCGCGGTGAGCACCGTGTCCTCGTCAGCGCCCACACAGATTCCGAAAACAGTCATGTCGGAGAGCCCGTCACCCACACGGCCGAACGACTCGTTCGTTTCGTGAGGCTCATAAGCGATTGAGTCCAAGAGGATCTCGTCACCCCTGTAAAAACCAGTTAACGTGACAGTTTCCGCAGCGGAGACGCCCAGCTTGAAATTCAGATGCAGCGGACCCTTCTCAGGCGTCTTATCCGCCCACAGCAGCTTATACCCATGGGCAGGCACCACCGTCTCCGTGTATCCCTTAGGAATGGTGCACTTCACCGCCTTCGTCACATTTTCGACGACCATCCCCGCCAAATCCACGTTCCTATCTCCAGCATTGTACACCTCTATCCAATCCGGGTAATCACCCTTCTCGTCGGCAAGCGTCGTATTGGATGCGCAGACCTCATTCAGGTAAAGATCCGACGGCGAGACATAGTCTGGGTCATGCTCAAAGAACATCGTGACCTTCAGTTCATTCCCCTTCGCATAGGCAGTCAGCGCCCCACCAAGGAACTTGCTACTGTCATCGTTCCTGACCGTCGTATCGTTGAGGTTCCACCTTTGTATTCTATAGCCAGCAGGGACAATCGGTTCGACCTTCACCCGCTCCCCGGAATAGCGCCAAGTATTGTATTTCGAAGAGTTAAACTCCCTTTTGTTCAGAAGAAATTTAAAGTTAGGCGACTCATCATCAGGGAAGACGGTTCTAATCTTCACGACCACGGAATCATTCCCCAAGCCGAATCTTTCCTTCAGTTGGTCGACGACATACGCTTTCCGCTCCTTGGCGAAGGAACGCATCTGTTCCACCGTCTCATCGAAAGCGTCCAGACTGCCGGGAGCGTCCAAAAAGGCTGAATTCTTAATCGTCGCACACATGTCGAGGCGCGTCAAATCCCAGATGGAGTCGAGCTTCGTGTCAATCCGTTCGTCAGTGAACTGATTCTCCAGCCGGTCAAGGTATTGGTCCAAGAACTGCCAACGGAAATCCTCGTTCTTGAGGCAAGACCGGAGCAGCACCCACATCGCCTCGACACCCTTCTCCTCCGTGGCGAACTTAATCATGTCCTTGTCCACTGAGGTCGCCTTGGACAAACCGAAATCCGTGTCGTAGAGGATCCAACGGAACCTGCCACCATCATGTTTCCGCCACATTTTGATGTTATTAGAGACCCAATCGGTATTGCCGACATATTGCTCAAGAATCTGATAGTCAATATATTCATCGATATCCATCATCGTCGCCAATTGGTCGTAGAAATCATCGTGCGCATAGTTCTTGCTAACGTAGTCGATCATCTTATTGTAGGCATCCTTCGTACCCGCCTCACACACATAGCCCACGCCCAAGAAATCGATCTCGTCCTCGTCCAGTCCATAGTTGTGGTAGACGTAATCCTCGTTGGTCCGCTCCGTCAGGATCATCATGCCATAGAAGATACCATTCAGATAGAACGCCACCGGCTGAGCCATCTGTCTGTCCAAGTTCATCCCTTCGCCTAGGCTTTGGATAAACATATCCCTCCATCGGGGCTGTACATACGAGTAACCGTTTCCTCCATTGCGCAAGGCAAGGCTCTTGTACTTCTTGTAATCACGCGCAGGGAAGAAATCATCGTACTGCATCTTAGACTTCCCCGACCGTTTGTTCGCCTTGATCTTCAAGCTTTTCGCCACATGTATCCTTGTGCATCCGCCATAGACACCAACCTCAACCTCCTGATTATCCACCACTTCCCCGTTCAACATGTATTCGAAATTGGCAGAGCGCATCCACTCCCGGTTATAGTTGGCGGGGAAATCATAGCAACCGGAGATGATACCGTTGGTTCCCTCCACATACAATCCGAGGCTATCGCCAAAGATATCCTCGTTGTTGGCAGAGAGGGAGACGACAGGGAGCCTATTCCCCACCCCTTTGCAAGCCTCATAAAACTTATCAGGGAGGATGAAAGTGCCCGTAAGGATCTCGCTGAACAACATATCCTCCATATATGCCCTCGCGCGCACGACAGTAGTCTGTTCGATCGAGATGGCGCCCTCATACTTCGTGCCGGTCTCAGGAGTAGGCACGTCGCCATTCAGGGTGTAATAGATCTGCGCGTCCTCCGTTTCGCAATCCAGTTCGACGCTCAACGCACCGTCATACAATCCAGGCTTTCCGCTCTTGAACAAGGGTTTCGCCACCCTATTAGAGATGGACGTCATCAATTCGTCGTTCGGTTCGCCAGGCGTAGGGCTCATGAAACCGCCCTCACAATAGGCGATGTGCGGATATTGTTTCGGGTAAGGCAAATCCAGCGTTTCGGCACCGTTTGAGAAAGAAATCATCCCCTTATCCGTGGAGAGTTTATGGCCCACGCTACCGACGTAACGAGGATAGACACGCATGGCCGACACGCTGCTCGACTCCTCCTTGCCGAAGAACAACAATGAATAACCGTTCGGCAAGATATGGGAAGAGTCCAGCACCACGCTCCAATCCGTTTTTCCCTCCTTCTCGTTGACCACGGTCCAGCCCTTCAGGTCGACAGCCGGTCCATCGTTATAGAACTCCACATAACCATCATAGTTATATTTATCACCGACAACCGTAGCGACATTGTTCGTCATGATCTCCGTGATGTGAATTCCAGCCAATCCATTTGAAACGCACAACACCCATAGCAATATTTGGAATAGTACAAATTTCCTCATCTTGTTCAAATTAAGGCGGGTTCTATAATTTCATTCCGTGGAATTTTCGAATTTATTTCGAATCCATTTTTTTTGTAGAAACGCAACATTTTTTCTGTAGAGACGCAAGATTTTGCGTCTCTACATCCGCAAAGATACAAACTTTAGCGATATGAATCCATGCTCCTACCACCAACCCCATGGGTCATGGGTCAATTCGTAGAAAAACAAAGAAAAGCACACAAGGAAAGTCGCCAACAATGCCAGACAGATCCGCCACTTCCTCCGAAAGGCCGCTAACAGGAGGGTTATTGCTCCCAGCCCCAGAAACAGCAGAATGGTCAACCCCAAAATGCGAGGGAAAGGCTGATATGCGATGCAGTAGTCCACACCTTCCCTTATGCCTAATTTAAGCATAAAAACAACACCTATCATACAAATAATCAACACGATAGAAATCAGCCACCAGTAACGTAGCACCTTATCCAACCTGCACATCGCCTAGTCTATTCCGTAATGATATCAATATTGTTTCTTTCCGCAGAATAAAGGAAGCGGCAATTGAAGGTCGTGCTAAGGACCACAAACATATCCATATCACGGGGACGATACAACAGGAAGTTACAGATATCCGTCGGTGTAATGAAAGGATTATCTTTCAGATGGGAGTGCATGATACTTTTCAATTCTTTAGTGCCGTCTTCACTCTTCGTCCTTGTTGCAATCAGGGAATTATGGTAACGACGGAAGGCGACAGGCTGTAAATTCTCGTCGACATCGATCGAATAGTCGTTCCCGAAAGGAATCACATTGTGTTGAATCGTGCCTTGCAAAAAGTAGATTCGGGTAATTTTGTCATTGATGCGGATCACATCAATATTAGGAGAACCGAACGAATTTCCTGCGAAACGAAGGCTATCACCATACACTTTCAACGCATTGTTGAGCATGGAGTCCTGTCGCTGTTTCGTTGCCAACTCCTCCGCTGTTAAAGGTCGGATGGTATCGGCCTTACTTGATTTGTACGTCTTTTTGTCGTACTTATATTCCAGGATACAATTCTTTTTTTCGTTATCGAAGAAGATAGCGCACTGGACCGAATCATCGGACAGCCAAGACAAGAAACCACCGACCTCATTCCCCCGGTATTTCTCCATGGCAAGGTCAGAGGCAATCCAATTAACCCGTTCCGAATCGTAAAGATTCCAAGCCTCCTGGATGATACTATCTAATGTTGTGGAGAGTTCGGAGAAAGGTGGAAGTGATGTTGCCCCTTTCGTTTTTTTATCACCTCGGCCTCCAGCAAAAGAGGCGGAAAGGGCTGCTAAAATGCCCAATGCGATTAATAAACACTTTCTCATTTGACGATTTTTATTGCCGATCCCGCATGATTTCAAAAGATGGCAGAATCGATGGTTAATGTTATTTACACAAAGATAATCTTTTTATTCAATTATCAATAAATCACCTCGGCGATATTTCCTTTCCAATCCCTTTTCCATGTAGTCCGCCATCAAAATATTTACAAAGCAACAAATTTATCATTATCCATCGATAAATTTTGGGCATATCGTTATTTGTGAGTAAATTTGACGGAGAGTCAAAGCCCCCAAGATTCAGTTAAATATCTAAAACAGAACGATATGAAGCACCTCATATTCTTTGCATTGCTAATGATGAATAGCACACTACTTTTTGCCGGCGACAAGTCACAAGACGACAAAGGAAACATATCCACATACGAATGTTTGCAAGGTGCGTGGGGAAGCGAAGAGACTTACGGAGGCACCCTTTACGGAGAGCAACTGGTGGATGAGGATGGAAATCCCGTATACGACGAAAATGGGGATCCGATGTATGACAGCATGGGTTACTATAGAACAAAATTTCTCCTTGTAAAAGATCACGAAATGATGTACTTTGAATATGAACGGTTTGAATACGGCGGGTATGGTTCCGAGATTAAATATGATTCCGTTCCTGTTTTAGCGAGCATGGGAAAATATGAATTTAAAGTAGTTAGCGACAAACAGAGATGGGGAGAAACAAGTGCCATATCTTCTGTAAGAGCGGACATCACAGAAGGATTCAGCAATAAAGTGTTAGATAAGATCCATTCGAAAACGATAGCCACACTGCAAATTTTTGACACGGAGCAAGGTGAGGTTCGTCGAGACAGTATGATCCACATTTCAAAGGCTGTATGTTCAAGCGAGACACTGGAGTACAATCGAACAAATTTCAACAGAGACGGACTTACCGACTATTTCTTGCAAGATCTATTCATACATTCAATTTCTTCAAAAAAAGACTATTTCACACATTACATGAATACCAAAGTGGGTGTCATGACAGGGAACGCAGAGAATCCCACAGAAAAAATAGTGACAATAAAAGATGAAAAAATATTTTACTACTATATTGAGCCTTGGGAAGATGATGGTGATCTCAAAGAAGGATGGGTGAAGAAGAAGAAAGTGAAGTTGTTAAGCGATATGGTTCGATAAGGTTTGTTATTCCCGAAAGAAGGCCATCCTCCACAAAAAACGAAAGGTTCAGCGATATATTCCAACTAAAAAGAGTATATTTGCACCGCTAAAACCGAAAAACACAGATCTAATGATTGTCAGGAAGTCATTCGTTCATATATTGGCGGCCCTAGTCGCCATCATGCTCTGCATGCCTGAACTACGGGCAGGTACCAGCCAGCGCATGGAGCGGATGGAGCGTTATTCGGCGGCGGAAGGACTATCGTCCAACATGACGCACGGCATGACGGAAGACTCTCTTGGCCACATATGGGTGTGCACGGACTACGGGCTCTCACGTTTCGACGGAAGCCGCTTCAAACGTTTCGAGAAGGGGGAATACCCCTCCATTCTCCGCAACGATTTCTTCTGTGCCTCAACACAAAAGGACGGTTCCGTGCTCATCGGGAGCTACCTCGGCGTGGCGCTGAAATACGACGCCCGGAAGGACACCTTCCTCTATATCGCCCCGAAAGAGTTCGAAAAGACCTACTACAAACAGATTTCAGGGTTCTGCTCCAACGTCAAGGGAGAAACCTACATGTGGACGTCCGGCGGCATCTACCTCTACAACAAGGAGACAGGACGATTCTCCTCGGAAACGCCCATATACGAAATGACCAAGGACACGTTCATCTGTTCCATGTACGTGGATCCGGCCAACCGCATCTGGGTATGCACCTACAATTCACTGAAGATCATACAACCCGACGGGAAACTCATCCGAAGGGATAACCTGGACTTGGGAGAGATGTATGCCAGCAAGGTCATCGCCCTCGACAAGAACCATATCATCATCACCTGCTTCTCCAACAACTTGATCGAATACGCCCTGACGGACGACGGACAGATCATCGGCTCCAAGAAAATCAGGCTACCTTTCTCCAACATCACCAGCGTACTGAAGGACAGGTCCGGCAGAATATGGTTCACCACGGACGGAAACGGGCTATGGTACACGGACGAGGAGTTGACGGAGAGAACCAACTTCGTGAACATCAAGCCAGCCGGATACCCAAGCGACGCCATCAGCAAGCTCTATTGCATATTAGAGTCGAAAGACGGCGACCTATGGATCGGCACCCAAAACACAGGCATTTGGAGATACAAGAGGAACAGGAGCAACCTGATCATGTCGTCACAAGACATCCCATTCCCCGAAAAGATGTGCTCCGACTTCATCGAGACCGAAGATGGATCCATCTACGCAGTATCCGACGGTGGCGGACTATCATGGATCAGCAACGACCTCAAGTCGTTCGAACAGATACCGGGCAAAGCGGGTGAAAACAACCAGAACGCCCTCAGCATTGCGCAAGAGGTCAACGGCAAGATATGGATAGCCACCTGGGGCGGGGGCATCCAAATATACGATCCGGAAAGCAAGACCTTCAAGCAAGAGAGATTCGAGGAGCTTAAATCCACACTCAGCTGTTTCTTCTCCGTCAATATCATGAAAAACAACGAGATATGGATCTGCACGGGAGGTGACGGACTCTATGTGCGGAGGACGGACGAACACTGGGAGAAGTTCCTGCTGCCTTTCGGCGGTAACGAATATGACATGTGGACCTATGGCGTCACGGAAGGCACCAACGGAACCCGCTGGATCATCACCACACGCTCCATCTGGAGGGTCAACGGGACCAACCGGAAACCTCTGATTGCGGACATATCCAAGCAAAAGACGCACGACCCTATCTGCATCAACGACGCCGCATGCGACAAGGCGGGTAACCTCTACGTGGGATGCGACCAAATCATCCTGAAGTTCTCGGAGAACGGAGAACACTGCGACACGCTAGGATTCATTCCGAAAGACAACTACTTCTCCCTCGAGCTATTGGCCAACGGAGAAATCATAGCCAGAGGAAACAAGGGCATTTACAGAATCGACCTTGAAGGAGAACAATACACCGTCTATCCGTACGAGTTCCACGCCAGCGGGACAGGTCGCTTCCGCATCCATGGCTCCATCGCGCTAAAAGACGGGAGGATACTCTTTGGCACCAAGGAGGGATTCATCGTCGTCAACCTCAAACAAAAAGGGGAAGGCGCCAAGACCCACCACTTCGGTGTGACCTGCGAGACCGTCAACAGCACCCCATACAGGGAGACCGACATCAAGCAAGTGACCGACGAGGATGGCTCCATCAAAGAGATGACGGTTAAATACGGGCAAACAGACCTGACCTTCCGAGTAGACCTTGTGAACTACTTCCCTAAGGAGATTATCTGCGAGTACCAGTTGGAAGGATTGTCGGACAAATGGACGGAAGTGAACAGCGACAGGGGCATCAACTTCTCCTTCATACCATCAGGCAACTACGTCCTTCACGTACGCAACTATCTGTCAGGCGAAGAAGAATCCGCAGAGGTGAGGGATGTACAAATCACCGTACTACCGCCGTGGTGGCAGACCATCTGGTTCAAGATCGGCACCTCCCTCCTACTCGCCCTCCTGATAGGCACCATCCTCAACCTACGCATCAGACGGTTGAAGAAAGAGCAAATCGAACTACAGAAGAAGGTGAAGGAACGCACCCACGAGTTGGACGAGAAGAACGCCGAACTGCGCCTAGTGCTGCAAGACAAAGACCGACTCATCTCCGTCATCGCCCATGACCTGAAGAACCCGATGTTCGCCATCGTGGGCACGCTGGAGCAGTTGAACAACAAGGAGATCGAGGCGGACAACGAATACAAAAAGACATTGAGGGACGTGCACCAATCCGCCGAGACCCTCCAGAACGAGATGGTACGCCTACTCGAATGGGCGAAAGCCAAGAAAGAGGAGATAGAGTGCAAGCACGAGGATGTCAACGTGGGCAACACGCTGCAGAACCTGGGTTTGCTCTTAGGCGGACTCATCCGCAGCAAGGAGCAGACGCTCGACGTCACCTCGCAGACGGAGAACTGCGCATACGTCGACTCCAGGATGTTCAGCACCATCATCCGCAACCTCATCACCAATGCGGTCAAATTCACCCCGAGGGGAGGACGCATCGCACTGTCGGCATGGCAAAGCGCAGGAAAGATATACGTCAGCGTCGAAGACAACGGTGTCGGCATGAGCCCAGAGACGTTGGAGCAGATCCGCAACAACGGACATGTGCAAAGCACCCTGGGAACGCAGGAAGAGAAAGGCTCCGGACTCGGATTAGGACTCTGCAAGGACTACCTCAAACGCATCAACGGAGAGATGGAGATCTCCAGCACGCTCGGGCAAGGCACCAAGATCACGATCTCCGTGCCAGCATCCGAACGCAAAGCCGAGGAGGCCATCCTGCACAAGGAAGAGAGCGGAGACGAGCACCTGATAGACAAAGAGTTGTTGGGAGGCAACACCGCCCTGATCGTGGAAGACGACCCGCTCATCCGGAAGAACATACAGCACACGCTAGAGCGGCACATGACTGTCCTCTCGGCCAGCAACGGTGCCGAAGCGCTCAACATAGCCAAGGGAAATGAACTGGACATCATCCTAAGTGATGTGGAAATGCCAGAAATGAACGGTATAGAGATGAGCCGTGAGATGGCCAAGATGGACAACCTCTACGGCGTGCCACTCCTCTTCCTATCCGCCAAGACAGACGAGTCAGACCGACTGATGGGACTCCTGACCGGTGCGGTGGACTACATCCCTAAGCCATTCAGTTCGAGCGAGTTACTCATCAAAATCAACAACATTCTGAGCAACCGTAGGAAGCAACAGATACGCATCCTGCAGCAGAACATCAGCACAATGTCCTCTGGAAGCGAGAAGGTGGAAGGAACAGGGAAAGAGGGAGAAGAGGAAAAAGAGGAGAAGATGAATCCATTCCTGCAGAGGATGGTGGACGAGATCGCCAAGAACTACAAGGAGAGCAACTTCTCCATCGAGACCTTGGCGGAGACGCTCAACGTAAGCCAATCGACATTAGCCAGAAAGATAAAATCCATCACAGGGAAGACCCCAATCGAGATACTCGTCGAGTACAGATTGAACGCCGCCCTCTCATTGCTGAAATCGAACGAGGAAGGACTGCAAATCAACGAGATAGCCTACGAATGCGGTTTCACCGACCCTGCCTATTTCACAAGGAAATTCAAGGAGTTCTTCGGGTATACGCCAAGAACGGTGAAATAGAATTATGAATTTTGAAACGGCAGTTCGACGAAGTCAATTATAGGTCTGCTTGGTTTTAATAGCAAATCGTAAATAGTTAAGGGTACTATACTGTTCATTGTCCGCCCCGAAGGGGCATAACATTATCTAGCCCAGGGCAACACCCTGGGAAATCATGAATATCCATCCGGTTCATTATCCGCCCTGAAAGGGCAACACATATATAGCCTAAGGCATCGCCCTGGGGATTAATGAACCCGCAAATCGTAAATAGTTAAATAGTAAATAACCAAATACGGCAAAAATTCGTAAATTCGCGGACGTATGGGTAGGATAATGGCCATAGATTACGGAAGGAAGAGAGTGGGTGTCGCGGTGACCGACCCATGTCAGATCATTGCGAACGGTTTATGCACCGTTCCCGCCAACGACATACTCCGTTTCATCGAGGAATACACAAAGAAAGAGTCCGTCGAGCTCATCGTGGTGGGGCAGCCCAAGACCATGAAAAACGAGCCGTCGGAGTCGATGAGGTACATCACCCCCTTCGTCAACGCACTGAAAAAAAGATTGCCGCAGATACCCATCACCATGTACGACGAGCGCTTCACCTCCGTATTAGCCCACAAGACCATGCTCGACGGAGGGCTGAAGAAGAAGGACCGGCAAGACAAAGCCCTGGTGGACGAGATAAGCGCCACCATCATCCTGCAATCCTACATGGAGAGCAAGAAATTCACGATGTGAGAATAAACAAAACATTATAAGAAAATGATATATCCCATAGTCGTATACGGTTGTCCCGTGTTGAGAGAAGAGACGAAAGAGATCACGTCGGACTACCCTAACATCAAGCAATTAGCGGAAGACATGTTCGCCACGATGTACAATGCGGAAGGCATTGGGCTTGCGGCACCACAGATCGGATTATCCATCCGCATGTTCGTCATAGACTTGGAAGTGTTGGCGGAGGACGACCCGCAATTCAAAGGATTCAAGAAGGTGTTCATCAACCCTCAGATCGTCGAATACGGAGAGGAGATGGAGACGTGCGACGAAGGCTGCCTCAGCCTACCAGGCATCAGCGAGAGCGTGAAGCGTCCGACCAAGATACGCATCCAGTACCTCGACGAGGATATGCAACCGCACGACGAGGTGTACGAGAAGTACAAGGCGAGGGTCATCCAGCACGAATACGACCACTTGGAGGGGAAAGTATTCATCGACAGGATTTCCCCTATCAGACGCCAGATGAACCGAGGCAAGCTGACCAGCATGGTCAACGGCAAGATAAGATGCAGGTACAGGATAAAGACTGTCAAATGATACATTTAGCCGACATAAAAAAACTCATCACGGAAGAGCGATTCGCGGATGCGGAAGAGCAACTGAAGCTATACATCGACGGGAACCCGAACGATGAGGCCGCACATTTCCTCATGGGCAACCTCCACCGGAAGAGGGAAGACTGGCAAGGTGCGCTGAACGAGTACCAAGCGGCGATAGACATCAACCCCGAATCGCCCGCCCGCATGGCCTACGACGCCATACAGGAGGTGCTGGCGTTCTACAACAAGGACATGTTCAACCAATAGTTAAGGGTTGAAAATTATGAATTTTGAATTAAGAAACGATAGTTCGACAAGACAATTGAATGAGCACGTTTCCTTTCATGATGTCCAATTCCTGAGCCCCTTGGGGGCGACATCCCCCAGGCAGGGGTGTTAACCCCTGTACGCTAGGCGATGCATGTGGACACAGCCCTGAAAGGGCGAAACATATATAGCCTAGGCCAACACCCTAGGAAATTATGAAACGGCAGTTCGACGAAGTCAATTTTGAATTAAGTTAACATTTTTTCCGGCAAGAGGCAAGGATATTAATCTCCAAAGGGGTAAATTTGCCGTGGTAACAGAAAAAAGAGAAAAGAGTGGATACGAAAGAACAATTCGAGGCGGTAATAGCCGTATGCAAGGACATCTACAGCAAGAAGCTGCAGGATTACGGGGCCGCATGGCGCATCATGCGTCCGGCATCCATCACCGACCAGATATTCATCAAAGCGAACCGGATCCGCACCCTGGAAGTGAAGGGAGAGGCGAAGGTGAACGAAGGCATACGTCCGGAGCTCATCGGCATCGTGAACTACGGCATCATGGGAATGATTCAGTTGGAGAAGGGGTATTCCGAGTCGTCGGACCTCACTCCTCAGGAGGCCATCGACCTCTACGACAAGCACATGAAGAAGACCGTCGACTTGATGTTGGCGAAGAACCACGACTACGACGAGGCATGGCGCTCCATGCGCACCACCTCCTACACCGACCTCATCCTCATGAAGCTCTACCGCACCAAGCAAATAGAAGACAACCAGAACAAAACACTCATATCCGAAGGGATTGAGGCGAACTATATGGACATGGTGAACTACGCTTTGTTCGGTCTGATAAAAATAGATTTTAAAGACTAAGGGAATAATTTTTTTAGTAATTTTGGAAGCATGAAAGATAGTGTAAAAAGCAAGATAGTTGTCATAGCGAGAATACTATTAGGATTAGTTTTCGTCTTCTCCGGATACGTGAAGGCGGTAGATCCACTAGGGTCAACTTACAAGATACAAGACTACATGGAGGCGATGGGTTTGGACTTTTTCGCCCCGATCGCATTGGTAATCGGCATCGGCCTAGCCGCCTTCGAGTTCCTGATCGGTATATGCTTGGTGTTAGGCACCAACCTCAAATCCACCTCCATACTGGCCATCATCATGATGTGCTTCATGACCCCGCTCACGCTCTGGATCGCCATAGCGGACCCCGTGTCGGACTGCGGCTGCTTCGGCGACGCATTGGTCATCAGCAACTGGCAGACCTTCTGGAAGAACATCGTGCTCATGGCACTCGCCATCCTCGTATACAAATGGAAGGAATATAGTCCGAAACTCTTCTCGGAGCGCACCGAGTGGTTAATAGCCATTTGCGCAGGCTCGTTCTCCATACTGCTCTCCATCTACTGCTACTTCAACCTGCCGATCATCGACTTCCGTCCTTACAAGAACGGAACCAACATCATAAAGGCGATGGAAGTGCCGGAAGGAGCGGAAGAAGACGAATTCGAGACGATACTGGTGTACGAGAAGGACGGTGAGCAGAAAGAGTTCTCCTTGGACAATTATCCGAAAGACGACAACTCATGGACCTTCGTGGACTCAAAGCACAAATTGATCAAGAAAGGATTCGAACCGCCTATCCATGACTTCTCCATGGAACACCCAGACGACGGGGACATCACGGAGGAAGTGTTGAACAAGAAAGGCTACACCTTCCTGATGGTATGCTACCGAGTAGAGAAAGCGTTGACCGACAAACGGAAGGAGATCAACAGCATCTACCAATATGCGCAACAGAACGGATACGGTTTCTATTGCATGACAGCCACAGGATTGGAGACCGACGAAATGAAGGAATTCAAGACAGAGATGGGCTACAGCGCAGAGGGTGGCTACCCGATCGTCAACACGGACGAAATCACGCTGAAGACCATCGTGCGCTCCAACCCGGGATTGGTACTGATCAAGGATGGTGTGGTCGTGAACAAATGGAGCAACAAGAACTTCCCTAAGTTCAACGATCCATTGGAGCAGTCTCACCTAGGAGAAATACAACAACCAAACGAGTGGGGAATGGTGATAAAATCATTCGGAGCTTTCTTGGCGGTCATCGCCTTCGTCTTCGCCATGGATTGGATCATATCCTTCGCTTTGGGCAGAAAAAAGAAGAAATAAAAACATTTACACAATCATTAATAATTCATTACAATGAGAAAGAATATCGTTGCAGGAAACTGGAAAATGAACAAGACACTCCAAGAGGGTCTTGAGTTGGCAAAGGGCTTGGACGCCGCTTTGAAGGGTAAGAAACTGAATTGCGATGTCATCATCGGCACCCCATTCATCCACTTGGCAAGCGTAGCCGCTGCCATCGACACTAAGGTGATCGCAGTTTCCGCTGAGAACTGTGCAGACAAAGAGTCTGGCGCATTCACTGGCGAGGTTTCCGCCGCTATGGTTAAATCAACAGGTGCGGAGTACGTTATCTTGGGTCACTCTGAGCGTCGTGAGTACTACCACGAGACTCCAGAGATCCTGAAGGAGAAAGTCCTCTTGGCCTTGAAGAACGGTTTGAAGGTTATCTTCTGCATCGGCGAGAGCTTGGCAGAGCGTGAGGCTAACAAACAAAACGCAGTCGTTAAGGCTGAGTTGGAGGGTTCAGTATTCAACTTGTCCGCAGAGGACTTCGCTAAGATCACCATCGCTTACGAGCCAATCTGGGCAATCGGAACAGGCAAGACCGCTACGGCTGACCAAGCTGAGGAAATCCACGCATACATCCGTTCTTGCGTAGCTGACAAATATGGCAAGGAAGTTGCTGAGAACACTTCTATCCTTTACGGAGGTTCTTGCAAGGCTTCCAACGCTCCTGAGTTGTTCGCTAAGCCTGACATCGACGGTGGTTTGATCGGTGGCGCTTCTTTGAAGGTTGAGGATTTCTGCGGCATCATCAACGCATTCTGATCCTAACCTATCAAATGATCATAACGAAAAAGGGCGGACAATATGTCCGCCCTTTTTTCGTCATAATTTCCTAGGGCGTTGCCCTGGGCTATATATGTTTCGCCCTTTCAGGGCTGGCAATGAACCAGACGGGCATTCACGAGTCCCCAGGGCGATGCCCTGGGCTATATAATGTTATGCCCTTTCAGGGCTCAGTTATGCGCATCGTACAAGGAAATGCACTCCCTTCAATTCTTAATTCATAATTCAAAATTGACTTCGTCGAACTATCGTTTCATAATTATCTATGTTTCGCCCTTTCAGGGCTATATCCACACGCATCGCCTAGCACACAGGGGTTAACACCCCTGCCTGGAGGATGTCGCCCCGTTGGGGCTTAGGTCATGCGCATCGCGCAGAGACGCTCGTCCTTCAATTCTTAATTGACTACGTCGAACTGACGTTTCAAAATTCAAAATTCTTAATTCTCCATCCCTCCGGCACCCCGCTCGTCCCCTCTTCAACAGGGAGCGTCGCAGGGCAGACGAAGGTGCCCTCCTCCCCCACACCATCGGTCCAACCACTCGTGGCGACCGAGTAGGACAGGTCCAACCAACTAGTGAAATGCACCTTCAGGCACTTCAGACCGGTACAACCACGAAACATTCCCTTGTAACAATCCTCCTCTAAAGAAACGGCAGGCAACTCGGGAGCACGCTCCAATGCGGTACACGCCGCAAACATACCCAAATAGCAACCCCTCTCCATTCCTTCGGCGGGAAGCGAAGGCGCGACGGAAAGGCGCACGCACCCATCGAACATATTCGCATAGCAATAAGGACTTAAAACCTTGGCTGGAAGAGCCGGAGGCTCCGTCAGCGATTTACAGCCCCTAAACAGGCTACTATAACATCCATCCGCCAACTCCGTCGCAGACAATGACGGCGCACGACGCAACGACTCACAGCCCTCGAACATTCCCTGGTAGCACTGATTCCGCATCACGGTAGCCGGCAAGACGGGAGCCTCCTCCACCCCTGGGCATTCAGAGAACATAAAGGCATAGCAACCAGGAGACAAGTTCTGCGCAGGCAGTGAAACGGTCCGTTTTATCGAACGACACTTTGAGAACATGTATTGGTAACACTCCTCCGCCAATGTCATGGCAGGAAGTTCAGGCACATCGGTCAACCCCGAGCCCGAGAACATTCCTACATAGCAACGCTTCGCCAACGTATCGGCAGGCAATAAAGGCGCACGCTTCAAACGCTTACACTCACCAAACATGTACGCATAGCAGGCTCGCGCCAATGTCTTGGCAGGAAGTTCAGGCGCCTCAGTCAAACCCGTAGCCCAGAACATTCCATCATAGCAATGCATCGCTAACGTATCGGCAGGCAATAGAGGCGCATGCTTCAAACGCCCACACGAACTAAACATACTCAAATAGCAGAATCTCGCCAATGTCATGGCAGGAAGTTCAGGTGCCTCGGTCAAACCTGTGCCCGAGAACATCCCAGCATAGCAATACTCCGCCAGCGTATCGGCAGGCAATAGAGGCGCACGCTTCAAACGCCTACACAAACTAAACATACTCGCATAACAGGAATTCGCCAAACGGACAGAAGGCAAGGCAGGTGCCTTCCGCAAGTCATGGCACATCGCGAACATGGAACTGTAACACTCCTTCGCCATCACCTCGGCAGGGAGTTTTCCCACCCTCTTCAAGCGGAAACAACCAGAGAACATATCCCCATAGCAATAGGACGCCAAAGAGCGTGCGGGGAGATCGGGCGTCCTCTTCAGCGACGAGCACCCAGCGAACATACGGTAATAGCAATAGTCCGCCATCTTCTCCGCCGGCAAACGTGGCGCACGCCTCAACTCCTTGCAACCGGAGAACATAGCCATGTAGCACCCCACGCCCAACTCGGTGGCCGGCAAGCGTGGCGCACGGCGCAAGCCCTCACATTTCTCGAACATATACGCATAACAGCCGTTAGCCAAGCGCAGGGCAGGCAGTTCGGGGGCTTCTTCCAACCCCTTGCAGCCAATGAACATGTGGGAATAGCACTCCTTGGTCAACGTCGTGGCGGGCAAACGTGGCGCACGGCGCAAGCCTTCACAATTCTCGAACAGGCGGTAGAAACAATATTCGGAAGGAATCTCCGCATGCGAAGCGTCCCCATACAGCAGACTCATCACGTCGCCGTCCGCATAAACCTCCCCCTCGATCACGAAAGCGGTATAACGGGTACGATGGAACCCCCTATCATTCGTCGAGGTAGAGCCGGAGAGTCCGTTCGGATTGTCTCCCCTGAAGCAGACCGTTTCGCCCGCATGCTGCAGTTCGATCAGTTCCGACATGGTGTTCACGGGGTCCCCATCCTCCCTCGGGTGGAAGCGCAACGGAGACCACGAAGCGCCCTCGTCACGGGAATACTCCAGGGAAGGATGATTGCCCGCATACGATGCGACAGAGACCATCACCCCATCCTCCACGGCCGTAAGGCGAAGAGGGTCCGCCGCCCTGCCCATCGAGGCAAGGAGGGAGGAAAGGATGAGTAAAAAAGCGTAACGTCTCATACGATGAAAAATTATTAGACTAAAAATATTTTCGCCACGCTAAAAGCCTGAAGGGCTTTCCCTTTACATAGCCCAGGGCAGCGACCTGGGGCATACCGGCCATGTGGACATGCGCCCTGAAGGGGCAAAAGAACCGTGTCACCTCGCCACGCTAACCGGCTCCTTGCTCAACTCCGCACACAAAAAATCGTACGCCTCCGTGATGGTACGGAAACGTTGTGAGGCATCCTCCCGTTCCTTTATCGTGGCGGTAGGCGGAAGGGTATCCGGGTGGCAGGTTTTCACCTGCGTGCGGTAGGCGGTTTTCACCTCCTCCAGCGGGGCATCCAACTTCAGTCCCAACAGGTTGTAGGCCTCCCGCTTACGGCTGGAATAGCTGAATTGGCAACGCTCACGCTGTCGGGCGTTCTCCTCGCCACTCCGTCGTTCCCTGGATTGTTTCTCCGTTTCGAAACGATACCTCAGGGAGAGGAAGTCCCAATCTTTTATGCAAAGATAAAATGCGATGCGGGAGAGGCGGTTCAACTCCTCTTCGTCCACCAGACCACCGCTCGCATAGGCGCACTCGAAGAGATGAGACAGGAGCTCCAGACGGTCGGCGTAATCAGACCCCTTGTTTTCCACAATGGACAAACTAATGTTCACGAAACTATCCTTCGATGGGACGGACCCCTTCGCCCGCAAGCCCCTAAAGCGCTCAATCTGCTCGGACAAATCATGCGTATAATCATACTTGTGGAAAGCCGACTCGGAGAGGTACTTCATGAGGCACTGATACCCCGCATCCTGGTACGAATCACCCATCCTGAGACATATCATATTCGCGAAGAGTCTTATCATATCCGTGTAATAACGCTGCTTCATGGACATGGTTTTCCTCACCCGTTTTGATAGGTCGCGCTTGTAATCATAGCTGATATACTTGGACTTCGAGAAATATGTCAGTGCGGACTGGAGGGCCTCCTTCTGGCGCTCCGGCAGGGTCTTGAAACATATTCTATTCGCGAAGCGCCTTATCTCGCCCTCATATTCCTCCTTGTAGCAAATCGGGTCCACATAACAAAGATCGGGGAAACACGTTCGGAAGAAATCCACCAAGGTGGTTCGAGGGAAATATGCCAATTCGGGATCCTCCACCAATTGATTATAACCTCTAAATTCCACCGTACAATTCGAGTCCCTACAGACAATACGCTTTATAGTCCAATAGTAATACGTCTTCTTCCATAGTCCCCGAAAATGACGCAACTCAAGGCGGTCTTTGTAATAATAATATGAAGAAGAGAATCGTTCTTTTAGATACTCCCCAAAAAGTTTAACAACATAAGAGAGACCTATCCAAACAAAGGATATAAGGAGCACCAAAAACTCAAACATCGATTTGCTCGAGGGACGAATATTCCCAAACAAACTCAAGCATATGATAGAAACCACAAAAAACACGAAGTAGAGAATGAAAGGCAAAAAATTATTCTGCCAACAATCCTCAAGAGGTTTCTTCAGCGCCCCGTCTTCCGTCAGCAAGGATTTTTCCTTCCACTCCTTGAATATCCTATCTATCTTTCCCTTGTCCATAGGTTCAAAATTAGCACAATTTTATGGGAACGCAATGGAACATGGCATTGATAAAAAATAACCGTATCATTTCGCCACACTGACCGGTTCCTTGCTCAGCTCCGCACACAAAAAATCGTAGGCCTCCGTGATTATACGGAAACGTATCGACGCCTCCTCCCGCTCCTTATCCTTGGCGGTGGCAGGCAGTGTGTCGGGGTGGCAGCTCTTCACCAATTTACGGTAGGCGCTCTTCACCTCCTCCAGAGAGGCTTTCTCCCTCAATACCAACATTTTATAAGCCTCCCGCATACGGTTGGAGCAAACAGTTTGATAGCGCTCACGCTGTTGGGCGTCCTCTGTCTTTTTCTGTTCTGCCTCAGCCTGTTTTTCCGCCTCGAAATGATACTTCAGCGAGAGGAAGTCCCAATCCTTGATGCAAAGCCAATAGGCGATGCGGGAAAGCCTTTTCAGCTCCACATTGTCCACCATGTTGTCGCTCGCATAGGCACATTCGAAGAGATGCGCCAGAAGATCCAAACGGTCAGCGTAATCCACACCTGGGGTTCTCAAGATATAGTAGCAATAATGATCATAATCATAATTATCTTTGCCACAGCACATCAGATAATTCACATGTAAATCAAGTTGTTTTTCATAATCAAGATGACTATACTTCGACTCAGAGAAGTACTTCAGGGCAGCCGTCCGTGCGACGCGTTTCTTCAACACAACTATATTAGCGAAGAGGTCAACCATATATTCAAAGAAAACTTGATTAACAAAAATCGGTTTGAAGCACGAAGTAAAGAAACGAGACAGACGTCCAAAACGAGTCGCTGACATTTCTTCCCTACATATCTCGAAAGTTTGCCCACAAAATTTAAGTTCGAGTATGAAATTGTAATGATCGAAATCATCAAACTTGCCTTTGTATGTAATTTCTTTGCAGATTATCTCCTCCAAGTCAGTATATTGGTAAGATTTCTTAAATAATCCAAAGAATTTGGATTCAACCATGCGATCTTTATAAAAATAAAGAGTGGGCCAAAGAATTGAGAGGCCCAAAACAATGGACAACACCCACACCACACCCACAATCGTCAAAACGAAAACGGACGACTCACGGGGGAATAGATCAATAAAGAAATATACAAAAATAATAACGAGTATGGTTGTCGACAAAAACAACGCAGATCCACTTCCTCCGGACCTCAACCTACACTTGTAGGCACCCGTCCACGTTAAATAGGATTTGCTTTGCCATTCTTTGAATATGTTCTCTATCTTTGCCGTGTCCATGGTTTCAAAATTAGCATATTTTTTTACAAATCCCGCACGCACCCGTAGGCAATCACCTCGCCACGCTAACCGGTTCAGCGCATAATTCCGCACACAAAAAATCGTACGCCTCCGTGATGGTACGGAAACGGATCGTGGCCTCCTCCCTTTCTCCATCCGTGGCGGTAGGCGGCAGGGTGTCGGGGTGGCAACTCTTCACCTGTTTGCGGTAAGCGCTCTTAACCTCCTCCAACGAGGCCTCCGTGCTCACGCCCAGCAGGTTGCAGGCCTCACGCTTGCGGCTGGAGCAGACGGATTGGAACCGTTCACGCTGTTTCGCACTCTGCGCATCCTCGGCGTTCTCTTTTTTCTCCGTTTGCTCCGCTTGTTTCCGTTGCTCATTCGCCTGTTTTTCCGACTCAAATCGGTACTTCAAGGAGAGGAAGTCCCACTCCTTGATGACAAAGTAAAAAGCGATTTTGGAGAGGAAATCCAATTCCCGCTCGTCCACCATGTCATCCCCCGCATACATGCACTCGAAGAAATGGGAAAGCAATTCCAGGCGCTTCGCATACGACCAACTTTCGCTCCGCATAAGTTTAAGACACATATTCAGACATTCATTCATGCACTTCTTCTTCGTGTCTTCCCTATATTTCCCCAACCAATAAGAAAGCCTTTCAGAGAGATAAGGGGCTTTGTATCCCAAATCACTAAGTTCCTTCACCTTGAGCATACAACGCACCGCACATTGACGTTCTTTTTCATATGCTTCGCAAAAGGATTTATTCCGCAGCAGCAGCCTAGCGAAGAACTTCGCCCTCAGTTCGACCTCTTTGTTCTCCACTTTGTTTTGGAACAATTCAGGAAAGCAAGACAACAAGAACTGTCGATTACGTGAATTATCATCCAATTCAATACTATCATCGGTAGAATGGAAATATAACATGATCTTCTTGCGATAACGATTCGTTCTCTCATCATATTCCAACCTCACAATACTTTTCAAATCAGAATACAAGATTTTTTTTGCATTCAATCCGAAAGTGTTTTCTGTCACAAGACAATCCCTAAACCAGTATTGACGGGCGCAATCCGTCCAGCACATGTGAAAGAAATAAAAGAGGACAACTATAGTCCAAATACAAAGGAATGGAGTAGCCTGGCCATCAGCATCACGGCTGTCTATGAATCCGAGGAGAGACAAGAACAACAAAATTAACATAGACAACATCCAACAAACCGAATGGATCCAAGTATCGCCCATACGGAAAGCCCCGTCCTTCGTCAGCAATCCACCACTCTTCAAGTCCTTGAATACACTATTTATCTTTTCCTTGTCCATAGTTTCAAAATTAGCACAATTTCATGAGACAGCAATGGAGCATGGCATTGACAAAAAATAACCGTATCATTTCGTCACGCAAACCGGCTCGGCGGCCAGCTCCGCACACAAAAAATCGTACGCCTCCGTGATGGTACGGAAACGGATCGTGGCCTCCTCCCGTTCCGCCTCCGTCGCGGTGGGCGGCAGGGTGTCGGGATGGCAGCTCTTCACCAATGTGCGATAGGCACGCTTCACCTCCTCCAACGTGACGCCCTGCTTCAGCTCCAGCAGGGAATAGGCTTCCTGCTTACGATTAGAGCAAACCTGTTGATAGCGGTTCTGCTGTCGGGTATTCTCCTCCCCCTTCTGTTTGGACTCCTCCTGTTTTTTCCCTTCAAAACGATGCTTCAGGGAAACAAAGTCCCATGATCTGATTTCGAGGACAAAGGCGATTTGAGAGAGAAGTTCCAGCTCCCACTCATCCACCAGACCATCCTCCACATAGGTACATTCGAAGAAATAGGTAAGCAACGCCAGACGTTCCTCATATACCATGCTTTTAGATTTCATGATCTCACGGCCCAGCGTGCGGCAATCCTCCACACATTTCTCCTTCGTGTCACGTTTGCATTGCTTCAACCAATATGTAAGACGATTTGTAAAGTAACGCTCTTCATCCCCCCGACCACGATACGTCTTTAAACTAGTGAAATAACGCACCACACATTGACGTTCCTTCTCATACGGACGGCACTCGGTAGCATTTCTTTTAAGCACTCTGGCAAAGAGCTTCATCCTCAAATCATACTCATCTTCATGCACATCGTCCTCTTGTTCGGAAAAGATATCGCCAAAACAAGAGCGAAAGAATTCGCACGCACGTGGATCATCATCTATCGAGATAGTATCCATACCGTATTTGCGGAAGGATATATCTATTTTCATTTGATACGTCTTCGACTTTTCATCATATTCCGGATATCTTTTAATTCCACTGATATCGGAATAACTATACTCGCGCATATTAGCTCCGAGGGAATTTCTTGTCACAAGACGGTCTCTATACCAATATAAACGAGCAGGCCACCACCAAATAGTCCACAGAATCAAAAAAATGGATGGAAAATAAAACATAGGCACAACTATTCTACGCCACCCTTCTATTGAGCATATGTAGTAGATTCCCGGCCCCAACATAGCCAAAAGGAACAGAGTAGAGGCGAATGCGCCTATCGTGGAGACTACAGAATCTCCCATACAAAAAGACCCGTCTTTCTTCAGCATTTTCTTGTTCTTCAGGTCCTCGAATACACTATCTATCTTTTCCTTGTCCATAGTTTCAAAATTAGCACAATTTTATGGGAACGCAATGGAGCATAGCATTGATTAAAATTTGTTTTGCCCCCTCCGGGGGCGTCCGACACTCCACATGTCCACATTCCCCAGGGTGTTACCCTGGGCTAGATAATGTGATGGCCTTTCAGGCCGTAGGGGAACATCGTCTCGTTATAATGAACAGTTCCTCGCTTTGCGAAGAGACCTTCTCCATGCGTCCAAAAGCCTGAAGGGCTTTCCCTTTACATAGCCCAGGGCAGCGCCCTGGGTCATATGCGACCATGTGGACATGCGCCCTGAAGGGGCAAAAGAATCGTATCATTTCGTCACGCAAACCGGCTCGGCGGCCAGCTCCGCACACAAAAAATCGTACGCCTCCGTGACCGCACGGAAACGGATGGCAGCCTCCTCTCGTTCCTCCTTCGTGGCGGTGGACGGCAAGCTGTCTGGGTGGCAGGTCTTCACCTGCGTGCGGTAGGCGACCTTCACCTCCTCCAAAGTGGCGTCAGGTCTCAGGTGCAACAGGGAACAGGCCTCCTGCACACAATTAGCGCGAACCCGTTGATAACGCTCCTCTTGCTGGGCTTTCTCCGAGTCTTTGCCTTTCGACTCCGCCCGTTTTCCCCCTTCGAAACGACTCATCAGGGAGAGGAAGTCCCACTCCTTGATGCCAAAGGTTGACGCTAGTTGAGAGAGAAATTTCAACTCATCCTCGTCCACCATGCCATCCCCCACATAGGCGTATTCGAAGAGACAGGCAAGTAAATCCATGCGATTCGCATAAGTCATGCTGTTACGAGCCATGATTTCATAGCCTTGCTTCTGGCAATCCTCCACACACGCCTCCTTCGAGTCGTAATCATACTGTCTCATCAGGGAAAGGAGCTTGTCGGAGAAATATGACTCGTCACATTCCATACAACCATGACGCTTCAATCTGGTAAAATAACGCACCGCACACTGGAGTTCCCTCCCACTCGGGCGCCTCGATAGCGCATTCATTTTAAGCACCTTGGCAAAGAAACTCATCCTAATTTCAAGTTCCTCATCCACATAGAATATTTCGCTGAAGCAAGAACTGAAGAAACGACGAGCACGGGGATCATCCACTATCGAAATAGGCTCCACATTCGACGTACGAAAGATTATTTTTATGACAGAATTATAGGTTCTTGTCCTCGAATCGTATTCCCTGCACCTTGCGATTCTTTTCAAATCGGAGTACATGTACTTTTTCCCATTACAATCGAAAATGTTCTTCCCCACAAGACGATCCCTATACCAATATAGACGGGAAGAATTCGTCCAGATTTCATACAAGTTCACCAAGATGGCCAAACCTGCAATAGTCGGGAATAATATTTTAAACAATTTCCAAGTCGTCCCAAAATTTGGTTGGAAGTCGAAGGATCCAAAGAAAAAGAGTAAGGAAAAGACTAAAAACACAACAATAAAGGCGACGAATGCGATATGGGAAGGCTGCGCAGAGGAACCGAAGCAAAATGCCCCGTCCTTCGTCAGCAATCCACGACTCTTCAAGTCATCGAATACACTATTTATCCTTTCCTTGTCCATGGTTCCAAAAATAACGTATTTTCATGGGAACGCATTGGTGCACAACATTGTTTTAAATTCCCCAAACGTTGCACTAAGCTAGATAACGGGGTGGTCTTCCAGTCCGTAGGGGAACGTCATCTCGCCACGCTGACCGGTTCGGCGGCCAATTCCGCGCACAAGAAATCGTACGCCTCCGTGACCGCACGGAAACGGATGGCAGCCTCCTCACGCTCCGCCTCCGTGGCGGTAGGCGGCAAGGTGTCGGGGTGGCAACTCTTCACCAATGTACGATAGGCGCTCTTCACCTCCTCCAACGAGGCGCCCGCGCTCACACCCAGCAGGTTATAGGCCTCACGTTTGCGGCTGGCACAGACGGAACGGTAGCGCTCACGCTGCTTCGCATATGCGTCGCTCTCGGTCTGACCGCCATACTGCTCCTGCTTCACCGCCTCGAACTGATACTTCAGCGAGAGGAGGTCCCAATCCTTGATGCAGAAGTAATAAGCGATGCGGGAAAGATAATCCAGCTCCTCTTCATCCACTGCGCCATCGCTCGCATAGGCACACTCGAAAAGGTGGGTCAGGAGCTCCAATCGGTCGGCATAGTCCACACCTTTGTCCTGCATGATGGCCAAACAAACATTGATATACCCCATATCCGCAGGAAGCTTGTTCGCCTGTCTATGTTTATTATACAAACGAAGCTGTTCGGAAATATCTTCCCTGCAATTATACCCAGCGTATTTCGACTCCGAGAGATACTTCAACGCACATTGAGTCTCCACAGACTGATATTGGGAATCCGATCTCAGAGAAATCACATACGCGAAGAGTTGCATCATCTCTTTATAATAAAATTCATTGACGAACAGCGGTTTAAAGCCCGAACAAAACAACCGGATCAGCCCCTCGAACTTTTTAGTATTACCCGTACGTTCATTAAAAGCGACATCCTTTCCTTTAAAGAAGACGCTGAGCGTTTTGACCCAAGCCTTCTCTTTCCTGTTGTATTGCTTGGTAAATGTAACCTTCTTCAAATCGGTATAATAAAACTTACGATTATAAAGGCCACACAGGTAGGACAAATCCATACGATCCTGGTAAAATTTCTCAGAGGGGAAAAGCGCCACACACACGAAGAAAATAAATGCCGCCAAAACAACCGACACCAAGACATCCCCCAATTCTCCCTTGACATAGAGAAAACAGGAAGAGGCAAGGAGTGAGGCGGAGATTAAGGTCATTATGCTTCCCCCCATGTACAATGCGCCTTTACTCGTCAACAATTTTTTCTTCTTCAAACTCTCAAATACACTTTCAATCTTCGCACTATCCATAACTTGAATCCATTTAGTCAAAAAACAAGTAAATATAGCAAATCGGAACGAATCCAGAAAATAAAAACGAGGAAATACGAAGCACTCGGGGAACATATTTTTCGCTTCCGCCATAGGCATCATCTCGCCACGGCAACCGGTTCGGCAACCAGTTCCTCACACAAGAAATCGTATGCCTCCGTAATCGTGCGGAAACGTATCAACGCATCCTCCCGCTCCCAGGGCGTTGCCCTGGGCTAAATAATGTAGTGGCCTTTCAGTCCGTAGGGGAACGTCATTTCGTCACGCTGACTGGCTCCACTACCAGCTCCTCACACAAGAAATCGTACGCCTCCGTGACCGCCCGGAAACGGATGGCGGCCTCCTCCCGCTCGCTATCCTTGGCGGTAGGCGGCAGGGTGTCGGGGTGGCAGGTCTTCACCTGCGTGCGGTAGGCGGTTTTCACATCCTCCAGCGGAGCATTCTCCTTCAAATTCAGCAATTTATAGGCCTCCCGCTTGCGGCTGGAGCAAACAGATTGGTAGCGTTCACGTTGCTGGGCGTTCTCCGTGCCGTTCCTCCTGCCCCGTTGCTGTTTCATGGTTTCGAAACTGTACTTCAGCGAAAGGAAGTCCCACTCCTTGATACGGAAATAGTAGGCGATGCGGGAGAGACGGTCCAGCTCCACCACGTCCACCATCTCCTCGCTCACATAGGCGCATTCGAAGAGGTGCGACAGAAGATCCAGGCGAGCGTCGTAATCCACCCCTTTGTTCTTCAGGATGGACAAACATCTGTTGATGAAATACTCGCTTGTAGGCATACGTTTCTGTGTCTTGTATTGCATGAACAAATCGACCAGTTTCGGAAGCTCTTGGACATAATCATAGTCGCTGTATTTCGGCTCCGAGAAGTATTTCATGGCACATCGCAAGCCATCCTGCTGGCTTTGGGGGTCACTTCCCAAGGTGATCAAATCCGCATAGAGCCGTAGCATATCCTCACATAAGGGTTCATTGACATAAATCGGTTTTAAGACAGAACCAAACAGATGCGACACATCACCTAACAATGGGGTCTTCACTATCTCAATAGGCTTATTCCTCCCCTTCAGCATGATTCTCAAAAGAAAATCTTTCTTGTTCAAACGTAAGCATGTAATCTTTTCTATGTCAGAATAATAGTATTTGTTTTTGGGTCCGATCCAGCCGGAAGATGCCACAAAACAATCCTTGTAAAATAGATAGATAGGTTTAAACAACAATATAGGAAGAAGCAAAGGTTCAACAAGGGGGTATAATAATTTCTGTAGGAAAGTGGGCGGTTTAGATGGTATTAGAGCTGGCATACGGATGAGTAGCACTACGAAAAACGCCATTACAGGCAGGGTGAAGAGGTCTTTGATAATACGCACAAAATTCGGATCCACCCGCAACGCACCCTTCCTCGTCAGCAGATCCTTTTTTTGCCACTCCTTGAATATGTTCTCTATCTTTACCGTGTCCATAGTCTCAAAATTAGCACATTTTCATGGAAACGCAATGGCGCATGGCATGGATTTATATATTCTTTTGCCCCAGGGCGTTGCCCTGGGCTAAATAATGTAGTGGCCTTTCAGGCCGTAGGGGAACGACACCACGTCACTACAAACGGTTCCTCATTTAATGAGGAGCCCTACTCCATGCGTGAAAAAGCCTGAAGGGCTTTCCCTTTACATAGCCCAGGGCAGCGCCCTGGGGCATACGCAACCATGCGGACATGCGCCCTGAAGGGGCAAAAGAATCGCATCATCTCGCCACGCTAACCGGTTCCACGCTCAACTCCGCACACAAAAAATCGTACGCCTCCGTGACCGCCCGGAAACGGATGGCGGCCTCCTCCCGCTCGCTATCCTTGGCGGTAGGCGGCAGGGTGTCGGGGTGGCA
>JAFXPK010000050.1 GCA_017527905.1 Paludibacteraceae bacterium
CGAAGATGTCCTGGTGATTGATGCCGCGCATCATCACGTGGTAAATCCCCGTTCCGCTCTTCTCTCTTTGTTTTCTAGGCATACAGATTCAAGTTTCTGCAGGCAAAGATACAAAATAATAATATACCAAACAAAGAAATGTGCGAAAAAGTGCACAATAGGGTCGGTTCCACTGTGCACTCTGATTTTCCCTAACCTTTGCAGTACAATGTTGCTCCCCATGATGGGGGAGTTATTGCGCAATTGGCGATTGCGTAATTGGATATTCATCCATGTTTTTAGATATTTATTCAATTGCGAAATCGACAATTTCGTAATTGGTTTGTCTTGCCCTGAAAAACGTTGAATCAAAAACAACGTTTTAAAATGGAGAAAAGAGAAGATCAAGATTTGCTGGAGCTACAAGAACTAGCACTGAGTCACAAAGCGTTTAAGAGACAGAAGACTTTGGAGGAAAAACAGATGATAGTGAGGGCTCATTTGTTAAATCGAGCCTCAATTTCACAATTATCCAAAGAATTTGGTGTTTCCCGTAGGGCAATTTACAAATGGATTAATACCTTTGCAGACGGAAAGGTGCCTGATAGAAGAAGGTCAGGCACTCCAGAAGTCAAACAAAATCCGTCTAACATGCCTAAGAAGAATCAGAAACCAGTAGAGAGTGAGGCCGATGAACTGGCCCGTCTCAGGGAAGAGAACAAGCGTCTGGCGGAAGCGTTGAAGATGGCCGAGTGGATGAATCACGCCAAGGACGTGATGATTGACGAGGCCGAAAAGATGTTCAACATTCCGATCAGAAAAAAAGCTGGCGCCAAACAGTAACAAAGCTTGCCGCAGAGAAGGTCAAGGGCCAGACCATGGGCCTTCTCTGCTGGCTGTTTGGCAAGAGCTGGCAGGCATACTATCAGTACAGGGACACGTTAGGCAAGCAACGGCTAAGGGAAGAGATGGTCATCCAGTTCGTCAAGGATATACGCCAGCTGGATCCCGGTATTGGCGGAGAGAAACTTCACTACATGTATCGCGAGCGTTTTGGGGCCGACTATGAATATATGGTGGGGCGTGACAATATGGAGGCGATAATAGCCCGTAACGGCTTGAACGTGAGGCTTCCCAGGCGTCGTCCTCGCACGACGGACTCTACCCACGGACTCCCTACGTATCCGAATCTGGTAAAGGATCTCATACCGATACGCAAGAATCAGGTCTGGGTGACGGACATCACCTATATCCCTATCTGGAATCCCGATGGCACCTACACTTTCTGCTACCTCTCGATGATAACGGACTGCTATACCAAGGAAATCATCAGCTGGTATGTTGGCGAGACCATGGAAGCCTGGTGCAGCGTGGAGTGCCTCATGAAGGCACTTGATACGCTTGATCCAGATGAGGTCATCAATCTCATCCACCACTCAGACAGAGGCATCCAGTACGTCAGTGCGGCGTATACTTCGCTGCTTATCGAGGCAGGCATTAGAATCAGTATGACGGAGAGTGGCGATCCCAAGGACAATGCAGTGGCAGAGCGCCAGAACAACACCGTCAAAAACGAGCTGCTCAAGGACATCAAATTCCATTCTATAGGCGAAGTGAGGAGAGCTATGGAAAAGGCCGTGGCCTTCTATAACAACGAACGTCCGCACATGTCGCTGAACAACATGCCCCCTCGTCAGGCGGCATCATGTACGGGTAAAATACAGAAGAAATGGATCAGCTACAGAGAAAAGTACCTCGAAAATTTTGAAATTCAAGAAGGAGCATGTACCTTTGCACCGCAAACCCTGAATATGATTGAACGGCTTTCCGCGGAGCCTATTCAACAAAAACAAGGGTTAAGAGAGAATCATTCAACTTCTGCCAGGGATAGGGATTAAGGTACCAAACAGGCATTCAACCTATGGCAGGGTTAAGGTAAAAATCATTCAACTTTTTTTAGGGAAGTACATGCTTAATGTCACGATGTCACTTTGTCATGATGTCACGATTTGCTGTCTTTCATAAAAAACCTCCTTCTTCAGTACCTGCGTAATCGGTCAAACGCGACACGTCGTGTCGGTAAAGTCAACGTGTTGTGTTGACGAAATCAACGTGTTGACTCTGCGGTTTCAACGTGTTGTGTCTTGCTGTTCTACTGATGACCAAAATTGCCTGAATGAGGTGTCGGCAGGTCTTTGGCAAGTCTCTTTAGGTAAAAAAATGACAAAAACGTTTTGCCATATGAAAAACAATGTGTAATTTTGCGCCGCGAAATACGCACATGTGTGAAAAATAATTAACTTTTAACAAACAAAAAAAACAATGATTGTAGTACCTGTAAAAGAAGGTGAGAACATCGAGAGAGCCTTGAAGAAATTCAAGCGCAAATTTGAGAAAACCGGTATTGTCAAGGAGCTTCGTGCCCGTCAGCAGTTCGACAAGCCCTCTGTAAAGAATCGCTTGGCAAAGGAACGTGCGATATACGTTCAGAAACTGCACCGTGTGGAGGATTAAGGATTAAAGAAGCTTAATTTTTGAGCTATTCTCTTTGAATAATCGGAGAAAATGTCTATATTCGCCACTGAAAAGGTGACGAGGTATGTGGATACGGATTTTTATTGATTACCTGAGGTTCGAGCGGAATTTGTCCGAGAAGACTGTTGAGGCATATCAAACTGACTTGAAAGAGTTCGAGCAGTTCTATAAAAATCTGGATGAAGAGCTTTCCTGGCAGACTGTGGATGCGGATGTGATTCGGCAATGGGTCGTGGCCATGATGGACCGAGGCAACAGTGCAGGTTCCGTGGGACGAAGGTTGAGTGCACTCCGTTCCTTCTACAAGTTCCTTCTTCGCAGGAAGATGGTGGATCACGATCCTGCCCATGGAGTCGTTGGTCCGAAAAAGGAGAAGAATCTGCCTTCTTTCCTCAGGGAATCTGAGATGGACAGGCTTCTGGACGGAGACTTCTTTTCAGACGATTTCGTGGGAGCAAGAGACCATTTGATACTGTTGATGTTTTATTCTACGGGCATTCGGCTTTCGGAACTGACGGGGCTTGAGATGGTGGACGTGGATGTGGATTTGCAACAGTTGAAGGTGACAGGAAAGCGGAACAAGCAAAGGGTGATACCTTTTGGGAGCGAGATGAGGCTCGCCATTGAGGATTACGTGAAGCGGCGAATGGCTCTGGGTGAAAGGCTCCAAGTTTCCAGTTCTTTCTTTGTTGAGGAGAAAAGTGGACTTGGCATGAAGCCGGAGAAGGTCAGAGTGATAGTGAGGAAGTATCTCTCATGTGTCACAACGCAGAAGAAACGTAGCCCTCATGTGTTGAGGCACACTTTTGCAACCTCGATGCTTAATCACAATGCGAATCTTCAGTCAGTTAAGGAGCTGTTGGGGCATGAAAGTCTTTCCACTACGGAGATTTATACCCACACCACCTTCGAGGAACTGAAAGAAATGTATAACCATGCGCACCCGCGTGCGTAAAAAAAGGAGGTATTTATGGACATTAAGATTCAGGCTGTTCATTTCGAGGCCAGTGAGAAATTGGAGAAATTCATTGAGAAGAAGGTCTCAAAGTTAGGTAAGTTCTGTGATGAAATAAGAAAGGTAGAGGTGTCTCTGAAAGTCGTTAAACCTGAGACCGCGATGAACAAGGAAGCTTTCCTCAAGGTTTCCCTGCCAGGCAAAGATTTGGTGGCTCAGGAAGTGAGCGACACATTTGAAGAAGCAATCGATAAAACTACGGAATCTCTGACTCGTCAGATATCCAAGTACAAAGAAATGAAGAAAAATCGCTAAAAAAGCCTAAAAAGTTTTGGCGGTTCGAAAAATATATCTAATTTTGCAGCCGTTTAGACGTGTTCGTATGCTTCCGAGCGTCTGCAATCGCCTCTTTAGCTCAGTTGGCCAGAGCACGTGATTTGTAATCTCGGGGTCGTTGGTTCGAATCCGACAAGAGGCTCCAACTTAATGAAAGGGTGGTTACCAGAGTGGCCAAATGGGGCAGACTGTAAATCTGCTGGCTTACGCCTTCGGTGGTTCGAATCCATCACCACCCACACCGATTCGGAAAAGATGCGGAAGTAGCTCAGTCGATAGAGCACTAGCCTTCCAAGCTGGGGGTCGCGGGTTTGAGCCCCGTCTTCCGCTCTCAAGAAAAACAGGTGTTGCTGCTTTAGCTCAGTGGTAGAGCGCATCCTTGGTAAGGATGAGGTCCCGAGTTCAACTCTCGGAAGCAGCTCAAGAGAGAGAAAACGAAGACACACATTATTTAATATATAAATAAGAAAACGTTATGGCAAAAGAAAAATTCGAACGTACCAAACCTCATGTAAACATTGGTACTATTGGTCATGTCGACCACGGTAAGACTACTTTGACTGCTGCAATTTCTAAGGTTCTCCACGAGCGTCTGGGTACAGGCGAGGAGGTTAAGTCTTTCGATCAGATTGACAATGCACCCGAGGAGAAGGAGCGTGGTATTACTATTAATACTGCACACATTGAGTATGAGACCGCTAAGCGTCACTACGCTCACGTTGACTGCCCGGGTCACGCCGACTATGTGAAGAACATGGTAACTGGTGCTGCTCAGATGGACGGCGCTATCATCGTAGTTGCTGCAACTGACGGTCCTATGCCTCAGACTCGTGAACACATCCTGCTCGCTCGTCAGGTGAACGTTCCCCGTCTGGTTGTGTTCCTGAACAAGTGTGACATGGTCGAGGACGAGGAAATGCTCGAACTCGTTGAGATGGAAATGCAGGAACTTCTCGCTCAGTATGAGTTCGAGGAGGATACTCCATTCATCCGCGGCTCTGCTCTTGGTGCCTTGAATGGTGTTAAGAAGTGGGAAGACAAGGTTATGGAGCTGATGGATGCTTGCGACAACTGGATTCAGGAGCCCGTACGCGACAAGGATAAGGCATTCTTGATGCCCGTCGAGGACGTCTTCTCTATCACAGGTCGTGGTACCGTTGCTACTGGTCGTATCGAGACTGGTGTCGTTAAGGTAGGTGACGAAGTTCAGATCCTCGGTCTTGGTGAGGACAAGAAGTCTGTCATCACTGGTGTTGAGATGTTCCGCAAGATCCTTGACGAAGGTGAAGCTGGCGATAACGTAGGTCTGCTCCTCCGTGGTATCGACAAGAACGAAGTGAAGCGCGGTATGGTTATCACCCACCCGGGTGCTATCACTCCTCACAAGGGCTTCAAGGCCTCTATCTATGTCCTGAAGAAGGAAGAAGGTGGCCGTCACACTCCCTTCGGCAACAAGTATCGTCCCCAGTTC
>JAFXPK010000051.1 GCA_017527905.1 Paludibacteraceae bacterium
GTTTTCACTTTTATCCAATGTATGACGATATGATGCCTGCAACCAATAAGAGAAATCCTTATTGTCCGGAATCGTCTGCATATACTTGAAGTTGATATCCAACTGTCTGTTCTCTATCGTGTTCATCTTAAACATGACGGCGGGCTCCAACGTGATCTCATTCACGAGGTCGAAGTCATATCCCAAGAAACCGAACATGGTGAGCGGACGTTTCGGCTCTTCCAAGCCCAACTCCGTCATCTCCGTCGGCACAATATCCTTAGCGGAGAAACCTGCGAAGAAGTTATCCCACAAGAAGTAGACACCAGCATTCGCATTGAGATACATACCCTTGTCGCTACCACCGTTACCCAAGCTAGGGTCTTCATAACCATACTTATCGAACAATTTCTTATCGAAGTTGTAGTGGTTCAACATCAAAGAGAGACCAAACGACAACTGACGGTCGATGGATTGCGTCTTCATCATGTAATGGCTGTTTTCAGACAGCGGGATATGGTAGGCGAACGTCACCTCGCCACCTTGGCGATAAGAGTTACCATTCTTGTCGTTATATGCATAAATACCCAAGCCGACGTTTTTCAGGACACGCGTACGGAAACTCAAAGTCTGAGTCATCGGGTGCCCCTCCTCGTCCATCCACTGGAACTTTCCCGTCAGCATCAAGTGGCTACACCTTTCGGCGCCTGCCACAGCAGGGTTGACCAGATAATAATTGAAATGATATTGGTCACAAACGATATCATCCTGAGCGAACGCCTGCCCCAGAGGAGCGAAAGCGAAAGCCATCAACAACAAATATTTAAATGCTCTTCTCATATCATCTACAGTTTTTCCAAATATACAGAACTCTCGCCAAAAACAAAGCGATTCGACGAAAAAAACATCGATTTTTAATCCTCAAGGAATCTTGCGCCACCACCCTTGACAGTTTTAGCGATACGCCAAGAGAGCAAAATCTCGCTGGAACCGCGTGACACGCTCTTAGCAACATCACCCAAACCGAGGTCGAAGGCGTAACCCAATCTGAACTTATTATACTCGAAGCCAACACAGAATTGGACAACATGAGATGAGAAAAGATCAACGCCATTCAAGTCAGGACGGTAAGTAGCGCCGAACCACAAGAATCGCTTGTAGAACAGCAACATGTTCAGCTCCATACGGTTCATGGAGTTACGATGAACGTAAACCAAAGCAGGAGCGAAATCAATCGTCTGAGAAGGAGAGAGCAATGCTCTCACATAAGAGTTAAACTGACGACCAGGCATAGAGGTGGTCACTTTATCCTCATTGTAGAGCAAGTGGTTGATAGACACACCGAACATCAACTTAGGCATAGCCAATTCCACACCGAAGTCCATATCAGGGTTTATAACCGCAGTACACTCACCGAAATTCAAGGACTCACGCTCCAACTCCTGAGGATCCAACCAATAGTTCTTCTTTGGATCGAAGTAGTGGTAAAGGATACCTGCTGACAAACCGAACGACATCAACATACTCTCATTCAAGTTGACATGATAAGCATAAGCAGCTTTCATATTCATCGTACGGTTAGCGTAACCCAAGTCATCATATGAAGCGGAGAAACCGATACCAGAGCGAACCGACTCGAAATAGTTGCTGATATTCATCACTCCGGTCTTAGGAGAGTTGTCCACGCCCATCCACTGCCAACGTCCGATAAGGAACAAATCGACATCATCGGTGTTACCCGTGGCGGCTGGGTTAATGTTTAACCTTGAAAAGAACTGTTGGGAAAGCATCAAATCGCGCTGTGCGAAAGCATTCGCGCCCAACATAGCCATCAATAATAAAACTAAATACTTCTTCATCATCTAACCTCCCAACATTATTCGTTTTTGATTGTGATATCAACACGACGGTTCTGCTCGTGCTCAGGCTCCGTCTGGGCATTCTTGATAACCGTTTCATGGAATCCCTTACCCACAGCGACCAACTCATTCGGGTTCATGCCTCTTTCGATCAACAAGCCTCGCACATAATTAGCACGCTCTTGGGAAAGTTTCATATTATACTTGTCAGATCCACGCTCATCGGTATGTCCACTGATTTCAAACACAACGCCAGGGAACTCCTTCATGGCGCTTACCAACTCGTCCAACTGAACGAAGTACTCAGGTTTCATATCCGACTTGTCGAAGTCGAAGAAGAAGAGCACCCAATTGAAGCCCTTAGGCTCCGTAAGCGTAATCTCAGGCATCAAGTCGACATCAGGCTCAGCACGGAACGGCATTGGAACGTAGATATCGTCCTTACCCTTACCTCCTGCCCTATTTGACATGAACATAACCAATTTAGAGGAACCAATAAAGTTATACTCGTTAGCGCGCGTGTTAAAGGTGGAATCCAAATTAACCGCAGGCAACCAAATATCACGTTTCACAACCACGGAGTCTTTCATAGTCGTATCATACACTTTGAACTCGTGGTTCTTCTCATAGCGGGACATATAGACATCCAAGCCGCCGAAGCCACCCGGACGATCAGAGGTGAAATACATGATGGAGTCACCCACAACGAACGGATAATCCTCACGTGCCTTTGTGTTAAATGGAATGACAGAATCGCTGGCGTTCTTAGGCATAACCCAATCCGCACCGACTTCCTCCTTGTTCTTCGCCTTGTCAATATACCAGATATCACGGTTACCAAAGCCATGATCCTTAAAATCAGCGGAGAAGTAGATACGTGTACCGTTATTGGCCAATGTAGGGTTATAGAAACCTGTCACACGGTCATAGCGGTAGGTCCAACCAGCTATAACGGTAGAGGAACCGCGCACCTTCTTCCTCAATTTGTCGAGGCCCTCAATCTTCATCAGTTTAGGCTCGCTGAACGAACCGCCCTGAAGGGTTGCCTCGTACATATCCGCGTTACCGATCTCATCGACACGCGCAAAATAGATGGTTCGCTTACGAGGATCATAAGCGAACGTCCCATAAATTCCTAAACCAGTCAACTCAGGGCAAACTTCTATATCAACCAAATCATACATATTGCCGACCGTAGCCGTATAAGCGGTGTCTCCTCTAAAGAACGCGACCTTACCTTCCTTATAAAAAGACATAGGACGCTCTTGCTGCTTTGAACTAGCCTCAGAAGAGAGGATTTCATATCCTTCAGTGTATTCCTCATGAATACCCGCAAAGGCCGCCAGTCCGCAAAAGGACAACGTCACGATAGCTATAGTCCTTCTCATATCAGTACACATAACCTTAAAATATTTAATTTTTTACTATTTATTCAAAACTACCTCGACAGTGCCTTTCTCTACCTTGCCATTCTTCATAACGACTTTATAGAAATAAACACCAGGATCGACGAACTCATCAGAATCTCCTTTTCGTCCATACCATCCATTGTCACCTTCAAATATCTTTTGTCCATACCTATCAAATACCATCACTGTGAAGCCACGCATGAACGTATCATTAAGATCATCTACCACAAACGGAGTAAACGCGGTTGGCAACTTAACCTCCAAAGAAATGGAGGAAGTGGCAGAAGGACAAACTCCATCGGATGCCACAACCGAATACTCAGAGGTTGACTCAGGCAAATAAGTCGTCCTATTTACGTTAGTCACATCGAACGAACGTCCGTCACAGAACCATTCATACGTGGTAGGCGAACCCACTTCTGGATCTGCATACAAGACGATATCACCGCCAATAATGACATTCTCCTTGTTAGCATACAGTTGGACAATAGGACTTTCGTGAACATACACAGATCCGTTAGACTCTGATGAGTTCGGACAAATCTCATCTATCGCCACAACCGTATAATTCAGATAACCACCCTCTTGAGCCACATCATAGAACGCAGTAGTTTCTGTTGCCACGATCCTCTGAACGGACTCTGATGACTTACCATACACGTAATAGTAAGTCGGAGAACCTGAAATCGGAACCAAAGATAATTGAATTGTGTCACCCACACAAACATCTTTGACACCATCTTTGATTTGAACCTCAAAATTAACAGGAACATGCACATTGATGGCAGTAGTTGACACCGCTGCTGTTACCTCATCATAGCTACATACGTCATCATATACCCGAACATAGTACATGTTGTTGTCCTCCGTAGGGGTACAACCCTCAAAGGTACAAGAATTACGGGTATTACGAACGCTCCTCAACAATTTATTGGTAGCAGTCTCATACAATTCATATCTTGTAGGCGAACCTGTCACAACCTGAACAGTCAACTTAACATCTCCGTCATTCGGATAACAGTATGTGTATACGGAAGGTGTCAACGTCAACCTCAAAGAGTCGTTAATCACGATGTTCTGGGCATTTGACTTAACATTCGGACAAATACTGTCAACGGAAACGACCGATATCTTGTGCTCACCTACTGCCATAGACTTAGAAGTATACGCCTTCTGCAGAGCGGAAAGACCGTCTATCACCTTATCCCCATCATACCAGATGTACGATTTGATGAATCGTTCCGAGCCGGCAGGCGTAATAGCAGAGACTGTGAACGTAACATCCGAATCCACACAAACCAGCTCCTTATCCGTATTGAGGGACAACTCATATGGAGTCTGTACATATACCATCGTCTTGTCAGACTCAATTGGTCCGCAGACACCATTGTCATCCACCTTAACAAAGAAATCCAACACATCGCCCGGAGCTATATCCGCAGGGAACAATGGATTAGCCGTGGAGAATTCATTCGAATACAAGTTGTCCGTAGGGAACTCAGTAGTTTGTCCCTTGTAGACATAATAGAACGAATAATTAGAGATGTAAGCTTCCTTAGGGTCGACACTCACAGAAATCTTCACCTTGTCATCCACAGAGCACATATACTGATCGTCAACGGTCAAAGTAGGAACAAAGTTCTGGTTAACCATGAGAGAGTCCTCTTTCCCTGCACCACCAGATGCCGTATTGTAACAAACATTATCGTAAGCGGTCACCTTGAAATACATCCGATCAGAAACAACCAACCAGTTTGCTTCGCTCAGATTCAATTTTTCGGATGTAGTCTCCGTAGTAAGATATGTAGGTGTCGTACGTTCCCAAACATACTGTTTGATATGTTTCTGGGCATCCGCTGGCTCCGTACGGGCAACCAACGTCACAGCCTCATCCGACGCCGGCATACAAATCTTATGGGAAGGGATATCCAAGAAGAGCTCAAATCGAGTATTAAACTCAACCTCCGTGCTCTTCGTCGACCAAACCGTATCCAATTCACAATGCTTATCATAAGCGGCCACAGAGAAGTTAGCCGTATAACCAGCCGCAAATGCCTGTGCGTAATTATTCTTGTCAAGCACGATAGAATCCTCTGTCGTAACCGCGATAATCTTACCATTATCGATCCAATAGAACTCGGAAATGTTATTGCGAGCCTCCTCTGGATCAATAACCGCCTTCAAGACGAAGGAAGAGCTATCCAATGATTCCACACAATATGCGCTTGGTATCTCGCCCAACGAAATGTCAAATCCGCCCACACGAATCTCCACATTCACTGTATCACTGAGATTAGGTGCCACACCCATCGCACACACATCATCGAATGAAGAAACATAGACTTGGATATCCTTACCCTTGTACTTCTTTAAGTCTTTATAAGTTAACTCCAAGTGGTTCACATCAGTTGAGATGACATTCCAGAATGTTTCGTCGTTAGATTTTACGTGCCAAATGTAATTCTTAACCTGGAGCAGTGCCTCAGGAGGAGTAACCGTAACAGCCACACGCAAGAGAATGGTGTCAGGATCAATATTGTCCTCTCTCGGAACACATACCGAATTATGGTTGTAATCGATGGCCATCTCGTATTGGGTATTGAATCTGAAGTCAAGAGCGTCATCAGACCTCACATCCTCACAGATTTCATCCTTTGTTATCAAATAGATTTGAGCGTTCACACCTGCGGCAACCAAATCAGGGAACCTCTCGGAACTGATCACCAAAACGGAATCCGCATGATCGCCCGTGTATATCACCTTGTCGACGCCATTGACAACAGCATGCCATTCGAAAGTCTTCACCTGCAATGCCGATGAAGCAGGAGTGAAAGCGACATGCACTGTAGCGCTATCGTCACCCGCACAAGTCGTCAACTTGCTAGCGGACAAGCTTGTCTTATATCTGATGCTGACAGCCACATCGACAGAGTCTGCAGCATCATCACAAATCTCGTCACTTATCACCAACTTGTAGTTGGAGTTGCTGCTTTCGCCCACAACAAACGAGTGGGTAAGGCCAGTACCACCGACGAACTCACCATCCCGATACCATTTATATGACTTAATCAGTCTTTCCGCATTCGGGTCAGGCAAAGTAGCAGTAAGCGTCAGTTTATCTCCATACGTCAAACAGGAGGTCGGATCATTCGCATCGAGAAGATATTCCGGATCGATGAAGTTCAAATCAACCTTAGAGCCAGGAGATACGCTATTCGCTCCACAATACTCGTCGTACGCGCTTGCGCTGAAGTACAAGGTAGTACCTGGCTTGAAGAAGTCCGGATAATCCTTTTCCCTAAGGATAACCGTATATACACTATCCGTAACATTCGTAGGGATCGCATAGAATGAGTCACGCGACTGCAACAAACTGATGTAGGTGAAGTTGGTCAACGCCTCCTTAGGGTCCACAGACACATTGAGTACGATAGAATCAGTGGAAGACAAACAAATCTTGTCACTCAATGGTTCTACAGCCAATTTGAACGCACCCTCACGGATTTCAATTTCCGCAGCAGATGAATCATTATTGTTTTCTATATCTCCACACTCTACAGTCTCGGTGTAGATGATATCTATCTTCGCAGAGCGACCTGTCCTGTTTTTCAAATCCCTATGTCTCAATTCGATGAAACTTGTAGTCGACACAGTATCCACCACATCGCCATTGCCAAAATCCAATCTCCAATGATATGCGGTAATGTTTGTAGCGGCGGCACTAGGATCCACCAAGACATTGATGTCCATCAGAACCTCGTCGTCATCTTGTCCCGGTGTCACACAAATCGGGTTTGCACTTGGCACAACCTTCAGACTGTAAGAGACATTATACACTTTGTACGGCACTTCCATCGGCTCGGCCGGAGCACAGAACTGGTCACCATCGTTAATCACAGAGACCTTCAGGGTGCCTTCGATAGTAGCGTTCTTTTCCAAACCCTCCGGATAGAAGACACGGGCGGTATCGTTGATGATCACCTCACGTCCCGGTCTACCCCAATCCCATCTGAGGCCAGCTTCCGGCACATCCTTATATACCTGGACAAGCACAGAGTCGCAACCATGGGTGCTTTCCACGTTGTAATCCAAATTCACGACATGCTTCGCCACCAGAGTGAATTTCTGTTGGTGCTCGCAACCACCTTCGTCAACGGCGCCAAAGATGAGCTTTGACATGCCAACGGAGTCTGTCGTAGGCAATTCTTTCCATGTACGGTCATATACATGCACCGTATAGTCTTTATCTACAATGAAGCGGATGGAGTCTTTGTCGACACCCGTCACCTCCAACGTATCCACCAAAATAGCGTCATTCTCTTCGCTCTTCCAGAACATTTTCCAAGTATGGTCTTTTCTGGTCAAATTTCTACAACCACGTACTGTGATCGTATCACCGACAACGAAGCAAATCTTCTCCTCGTCATTGTCCGCACACATCGGACCTCCGAAAGTGTTCTTTATATCAATGTCGGAGGTAGCCACAAGGAACTCGTTACATACATCTCCAGAGTGCAACTCCACATCCCTCAATTCATCCACACTCGAGCCAATGATTACCCTATATTGTATATCACCCACGAAACGAGGATCCGTCACAGAAATAATCGCATTAGTCTTTTTATAGTTGGAATCATCCGAATAATCCTTCATGTCCTCCCATGACTGGGTATCCTTATCGAAATATTGGAACAAGTAAACAGGATTTTGGATGTAATCACCCTTCTGTTTCGCCACCAATTCCACGTCGCGGCCGTCACAAACGGTAAGCGCGCCTGTAATCAACTCACCGCCCACCTTGGCTGAAAGCTCAGCCTTAGGCAAACATACGGAGAAGGAGATATCGTCCAAAAGCAAGTCGTTACCATTGCCGGAAGGACCATTGTTGTAGAGGACAACCCACAAAGACTGCACCTTTTGCGAAGGATCCAACTGCACGTATTGATTAACCTCATGCCATTCGTCAGATCCCGCTGGTATATCCCCAGATTCAATTTCATTATTCAAGATGCTTGCGGCAGGAACCGATCCCATCGTCCTATAGTCACCAGGCAACTCGTCGGAACCCTGATCCTTCAACAGATAAACAGAAACATTTATCGGGTTTTGTGGAGTACCGTCTTCTGTAGTACGTTTAGCCGTCGCATTCTTCACCGCCATACTGAACGCGAAACGGTCGGCAGGACAACCCAAATGCACACGCTGCGCATAGATGGCGGCCTTACTTTTGGAAGTCTCACCACAGTTCACAAACAGCATGGCACCATTCACGTTACCTGTATTATCGGTACAATCCACATAGGAGTTTCCGTCATGATGGTCAACGGAATCCGGATTCGCCACGATGGCATAATAACCGTCCTGCAGACGGAAGGCCTTATTCCTACCCTCATACTCCGTCCAAGTGTATTCCGGCAACAACGGGTTCGCCTGCAAGAACAAGTGTCCGTCCGTACCCACAAACTGGTTAGATCTACCATCCAACCTTGTAAATTGGGTAGCCGGCACCACATATCCGTTCGGATCCGGCGCTATATATCTCTGGATATGGAACGTGGTGGTTCCCTCATTCGGCATCGTCTGCAATGATCCTCCGGCAACCGGATTTTCGTGTTCATCCAAAAGTCTCACGCCATAGTAACCAGACCCATTATTATAAGGGTACGAGTCATTATGATATTTGATACGAGTCATATAATCCACACCACTTTGGTCGCTCGAGTGATTTCCAGCAAATCCGACACGGGTACCATTTACAAAACCAGCGACAGCACCTGTCAATTGCATGTCATTGACGAAGACCTCCTTATCGGAAACGTAGGTATGCTCATCGATAAAGTAACCGAATGATTCGTAGAACAACGTTCTCGTCTGCAATCCACGGCAGTCTCCAGCATCTTCGCAATTAGGCGCTTCATAGAAGAACGGCGAAGTATATTCTCCCTTATATCCAGCACGGTAATATCTATCCTCCGTAGGGAATACATTCAAACGATTGCTCGTATTTGTCTTGATGGTGGTCCAGAGTACTCCATCCTCAGACGTTTGCCATTCAAAAACGTTATTACCCAAATCCGGCAACATATCCTCACCGATTGCAACCAACGAGTTGGAATCCTGCATACACATTTCCGTAGGATAGAAGGAAGAGATATAGAAACCGCAACCTGCCACCTTCACTTCCGCATCACCAGCAAACAGGCCATCGACATAAAGCTTGTATTTAGTCGAATTCAGAGGATTCAACGAAATAGTAGGCTCAGTGGTTGTGGCGAGCACCTTCCCGTTATTACGTCTCCACTCATAAGTAGTACCCTCCGTATAGTTGGAAGTAAGAACCACAGGGTCACCCGGGCAAATATTCGTAACGCTGGAAGTGACCTTATAGCCGCAATCCGCCAAAGACAGGCCCACCTTTGCGGAGGAATAAGAGACAAGTCCAGATGAAGTAGTATACTTCAGCAACATCACAATAGAGTCCGTAACCGTATAAACGAAGCTATCACGATCATCATAGGTAGACAACCACGTCGTATCTTTGCCGTCATAGGAGAGCAAACCCCAACGCTTAGAGGCGCTTGCGTCACCATTCTCCACCTTGAACTTCACATCACCTCCGGTAGTTTTACACACCCTATCCTTATCCGCATAAATCGTACCGCTACAAGAGCCATAAGCGACGCTTACGGAATTGGTCGGTCTGTCGTAGCTAACGCAAAGGAAGCCTGAAGTCTCGTTGTTGATCTGTACTTTTACAGCCTTGTCATCCTCAAGCACCCAACCCTTCGTGTTATTATAATTCGGCAAATAGATGGTATCAGCTTCGATATCCGTTTCTATGACGATTTCTCCCCTGAATTTATCCAAAGTGAACTGGTAATAATCACCGATGACATCCAATTTAGTGACCTTACCATTCCATCCGCCATCGGACCGGACCTTCGTAAATTCTGAGAATGCAGGCATACAACCCAGTGTCAAAGTCGTAGCCACCAAGAAGAATTTCGATAAATTTCTTAAAAATGACATTGTTTTCATGTTTTTCATGTACATCGAACTATGTTGTTTCTTACGCAAGTTTCTAAACTCATTTACAACTCCAGCACTTTGTGATGTTCATATATGTCCACACAAAGACGGGCGAATATACAAAAAAATTACACACAGAGCCCTATATTGGCATAAAAAAAACAAAAAATGTTAAAACAACTCGATAATTCAATGATTTTTAGAGCCAAAATAGGGTAAAATACACCTTTTACGGTCGAGGTTTAAAGATTTTTTAACATCAGAAAGACTGCATGTTGTACAATTTTTTGTAGACACCATCCCGAGAAATCAGTTCCGCATGGTTTCCTCTCTCCACAATCTCACCATCTTTCAACACGCAGATTTCGTCCGCATTCTTAATTGTGGACAACCGATGGGCGACAACGATGGTCGTCCTGGTCTTCATCAAACGCTCCAAAGCCTCCTGCACCAGACGCTCGGATTCCGTGTCCAATGCGGAGGTGGCCTCGTCCAGAATCAGAATAGGCGGGTTCTTTAAAATAGCGCGGGCAATACTGATACGCTGGCGTTGTCCTCCTGAAAGTCTTCCGCCCTTGTCCCCGATATTCGTCTGATACCCTTCTTCCGTCGCCATGATGAAGTCATGCGCATTGGCGATCTTCGCCGCCTCGATGACCTGCTCCTCCGTGGCATCATCCACCCCAAACGTAATGTTGTTGTATATTGTGTCGTTAAATAAAATCGCCTCCTGGTTCACATTGCCCATGTAGGACCGCAGATCGTACGTGGACATGTTCTTCACGTTGACCCCATCGATGGTGATCTCGCCCTGGGTCACGTCGTAGAACCTCGGCAACAGGTCGACCAGCGTCGATTTCCCGGACCCGGACTGACCGACCAAGGCCACCGTACGCCCCATCGGCACGGTCAGGTTAATATTTTTCAGCACCCAATCCTCCTCATATTTGAACCAAACATCCTTGTAGACGATCTCCTTGCTGAAAGGCTTGACCGCCACAGGGTTCGTCACCGCCTTCAACGGATTGGTGGCGGAGAGGATGACATCGATACGCTCCAACGACGCCAAACCCTTCTCCACGCTATACATCGCCTTGGAGAGTTCCTTCGCCGGATTGATGATGCTGTAGAAAATGACAAGATAATAGATGAACTCGGAGGCGGACAACGAACTGTTGTCGTTCAGGATCAATACACCTCCGAAGAAGAGGACCACCGCAATGGTGACTGTTCCGAGGAATTCGCTCATCGGGTGCGCCAACGAGTAGCGTCGGTTCATCTTATTCACCACCCGGCGCAAGCTGTCGTTCATCTTTCCGAAATGGCGGATGACCGCATGCTCCGCATTAAACGCCTTGATCACGCGAAGGCCGCTCAGCGTCTCCTCTATTTGGGAAAGCAACTGGCCCAATTGAGTCTGGCTCTCCTTCGACGACTTCTTCAAAGAGCGGCCCACCCTACCCATGATAAATCCGGCCAACGGCAAGACCACCATCACGAAGAGGGTCAGTCGCCAGCTCAGCAGGAACATGATTGACAGGTAGACAATAATCATCACCGGGTTTTTGGACAGAAGTTCGACCGAGCTCATGATCGAGCTCTCCACCTCACCCACGTCACCTAACATACGCGACATGATATCCCCCTTCCGTTGCTTCTGGAAAAAGCCGATATGGAGGTCCACCACCTTGCGGTAGAGTTGGTTACGCAAATCACGGACGATGCCGGAACGCATCGGGATGATGAAATAGCTGGCCAAATAGGAGATGAACGTCTTCAAGAACGTCAGCACAATCAAGGCGACGCTCAAGAGCATCAGCGTGTTCATCGGACCATTCTGTGTGATGTAATGGGAGACCCAACAGTAAGCATTGTTCTTGATGACCGTCATGTCCCAAGAAAAAGGCATATACTCATAAACCGCATTGCTCGTCTTGAAAAGGATCTCCAGGATAGGGATCAGCAATGCGAAAGAGAAGAGGCTAAAAACCGTGGAAAGAAGGTTGCATAACACATTCAGCACAACGTAGCCCTTGTAGGGACCCACGAAACGCTTGATCAGCATTAGGAAAGGGAATTTCACCTTCTTATTTTCCATCGGACATTCAGTGAAACCCATTAAATACCGAAATAGTTATGAGGAGTAATGGCGCGCAACTCAGCCTTCACCGACTCGCTCACCTCCAACGTTTCTATGAATTCCTTGATGGAAGCCTCCGTAATGCCCGCATTGGTACGCGTCAACGCCTTCAACGTCTCGTACGGGTTAGGGTAACCTTCACGGCGAAGGATGGTTTGGATGCCTTCCGCCACGACGGCCCAGCACTTGTCCAGATCCGCCTGCAAAGCCTTTTCATTCAAGAGCAACTTGCCGATACCCTTCAAGGAACTTTGGATAGCGATGATCGTATGGGCGAAAGGAACGCCCACGTTACGCAGAACCGTAGAATCGGTCAGGTCACGCTGCAACCTGGACACAGGCAACTTAGCGGAAAGGTGTTGCAATATAGCATTGGCGATACCCAAGTTACCCTCCGCGTTCTCGAAGTCAATCGGGTTGACCTTATGTGGCATGGCGGATGAGCCGACCTCGCCCGCCTTGATTTGCTGTTTGAAATACTCCATGGAGATATATTGCCAGAAGTCGCGGTTCATGTCGATCATGATCGTATTGATACGCTTCAGGCAATCGAAGATGGCGCCCAAGTTATCGTAGTTGGAGATTTGGGTCGTCCACTGCTCACGTGACAAACCAAGGACATCGTTCACGAAGTGGTTGCCGAACGCCTTCCAATCGAAGTGAGGGTACGCCACATGATGGGCGTTGAAGTTACCCGTGGCACCGCCGAACTTAGCGCTGCAAGGAAGGGACTTCAACTGGTCGAATTGAGTCTGGAGACGGCTGACGAATACCATGATCTCCTTACCCAAACGAGTTGGGGAGGCTGGTTGACCATGAGTCTTAGCCAACATCGGGATATTCTTCCACTCCTCGGCCCTTTTAGCCAACTCGGAGATCAGTTTCTCCATGTTAGGCACATAGACCTGCTCCAAAGCCTCCTTGACGGAAAGAGGAACAGAAGTGTTGTTGATGTCTTGGGATGTCAGACCGAAATGAATGAACTCCTTGAACTGTTGCAAGCCGAACGCATCGAACTTTTCCTTGATAAAATATTCCACCGCCTTCACGTCGTGGTTGGTGATCTTCTCGATGTCCTTGATTTTCTGGGCATCCTCCAAAGAGAACTCTTTGTAGATGCTTCTCAGTTGGGAGAACTTGCCATGGTCGAAAGACTTCAGGTTATCCAAAGGCAACTCGCACAGGGCGATGAAATACTCCACCTCCACACGAACACGATAACGAATCAAAGCGAATTCGGAAAAATACTCAGACAAGGATTCAGACTTGCTCCTATATCTTCCATCTACAGGAGATATTGCTGTAAGTGCACTCAATTCCATAATAACATTCAATTTGAATTGCAAAGGTAATGAATAAACATGAATAAATAAGGGGGCGGGGCGCAAAAAATAAGAAATTCCACATTCAGAGGACGATTTTGTTCAGAAATCAAGGATTATAATTCAAGTCTCAAGAACTCATTTCACCCTAAAATCTAAATTTAAAGAGAAAGGCGGAGACTCCTCCTTTCGGATTCATCTCCGCCTTGGATTATCTATCCTGCGCCTAGAACGTAGCGCAACGACGCAGCATCAAGGGTATATCGGCTTACTTCGACCGGATCAGCGTGAAGTGGCCAGTGAATTGCTGGCGGATTTCCGGCACATTGATCACGTACCAATAGTCGGTAGAAGGCAACGGCCTTCCGTTGTAGGTACCGTCCCAATCAGATGCCGACCCGTCAAGTTCAGCGACAACCTTACCCGTACGGTCATATATCTTCACGGTAGTGCCCGGATAAGCGTCCAGGATTGGAGTCACATCCCACACCTCGTTCGTTCCGGAGCCATCAGGGGTGAAATAATCAGGGATTGGTACAGGCGGTTGGTTGATGCTAAAGACAATCACGCCGACGCACCCCATCTCGTCACGCGCATATGCGGTATGCAGCACCTTGTACGCTAGGTTCTCGTACAGGTTCTCGGTCTGCCAATCCTCCTTGTCCATCTTGTATTCGAATGCGCCTGTTCCGCCCGAAGCGACCTCCACCTTGCGTGTCGTGAAGTCCACCGAATCGATATACAGGATCGGAGTCGGAATCACCGACACATTGATTGATGCGGAGGCATCACCACATGAAGCGGTCTCCACCTGCAAGGTATAATCACCGCTCAATGTCGGAGCCGTGATAAGTTTCAATTCCCTTGAAATAATTTCTCCTTCCGGATCCGTCCAAACGAAACCGCTGTATTCCTTGCCCGTCACCGTAGGAGAGATGATGATGTCAGAACCTTCACAAACGGTCTTCTCCGCATCCATCGTGACAGAAGGTTTCTCCTTGACGGAGACAGGGATCTGATCCGTCACAGGGCAAAGTCCTTTCTTCGTAATTACAAACGGATAAGAGCGTGATTCTGTCGGAGCGACCACGATCGAAGAGGCCTTCGTGCCATCCTCCGTCCATTCCACCTCAACATCCTCATCGTCCGAAGAGACCTCGATCGTCACCTCGTCGCCCGAGCAAGAGACAGCATTCTCCGTCACCGAATAGATGGCAGGAGAGACAATCTCCACCGCAAGCGTGTCGCTGGTCGCTGTCTGATCACCATAAGTGACCACAGCGAAGTAGGAAACGGACGATTGAGGGGCATCATGGATCGACAAACCTTCTTCAGAGAGCTTGGCGATGTTCGCCTCCTCATCTATCGAGTACAACGTGAGTTGGTAACGGTCCGGATAGAGGAGATGACCCGTACCCGTCGTATCGGCGGTAACCGTCACACCATCCTCGACGCAGACAGCATCAGCGGAGACAGAGATAGAGACAACCGCCTTGGCGTCAACCAAGACCTGCACCTCCGTCTCGGAGTCGCAATAGCCATCCGCAGAGAGTGTGACGGCGAAGAGTTCATCCTTCTCCATATCTGTCACTGTGAACGGATTGCTAGCACCATCATGGAGGTCGCCCTTCCAGGAAACGGTCGCATCGGAAGGATTCAGGCCAAGCATCTTCAAATCGACGGAACCGCCATGAGGCACTAATACCGTAGTAGGCTCGGCGAACGAGACATACGGTTTGACCTCAAGCTGGGCGGTGGTCTTCACGTCAGAAGTCTTCGCCAAACAGATACCGTTGCTTACCTCGTAAGTATATTCGCCGCTATCGTTCTTATCCACATTATTCAACAGGAGGGTCGTTTGTCCAGCGAATTCGCTCAACTCATTGCCATTCTTCATCCACTTGATGTACGAGCCAGTCATAGATGGGTCATAGCCGTTGATGGTAAGGACAGCGGTGGCAGTCGATTTCTCGCAGATGGAAGTGTCCAGCAACGTGAAGTCTGCCGTCAGTGAGAGTGGATAGACTTCCACCACAACCGTATCGGAAGTCTCGCACTTGTTCACGAAGGAGAGCACATAGGTGGTTGTAGCTGTCGGAGTGACCGAAACGTCCTTATCCGAGCTCACTATGCCACCGGACAAATCGGACCATTTGAAGTCTTGTCCCTCATGGGTTGCGGACAATTCCACAGGTTCTCCGTCACATATCTTAAGATTATGCGTAGCCTGGTTGTTCGCCATCACATTGCCCGTCAGCTCACCCTTGCCGACCGTCACCGTGACAACGGTGTCCAAGTGACATGCGCCGGCGGAAGCAGTCAAGTGGTACGAATGGACTTCGCCGAACGTTCCGGACTCATCCTTCGTATCGAGCACGTCCGCGCTACCGGTAGCCGCCCCACTCCACTCATAAGAGACGGTGGAAGTAGTGCTTGTCGCCGAAGCCTTCAGATGGATATCTCCATTCGGGCAGACGCTAGAAGGAGACTCCACGACAAGGTCTGTGAGGTCATCGATCGTAGCATTCATCTCGATCGTGTCGGATGCGCAGTAGCCGATGATATTCGGTTCGGAGAATATCGTATAGTATGCGTTCGCATAGAACACCGTGCTCTCCGTCAACGTCAACTCAGACAAAGGATTCGTGCAATTCCTATCCGAGAAGTAATAATAGTTCAGCAAAGAGGTATCGATCGTATTCGCCAGATGAATATATTTAGAGATTTCGATCTCCTCCCCGCAGGTCTGCGGCAAAGCGTCGACCTTGATCTCCGGGTTAGGGAAGACCGTCACCTTCACCTCCGCCTTAGTGCTGAGCACACCATCAACCTTATGCTTCTGCGCCACCTTGTAGATCGTCACGCCGACCGTCTCCGTGCTAGGCACAGGGGCGGAAGCCAAAGGAGCGGCATAGTTATCTTCAGGGGAGAACCATTCCAGTTCGTAATCAATATCCTTGACCTGACCATTGTTCGTGTTAATGCTAGCATTGTTCTCCAACGAGACTGCTTTCGCATGGTGGCAATAGTTCATCGGGAAGGTGTTCGGCATCAGCGCGTCGCTCAAGATAACCGTGATACGCACCGTGTCGCTCAAGCAGCCGCTCTCCTTATGACGTTGTTTGACGAAGTAGGTCAGTTTCACATCCTTATTCTCTTCCCAAGTGTTATCCTTCTTAGGAGAAGGGTCCGTAGTACCCAATTCATTCAGCGCCTCATCGAACCATACCAGTTCATAGTCAGAGTTGTCGGAAGCGGTGACTGCACTTGGGTCTTTCGTCAGAAGAGGATCGAAAGAGCCATCTGCCGCAGCCTCCGATTTCAGGTAATTCACGGAAAGAGAACCCGTCGCAACAGGTACGAAGGTAGTCTTCACAGCGAACTTCGCCGTATCGCTCACGCAGAAACGTCCCGATTCAATCTCATAAGACTCCACCACGCCATACTGCACCACCGACGTCTGGGTTTGCGCCAACGGAACGCCCGTCACGCTCTGTCCGTCGACCGACCATGAGAAGGAAGACTTTCCTGCGTCGAGGGTGAGCGAACTGCTCTTCACCTGCAATTGTTCATACTCCTCGCCCTTGCAATACTGAGTGCGGTTCATCGAGATATCAGGAGCAGGGATCTCCACGATGGTCACCGTAAGCGGCACCTTACCGCTCTCGTTGGTAGGGTTACCCACCTCACGTTGGCTCACGTAGTAGGTTACGGCACCACCCTCGGAGGTATTAGGCGTACGGTCCGACTCGGTAGTCAGCTCGTTGCCATCGGCATCGTAATAGACCACCTCCCAAGAGGAGTTGGAGTCCTTCACCTCACTGGCGGTGGCGGAGATTGGCTGCGCCACATCATTCAAGCAGTAAGTCACATGATTCGGGACAGGCACGGAGCTACCGCTCACGGTAACAGTGACATAGAACGTATCGCTCACGCAACCCACAGGTTGGGTGCGATTCACGCCATAAACGATCTTCTTGCCGACATCCTGTGGCGTCGGGGTCGGAGCACTAGACAAAGGTTGACCGTTCTCGTCAAACCAGTTGTAAGTATATCCGCTCTCCACCTCAACAGCGGAAGGGTCTTGCAGAAGGATGTTCTTATCGAATTGTCCGTTAGCGGCGGTATCGCCCAAGAGATAAGAGACAGCGCCCGTACCCGTAGGGGCAGAGATTTTCCTCACGGTAAACTTCAGCGTACCCTTTTTCCTGCTCTCGCAACCAGACTTGGAAGTCAATGAATAGGTGTAGGAGTAGTCGCCCGCCTCAGTTATGGAATTAACGTCCGGTGCGGTTGTCGGGTCTCCGTTCGAGTCGAACCAAGAATAGGCAACGTCCTTCGATAGCATTTCGTTCATCTCCCTCTCCAGGTCAGAGACATCCGCGTTGCCGGGGCAGAAAGTACCCAGGTCGTAATCAGAGACGACCGGCAGTTTCTCCACCACCAAGGAAACGACAGGAGCAGGGGAATAGCAAGATGAGTCAGGGCGGGAAAAGACACTTGCCGTATACTCAAATGTGCCAGCGGCGATCGGAGTCACCACACAAGTGTTATTGGAGGTCTGTTCCGAAATAGGCTGACCATTCTCCTCGAACCTGTAAGTTATATTATTACCGACAGGGCCGGCGGTCAATGTGACAGACTCGCCAGCACATATCGTATCCCTAGAGATTTGCATAGTAGTATTCGGGAGCGGGCAGTCCTCACCGCAACCGCTGACAGCCTGCGACATGATCTCATTATCCTTGTGTCCGAGGAGTTTTGTGTAGGCAACATTGATGATGGATTCGGAGCAGTCATCAACCACACCCTTCCAAGAAACCGTATACTTCTTTCCGAAAGGGATAGGGTTATCGATTCCCTGTTCAAATTTCCAAACGATGGAATCGCCCTGCAGCGCACCTCCATTATCAGCAGAAGAGAAACTAACCTCCGCAGGCTTACGGTCAACGATGGTTAAGTCGTAAGCGTAGTCGGTGTGGACATTAATATTAGAGAAGGAAGAAGAACCATTCGACGGAGACTTAAATCCGAAGTAGCCATCTTTCTCTGTCAAGCCAGAAATAGAAAAGGCAGGTTCTACGGAAGTGTTCTTTGCAATCCAAGCCCGCAAAACATCACCATTCAACTCAATAATCATGTGGAAAGAACTCTCTTTCAAAGACAAATTCACATTTTTAAGCAGTCTTGTCTTATCATACATATTAATCACAAGAGCGGCACCTCCATCATAATTCGGGAAAATACCCAATCGAAGATCATCTCTGAAGTAAACGATTGCCTCCGCATCTCTTTCACTATTTCCCCTATTCAGATCACAGTCCATAGAAACTGTAATATTTGTAGATTTCGAATACTTGAATTCAGCACTTGCGCCATTCGACAATGAAATCGTCCCATTGGAAATTCTAGGAGATCCACCAGACGTAGTCCAATCAGAAGAATTTGACCCCGCATTCTCAAACAAAGCGCCATGAGTCTGTTCATATTCTATTTCATAAACGATATCATCGCCGACCTCATATCTCTCCTTATCCGCAACCTTTTTCATTGTGGTTGGCACTATAGGATCAGGCACCTTTTCACAGGTAACAATGATTTGAGCGGTGTCATCCACAGCAGAATTCCTCAGTCCTGAGATCCAAGCATGATTTACTATAACCTCATCAGCCGATACACACGATGCGCCGGAAGGGAATTTAACAACAGCATTATACTTAATTGTTCCTTTCTGACTCACCTGCATCTTCGGCACATGCCACTCTATAACATCACGGCCATCAGAAGTCTTTGTGGTTTTTATCGTAGCGCCAAAATCCTCAAGAGGGCAGTCATTTAAGAACGAAACGAACTCCAGACCCAAAGGCAAAGTGTCGCGTACATATACATCCTCGACATCACGGCCAGCGATAGGACCATTACCAAGGATCCTTCTCCACACATATCCGTCATATTCCTCAACCAACACATTAGGCACTGTAATGGAAGATGATGTACATCCGCAAGTCAACCATTTAGTAATAGGTTCCTCAATCGTTTTCCCCGATTCGTCTAATCTTTGCCAAGAAGGAGTGATTGGGTAATAATTACCTTCGTCACCGTCTTTATACTTTTCGCTAAATGACCAGTCATCCGTCCAATCCACTTTATCCGAGTAATTATTACCATTAACAAGATTAACCACACGCAACGGATAATCTCCTCCCTCATGAATTGTACAATTAGGGTTACCCGTATTCCACGACGTAAGCATCGTAGTAGTGACAAGCAGTGGTGCGAACTGCATGGAAATACGTTGATTCCACTTCCTCCCAGTAACAGAATCCGTACCCGAGACCACATTCTCATGCGTCACGACAAATCCCTCTTTGTTACCACCTTCGTAAATTGAAGGAATAACAGCCCATCCATCAGATGAATTTGGAGAAACAACACCTGTCACAACAGGATCGTATAAATAATAAGAAATACGATAGTTCCCATAATTTATATACGACTCAACCGCATCGTTAAACAGTCTGAATTTCACTCCCATTTGATTACCCTGATCCTCACAAGCCCACGAAACATTTACTCTAGGACGTCCACCGTCTATCCATCCAGCCTCGGAGGAATTCTCAAAATCAATGCTAAAGGTAGCCACATTACCTGGGTTGATTTTATCCCTATCCGCCTTTTTTTCAATCACCAAAGAACGTTTCAACACATCAACGCAATTTCGTTGCATAGTTGCTGTTCTATAATTCGGATATTCATTAGAAACCCATCCCAGACCATTTGAGCATGTTATTTCCGCCGTAGTGCAATAACGACCAGATGCCTGACTACCAATAGACACCGTATAAGACACTTGTCCAATCGTTTTCTTAAAATTAGCCCTAGTCACATCCAGCGCAGCACCTTCCTCCTTACCATCGCTATGATAACCACTCACATCACCAATATTCCACGTAATAGTATGACTTGCAGCGTCATATACGCCACCGCCCGTAGAAACGACATCAAAATGAGCAGGGACATGTTCTACGATGACCACATCCTTCGCATCCACGGACCCATAATTACGGTAATCCAATAAATATGTTATTTCATCTCCTGTATAACAGAATGTCACACTATCTTTTATCGCCCTATAAATCTTCATGTTAGGCATTGGATTCATTGCGCTTGGCGCAGGATAATTACCCGATGTCACCATCATACCCATTTGACGAGCCCAGCCATGCATATAATTGGAAACTTTACCCAAATTACACTCTTGTCCTCTCGGGACATCTATATCAGTGGCATCTCCTTTCGTGTCCCACTTAATATTACACTCTCTATATACCAAACCCATCAATTCATAATCCTGACTTCCTACAGCCGCATAAGAACCCGTTCCAGTCTGCATACTCAAAGAGCAATAAAAATCAGCTCCCGACTTTCCCGTATTTGGATCATTTTGCCAACGAATCGTAGCAGGCCCAGAATAAGGCATATTCTTTACAGATCCATAATCAATACAATGGTTGCCGGCGGCAGGATTCCAATTCGACGGGTCATTCATCCAATCCGACAATCTCACAGCGGCATCATACTCGTAAGTGTTTCCGCCTTGCTCCACCTTATGAGTCTTAGAGTTCCACGAATAGCTTGGATTTCCATGCCACATATAGTTACATATTGTTCTCCAAGAACATCGATAGTCCTCTCCTTGATTGAAATTACTAAATTCGGTACCTGCTTCCGTAGCTTTATAGCTCACCAACACGGAATCTTTTTTCCCATCGTCATCATACGTGAATTGCCAATAGCTCACATTCTCTCCCGATTCGAAGACAGAGACCCAACCTGCTGTAGGAATTGATTTAGAGCTTTTCTTTATCAACTCGCCTATGAGCCAATCAGATGAGGCTTCTCCTCTACGGAACTGTTCAATCTCCCATGGATCACCCCCCAACTCCTCAAACAGCTCATAAAATTCCCTGAAATATGCAGGCGCATTGTAATCTATGTGTTGAGTAGTCGCTCCACAAAATTCAGGATATAAGGTGAGTCCGTTTACATCCACCATATTGTTACCCGGCAAGCTATATATCTCTTTCGACTCAGAGAAAACAAGAGGATTATTCGCAGTCACAAAACCAGTTTGTTCATTCCACGTATCACCGCCCTTAGGATAACCATCCAAACCAATCATACCTGAATTAACACGCATAGGGTTTTCCGTTGGGAACCTTGTACTCAAAGCCACCAGTCCACGAATCACTTCTATCATAGCCTCCTTGTACGATATCGGATTTCCACAAGCATCGTTTACGATAGCCCCAGACTCGTCTCTCATGAACTCACCCCACTGTTTGTAAGCAACATACAACGCTAAAGCAACATCCACATCACCATCCGCAGCCGTATTGCCACCCTCACCTCTATCGGACAACGCAAATGGTCCATACGCATAGGTTGAAGCAGTGTTCGAACAATCCCTATACTTCTTGGAGCGATTCAGACGCTTATCGTGCGTACACATCCAATAACCATTGAACGTAACCTGATCCGCCATATAAGCCGCAGCCAACAAAGCGTACCCATCACCTTCCGTACAATCATATGCAGATTTATACGGCGTGCTTATATATTTGATTCCTGCCCAAGACTCTCCCGTATATTTAAACTCATTAGCATGGACTTGATAGGCATTTCGTATATCCTGCTCCATCTCCGCATGCACCACACCCTCTGGGTTTCTAGTAGCCAAATTGCCTAATCGATGGGAGTCTCCATAGGCATACTCCAAAAACTGCGGGAACGGATACGCCGGGTTACCTGAATTGATATGCACAGGCACCGCACTCACTCGAATTGCCGCCACCATCAACAGAGACAATAGCGCAATCAGCCTTTTATGAATAGTTATAAAGCGAACCATGGTTGAATATAATTTCGTTAGACCTACTATAAAATATACTTATCAACTTGCAAATATAGCATTTCCCATGGAAGATTAAAATTTTTTAACACACGTTTTTTGAGGAGTGGGGTTCTTTGGGATTTACGACCTTGCATTTCCGTGGACATCCCACCGAGAGGCACGCCACGCACGTGTCTGTTTGCCAATGAATTACAACAATCAGATAGGCCAGACAACAAAAAAAACGTGTCGACAAACGGAGAACCGTTTGTCGACACGAGGTTATTCTATAAGTGGCGAGCACTAATCCTTTACAGCCTTCACCATCTTTTGGTCACCGACCACGTAGACGCCAGGCATCAAACCGTCAAGCGCCTTTTCTCTCAAGACTTGCTTCTTCAGCATGATACCCAACATGTTGTAGACATCCACATATGGGCTTTCCGATGCCACGGAAGGCAACGAAGTAGCCTCCTTGACGTAAAGCACCAACGGAGCGGAGTTGACAGACTCCTTGTCGCTCGTGACATGGCTCGCGCAACGAATCGTATCCGACTCGGTCGCCACCACCCTACACAGGTAAGAGAAGCTGTTCTTCTCGCCCGTATTCATACTATTCAACGTGTAGGTCACGATACCCGAATAGTTCTTAGCACCATCAGGCAGAGCCTTGGCAGAAGCCTCAGCGCGTCCGTTTGGACGAGGATTCGTCGTGGCGCTTGCAGGTTGGTATGTCGCGGTTGTGTTCTCATCCATGAACTTAACGAACTCGAAGCCCAACGTGATGGTATCTGTCACCGTGACACTCTTCGCCACAACGCCCTTCAGCGGACTATCTCCGAGGATCTTACGCCATGTGTATCCATCGAACTCCTCCACCAAAACATTTTCCGTGACCGTCGACACCTCTTCACAAGCCGATTTCATAAGACGGTCCACCGGTTGAGGTTCCTCAGAAGATTGATAGGAAGGAGTGACAGGGTAATAATTTCCATTCTGCTCATCCTGCGGGATCTGAGAGAATCCAGTTCCCCAATCGATATCATTATAACGAGCATCATTGGTATTAATCACCACCCGCATAGGGGATCTTGGTCCATCATACAAAGGAGAGGAGAGACCAAAATGCGACGACAAGAAGGTTGTAGAAGCGGCCTGCACATGAGGGAATTGGATAGTACGCATGAATGAGCTATCCGCCAGCATCTCATCCTTAAAGACGATCCCGTTTCCTGAAGGCAAGCCCTCTGAGAATTCAACCATATAACTCAAATCGACAGAACGCGACGTGTCACCGAAGAAGAGGTCAGCAGGAATCGTACGATATTTGCCATTGAACACTGTTATACGATAGTTGCCATAATCGATAGGTTCCACCGCATCATTATAGAGTCTCAACATCAAAGTGCTCATTGTCTTATCTTTCTTTTCCGCCAATGCCACATTCACGCCCAGACGACCGCCCGTCAAAGCAGGAACGGTATCATTCGAAAGACTGACATTGAAGGTGACGAGATCACCCGCGGCAACCTCCGTGACATCCGAAATCTTCGCTACCGACAGGTTGGTAGGGATCACGTCGACAGCGTTGCGCTGCATCGTCGCGGTGACATAGTTAGGATAACCATCCGTCTTCGATCCCACGCCATTGGAGCAGGAGATCTCCGCCGAAGCCTGGTAACGACCCTTCGCATCCTCCTTCGCCACGCAACGGTAGCTAACCTCACCGATTGTCTTTGACAAGTTCGGTGCGGAGAAGTCGATCGAAGCGCCCTCCATCTCATCGCTCTTGAAACCAGCGAGCTTGCTCAACGTCCACGCCACCGTATGGGTCGCGGCGTCATACTTTCCTCCGTTGTCCGCATCCAAGAAGATGAAGCCGTCAGGCACGCTCTCCTCGATGAGAACGTTCTGCGCATCCACGGAACCGTAGTTACGGTAAGAGAGCAGATAGGTGATTGTATCACCGACATGGCAGTAAGAGACGCTGTCCTTCACCGCCCTATAGATCTTCAGGTTAGGCTGAGCCTTCATTTGGGAAGGTGCGGCATAGTTGCCAGTGAGCGCCATCAATCCCAATTGGCGGAACCAACCCTCCATATATCTTGGAACAATCCGACCGTCGCGCGACTCCTCTGCCACATCACAACTTTCGTAGATGGCACCGAACAAGTCGCCCATCAAATCATAATCCTGACCACCGATGGCCGCAAAGGAGAAAGCGCCCTTCTGGCGAACAAGCAAACTATATAGACCAACAGTGGATGCCGCTCCTGTCATAGGGTCTATCTGCAGGGACAATGTCTTTGGACCAGTGACAGAAAGATTGCTATTGCCATACGTCACACATGAATTCTCCGAAGTCCAGTGCGCAGGGTCACGCATGTAATCGGACAACCTTACCGCAGCATCATACTCGTAGGTATTGGTCTTGCTCTCCACCTGATGGGTAACCGGGTTCCATGAGTATGCTGGGGAACCATGCCATACATAATTGCTGATGGTACGCCAAGGCGTACGGAAATCTTCACTCGCATCAAAAGGAGAATACGAAGTCGTGTCGCCATTGTTGTTCACGGTATGCCAACCAGCAGTCGGCAGGGCTTTCTCATTTTTGCCGATCAGGTTACCTATCAACCAATCGGAAGAGGCCTCTCCGCGACGGAACTGCTCCGCCTCCCATGCGTTCGTCTCTCCCAACTCGCTGGAGAGAGAGTCCAGCAAATCGTGGAACTCCCGGTAATAGGCAGGGGCGCAATAGTCCGTATGTTGTCTTGTTTCACCGACAAATTCAGGAGTAACAGCAACACCACCGATCTGAATGTAGTTCTTCTCCTGGGATGCCCATTCCGTCAACTCGTTCCATGTGTTGCCACCCTTCACATAACCATCCAGACCGATCAGACCCGAAACAACACGCATAGGGGTTTCCGATGGGAACCTCGTACTCGTCGCCACCAATCCACGAATCACATTGATCATCTCCTGCTTATAGCTGATCGGTTCGCCGCAAGCGTCCTTGACGATTTCTCCCTTGTCGTTCCGCATGAACTCACCCCACTGCTTGTAGGCGACATAGAGGGCAAGAGCCACATCGGCATCACCGTCCGCAGCCGAGTTGTCCGGATTATTATCTGAAAGGATAAGATCTCCATACTGGGTGTTAGGCGCATTATCGGTACAATCCATGTAACGTTTCGTATGCACACGTCGTTTGTCATGCGTGCACATCCAATAGCCATCGAACGTCGCCTTGTCAGCCATATAGGCGGCGGCAAGCAACGCGTAACCATCACCCTCGGTGCAATCGTATGCCGCCTTATAAGGGGTCCAAATATATTTTATACCCTGATATTCTTCACCCGTATATGCGAACTCGTTCGCATGCAGCTGGTAGGCTTCGCGGATATACTTCTCCATCTCCGCATGAGAGACGCCCTCCGGAACGTTGGTTCCGAGGTTTCCACCACACGCATACTCCAAGAATTGAGGGAAAGGATAGGCAGGATTGCCTGAATTGATATGAACCGTGACAGGGTCGCCTTCCACCGGAACGTCCTTGAGTTTGAAAGTAGTAGATGACGGAGCGGAGTTAACCGACGCATAATTATCCGACGCATGGCTTCCGCGCCATACTAATTGTCCACTATTCGCCACACATCTACATTTGTAGGAAAGGCTTACCTGAGAGGAAGAATCCTGGGAGAGTGAATAAGTCACAATTCCCGCATAAGGTTTACCCTCAGCCGGATGGTACGTGGCGGAAGTGTTCTCATCCGTAAAGGAAACGAACTCAAAACCTAGCGGAACCGTATCGGTCAATGTCAGCAAGCCACCATTTCTCAAAGGGCTGTCGCCAAGTATCTTACGCCACACGTATCCATCAAATTCCTCCACCAAGACAGTTTCCGTGACATCCGACACCTCATCACAAGCAGAGCGGATATAACGGGTCACAGGTTGTGACACACCAGAAGTTTGGAATGAAGGGGAAATTGGATAATATGCCCCCTCCGCATTATTTTCATCTTTAAGCAACTGAGAGAAGCCCGAGTTCCAATCAAACCCTTCTAAGGATGGAGAAACAACACTGAACCCAAATTCAAAATCCAGAGGAGCCCTTGTTCCCTCACATGAGAAATAATCGTCATCCCACATCTGTTCCAGATAACCCATAGAAGTGGCTAACGTATGAGGGAATTGGAGGGTAAACATGTAGGTGCTATCAGACAGCGTATCAGTCGCAAAGACAAACTCATCAACATTATCACATTTTGCTCGACCATTCTGCGTGCCATGAAGGTCACCGATAATTTTTCTCAACTCCACCACATCTTTCAAATCTTTAAAGAACGTGATTCTATAGTTGCCATTATCGATATATGGCTCCACCGCATCGTTATAAAGTCGGGCACGCATAATTAACTGATAATTCGATTCCATAGTTTTAGCCATCGTCACATTCACACCAGAACGACCGCCAGTCAAACAAGGGACCGAATCCATAGAGATGTTAACGCTAAACGTAGCGACATCACCCTTGGACAACTCCGACACATCAACAGTCTTTGAGAGAGATATACCGTTCGGAATCACATCGATATGGTTGCGTTGCATCGTCGCCGTAACATAATTCGGGTAATCGTTTGTCTTCGAACCCGAGCCATTGGAACAGGAGATCTCCGCGGTGGAGTGGTAACGTCCCTTCGCTCCGTTCTTCGCCACACAACGGTAGCTAACCTGACCGATCGTCTTCGAGAGGTTCGGTGCGGAGAAATCGATTGAAGCTCCCTCCATTCCATCGCTCTTGAATCCGGCGAGTTTGCTCAAAGACCATTTCACCGTATGTGTCGCGGCGTCATAAACTCCATCAAGGTCAGCATTCAAGAAATCGAAGCCAGCAGGGATGGTGTCAACAATAACAACATTCTGCGCATCTACGGAACCATAGTTACGGAAAGAGAGGAGATAAGTGACCGTGTCACCCGTATGGCAATATGACATGCTATCCTTCACAGCCTTATAGATCTTCAGGTTTGCCTTCGGATTCATTTGGGAAGGGGCGGCGTAGTTGCCCGTCAATGCCATCAAGCCCATCTGGCGGAACCAGCCACGCATATATCTAGGGATCAATTGACCATCATCCGATTTCCCTTCTATCAGCATGTTTTCATAGATAACATTGTAGAGGTCACCCATCAAATCATAATCCTGGACGCCAATAGCAGCAAAGACAGAGGCGCCCTGCTGCATACAATCATGTCTCCCGTAGAAATCTACCGGTTCACCCGTTATCGGATTATTTAGCAAAGGCATCGCTCTTGGTCCTGTATATGGAATATTACAAGGAGCAGGGGATGCTGGTGTAACGCAAACAGATTTGTCGGTCCAGTGCGCAGGATCACGCATGAAATCGGACAACCTCACCGCCGCATCGTACTCGTGGCTATTTGATCCATTCACAACCTGATGGGTAACCGGATTCCACGAATAGGCAGGGTTGCCATGCCATACATAATTGCTGATAGTACGCCAAGGAGTACGGAAATCCTCACCCGTGTTAAAAGAAGAATACGAAGTCGTGTCACCATTTTTGTTCACGGTATGATTACCTGAAGTAGGCAGAGCCTTATCGCTTTTACCGATCAAGTCACCGATCAGCCAATCGGAAGAGGCCTCTCCACGGCGGAACTGCTCCGCCTCCCATGCGTTCGTCTCGCCCAACTCGCTGGAGAGGGAATCCAGCAGATCGTGGAACTCCCTGTAATAGGCAGGCGCACAATAGTCCGTATGTTGTTGCACCCCACCAGCAAATGCAGGAATGATATTTACACCATCCATCTGGATGTAGTTCCCCTCTTGGGATGCCCAATTCGTCAACTCGCCCAATGTGTTACCACCTTTCACGTAACCATCCAAGCCTATCAAACCCGTAATAACCCTAAGAGGATTCCCCAAAGGAGAGAGTGTTGAATCAACAGACGCCTTCACCAAGCCGCGGATCACATTGATCAACTCCTGCTTATAGCTGATTGGCTCGCCACAAGCGTCCCTGACAATTTCGCCCTTATCGTTACGCATGAACTCACCCCACTGCTTGTAGGCGACATAGAGAGCGAGGGCTATATCGACATCTCCATCCGCCGCAGAGTCATAACTTCCTCCGTTACCATCTTTGGGGGATATACCAGCAATGGTGAATTCTCCAAAACGGTAGTCAGGCACATTATCAGTACAATCCTTGTATCGTTTCGTGCGCACACGACGTTTGTCATGCGTGCACATCCAATAGCCGTCGAACGTCGGTTTATCAGCCATATAGGCGGCGGCAAGCAACCCATAGCCGTCCGATTCGGAAAATTCAGCATAAAAAGGCTCGGCTAACTCGATATATTTTATACCCTCATGCTCTTCACCCGTATACGTGAACTCAAGCGCATGCTGCTGATAAGCCTTACGGATAAAATGCTCCATCTCCGCATGAGTGACACCCTCCGGGTTCTTGGTACCTAAGTTTCCGCCACACGCATACTCCAAGAACTGAGGAAACGGATAGGCGGGATTGCCTGAATTGATATGGACAGGAACGGCGCCCATACTAACCGCTGCAAAAAACAGGAGAGGCAAAAACGCGATTGCCCTCTTTTTAATACTTACAATAAAGACCATAACTGAATGTTTTTCGTTTAACTTTCCATATGTAAATTCACAAGTGACAAATATAAACATTGTTTTGTAAAGAATAGCATCGTCATTAAAAAATTTAAATATTTTTAACGCATATTTTCGCAATATGCTCGTTATAATACAATTAGGCAAGCCGGAACATATCCAGCATATCCATAGATAGACGAGCTTGGCCAGGAATGTGTCAACGACGCATGGGGGAGTACGCTTTCCGCAAAGGACATCCGGCAGGGCAAAAAACAATCAGCACCCATAAGGTGCTGATTGCATTTTAATTACAAAAGGATTTACCGCCCACGGCAAAATTTCCACGGATTACTCCTTGTCATTTTTTATCATCTTCTTGTCACCGACCACATAGACGCCCGGCATCAATCCCTTCAGCGCCTCTATCTCGAGAACATGCTTTCTCACGAGAACGCCTAGGCTGTTATAGACATCCACATACGGATTGTCCGACGGCACAAGGGAGACCCCTGTAAACTCTTTGTCGACAATGATCAACGATGCGGAGCTGACTGACTCCTTGTCGCTCGTGGCATGGCTTCCGCATGCGATCTTTTTGGCGTCACCTCCTACATACTTGCATTGATAGGAGAATCCATCCTTCGTGCCCAAGTCCATGCTTCCCGCGGAGTAGGTCACAATACCCGCATAAGGCTTACCATCAGCAGGTTGGAACGTCGCAGAAGTTTTCTCGTCCGTAAACTTGATGAACTCGAAGCCCAACGGAATGGTGTCGGTCACCGTCACATTCTTCGCCACATCACCGTTCACGAACGGGCTATTGCCAAGAATCTTACGCCACACATAGCCATCGAACTCCTCCACCAAGACATTCTTCGTGAGTTTCGACACGCCGTCGCAAGCCGTCCGCAAGAGGCGGTCCACCGGCTGAGGCTCCTCCGAGGATTGGTAGGAAGGCGTGACAGGGAAATAATAGCCGTCGTCACTGTCAGAATTCAACTGGGAGAAGCCCGCTTTCCAATCGAGGGACTTCCAACTAGCGTCATAGAAACGAGCCCCCACACGCAACGGGTACCTTGTCCCCTCGCAATTGAACTTAGCGGCTCCGGCCATCTCGTTCAGGTAATAAGTGGAGGCAGCCAAAGCATGAGGGAATTGCACGGAGAACATACGGGTGCCATCCGCCAAGACCTCATCCTTAAAGACAAAATCGTTTGCGTTCGAAGCCATCGTCGCACCATTCTGCGTGCCCTCGATCAGGTCGAACGAGCATTGGAGGTCGGTCGCGTCCTTCAAATCCTTGAAGACCGTGACACGATAGTTACCATTGTCGATGTAAGGCTCCACCGCATCATGGTAGATCTTGAACTTCAGGACATATTGCGCGCCCTTCTCCTCGTCGGCCACTGCCACGTTGACGTCCGGTCGTCCGCCCGTCAGCCAAGGAATCGTGTCGTTCGAGAGGTTCACGCTGAAGGTGACGACATCGTTCTTCTCCACCTCCGTGACATCCGACGTCTTCGTGACGGTGAGGTTCGTAGGGATCACCTCAATCAGATTGCGCTGCATCGTCGCCGTGACATAGTTCGGGTAGAGGTTCGTCTTCGAGCCCAATCCGTTGGCGCAGGAGATCTCAGCGGTGGCCTGGTAGCGACCAGCCGCGCCGCTCTTCGCCACGCATCGGTAAGAGACCGTCCCGATTGTCTTCGAGAGGTTCGGAGCGGAGAAATCGATCGCCTCGCCCTCCATATTATCGCTCTTCAGACCCGCCAATTGGTCCATGGTCCACGTCAACGTATGGGTCGCGGCATCGTACGTTCCGCCATTGTCCGCATCCAAGAAATAGAAATCGGTCGGCAACTTCTCAACGATAACGACGCTTTGCGCATCCACAGAACCATAGTTACGGTAGGAGAGCAGGTAGGTGATGGTATCCCCCACGTGGCAGCAGGACATGCTATCCTTCAGCGCCCTATAGATCTTCAGGTTAGGCTGAGCCTTCATTTGGGAAGGCGCAGGATAGTTGCCCGTCAAGGCCATCAAACCCGTTTGACGGAACCATCCGCTCATATAGTTGGAGACCCATTGTTTATCGGTTGTTTGACCTTTGGCGTCCCAGTTCTCGTAGATCACATTGAACAAGTCGCCCATCAGATCATAATCTTGTGCACCGATTGCGGCGAAAGCGGCGGCGCCCTTCTGCATACCCAGTGCGGAAGTGTTCGCGTCATCGAGGGTAGCGCCCGTCATCGGATCGATCTGCCAACCCATCATCCTCGGGCCCGAATAAGGGATTTTCTTATCACCCTTCGTGTAGCAAGTGGATCCGGATCCCCAATGGGCAGGGTCGCGCATGTAGTCGGACAATTTCACAGCCGCATCGTATTCATATTTGTTCGCACCCTCCTCGACTTGGTGGGAGACCGGGTTCCAAGAGTAGTCCGGGTTTCCGTGCCAGACATAGTTGCTGATGGTACGCCAAGGGCAACGATAGTCCTCACCATCCTGGAAGTTGGAGTAGGTGGTTATGCTACCGTCACGGTTACAAGTGTTCCAGCCAGCGGTAGGCAAAGAGGTTTTGTTCTTACCGATCAGATCACCGATCAGCCAGTCGGAAGAGGCTTCGCCACGGCGGTATTGCTCAGCCTCCCACTCCGCGGTGGCACCGATCTCATCCTTCAGGGAAAGGATCAGGTCGTGGAACTCACGGAAATAGGCGGGCGCGCAATAGTCGATATGCTGGCGTTGTCCGCCATCCGAAGCGAACAGAGGATAGACAGGAACACCATTCCATTGGATGTAGTTGCTCTTCTGCAAAGCCCAGTCCGTCAACTCAGCCCAAGTATCGCCACCCCTCATATAGCCGTCCAGACCGATCAGGCCCGTATTGACGGGGCGAGGGTTCATCTCAGGGTTACTGGTGCTCATCGCCACCAGGCCACGCACCACATTGATCATCTCCTGCTTATAGCTGATAGGGTTTCCGCAAGCATCCTTGACGATCTCACCCTTATCGTTCCGCATGAACTCGCCCCACTGCTTATAGGCGACATAGAGTGCGAGCGCCACATCGACGTCACCGTCCGCCGCCGTGTTGCCGCCCTCGTCCGCACCGTCACTGATGGCGAATTCACCATACTGATAATTAGGCGCATTATCGGTACAATCCTTGTATCGTTTCGTATGCACGCGACGTTTGTCGTGCGTGCACATCCAGTAGCCGTCGAACGTCACCTTATCCGCCATGTAGGCGGCGGCCAACAAAGCGTAGCCATCGCCCTCGGAGCAGTCGTAGGCGGCCTTGTAAGGGGTCCATATATATTTTATGCCCTCATACTCATCTTTCGTATATTCGAACTCATTCGCGTGCTGTTGGTAAGCCGTACGGATGAGCTGCTCCATCTCGGCATGGGTCAGGCCCTCCGGGTTATTCGTTCCCAGGTTTCCGCCACACATATACTCCAAGAACTGGGGGAAAGGATAGGCAGGATTACCCGAGTTGATATGGACAGGGACGGCGGCGAAGGAAGCCAACGTCCCGAAGCACAAACCGGCGCACAACGCCAACGATTTCTTTAGATAACGATTCATAATGGTCACAATTTTATACTTATTTAAGCGAGGGAATCATCCCTTTCGGTCATTTCAAATAAAGGATGGACTCGGGGCCCATATTGAACAACAGATCCAGCACACTCATGTCAGGCACGAAGCCGAACTTCTGGTCGAAGACCTGATAATAAGGCCTCAACGGGCGGGTTGGCTCTGTTTTGGGAGAGAAAGCCTCCCGCAAATCTTGGGAAGAGGGTTCCGTCAGATAATCGTCCGTCAAGGAGAGCTCCGTCTTCAGTCCGATCAGCTCCATCACGACCCGCATCAGCTCCATGTTCAGGTCGATGAGGAACTCCGTCTTCTTCGTGTAGAAAGGCTCGAAATCATCCTTATAGTATTCAAAGAAAGGCGAAGAATTATACGCCGAAGCGATCGCCCGCCAGTGCACCTGCTGCCAGTTCTCCACGTAAGCGATCCGCAAATCCTTCACGCACATCTTACCACCCGTATTGATCACCGGCACGGAGAGGTCCATCACCCCGTTGCTCGTCAGTATCCTACAGCGGTTGCGATAGGTCTGTTTGTGATAATGGTCACATTGCTCGATGCATGCATGGCCGGCCGCAGCGACCGCCTGGTAATAGGAGACGGGGCCCAAGTAGGCGGAAGAGAGCAAAACAGAACTTTGCATAGCGTCATCTGCCATTTTTATCCTTTTTCTTCTTTTTGGCCAGACCCGACGGGCGTTGCTGGTACAACGGAGTAGCCATCACGTCCCAACTCTCGGAGACCTCCCAATTGGCACGCACCTTGAAGCTCTTAAAGAAGTAGTAAACATCCTCCGGAAGGATGCCTTCCCTATAGTTTCCGGTATCCCAGGCGCCATTCTGGTTCTTGTCCATGACGATCCGCGCGAAATAGGTGCTAGGGTTCAGGTATTCAAACGTGATCACATTGCTCGTAATCGGGCAAGAACGCACCACTTCGCTCTTCACGTTCAGCAGTTCAATATAGGCGTTCCCTTGCACATTCGACAAGGAGATGATCACCTTGCCATAGACTTGTTCGCCCAACACCTTAAACGTCATAGAAAGGGAATCGTTATGGTTACCGTAGAAGTCATATGCGCAGGCAGAATCGATCGCCAGTGCGAAAGTGCTGTCCGGATGGAACTCGGACGAAGCGAGGAAATACCTCCTGCAATTATTACGCGCGGTATCCTTCACGAGGGTAAATGGCAGCGGTGTACGCAACGAGTCCTTCGCGTTGTACAGATGAATCTTAGCCGCATCAATGGAAGAGAGCGGTCTTTCCCACTCCAACGTAGGCATTTCGTTGATATTCACCGTAGAGAAACGAGCGAAATCGAGAAGGTTCGTCCGGCGCAACTTGCGGCTACGTCTCATCGCACGTTTCATTTTCGCCTCCTCCTGTTGGGCATTCTTCAGTTCGTTCTTCAGGAATGTGGAGGACAAAGCAGCCTTCAGCGTATCCACGCAAGGGATCAAGACCCCCGCAGAGTCCGTTTTCTGGTAAGACACCGTAATCGCGATCGTATCCTTACGGCACAAATTGCTGTCGGTGATCCAATAAAGGACAGTATCCGCTAACTTATTCGCCTCCACCATAAACCAATTGTCCACGACGGTATCCACCAAAGAGATCTTCGGCAGGCTACCCTCCATCTTCTCGAAATAGAGGCTGAACTTATTACGGTCGGAGCGCTCGATTTTCCTGAACTGCTGGAAATTGATTTTCTCGTGATAAAGCCTCAACACGATACTATCAGGAGAATACTTGCGCACCTCACGCACGATAATCGTATCGATCTTCATGGAGTCGCCATAGACAGTGTCGATTTTCTGATCAACCTTAAGTGTCGGGATCCCAACCTCACTCTCCTGCACGGCAATGCCCTCGGCGGCTTGATCGAAGAAGAAATTGTTGTTCATATCCTCAAGCGCGAAGACCCTATATTTCTTCTGGGCCGCGCCTCGAATGCAAAAACGTCCGTCCGCCCGGGTCCTCGCAATGCGTTCAAACGGGCGGCTGAGGAATGTGGAATCCGCATCGTCGCTGTAGATACCGACCAAAGCACCCTCCACAGGAGAAAGGTCCTCCGCATCCAGCACAATGCCAGAAATGAGCATGCTGTCCAACTGGTCTCCCGTGGAAAACGAATAGAGGAAATCGGACACGAGGTTGTTCTCCGTAAAGTCTCCGATGGAATTGCCGAAATCAAAGGTATAGGTGGTGTTGGGCTGTAACGAGTCACGCAATTCCACAACAATTTTCTTTCCTATCGCCTTGGCGGAAGGATTCACTCTTTGAGGAGGAGAGACCGTCAGGTTCTTAAACGGATCATTCAGCTGGAGATATTCATCGAATTGAATCTCCACCCGCTTACTATTCACATTCAAAGCCCCATTCTTAGGCTTGCTACCCAAACAGGTCGGAGGCACGGAATCCGACTTTCCTCCCGTCGGACCTTGCGCCATGTTCGCACATGCGCCCATTAGCATAAGCAGCATGGCCGACAACCACAGATGTATAACGTTCTTTCTATCCATTCTTCAGCAAATTAGCGCAAAGATAGCAATAAGAATTAAGAATTAAGAATTAAGAGTTAAGAGTTTTTGAATCGTTGATTCGACATGGTAGGGACAAATAACATTCATCCTTTCCCCAATTAAGAATTAAAGCTAGTTCGACGTAGTCATTTTTGAAACGTTGCTCGACTGATTCTAAATTTTTAACTCTTAATTTTTAACTTTTAATTCAAAAACCATTATCTTTGCGTCATAATAACATACTTGTTTAATTTGCACCATCATGTGGAAAGATTTCTTATTTTTCTCGAAAGGAGAACGGAACGGGCTATTGGTTTTAGCCTGCTTGATACTACTAATGTTCGCTGTAAACTTCTGCATCCCCTCCCAAGCGACGATGCCAAGCGAAGTGGAACAAATCAAAGAACAGACAGAAAGCCTATTGGCGGAGGAAAACGACACGTCACTTTCCTTCCTCAGAGAGCCGCACCGACGCTGGGCGGACACAGGGGACAAACGTCCCCAACAATACCACGCGAAACAAAGGCATGAGCCCACCCATACCAAACAAGGACGCCCCCAAAAGGAGGGAGGGAAAACATTCGCCCCGCAATCCCCCAAAAACAGGGAATACGAAAAGCTGAGAATCGAACTGAACAGCGCGGATACCACAACGCTGAAGCAACTTCGGGGAATAGGCAGCAAACTCTCCCTGCGAATCGTGAAATACAGGAAGAAAATCGGAGGATTCACCCACAAGGAGCAACTGAAGAATATCTACGGATTATCGGAAGAAACTTACCAAAACATCTTGCCCCACGTATGGGTGGACACCACCGCCAGAAACACGGAAGCACCATCCGAGAGTGAGTAGGGAAACCGGTCAGGGATCAACGCTTGCTTTTGCGCCACTTCTCAATGTTCTCCTCGAACTTCTTCACCTTCTTGGCACTTTTGTTCGCACGGAACCAATCGGAGACACGGATTCTTTCCGAAATGTCCGTGCCTTCGTCGATCAGGCGCCTGGAATCTTCCGTCTTCACAATTTTCACCCTATCGTACAACTGCAAGCCAGCATCAAAGGTGGAGAGGGAGAGCGTATCCCCCGAAAAGGTAATCCGTTGAAAATAGCGGCTGTCCGTGCCCCATTTCGCCACATCGCCATGGAACTGGAGCATGTAATCCTTTCTGGAGCAATAGGACACCAGACGGAGCGGTTCCGTCATTCCCTTGCCTGAAGAAGTATCCACGTTGAAGCGGGCATACCCATGCTCATGGCCTTGCAGCACGAGGTCCACACCCTTCTCGCAGACCAAATCGTCGAAGAACTGCTTGACGACCCAATTGTTCATGGAACTCTTAATGGAACGGATCGGATGGTGGAGCACCACGATTTTCCACTTCTCCTTACTTGCGGAGAGTTCCTTCTCGAGCCACATCCGCTGCGACCAAAGGCGCCAGAAATCCTTGTTGGAATCCAACAGGAAGAAACGGGCATCGCCCCGCTTGAAGGAGAAAAGCGCATTGTCGTCCGTAGCCTCAAGGTCATAGTAAGGGAAGACCAGCGGGAAACGTTCCTCCAACGTACGCGTAACGCCTTTCAGATACTCATGGTTACCCGGCACGGAGACGATCGGGTAAGTGTAGGCGTAAGAAGAGAGCGAAGCGAAAACCTTCCCCCAATACTTATCCATCGGCCGCTCGATCAAGTCGCCGCCAAACAATAGAAACGAAGCATCCGCATTGTGCGCCATGATGTTCGGAAGCAGGGAGTCGAAGGCGTTATCGTCCACCTCATCCTGCACGTCACCGAAATAGAGGAAAGAGTAATCATCCGATGCGGGTGGCATGTGGAACTGCATCCAAGCCGTCGTGTCTTGTCCGACACGGATCCGGTAACGGTACACGCCATCCGCCTTCAGGGAATCCAACAAGACCGAGAAGTAGGCGGCGATACCCGCCCGTGAGCGGAAAGGGACGCTCATCGTCTCATACACAAGCGTATCGTGCCCGAGCGTGTCGCACAGATCCAGCCAACCCGGTTGACGCACAGAGTCGCATTGCCATGAGACATAACGGGATGATTCCGACGGGCCGACCGTCAGAAGAACTCTCGCAGGATGATGTTGGATGTCATAACCTGGCTCAGGCGGATTGCCGAACCACACATCCCACCGCTTGTAACAAAACAGCGCGATGGCGATGAACAAAACCGCCAAGACCCATTTTTTCTTCGACATATTAATAGCCTAAAATCTTCAACATGGACTTATAACTCTGTTCCTTCGCGAACAGTTTAGTATAGTATTCACCATTCTCATCCACATCGACCACCACCATCTTAGGGGCAGGCAACAAGCAGTGTTGGATACCGCCGTAACCACTCAACGCCTCTTGGTAGGCGCCCATATGGAAGAAACCGATGAACTGTTCCCTACCCTGTACCATCTTAGGGAGGAAGATCGCATTGGAGTGAACCTCAGCGTTGTAGAAATCCTCGCTATCGCACGTCAGGCCGCCCAAGTGCACCCGTTCGTACTCCTGGTCCCAGTTATTGATGGCCAAGAACGGGAAGCGCTGGTTCAAGCCCCAGGTGTCGGGCATCGTATTGATGAAGGAGCTGTCGATCATGTCCCACAACTCACGGTCGTTCTGTTGCTTCTGGTTGACGATGGAATAGAGCATCGCACCACTCTCGCCCACCGTGTAGGAACCGAACTCAGTGAAGATGCGAGGCTCCGGCACGCCCTGTTGCGCACAAGTGTTTTTGATTTGGGCGACGATCTCCTCCGCCATGTACTCATAATCGTAGGTAAAATCCATGTGGGCTTGGATAGGGAAACCACCGCCGATGTTCAGGCTATCGAGTTCCGGGCAAATCTTGCGCAACTCGCAATAGAGGTTGATTCCCTTGCTCAACTCGTTCCAATAGTAGGAGGTGTCCTTGATACCCGTGTTCACGAAGAAGTGCAACATTTTCAGTTTCACCTGCTTATTATTCTTTATCTTCTCCTTATAATATGGAAGGATATCCTTGAAGCGGATGCCCAAGCGGGAAGTATAGAAATCGAACTTAGGTTCCTCCTCTGTGGCGATACGGATACCGACGTTCAACGGCTTATCAAAGCCATCGAGCAACATATCCAGTTCGTCCTTATTGTCCAGAATCGGAATCACATTTGTGAAACCCTTGTTGATGAAGTCACGTATATTGTCTATATATTGAGGTATTTTAAATCCGTTGCAAATGATGAACTTGTCCTTTTTAAGATGTCCGGATTCCTCCAAACACTCCAACAAGTTCACGTCGTATGCGGAAGAGATTTCCACATTCACGTCATGTTTCAGCACCTCCTCCATCACGAAGGAGAAGTGGGAACTCTTCGTGCAGAAGCAATAGTTGTAGTCCGCCTGATAGTCCACCTTCGCCATGGCCACGTTGAAAAGACGCCTCACACGCTGGATGTTCATGGCTATCTTCGGTAGGTACGAGATCCGCAAAGGGGTACCATACTGTTTGATGATGTCCATCAAAGGAACATTGAACCAATAAAGCTCATTGTCATTGACGCTAAACTCCTCGTTAGGAAACTCGAACGACTGCTCGATCAAATCAACGTACTTGTTTTTCATTTCCAGGAAATTAAGTAAACCAAATTAAATAAATTCACCCAAAGAAATAAATCCAACTCACTCGGATTGAACAAAAATTTACAATCCGAAGAATTCGGATGCAAATCTATATATAAATCAAACACATTATTCAATTTTGGCAAAAAACTTTTTGTCGGGTTTAGACGCACGCATAATCGACCACGTCGAACTGACGTTTCATAAATCCCTAGTGTCGCCCCGTTGGGGCTCATGTTGCGTCACGTGCCCCATTGCACAGGGGTTTACACCCCTGCCTGGGGGATGCCGCCCTTCCAGGGCTAAACTACATCGAGCTACCGTTTCAAAATTGACTTCGTCGAACTGACGTTTCATAATTGACTTCGTCGAACTAACGTTTCAAAATTCATAATTGCCTATCGTCTACGGTCCAAAACCCATTTTTTTCAAAAAAGAGTTGGTAAACTCACATATATTTACGAAAATTGCAAATGGATTCGATTGTCAGAACAAAAATGTGTCTAACGCATTCTTTTTCAGGTTGAAAGCATCGGTTCTAAAAGTTAAGGAGACATAAACCATTTCTAATATCATTATGATGAGAATAAAAACTATTATTGCATTGTCGGCCCTCTCCATCACGGCGGCCTATGCGCAAGACAGCATCGTCTTGGACGATTTCGAGAGTGACGCTAAAGGCTGGGAGGACGTCAGCGGCGCCTTCAGTGAGATTGTAAGCAATCCCTCGCCGGACGACGTGAACAGTTCGTCCAAAGTGCTCAAATGCACCAGACCCGTCGGCACGGACAACTGGGCGGGCGTGATCCTCAGGGGAGTCTATTCCCTCAACATCGGTTCCAGCGACAACGACTACTCCTATGCGACGGTGAAGTTCCTCAAACAGACCCAAGGAGACGTCGCCTTCAAGTTGGAGTCCGGTCCGGGCGATAACTACGAATACAACACCGCCTACCTCGGCGGCAACGGATGGACCACCGTCACATTCGACCTGAAGAGCGCACCGAAAGGCACCTACAAAGACTTCTTCGTCATGGTGGACCGTGGTGACCTGCAGCGCGACGCCGTCGTCTACATCGACGAGGTCACGCTCCTCAAGAAACTCGACCAACAAAGTTCCTCGACCTTCGACCCGAACTCGCAAAAAGGAACGGGCGAAGTGGACGGCTACAAACTCGTTTGGCAGGAGCTGTTCGATGACGGCAAACTCAGCAATGTGTGGAACATCGAGGAGGGTTATGCCTACAACAACGAATTGCAATACTACAAAAGGAACAACATCGAGGTAGGAAAAGATGAGAAGGGGAACGGCTGCCTTATCATTACTGCCAAGAAAGAACAATCCAACGGTATTACATGCTCATCGGGAAGATTGAACACCAGCGGCAAGATGAAGTTCTGCCACGGCAAGGTGGAGGCAAGCATCCGTTTGCCTAAGACCGCCAACGGACTCTGGCCAGCATTCTGGATGATGGGTGACGAAACAAGCAGATGGCCTGCGAACGGAGAGATTGATATCATGGAGATGGGCAACTCCGAGGCTTTCAACATGGGCACACAAGACCGCTACTTCAACGGAGCTTGTCACTGGGGACCTTCGCAGAGCGCCCACGAGATGAGCACCCAGAGCGTCACTTGGGACTACTCCCTGCAGGACGGGGAATTCCACCTCTACACGCTCTACTGGGACGAACAAAGGCTCGTCATGTACGTCGACCAAGACCGCTACCCTAACGCACGGCCTTATTTTCAACTGAACATCGCGGACAGGGGGTCGGACAGAAGTGCCGGGACCTATTTCCACCACGAGTTCCACCTCCTCTTCAACTTGGCGATCGGAGGTGATTTCACGAGAATCACAGACATCAATCAAATCAGTGCCCTGCAAAACGGAGAGGCGAAGATGTACGTCAACTACGTCAAGGTATACCAAAAAGGCATCCAAGGGGAGAGCTACACAGGACCTGTCATGGAGTTCACAGGCATGGAGGAGTTGTGCGCCGCACAGAAGGGCCTCGACGAATTGGCAGGATCCATCTACAACATAAACGGTCTGCTCGTACGGACATTCGATGCGGGTGAATCATCCGTCATCGAGAACCTCAAGGAAGGCCTCTACATCATCAGATTGGAGAACAACGAGTCCTTCAAAATCATCAAGAGGAAATAATCGTTCCTACGCATAACAGAATGGCTGGCGAATCATCTCGTCAGCCATTTTTTTGCGCTGCGACAACGCACACGCACATCCCTTGGGGAAGACGCAAATATCCTTCAGGCGAGGAAGGCACAAGAGCCATAAAAACAAAGGAGGGGAAACCAGACGTCTCCCCTCCTCCACTATCGTAATATCAGAGCCTCATCATCTCTTGCAGATGGCGTCCCAAGGCTTCAGTTGTTTAAAGAAATCGTTACCCTTGTCGTCCACCAGGATGAAGGCAGGGAAGTCCTCCACTTCGATCTTCCAGATGGCTTCCATACCCAATTCAGGGTACTCCACGCATTCGATGCTCTTGATGTTGTTTTGTGCCAGGATAGCGGCCGGTCCACCGATGGAGCCCAAATAGAATCCGCCATGCTTCTTGCAGGCGTCCGTCACGGCTTGAGAACGGTTACCCTTCGCCAACATGATCATAGATCCTCCGTGGTCTTGGAACTCGTCCACGTATGGATCCATACGTCCCGCCGTGGTAGGTCCCATACTTCCGCAAGGCATTCCTTCCGGAGTCTTGGCCGGACCAGCGTAGTAGATCGGATGGTCTTTCAGGTACTGAGGCATACCCTCGCCAGCGTCCAAGCGAGCCTTGATCTTCGCATGGGCGATGTCTCGTCCCACGATGATTGTACCATTCAGGGAGAGGCGGGTGGATACAGGATATTTGGAGAGTTCCTTCAGGATCTCCTTCATCGGTTGGTTCAAGTTGATCTTCACAGCGTCGCCCTCACCTGCTTGGCGGAGTTCCTCAGGGATCAATTCGTATGGTTTATCGTCCATCTTCTCGATCCAGATACCGTCCTTGTTGATTTTGCACTTGATGTTTCTGTCCGCGGAACAGCTCACGCCCAAGCCGATAGGACAGCTGGCGCCGTGGCGAGGCAAACGTACCACACGTACGTCGTGAGCCATGTATTTACCGCCGAACTGGGCACCCAAACCAATCTTGTGCGCCTCCTCCAGGAGTTGTTTCTCCAATTCGATGTCACGGAAAGCGCGACCCGTCTCGTCGCCCGAAGTAGGGAGGCTGTCGTAGTAGTGGGTAGAAGCCAGCTTAACCGTCAGCAGGTTCTTCTCCGCCGAAGTACCACCGATAACGATGGCGATGTGGTAAGGAGGGCAAGCCGCCGTACCCAATGATTTCATCTTCTCCACCAAGAAAGGAACCAGCGTGCCAGGGTTCTGGATACGCGCTTTGGTCTCTTGGTAGAGATAAGTCTTGTTGGCTGAGCCACCACCTTTGGTGACCATCAGGAAGCGGTACTCCATGCCTTCCGTAGCCTCGATATCGATCTGTGCTGGCAGGTTACATTTCGTGTTCACCTCGTCGTACATGTTCAACGGAGCGTTCTGTGAGTAGCGGAGGTTCTCCTCTGTGTAAGTCTTGAAGACACCTTTCGCCAACGCCTCTTCGTCGCAGTAGCCGGTCCAAACCTGCTGGCCCTTCTCTCCGTGGATGATGGCGGTACCCGTGTCCTGGCAGAGAGGCAATTTGCCCTTAGCGGCCACTTCCGCGTTGCGCAGGAAGGTGAGGGCCACATACTTGTCGTTGTCGCTCGCCTCAGGGTCGCTCAATATCTTAGCCACTTGCAGGTTGTGGGAACGTCTTAACAGGAAGGAAACATCGCGGAACGCGGCGTTGGCCATCTTGGTCAATCCCTCTTTCTCAACTTTAAGGATAGGTTTTCCTTCGAAATCACCGACAGAGACATAGTCTTTCGTCAGCAGATAGTACTCCGTGTCGTCTTTTCCTAATTGGAACATCTGAGCATACTTAAATTCTACAGCCATATTTCTGTTGTTTAATGTTTTATGTGTTTCTATGATTATGCTACTAAGTAACAACTTTTTTTTCAAATATCGTTGATGTTTCGAGGAGAATTTAGATAATTAAGAATTTTGAAACGTTAGTTCGACGAAGTCAATTATGAAACGTTAGTTCGACGTAGTCAATTATGAAACGTTAGTTCGACGTAGTCAATTAGAATGCAGGGGATGGACGATATGCCTGAAGAACGGCTCATCCCAAAGCCCCAACGGGGCGATATCCTCCAGGCAGGGGTGTTAACCCCTGTGCAAAAGGGCACGTGATGCGACATGAGCCCCAACGGGGCGACACAAGGAAATTAAGAATTATGAATTAAGAATTATGAAACGTCAGTTCGACGAAGTCAATTTTGAAACGTTAGTTCGACGAAATCAATTAGAATGCAGGGGATGGACGATATGCCTGAAGAACGGCTCATCCCAAAGCCCCAACGGGGCGACAACCTCCAGGCAGGGGTGTTAACCCCTGTGCGAAAGGGCACGTGATGCGACATGAGCCCCAACGGGGCGACACAAGGGAAACGTCAGTTCGACGAATTCAATTTTTGAAACGCAACATGTTCGGTTAACCGCAAAAAAAAGCCTCAATTGACATCGTATCGTCCATTGAGGCTATTGTCGTACGCTGTACGGCCGCTTTCGCTGTTTCCGTCGTTTCTTATTCTGTTCCATTTCCGTACTTATTAAAGGGTTATTTACTCATGGAAGTAATCTCCATATACACTTTCACTCCAAAAACTGCGGCGATCGAGATCGTCAAAAATGTTGCTACTATCATAATCGTACGTTTTTTAATGGTTAATCACTATGTTTCGTTTACTCATTTTTTTCAGCCGTTGATGGTGTCGAATGTCATGACTACCTTTGCTACGAAGCAAGCTGCGATCGATAATACTAATGCTGTTACCATAATTCTGTAATTTTATGCGTTATTTATTCTTTATTTATGTAATTCCTCATTGAATCACATTGCAAATATAGGCATTATATTTTATTCTGCAAATAAATATACACTCTTTGGGGTTAAAATATTTTAATTTATGCATAATAAGGGTTATAATTGCATATTTTAGGAATAATTATGTAAATAAATATACAGTGTTAATAATGTATAAATATTAACGAAAACTGTTGTTCCATCCATTTTTATTCCTATATTTGTTTACATGAACATTAAAACTATATGCGCTATGGGAAATTTTGTGAAAGGTGCGGTCATTGGTGCCGCTGCAGTTTTGCTCGGTAATTATTTGTTGAATACCGAAGAGGGCAAGGAGACTTGCAAGAAGATTAAGGATAAGGTAAAAAAGACGGCCGACGAATGGAAGGATAAATTGGAGAAGGAACTGAATCAGTTCGATGGCAAGGATTCCACCTCCACCTCCGTCACAAAGCAGGTTGAGGACGTCATGGAAGAATAGACGAAGGCGTTAGCCGTCATGAAGAAACGAAGAGGGGGCGTATCCATTCAGGATATGCCCCCTCCTTTATTTGTCGTCGATTGGTGGATGCGAATGTTATTCGCCCACAACCATAAAGAATTAACGTTTCATAAATCCCTCGTGTCGCCCCTTCGGGGCTACGCCACATCACACGCACCATCACACAGGGGTTGACACCCCTGCCTATGATATAATACCCCTTCGGGGCTTGGTTTACGCGCATCGTCTATGGACACGCACGCTCCCAAAAACTCTTAATTCTTAACTCTTAATTCTTAATTCTTCACGAGTTGTTTCGCGAAGCTCTCCTCCCCCGCGACGACGCGCACGAGGTAGATGCCCTTCTCCAGGCCGCCGCAGTCCAGACCGCAGTAGGTTTGACCGGAGACTGCCTTGCTGAGACGGATGCATCCGAGGGCGTCGATCACCTCCACCGTCACTTGCTCATTCAAGAGCTTGCCGAAGTGGACGTTCAGACGGTCTTGTACCGGGTTCGGGCTCAAGACGCAGCTTATCTCCTCACGCTCGAAGGCCTCCACCGATGTGAACACCTGCGGCACAGGGTTGATCTTGGAGTTAATGTAGCCCAAAGCACCGACCAGACCCGCATTGTAGTCGACGCCGCCCTCGGTTCCCTCATAACCGCTGACCTCATCCGTGTATTCGCCATCATTCAACGAGCCACCAACCAAATAACCCAGTTGGGAGAACTTGTAGTTGTTGTCGATGCTTGGCAACTTATCCTTTTCGAGAGCCAGCTTCCTGATATCGGTTCTATACACGTTCCGATGGTGGGGCTTGCTAGGGTATTTGTCTCCAAATCCCACGATGTAGGAGAAGCTCCGTCCGTTGTGGCCCATGATATAGTCGATAGAGGCCGAGGTGTACGGATTGATTGTTTCCGCACCAGTCAATTTATCGTACAAAGCATACACGAAAGCCTGGTTGGCAGGATAACGGAGTACGCCCCAATCGTCTGTTTGTTTGTTTAACAGGAAGCCTGAAGTAGGCTTATACATGGTGTGGACGTAGTATCCTAATATTTCGAGAGCCTTTGCCCCATAGGTTGAGGCATCTCCCAACGACGCTACAGCGTAGGCGGCCAAATCTTCCCTGTGGTCGTAGCAAAGGGAGAAGTTGTAGTCATACTGGCTCATATCGTTCATCCAGCCACAGTTCTCCTCCGCCTTCCTCAGGTACTCCGGATCATTCGTCGTTTTATACAGTTCCACGTACATGACGACCATATCATGGACATAGCGGTCACCCACATGATAAAAGTTCTGGTCTTTCCCGTCCGCCACCAGCGGTTCACCCCACGAAGTGCCTTTCTCCGTTGTTTCCACGAACTCGCAGGCCACCTTAGCTTTCTCTAGGCAAGCGTCGGCGTAATCCTTATCGTATGGGGCATACACGCGCGCCATCACAGCAAGTGCGGAGGCTGCTTGCGATGCCATGGCCGTGGCCTTCCCCGTCGCTTTCATGATCATGCGCGGACCGTCCGCATCCCCACCGATAGCGTTCGGGACACCGGATCTGACCGATGAGGTGCACCACACCTTATGGTCCCAATAACCATCACCCTTCTGGTAATAGAAGGTCTGGTTGTCCCGTACCGCCTTCAACATGAAGTCCGTGGCATATTTCACCTCATTCAGGATATCAGGGATGCCGTCCGGTTTGCCTTGCTTCCCCTCCCACGTGTAGTCATCCGAATCGATGTAACCGTGGTAATCCTCCGAGTAGAAGTCAGGATAACCCTCCGGGAAGGATGTATATCCCAACAACAACATGTAGGCGGAGAAATAGAAGGTCTGGCCGAAGAGCACATAGTCTCCACAGTCGAACCATCCGCCCGTCAAATCATAATCACCGTCGGCGTCATTGAGGAAAGACTTCCCCTGCACGAATTTACTGCTGTCGAATTGGACGTCCTCGCTCACTTCGCCTGGCACATGAGTCGCAATGAGCCAATTCACACCCTCACCCATTCTTTGTGCCCCGTAAAACCGTGTTGTCATCCACAACGCCTTTTGATACTGTTCCTTTTCGAATGTTAATTCACTTTGTGCGAACGCACCTACACACATAACACTACATAAGAAACCCACTACAGAATGCTTTAGTTTGTTCATACTTACTGATTAATTAAATTAAATGTTTACGTTAATTATCCCCCATTTGGTGTCCTACTGATATACCCTAAATAAAGTAGACAACCATATACATACAAATATACAATAATTTATTGGCTCACGCAATAACCTTGCGCATAATTTGACATGCGTCAATTTACGAATCTCAAAGAGGCAAGTGCCAAACGAAGCCAACCTAGTGCCTGGACAAACATTGGGGGCATACGAATCACAGAAGATTCGTACGCCCCCAACAATCAGTCACACAATTAAAAATCAGATGCTAAGGATTAAGAACACATTCGACATCTAACCTTCAAAAGATAACATCCAACGTCTAAAAAACTATTTCTTGATGAACTGATTCGTGAAAGTCTCGCTGCCTGCAATGACACGCACGATATAGATGCCCTTCTCCAAGCCGCCGCAGTCCAGGCCACAGTAGGATTGTCCGGACACCACCTTGCTGAGGCGGACGCATCCGAGGGCGTCGATCACCTCCACCGTCACTTGCTCATTCAAGAGCTTGCCGAAGTGGACGTTCAGACGGTCTTGTACCGGGTTCGGACTCAAGACACAGCTAATCTCCTCACGTTCGAAGGTCTCCACCGAGGTCTCTTCTTGTGGGATAGGGTTGAGTTTAGCGTTGATGTATCCCAATGCGCCAACCAATCCGGCATTGTAGTCGATACCACCCTCGGTACCTGAATAACTTTTAACATCATCAGAATAATTACCGTCATCCAATGAACCTCCAACCAGATATCCCAATTGGTAAAATTTGTTGTTTTTATCTAATGCAGGTAATTTTGCCGCCTCCTCTTTAGTATTCAAATCATTGATATCCGACCTGTACGCATTTCTATGGTGAGGCCAGACTGGATATTTGTCACCAAACCCGACAACGTAAGAAAAGTTCTGTCCATTACGACCCAAAATATACTCTATTGAAGCAATGGTATATGGATTGAATGTCTCCACACCCATTAACTTGTCGTACAAAGCATACACGAAAGCCTGATTAGCCGGGTAACGAAGCGCACCCCACGAGTCACCTTTTTTGTTCAGCATATAACCCGAAGTGGGTTTATACATGGAATTAACGTAGAATCCCAAAATTTCCAACGCTTTTGCTCCGTAAGTTGACTCATCACCCAAAGAAGCCACAGCGTAGGCTGCCAAGTCTTCTCGATGGTCATAGCAAAGCGTATAATCATAGTTGTACTCATCCTTATCGTCCATCCACGAGCAATTCTCCTCTGTCTTTCTCAGATATTCTGGGTCTTTGGTAGTTTTGTAGAGTTCCACATACATGGTGACCATATCGTGAACATAACGGTCTCCCACGCCGTAGTATCCTCCTATATACATACCCCACATACTTTGTCCACGCGGTTCCCCAACCGTAGTTCCTTTTTCCGTTTTTTCCACAAACTCGCAGGCCACTTTCGCTTTTTCAAGACATGCGGCCGCATAGTCAGGATCGTATTTCGCATACACGCGCGCCATTACGGCGAGTGCAGCACTGGCTTGTGAGGCCATGGCAGTGGCTTTGCCTGACACCTTGTAAATCGGACGCGGGCCATCCGACTCTCCTCCCAAACTTGCCGGAATGGCGGATTTGACCGTTGAGGTACACCACACCTTATGGTCCTGATCACCGTGTCCCTTCTGGAAGTAGAAGGTTTGGTTGTCACGTACGGCTTTCATTATATAGTCCGTGGCATATTTCACCTCGTTCAGGATATCAGGAATACCATCCGGCTCCCCTTTTTTCCCTTCCCATGTATAATCATCCGCATCAATGTAGCCGTGATAGTCCTCTGAATAGAAGTCCGGATATCCCTCAGGGAAAGCGGAATATCCCAACAACAACATATAGGCGGAATAGAAGAATGTTTGTCCAAAAAGCACAAAGTCACCGCAGTCGAACCAGCCACCCGTCAAGTCATAATCGCCGTCGGCATCCTTGAGATAGGATTTACCCTTCACGAACTTACTGCGATCGAACTGGATTTCGTTACTTACGTCGTTCGCCTCATGCGTCGCCACGAGCCAGTTCACACCCTCGCCCATACGTTGCGCACCATAGAAACGTGTGGTCATCCACAGCGCCTTTTGGTACTGCTCATTGCTAAACGATAAGTCCACTTGTGCATACGCACTGCTACACATAATGCTGCATAGAAAACCCAATACTGAATACTTTAACTTACTCATTTTGTCTGTGTTTTAACATGATTACTTACTTAGAAACATTTATTTGTCATTTATACCTTTGGGGATAAATAGGCATGGCAAATATACGATTTTTTATTAGTTGTTGTCACTCCCAGGTGTTTTTTTAATGAATCGTATGGGGCGGGATTATTGTTCCATGTATGTTGAGAATAGAAAACCCCTACGGGGTATTTCCCCGTAGGGGTTTTCTAATGCGTTCATCGTCCGTCGTTATCATCGCAGGGACGATGTACAATACCCATCGTCTCTACCTCTTCAACGCTTTATTCTCCTCCCTCAACTGCTCAACCTCCTTCTGCAGGCGGATCAGGTGAAGTGTGAGTTCCTCCACTTTTTCGAGCAGAAGATTGCTCATCTCAGAAACGTTCATGCCGTTCTCCTTGAACTCTGATGCGGAAGGCACACCCGGAAGGTGCTTGTTACTCTTCACGAAAGCCTCCACCTCGTCCAACGATTTCAGGTCGTACCCCTCCTCGAACACATAGTCGGCGGCGTTGTCCATCTCCACATTGATCTCCTTGGCGGTGATACCTTTGGTGTTCACCTCGTCCGAATTCACCTTGTTTGTGTTGACCTCAGCCACACGGATCTCCTCTTTGCAGACAATCTTGCCATCTACGTTCATGACACCGGTTTCCTCATTATTGAACTCACCGAATTTGAAGTTGTATTCAGAGGCATTGAAGCTCATGCCTTTATAAGCCGATCCAATCGCATTCACTGAGGTGAATTCGACACCAGTATCAACGTGTGCTGAATCAGAAGAAAAACCCATTATAAAAACAACTGCACCTTGATGAGGTTGAGAATACATCACAAAGGAAGGGGAAACCGATTCTCCTGTGCGATTCGGCATCATAGTAATACTACGTTCTACTGTTAAGTCACCTATATCACCACGATTGCATAAGGCACTTTCAGTAGTAACAGAACTGGCCTTCACATATTCTGTCTCAACTAAATTCTGTGACAAAACCGTGTCGGCTTCAACAAATGATGCGTGAGCGGCGACGAAGGAGAAAGACGTCATAAGTGACGCCAATAAGTATTTGAGCAATGATTTCATATAATAAAAACATTAACAGTTACACATTTAATGCCATGTTCCATTCCTTGGCTCAAGATGACCCTCTGGTAAATAGGCATGCAAATATACATCTATTTGCTATTTATTTGCGTTATTATTGTGTTTTTTGAAATATTTTACACAGATTTTTATTCCATCATGGTTGGTGACGCCCCAAAACGAAGCGTGCGCATCACCCTATGACACGCACGCCGCATTTCTTGTCTGAGGAACATCAGAAATCAATATCGTCATATTCCTCCACACCACCCGACTTGCTTTCGCTGTCCTTTCTCTTTTGTCCCTTCGTATTGGACGAAAGGTTACCGAAGTTATAGGAGAGCGTCAAACTCAAGGTTCGTCCGCTGAACTTGAACTCAGACTTCTGATAGAAGGTATCGTCCCATGTCTCGGATCTTCTCTTCCGGGAGTTCAACAAATCACGCACCGCCAGCGTGGCCGTGAGTTTTTGCTTGAAGAAAGGTTTTTTCAGTCCAAAATTGACGTTATAGTCATACAATGTCTTACCCTGTGCGGTAGCCCTCGGGGAACGATAGTTGCCGGAGAGTTGCATCTTGATCGATTTCGGCAGGAAGAAATCGGCGGAGAGTTGTCCCGACCAACTGAAATTACTTCTGTCATGAATGGTCACCTCCCTGCTGATGACACCCTCTCCTGGGGTAACCGTACTCACATTGAAGAGACCGCCCTCCAATGCGTAGTAATAGAGATTGACGTTATAGGAAAGGGTCGCAACCTTAAACTTATTCTTCAGGACGAGCTCCAAACCGCTCGAATGCGCCGTCGCCAGGTTGGCGCGGGTATTCCACATCACATCATCAGAGACCCAGCCATACTGCTGAACCAAGTCCTGCGTGAGCTTGTAATAGAGGGAAGTCATGAAGGTTGTCTTCTTCATGTTCTTGACATAGCTGAACTCCGTGGAATTGGTGATTTCCGGATCCAAGTCCGGATTACCGAAGTAGATGTTAGACGGGTCGGAGACATTGACGCGCGGATTGAGCCAATAGCGGCGCGGACGGCTGATACGACGGGTGTAGCTCAACTGCAGCTCGTCATTCTCAGAAAGCGCATAGGAGAAGAAGGCGCTCGGGAAGAGGTTGCCGTAAGGCTTCTTATCGTCGTGGTCCCCTGTCGAATAGAGGTCCCACGAGATGTCGGTCAACTCGCCCCTCAAACCCAACTGCATACCGAACCTTTTCTTTTTATGGCTATAAGAGAAATAGGCGGCATAGACATTTTGCCTCAATTCGAAATCATTGTCCAGCTCCGGCTGCTCTGTCCGAGTGTCCTCCCCGAATGGCAGGATCTCGGAAGTAACCTTGTTGCCTTGGGTACTGAAGGTGGCCTTCACACCGGTCTCGATCTTATCGTTATTGTTGATCTGCTTCATGTAATCACTCTGGATCCCCAACGTATGGTTATGACCGTCCGAGTTCTGGAATTGCACGTAATCCGACGAGCGGAGATCCTGCAGCAACGTGTCGATGGCCGCGTTATAGTTCGTCCTTTGCTCATATTCCTGGTCGTTCATGTTCTTGTTAGGCAAGAAGCTGACGGAAGAGGACCATTCGTTGTTCTCGGCGAATATATGCTTATAATCGAACGTGACGTTACCCATCACCCGCAACCCGTCTGTGGAGGTCAGTCGTGACTCCATCAGGCCTGGCACTTTATGTCCGTTCAGGATCTCGCCCCTGTTATAGGTCAACTCTTGGGAATTGTCCCTGCCTCCGACGGAGAGCATACCCGACAAACCGAGTCTATCCTTGCTGCTAGCGGCGTAACCGACGTCGATGCGGAAGAAGCCGGAGCGCATGTTCGCATCCTGGTCTCTGTCCTGACTAAGGTAAGAGGTATCCCCCCTGTATGTTTCGCGGTCGGTGAAACCGCCACCCACCATGTTGCGGTTGATGAGTCCTGCGCTGGAGGTAAGATTCCACTTATCCTTCGCATAGTAGATGTTCGCGCCCACATTCTCACCGAAACGACCGTTCCACGGATAGATGACACCCACAGAAACGGAGCCGTAGTAGGTCGATTTTTTCTTCTCATCCGTTTTCATGACGATATTGATGATACCGACAGACCCCTCCGCATCGAACTTCGAGGAAGGGTTGGAGATGATTTCCACTTGCTGTACGCTACCGGCAGGCATCTGTTCGAGGATATCCCCACGGTTCTCCTCCGTAAGTCCGGCAGGCTTTCCGTTGATGTAGATCTCCACGTTCTCGCTGTTGCGGAGGGAGACCTTACCTTCCACGTCGACCTCCACGGATGGTATTTCCTTCAAGATCTCGGAAGCGGAAGTTCCGTCCGCTATCGCACTGTTGTTCACCAAATAGGTTTTCTTATCGATATCGACCTTCATCGTAGACTGAGTGCCGCTCACTTGGATCTCCTGCAGCATATCGACGTCCTCGGCCAACACGATCTTCTTGTAACGGGCGTTCGGTTTCTCCTCCGAGAGGGAAATGTTGATGCGCCTATCCTTATAGCCCATGAAACTAACCTCCAGGACATAATCGTCCAACGATAGGCCATCGATGAGGAAGTAACCATCATCGTCAGTGAGTTCACCGGTGACTTGGGTGGTTCCATCACTGGAGAAGAGGATGACATCCGCCATCGGCAACGTATTGCCGTCTGGATCAAACACCTGACCGGAAATTTTCGAAGCACCCCAAGAGGCCAACGAACATGAAAAAAGAATCGTTGTCAGGACAAATACACGTTGTATCAAGGCTTGTAGTTTCATATTCTATTTTTTTTAGTTGCGTTTAGTTTTCCGTCGAGCGAGGAGGATCCAACGAAGACTCGGTGGTCACCTCGGAATCCTTTTCCTCTTGGGAGGCTGGCGTTTCCGGAGCTGGTTCGGTCGAAGCGACGGCTTCCGGATCATCAGCATGGTGAGTATCCTTCTCTCTTTCTTCCTTATCCTTCGCCTCAGCGTTCAACTCATCCGCACGGGAGAGCCAAGGACGTTTTCCGAAGATACGTTCCACATCTTCCGTGAATATCACTTCCCTTTCTATCAAAAGGTTAGCCAATTCAATCAAGCCATCCTTGTGTTCAAGGAGGATGTTCTTCGCCCTCGCATACTGTTCATCTACAAGGGTCTGTACCTCCTTGTCGATAAGTTTAGCGGTCTCTTCGCTATAAGGCTTCGAGAAGGCGTATTCCGAAGCGCCGGACGAATCATAGTAAGAGATATTGCGCAATTTATCGCTCATACCATAGTAAGCGATAAGGGCATATGTCTTCTTGGTGGTATTCTCCAAATCATTGAGTGCGCCGGTCGAGATCTCTCCGAAGATGATCTCCTCAGCCGCCCTACCCGCGAGCGTGGAGCATATATCATCCAAGAGATGGGCTGTCGTGATGTGCTGACGCTCCTCCGGCAGATACCAAGCGGCGCCGAGGGCTCTTCCGCGCGGCACGATGGTCACCTTGATGAGCGGATTAGCGTATTGGAGCATCCAGCTCACAGTGGCGTGACCCGCCTCATGGTAGGCAGTCAGAGCCTTCTCCGACTTCGTCATGATGGTGTTCTTCTTCTCCAGACCGCCGACGATACGGTCGACAGCGTCGAGGAAGTCTTGCTTCTGCACGTTGTTCTTTCCCTTACGAGCCGCGATGAGGGCAGCCTCGTTGCAGACGTTGGCGATGTCCGCACCCGAGAAACCAGGGGTTTGTTTAGCGAGGAACTCGATGTCCACGGTCTCGTCTATCTTAACGTTGCGCAGATGCACGTTGAATATTTCGCGGCGACCCACCACATCAGGCAGGTCCACCATGATTTGCCGGTCGAATCGGCCTGGTCTAAGCAAAGCCTTGTCGAGGATGTCGGCGCGGTTGGTGGCGGCGAGTATGATGACACCGCTGTTGGAACCGAATCCATCCATCTCCGTCAACAATTGGTTCAAGGTATTCTCCCGCTCGTCGTTTCCGCCCGAGTGGATGGTTTTTCCTCTGGCGCGGCCCACCGCATCGATCTCGTCTATGAAGACGATACAAGGAGCTTTCTCCTTCGCCTGGCGGAAGAGGTCACGCACACGGGAGGCACCCACACCCACGAACATCTCCACGAAATCGGAGCCGGACATCGAGAAGAAAGGCACCTCCGCCTCTCCGGCCACAGCCTTGGCCAAAAGGGTCTTACCCGTTCCCGGAGGGCCCACGAGCAAAGCACCCTTAGGAATCTTACCTCCCAATTCGGTATATTTGGCAGGGTTCTTCAGGAAGTGTACAATCTCCTGCACCTCCTCCTTCGCCTCCGAGAGGCCTGCCACGTCCTTGAACGTTATTCTATCCTTGCTGGAATTCTTATCGAACAATTTCGCCTGCGATTGTCCCACATTGAAGATGCCGCCACCGACACCTCCACTTCCCATTCTGCGGAACATGAAAATCCATATGAGAACGAAAATGAGAATCGGGGCTATCCCGTAGAATATATGGCCATATTCCGGATCCTCCTCATACTTGATGGTTAAATGGTTCTCCTCTTCGGCGCTTTGTCCGTCAGCCTCTTTTCCCTTGACTTGCTTACCCTTCACCGCCTTGTCCTTCTTCTGCCACTTGCTGAGATCCTTGGCGAAGCGGTCGGCGGAAGGTATCTGGATCTCCACGACAGGCTTGACCACATCCTTGGCGCGTTCTTTCCCGAAGACCTCCTCTATCTTGCTAGGCTTGATGTAGATGCTAGCTTGGTCTTTGTTCGTCGTCACGACAACCTTTTCGACAGCGTCATTCTTGACCATATCCTCGATTTGGTCGTACGTGAAATCCTGGCCCACCGGCTTGTCGTCCATGAACAACAAGGAGACAAGGAACAGACCTACCAGCAAGTATACCCAGTAGAGGTTAAACTTAAACTCTTTCCTGAAATTCGGTTTATTGTTGTTATCAGCCATTTCCGTTTCAAAATTTTATAGCAAATCCGGTATTTCTTTTATCTCGGCATCCTCCCACAGCGTCTCAAGGCTGTAGAACTCCCTTATTTCCGGGAGGAACACGTGGAGGATAACCTCCCCATAGTCGATGGCGATCCACTGCGCATTGTTGTAGCCGTCGATAGCGAAAGGCTTCACCTTAATCTGTTCGCGCACATAATCCTTCACCTCATCCGCGATGGAGCACACATGGGTATTGGAATTGCCTTGGCAAATCACAAAGTACCGGAAAACATAGTTCTCCAGGTTAGACATGTCCACCACCGTGATTTTGGTTCCTTTCTTTTCCTGAATGCCTTCTACAATCTTATTGACTAATAATTCCGTCTCGTCTAAAATCTTTTTCGCCATTGGTTATATGTTCAGTAATTTTTCAATTGCTTTGTCTACTTTGTCGAATGAGAACTCGCTCATTGTCTGGTCCATCAACGTCGTGATACGGTCGTTGCAAAGGTTTCCGATGCTACCCTCGTGCGTGTGGTGGATGTTCTTGTCCGGCGTGAACTTGCCCGCTTCGATGTCCAGTCCCACCTTCTTGTAGGCGTCACGGAAAGGCATGCCTGAACGTGCCAGCCGGTTCACCTCCTCCACGCTGAAGATGAAGTCATATTTGCTGTCGGAGAGGATATCCTCCTTCACCTTCACTTGGCTGATGATATGGGATGTCATCAGGATGCAGTCCTGCAACTCCTCGAATACAGGGATGAAGACCTCCTTGATGATCTGCAGATCCCTGAAATAGCCGCTAGGCAAGTTGTTCATGATCATCATGATCTGCTGCGGCAAGGATTGTATCTTGTTGCATTTCGCGCGGGTCAGCTCGAACACGTCAGGGTTCTTCTTGTGCGGCATGATGCTTGAGCCCGTCGTACACTCGTCAGGCAACTTCAGGAACCCGAAGTTCTGGCTGGTGAACATGCAGGAGTCGAACGCCAGCTTGGAGAGTGTGGCGGCGATGCCGGCCAAGGCGAAAGCCACGGTCTTCTCGATCTTTCCACGTCCCATCTGTGCATAAACCACATTGTAATCCATGGAATCGAAGCCCAACAGGTCGGTGGTCATCTGACGGTTCAGCGGGAAGGAGGAGCCATATCCCGCGGCAGAGCCCAAAGGATTACGGTTGGTCATCTTCCAAGCGGCGAGCAACAGTTCCATATCGTCCGCCAAGCTCTCCGCATATGCGCCGAACCAAAGTCCGAAGGAGGATGGCATGGCGATCTGCAGATGCGTGTAGCCAGGCATCAGCACGTCCTTGTATTTGTTGCTCTGTTCGATCAGGATGGAGAACAAGGAACGGACAGCGTTCGCCACGTTCTTGATCTGTTCCCTCGTGAACAGTTTCATGTCCAAAAGCACTTGGTCGTTGCGGGATCGTCCGCTATGGATCTTCTTGCCCATGTCGCCCAATTTACGGGTGAGCATCAACTCCACCTGTGAATGGACGTCCTCAACGCCCTCCTCTATCACGAATTGTCCAGCTTCCGCCTGCTCGTATATGCTCTTCAACTCCTTCAACAAGACCGGGAGTTCCTCTTTACCCAATAATCCGATTGACTCCAGCATCGTGATGTGCGCCATCGAGCCAATCACATCGTGCTTCGCCAAAAAAATATCCATCTCGCGGTCGCGACCCACCGTGAACTTCTCTATCTCCGCATTGGTCGCCTTACCTTTATCCCACAGTTTCTGTGCCATTAGTCACTTATTTCCATTAATAATAATTTGCAAATCTACATAAAAAACAGCGGATAATCAAAAAGATTTTTCACCTCCCACGAACCCAAGTTCGCCAACAGGTCCCATCCCTAGGAATCACTATTACGCATGCGGCTTCCCACGACGGATGAGAGGGTTCCTCCACTTGCAGGAAGCCATGGAAAAACAAATATCCATAGGATCGCACCGCGAAAGCGCAATCCTATGGATATACCTAAATCTTCAAAAAACTACTTAAAGGGAGACTTTGAACACTTCGGCCCCCACCTTCACGACGAAAATGCCTGAGCCGAGCGTGTCGATCGTCATCTCATCCGAATCGACCTTGCCTGAATAAACCAGACGGCCCATCAAATCCATGACAACCACTTCCGTGCCTATCTGAGCATTACCGATAACCACCTGCCTATCGCTCGTCCATACGTGCGTCGACGTGTTGGCGGTCATTGGCGCATCCGTGAGAATCTTCTGCTTATAGACTACGGACAAAGTTGAATTCTCCGTCACCTCCGGTGTATTATAATAGCCATCCTGCAACTGGTCGGTCACATCCGCGCCGTTGTAGGAGACAGACTCGATAACCCAGCCTTCGTCAGGCACAAAACCGGCCTTGAACGTATTGCATTGATCGATCAATATGTCCGTCTTGCCGCTCGAACCGTCATGAAGGGTCAGGAATACGGAAGGGCAACCACCCGTCGTGACTTCACCCACAGGCAAATCCTTTCTCTCCGCCCCTTGACCTGGCACGAGGATGAGCTCATAGTCATAGGAGCTACAGAAATCAACAGTGTCCACGTAAGATCCCTTGACAAACACCTCTTTCGGAAGCGTGATCTCCATATACGAGCGGTCGTTCAAATTTGCTCTGCTAAGCACAAACCGTGTGCCTTCCGTCCATATCCTTCCTGTCTTTCCCCAAGATATCTCCACAGTGGATTGATCAGAAGACACTTTCGCCTTTGGCGCGTCAGGATATACATGGTCACCATAAGCCATGGTTACAGAGAGTTGCTTTTTAAAGGCACTAAAGCATTCCAAATCCTTCGTGGTACCACGTTCCACCGAGAAGAGATATTCAACCTTTCCCACATAGGTAGGAATCTTGTACGAATAATCCGTCATGCTTGCCGCATATGGGACCTCTATCTTCTCTTCCGTCGTATCCTTCTCCGTCATTCTAGTCATTGTCACAATGAAAGGACTCTTATCAAAATGAGCTGCAGGAGCGGACGGTATCTTCCATGTCAAGAATGTCCCATCATCTTTCTGCTCCACGTTCACGGATGACACTTGGGTATAGGCGTTCACCTCCACCGTATTGGATTCAAACGCATACAAGATATTGCTTTGGATACCATTGGCTTCTATTTGCAGTTCCAACTCATGCCTCAACTTATACGTGTAGTAATTATTCGTGTTGTGATAGTTTTCTCTGCCTGCCGCAACTCCCACATAGAAAGGGGAAGGCTCCGTCCTCGCATAGCGAGCGGTAGAACCAGCATTGCTCGTTTGCTCTGTGGATCCGCCTTCACACAAAAAAACCGCTCCCTCGGTGGCGATCCACGTAGAAGTGTTATTACGTTTCCAATCGAAATAGATCGCCGGTGCGGTCTTCCCGTTCGTGGCAGGCGCACAATCATAATAAACCTTGGTTATCTGCAGACCCGGGTCGGCCGGATAGGTCAGCGTGACCCTGCGGAAGTTAGGCTCATCATAATCCTCGTCTACACCTTCTCCCAATCCTCCTTTTTTCCACCAATGTCCTTGCAAACTGATGGTGATGGTTTTCCCTAAATCCGCCTGAGAGACAGGCACGTCAAACACATAAAAACGAGTCGACTCGTCACTACCCCCTTGTGCGGAAGGCGCCTTTTCGGGAACTACATCAAACTGCAACTTCCTTTTGTCTATCGTACTTCCATTGTCTTTCCCTTCTTCATCGGTTAAAATCTTGATGACATGAGTGGTTGAACTTTTTTGCGTCAACGTGAGCGGATCACCATCCACGCCCCAACAGCAACGCGCATTACCTTCTCCTCCCCACGTCTGATAAGCACGGATCTTATAGTGGATCACACCATTTTCCGGATCCCATGTGACCTCGTCGAGGTCGCTATACGACGACCATGAGCACCCGCTGATGGCGGAAGCGCTTTGGGACATGAAGACATGGCAAAGAGCGAACAACAAAAAATATTTAAGTTTTGAAGAGAGATGATCGCTCCAAACGGAGGATTTCACATTCAGACTCTCTCTTGAAAAAGACACTAATTTCATATTTGGCAATTATATTAGTTATCAATCTATTTTCCTATCTCTAAGCAGTTTAAAGGGAGACCTTGAACACTTCGCCTGCCACATTCACCAAGAAGATTCCGGACCCGATCGAATCGATCGTCATCTCGTCGGAAACGACCTTGCCCGAGTAAACCGCACTACCCATCATATCGGTGATGGTCACATCCGAGCCAAGCGGCGCATCCTTAATGATTAAGTTCCCTTCATTTGTCCAAACACGCACCCAAGTATTGGATAAGCGTGGCGCAGGGGAAGTCACTTTTATCCTATAAACGACCGACAGCGTCGAGTTCTTCACCAGACCCGGCACCTCGAAGAAACCCTCCTGCGACTGGTTCGTCACATCCTCGCCATTGAAGGAGACGGAGCCGATCAACCAGCTCTCGTCCGGCACGAACCTGAACTTAAACGACTTGGTTGGGTCCAGCTGCAGATTCGTCTTGCCATTGGCGCCGTCAAGGATGGTCAACACCAAAGGATCTTCGCCTTCGCAACCCAACGTTGTCACCTCCTCGCTGATCGCCAGCACATGTTCCTCTTCGTCGCCGACCTGCTTATAGATCAACTCATACGAATATGAACCGCAAGGTGCGGCATGATCGATATATGACAAAGCCTCGAAATCAGCCTTCGTCAAAGTATCCTTAGTGACTTCCGAGGTGGCCAAGTTAGTTCGGCTAACGACGAAGAGAGAATTCTTCATCCAGACATCGCCTCCCTTTTCCCATGAGATCTTCACCCCTGCTGGATAGGCGGCGAGTGACGCATGAGGGTTCTTCGGATAGGCCGGGAAACCGGCGTTTATGGTCACGGCAACAGACTTCCTGAACTTGTCGTAACAGCTCAGATCCTTCGTCGATGAACGCACGACAGAGAACTCGTATTTAGCGCTCGTCTTCGTGATAGTCAGAGGATAAGAATAATCCGTCACACCCGGCTCATAAGCTATTTCAGCGGTTTTACTCTCCACCACGCTATCCTCCACAATCTTATTGATCGTCAGGAGGAAGGATCCGTCATCATAATTTTCGCTCGGTGCGACAGCGATACTCCAGTCGCAGGATATGGTAGAGTCATTTGCGAGCCTACAAGAGATATCAGACACCTGAGGATAGGCGTTCACCACCACCTTGTTGGACTCATAGACATATGTCAGATGGCTTTCGATGCCATTATTATTCACCATCAAATCGGTTTCCTGTATGATTTTGTACGTATAGGATTTTTTCAAATCATGATAGGGGGAAGTATAGGCCACCACGGAAAACGGAGAAGTGCCGCTCACCGATTGATGCGTATGGCCTTGAATAGAGGTGCTATGGGAAGAATCCGCCTCGCACAGGCTAACAACACCATAGGCATGAATACCCGTTGTTTCCTTTCGCTTCCAATCAAAATAGATCATCGGGTTATTCGCTTCCGAGCTACAACCATAATAGACCTTAGTGATTTCCAACCCAGGATCCTTCGCTTGATTCAGCGTAAGCTTGCGGTAAGAAGGTTCGTTGATAGTTTCATCCACAGCGGTGGCACCGTACCTCCACCACAATCCTTTTAAATCAATGGAGATCTCCTTCCCTATATCCTCCTGAGAGACAGGGACATTAAACTCCAGGAAACGGAGCGTATGACTCTTTCCGTCAACCGTCATCTTTTCGTCCGTCACCGTAAACATCAGTTTTCTTCCATCGATAAAAGTCTGATTCTCAGACGATCCATCTTCATTCAACTGAATGGAAATCTGATGTTTCGCCGCCGTGTTTTGGGTCAATATGAGAGGAGACAGGGAGTCGGTCCATCCACAAGGGGTATTATCCGAGCCTCCCCAAGTCTGGAACACACGTATCTTGTAGTGGATTCTACCCGAATCCGGCTCCCACCTGATTTCATCCAAATCACGGTTGTCTTCCCAACTGGAAATAGCCGAAGCATTTTGCCACGACACAAAAAGGAATAGGCTTAACGTTATCGCCCATTTAAGTTTCGAAACAGGATGCTTACATCCTCCAGAGAGATTTTCTCTTAACTTTTCACCTAAAAAAGACATAAAACTCATTGTATTATTTGTTTAGTTACTAAATTCCATCACGCTTACGACACGAGGGACATCTGTCCTATTGTCAATGATCCAGGCGTCCATTTTCCATTTGTCACCGTCCCTAACGGAAGAGCGCTTTTTGCGGCGCCCTCACATCCATCCCTTGCCATCATCCGATTACTCGGAACGTAAAGATAAGGAAAGAAAAGCAATATATCAATCGTTCGTATGAAAAAATTACACAGGAGTGTTTTATGGAAGAGGTGGGGGTGATCAGGGGCGACAATTGGCAACAATAGACATTAAACACCTGTGCAATTCAATTAAAAACACACAAATATGTACGGAATAAAAAAACTATTATATATTTGCACCAATCTGTGGGGAGAAATCCATGGATTGGAAAGGCATTTTGCTGAAATCCTGACTAGGCAGAAGCCCAATAGTATAAGACTGGGAATATCACCGGATAGCGTCAATAACATTTATTTTCTACAAATACCATGATCACAATCAAGCACAACATCGACAGCAAGCGTTTCCTCACGCTGTGGGCAAAGTATGTACGCACACCCAACATTCTGCAGCATTGTCAGAACTGTATTCACGGACCATACAGCAAGAAATTCGGCTTGAAAAACCCGAACTTCAACAATGAGACCACAATGACTTTTGACGAGACGGACAATTACCAAGCCATCTACTTCTGCGGCATCTCGAAAAAGGAAGCTTCGAAGGAAATGGTTCACCCTCATAATCCAAACATAGTAATGAAGAGGAATTACCTCCATAATCTTCACTTCGCGATCATTCCACACGAAGGAGCGAAAGATGTATGGGACTTTGAGGAGTGGCACGTGGAGATTGAAGGAGGATACCTCACCCGCATTCCTGAAGAAGAAGAGATACCAGAGAAATACAAACAAGGCATCTATGACGATCACTATTACACCTGCCGCATCTTCCGTTGGATGTTAGGGTTCTTCTATCTGCATGAAATCGTGAAATAATATTTGTCGAGACGATATATTGGAACCACATCATGTAGGGGCGAAAAATTTTTCGCCCCTACATTTTTTTTGCACAAATTCATCGCAAGCCACAAAAAAGAGGAATCATCCGAAGACGATTCCTCTTTCGATATGGTTGAGGAAGGCAAGCCTCCCCGTTTTTTAGTTCTCTTTCTTCTCCTCACGTTGTGGACGAGGGAGCAATGCTTTGTGGGAGAGTTTGAACTTACCCGTCTTAGCATCGATGTCGAGCAATTTGACGGTGATCATATCACCCTCCTTCATGCCCGTATCTTCCATCTTCTCGATACGTCTCCACTCGATCTCAGAGATGTGGAGCAAGCCCTCTTTACCAGGCATGAACTCTACGAACGCGCCGTAAGGCATGATAGACTTCACCTTTGCCTCGTAGGTCTCTCCGACCTCCGGAACAGCAACGATAGCCTTGATGCGTGACACAGCGTTGTCCAAAGACTCCTTGTTGGTAGCGGCCACTTCCACGTGTCCCTTGCCGTCCGTCTCCTCGATGGAAACCGTAGCGCCAGACTTCTCTTGGATGTCTTGGATGATCTTTCCACCAGGGCCGATCACAGCACCGATCATATCCTTCGGGATATCGAAGGTGACGATGCGTGGAGCGTGTGGCTTGAGGTCAGCGCGAGGTTCAGCGATCGTCTCCTCGATCTTACCCAAGATATGCAATCTACCAGCCTTAGCTTGGTTCAGAGCCTTCTCCAAGATCTCGTAAGAGAGACCGTCCACCTTGATATCCATCTGGGTAGCCGTGATACCATCCTTCGTACCCGTCACCTTGAAGTCCATATCACCGAGGTGATCCTCATCGCCCAAGATATCGGAGAGCACAGAATACTTCACGTTACCCTTGTCGGTGATCAGACCCATCGCGATACCGGAAACAGGCTTCTTGATCTTCACACCCGCATCCATCAACGCCAGCGTACCAGCGCAGACAGTAGCCATGGAAGAAGAACCGTTAGACTCCATGATATCGGAAACGATACGTACGCAATATGGATAATCAGCAGGGATCATACGCTTCAAGGCACGCCAAGCGAGGTGACCGTGACCGATCTCACGACGGCCCACACCACGTTGCGCCTTCGCCTCACCCGTTGAGAATGGAGGGAAGTTATAGTGCAACAAGAAACGTTCCTTGCCATGCACGAGCACCTCGTCGATCAGCTTCTCGTCCTGCTTCGTACCCAAGGTACAAGTCGTCAAGGACTGCGTCTCACCACGGGTGAAGATAGCCGATCCGTGAGGGCCAGGGAGGTAACCCACTTCGCACCAGATAGGGCGGATGTCCGTCGTGGTACGACCATCGAGACGCTTGCCCTCGTCCAAGATAGAACGACGCATAGCCTCCTTCTCGACAGCGTGGTAGTAGCGGTCGATCATGCCGGCCTTAGCCTCCAGATCCTCCTCGCTGAGGTTCAAAGACTCGATATATTCAGTCTTCACCGCGCTGAATTTCTCCTCGCGGTCATGCTTATCCGTGTTAGCGGAAGTGGCGAGCGCATAGGCCTTGTCATAGCACTTAGCCCAAACGTCCTTCTCCAACTCCTCGTCATTCTCCTCGTGGCAGTACTCACGTTTGGTCTCTTTGCCGACCTCCTTCGTCAGTTCTTTTTGTACGAGGCACATAGGTTTGATAGCTTCGTGAGCCGCCTTGAGGGCGTTGAGGAGGTCTTGTTCAGACACCTCGTCCATCTCACCTTCCACCATCATGATATTCTCGTAAGTAGCGCCGACCATCAAATCCATATCGGCTTTCTCCAATTGCTCGAAAGTAGGGTCGATCACGAACTGGCCGTCGATACGAGCCACACGCACCTCCGAGATAGGTCCGTTGAACGGGATGTCGGAAACAGCCAACGCAGCCGAAGCCGCGAGACCCGCCAACGCATCCGGTTGGTCCACACCATCCGCGGAAATCATATTCACCGTCACGAAAGTTTCCGCATGGTAGTTGTCCGGGAACAAAGGTCTGAGGGCACGGTCGATCAGACGTGCCGTCAAAATCTCATAATCGGAGGCTTTTCCCTCCCTCTTCGTAAAACCGCCTGGGAATCGTCCGTACGCGCCGAACTTCTCTTTGTACTCCACCGTCAACGGCATGAAATCCGTTCCCGGTACTGCTTCTTTCGCGGAACACACTGTCGCCAACACCATAGTGTTGCCCATTTTCACTACGACAGCGCCGTCCGCTTGCTTCGCCAACTTACCCGTCTCGATACTGATCGTACGGCCGTCAGGCAAAGCGATCGTCTTAGTAATTACATTCATCTTTTTTCTTTTTCGTCTAAAAACATCTTAAATATCCCACAAATATAACCAATATTCACTTTAAACCATCATTTTTGCATATTATTTTTCCATCATTTGATATTCAACCCATTATATGTTTTCAAATCATCACTTATTTTCACGAACTATATGCGTTGGCAGTAGGATAAAAAAGTTAGGAACAAACAGCAACGAGAACTGAAAATCCGTTGTGAATCAAAGAAAAAAAAAGTACATTTGCACTAAACAAACGGTAGAAACATTAACAAAAAAAACTAACAATCATGAAGTACTCTGTTGTCATAGAGAAAGACGATAATGGGTGGTATGTGGGGCAATGCTGCGAAGTCCCATCCGCCATGAGTCAAGGCAAAACATTGAAGGAATTGATGGCGAACATGAAGGAAGCCATCGAACTCGCCATTTTATGTCAGAAAGAAGAAACAAGGGAAAAATATAGGGGGAGAAAAGTATTACATCGTAATGTTTCGGTATGAAAAAGGAAAAGTTATTGAAGCACTTACGCCAATATAATTGTTATCCTACCGGAAGGCAAAAGGGGAGCCACGCACAGTTCAAAAACCTCGAAACCGGAGCACAGACAATTATCCCCATACACAATGAAATATCAGACATATTGGCGAAGAAAATATGCAAACAACTTGGCATACCTGTAGTTGGAAACAATTAACAAACAAAAAACATACTCTCAGAAAAGAGATTCTAATCCCCCAAAAACAGAATGCGCCATCATTACAGACGCGCAAACATCTCCTGAAACCCCTGTTTTTTTGCACCCCCCAACGTTTCCAACCATTGTTTCCCCTTCCACAACAATCGCCCCAAAGATGAGGATCCTCAAAAATAGTAAATCGTAAATAGCTAAATAGTAAATCAAACACCCAAATAGTAAATCAAACACCCAAATAGTAAATCGTAAATAGCTAAATAGTAAACATTTACAATCCTTCCACAAACCAAACAAAAAATCCTCCACCCTCTTCCACGAAACAGAAAACATTGTCACTAATTATTCCACGATTTTTTGTAACTTTGCACTCCGTTTCAGCATGCGATAGAAAAAGAATAAATAATTAATAACGATATGGATAAGAAATTCAAAAGAACAACGGTCACATCGGCCCTGCCATACGCCAACGGTCCCGTACACATCGGTCACCTGGCGGGTGTATACGTGCCAGCGGACATCTACGTCCGCTATCTCCGTCTGAAGGGTGAGGATGTGGTATTCATCGGCGGCTCCGACGAGCACGGCGTACCGGTCACGATCCGGGCGAAGAAAGAGAACTGCACCCCACAAGACGTGGTGGACCGCTACCACAAGATCATCAAGGACTCCTTCCAGGAGTTCGGCATCTCGTTCGACATCTACTCCCGCACCACCTCCAACGTGCACCACAAGGTGGCTTCCGACTTCTTCCGCACGCTCTACGACAAGGGCGAGTTCATCGAGAAGGAGAGCGAGCAATACTACGACGAGGAGGCGAAGCAGTTCTTGGCGGACCGCTACATCGTGGGCGAATGTCCACGCTGCCACGCGCAAGGCGCTTACGGCGACCAATGCGAGAAGTGCGGTAGCGCCCTCTCCCCTGAGGAGCTGATCAACCCAGTCAGCAAGCTGTCCGGCGCCAAACCGGTCATGCGCAAGACGAAACACTGGTACCTGCCGTTGGACAAGCATGAGGGATGGCTCCGCAAATGGATCCTCGACGACCACAAGGAGTGGAGAACGAACGTCTACGGACAGTGCAAGAGTTGGTTGGACAACGGTCTGCAACCCCGTGCCGTGAGCCGCGACTTGGATTGGGGTATCCCTGTGCCTGTGGAAGGCGCCGAGGGCAAAGTGCTCTACGTGTGGTTCGACGCCCCTATCGGCTACATCAGCAACACCAAGGAGCTGTGCGACAACAACCCTGAGAAGTTCGGCAACTGGGAGAAGTGGTGGAAGGATCCGGAGACCCGCCTCGTACACTTCATCGGCAAGGACAACATCGTATTCCACTGCATCGTCTTCCCTTCCATGCTGAAGGCGGAGGGCAGCTACATCCTGCCGGACAACGTGCCAAGCAACGAGTTCCTCAACCTGGAGGGCGACAAGATATCCACCTCCCGCAACTGGGCGGTTTGGTTGAACGAATACCTGGTGGACTTCCCTGGCAAGCAAGACACCTTGCGCTACGTGTTGACGGCCAATGCGCCTGAGACGAAGGACAACGACTTCACATGGAAGGATTTCCAGGCCCGCAACAACAACGAGTTGGTGGCCATCTACGGTAACTTCGTGAACCGCGCGCTGGTGCTGACACAGAAGTATTTCGAAGGGAAAGTGCCTGAACTGAAGGGGCTGACCGACTACGACAAGGCCACTTTGCAAGAGTTCGCCGACGTGAAGGAGAAGTTGGAGCAACTACTCGATAACTTCAAGTTCCGCGACGCGCAGAAGGAGGCGATGAACCTGGCCCGCATCGGAAACAAATACTTGGCGGAGACCGAGCCTTGGAAACTCTCCAAGACGGACATGGACCGCACATCGTCCATCCTCCACATCGGTCTGCAGATCGCAGCCAACCTCGCCATCGCATTCGAGCCATTCCTGCCATTCTCTTCGGAGAAACTTCGCAAGATGCTGAACATGAACTCATTCGATTGGAACCAATTGGGCAAGATCGATTTGCTGCAGACGGGTGCGCAACTCGGCAAGGCGGAGCTCCTCTTCGAGAAGATCGAGGACGAGGCCATCGATGCGCAAATGAAGCGTCTGGAGAACATCAAGAAGGAGAACGAGGCCAGCAGCTGGCAGCCAGAGCCGATCGAGGGACAGAGCACCATCGACGACTTCGCCAAGCTGGACATCCGTGTCGGCACCATCCTGGAATGCCAGAAAGTGCCTAAGTCGGACAAGCTGCTCCAGTTCAAGATTGACGACGGTTTGGGCGGACGCACCATCCTTTCCGGCATCGCGAAGTCTTACCCGGATCCGCAGGAATTGGTAGGCTTGCAGGTTCTCTTCGTGGCGAACTTCCCTACCCGCAAGATGATGGGTCTCGAAAGCCAAGGCATGATCATGTCGGCTGTAGACAAGGACGGCAAGCTGGTGGTCACCTCCGTATCCAAGAAGGTGGCGAACGGTTCCAGAGTGGGATAATGCCCACAAAAGGATTCGATAAATAAAAATTCTAATTCAGATATGACAAGGAGCAGAAGATCGACATTCTGCTCCTTGTTTGTTTTGGGACGAACCACACAATCAGGGGATATTGTCCTCTCAAAAAAGAATGCGCATTTGTCGATTATTATCATCATTTACTATCTTTGTACAGCAGTTCATCCGATTAATATCATTACAACGATTTGAAAGATTGGTTTGGAAAGCGACCAAAAGATATAAACATTAAAAGCCAATAGCATCATGAAAAAATTTAGCTTCATGAAAAAAAACTTAGTATTACTCTTATGCTTCTTTGTCATTTCTGTCGGAAATTTCTGCGCATGGGCCGCAGATGACGCACAGCGCACCAATTGCAAGTATTTATCATTTCAATCAAGCGACAATGAAATGGGGAAGATAACAATATATCACATTGGTCACCCCGACGAGCCGGACACCTCCTATATTGAAGGAGATTGGCTGGAATTCTGCGACTCGGACTCATTGTACGTGACAGCCACCCCAAAAGAGGGTTATCAGTTCTCACAATGGAACGATGGAGACACTTCAAACATCATCGGCACCTCTTTCGGCGACTTCGAGCAAATCGTAAGAAGCATCCCCGCAGGCGACTCACTGAGGGCAGTCGCACTCTTTGAACCAGCCAAGGACACCTTCCGCATATCCATTTATCCGGATGACAGTAACAAAGGAAGGACAAACAACTATTTCTATGGCATCGTAGGGCAAAAGATAGAGAAGTTCGCGGAGGCAAACGACGGCTACGAGTTTGACTATTGGGAGTCCATCCACGGCTATTCGACCGACACCATTGTAGGCAACGACACACTGGTGGCACATTTCAAAAAAGCGACAATACCATGTAAAACCATCGTATTCCTCTCCGACAAAGAGGAGATGGGAACGGTCGAGGTGTTCAGCTTAGGCGGCGCATTTATGGACACCACCCATATACAGCCCAACCGGTTAATATTTTGCCCAGGTGATTCCATCTACGCTGTGGCAACACCGAAGGAAGGCTACAGTTTCATCCATTGGAACAACGGAGACACCTCGAAAGTTATACGCTCATACAGTGGACTACTTGAAAAGGGAATACAGGGAATAACGGCAGAAGACACGCTGTTCACAGTGGCTTACTTCGTGCCAGACTCGCTCAACAATTATCTTGCCGTATCATCATCGAACTCTCAGATAGGAGTCGTTTCGGGTGGAGGCAAGTTCGCAGACTCCACCATAGTACAAGTATACGTAAGCTCTAGATTATGCGCCCGATTCTCCCACTGGAGCGATGGGGACACCACCAACCCCCGCATATGGAGGAAGAAGGGAAGCGACTCGCTCGTGGCCTATTTCGAGGAGGACGCCACCCACCTAATAGTCGAGTCGGCGGACGAAGAGCAAGGCACAGTCACCGCACAAATTGGAACGGATACGATAGAGAACCATTACACAGTGACGTGGAGTGAAACACAGACTATCACACTGAGCGCCCAAGCCAAAGCAGGATACCAGTTCGTAGAATGGAACACGGGCAACAAACGCCCCACCATCAAAATCCATTCAGGTTGCGACACGATAAAATACACCGCATACTTCGAGCCAGCGAAGGACACCTTCTGCATATCCATTTATCCGGATGACAGTAACAAAGGAAGGACAAACAACCATTTCTGTGGCATCGAAGGGCAAAAGATAGAGAAGTTCGCGGAGGCAAACGACGGCTACGAGTTTGACTACTGGGAGTCCATCCACGGCTACTCAACCGACACCATTGTGGGCAACGACACGCTGGTGGCACACTTCAAGAAAGAGCCTATACCATGTAAAAGCGTCGTATTCCGCTCCGACGAAGAGGAGATGGGGGCAGTCGAGGTGTTTAGCTTAGGAGGCGCATTTATGGACACCACCCATATCCAACCCAACCAATTGATGGCATGCCAAGAGGATTCCATCTATGCGGTGGCGACACCCAAGGAAGGCTACATCTTCAGCCATTGGAGCAACGGAGACACCTCGGGTGTTATATACTCACACGGCGGACAACTTGAAAAGGACATACAGGGAATAGCGGCAGACGACACGCTGAACGTAGTGGCATACTTCGAGGAGATAGGAGAAACGGATAGCACCCCCAACTATTTGACTTTCACCGCCGAAGAGGAAGGTTCCTCCTTCAGCATAGCGAATATCAACAATGATCCAGACATTCAATACTCCATCAATAACGGTAAGACCTGGAGGAGATTGAAAGCGAACGAGAAGGTCGTTTTGGAGAACAAAGGAGACAAGGCATTACTAAGGGGCATGAACCCTGAAGGATTCTCGGAGAGCAATTCGGCATGGGAAGACAAATACACAAAATTTGTGATGGAAGGTCACATCTCGGCAAGTGGCAGTGTGATGAGTCTTTTGGACAGGAAAGGAGTCAGCACGACGATACCTTCCAACTACTGTTTCGCAAGTCTTTTCTCGGATTGCGTTTCCCTAACGGAAGCGCCGGAATTACCTGCCACCACATTAAGATATAGTTGCTACAAAAGCATGTTCAGTGGTTGTGTGATCTTAGAGAAAGCGCCAGAATTGCCAGCAATGGAACTAGAGAACGATTGCTATAAGATGATGTTTCAAGGATGTACGGGACTGAAGCAAGCACCCGACTTGCCTGCGACAAAATTGGGGAACAATTGTTACGAGATGATGTTTGACGGATGCACGAGCCTCACCCAAGCGCCCGCCCTACCCGCCACAAAGTTAATGGAGAGTTGCTACTGGTGTATGTTTAAGGGCTGTACAAGTTTGACAGAAACGCCAGAATTGCCAGCCACCCAACTGACATATAGGTGTTATTGTGGCATGTTCTCCGGATGCACCGGTCTAACGTCCACACCGGAATTGCCCGTGACAATATTAGCGTGGAATTGCTACCAAGCCATGTTTAATGGTTGTACGGGGATAAAACAAGCCCCCATACTGCCTGCCACCGTATTGAAGCCGGGATGTTATGAATATATGTTCTCCGGATGCACTAATTTGACATCCGCCCCAGAATTGCCAGCCATGACCTTGGCGGAGGAGTGTTATTTAGGAATGTTCCAGAATTGCACATCACTTACTCAAGTGCCAGAATTGCCAGCCACGGTATTGGATAAACAATGTTATGCATATATGTTCAAAGGATGCACGGGGATAAAGGAGCCTCCGACACTGCCGGATGTTGTCGCTCCTTACTGCTATCAAGCCATGTTTTGCGGTTGCACCGGATTGACAAAGGCACCGGAACTACCCGCCACCACACTGGAGGAAGGTTGTTACGAAAGCATGTTCTGCGAGTGTACCGAACTGACAGAAGCACCCGCACTGCCTTCTCGTGATGCACCTATGTTCTGTTATTACAACATGTTCGAGAAATGCACCAATCTGAAAACAGCGCCAGTGTTATTGGCCGATTCTTTAAGTTCCAGTTGTTTCTGGGAAATGTTCTCCGAGTGTCATTGCGTGGACAAAATCGAAGTATCTTTCACCGAGTGGGGCAATAGCACCGTCAATTGGCTCAATGATGTGGCTCCGACAGGAACCTTCATCTGCCCAAAAGAACTTCCTATCGAATATGGCGCAAGCAAAATACCTGAAGGGTGGACAGTAGTGTACAAGGAAGAAACAAATGGCACGGTGACACCCCTCACGAATAACAGATTCAGTGTCTGGGCCGTCGACCTCACCATCCACTACCAAGGCACAGAGAAAGCGGTTGAAGTCTATGGCCTCAACGGTGAACTTGTGGCGAGGAAAGCCGCAGGAGACGATACAGGATCGATTACTGTGCCACAAAGAGGCGTCTACATCGTCAAGTCGGGCACGGAAAGCGTCAAGGTGGAATTATAGCCAAGAGAGTTATGGGGAACCGTCCGATTCGCCAAGCGTAACCGGACCGGATCATACGAAAGGTGAGGCTTCGGTCTCACCTTTTTTGTTTTGAGCCACCCATTTAGTTTCGGAAAAACATTTTTTTGTACATTTGAGGAAAATATAAAAAACAGTAAAATGAATACGAAATATTTAGCATTACCCCTATTGTTCTTTAGTGGAATAGCTTACGGAGCAGACATAATTGTCACAACTGACAAAAAAAAGATTGATGCAAACATCGAAGAGGTATCCTCAGAATATATCAAATACAAGAAAACATCAAATCCCAACGGACCGCAATTCGTAATTAAGACTTCCGAGGTGGTTACGGTAATCTACGACAATGGTGAAGTGCAAAATTTCGGTGGGAATATTTCAAACAGAGACAATTCGAAGCAAGCAGAAATTGTGGCCAACGGTCAATTCATATATGATGAAAAAACATACCCGCAAGGAACAGAGACAAGGGATTGGAACGATTGGTTAGACTATATCAACATTGTATCTCGCATCAATTTCGACAAAGTTGAGAATCTCTATATAATGAAAGTAGATGACTCTAAAATAACCTACCCTGACAAAAGCGACAACCAATACGAACCATTAGTGGAGGGGGTAGAATCTTTCAACTCAAGGATTGAGATGGCAATACGCAAGAAATTTCCAAACATGAACATCTTCCAAGTGAAAAATTTCGACGAGTTGTCTATGAAAGATAATTCAGTGCTTTTCGTTCCGAAATTCGACCACGTAGACATGGGGAGCAGAGCTGCACGCGCATGGGTTGGTTTCGGCGCGGGCGCACAGACCATGCGTATTTCCGGGTATGCCATAGACAATACAGGCAAGTTCTATTTCAATTTTTGGCATCAACGTAAGACATCCTCCTCAAAGAGATACCAAAGTGCAGTCAATGATGAATTGGATAATCTGTCGAGAGATATTGCGAACGTCTTCGTAAAAATAAAATAGCAAGTGGCCATCACTGGGATGAATACATGTGTGAATTCTTAAAGCAACAACCATATTGATCGATCATGAAGAAAAAAATACTCCTCTTGCTGCTTATGGCGGGGCAGTTCATGGCAGGCTCGGCGAAGGACGTAATCGTTTTGAATAGTTCAGGCTCCATCGAGGCGAAGATCCTTGAGGTAACACCGACAGAAGTCAAGTACAAGAAACTGAACTACTTGGATGGCCCTACCTTCGTCATCTACAAATCGGACATACGCACCATCACCTACGGGAATGGGGATGTTGAATCCTTCACACAGAAGGAAGAAAAGAGCACCGTCGTGGAAAGTACCAGTAATAGCGAAAGCGCAAGCATCAGCACAAGCGCAAACGTCAGCACAAGCGCCAATGACAGCGCAACCGCGACCGTTAGCGCAAACACGTTAGCCCCCATCGATAGTGAGGGGAGCATTTCACCCAAGGAAGAGCCTACATACCCGATGCTCGACCGTGTAAAAGGGCAATACGTGTTAGGAGACCTGACCATGGACAAGAAGGAGTATGGAAGATTCTTATATACCAATTGTCCTATCGCCTACCAGAAGTGGCAATCCGGCACGAAAAGGGTGAAGAGCGGATGGACATTGGCCATAACCGGTTTTACCTGCGAGATGATGTCCACCATCTCATTCATCTCCTACGCGAAATCCGAGCGTTACCATGCAAGAGGAGGTTACTACACATACAACGACGGAGCATTGGCGCTAGGCATCGCGACTTTGGTGCCGGCAGTGCTGCTTGAGACGACCGCCATCCCGCTATTAGCCACAGGCTACGTTTCAAGGCGCAAGTCCATCGGTCTGTACAACGAACAATGTGTGCCGAAGAACTCAGCGTTCGAGTTTCGGCTGAGCCTGAAGGGGAACGGCTTGGGACTGTCATTGAACTTCTAACCGAGGACATGTGTTTTAGAATGATTAGAGATTATTAGGGGATTGCACCTCCCTAGTTTGTAATCACAGGCAAATAGAGACATCCACAAAAGCAACGGAGGCTGGCTTATCAAGAATAAGCCAGCCTCCAAATATTTTACAAAGATCACAGATCACTGTTTCTCATAATATGATATACACAATGTGGTTTTCGCCTCTTCGCTATCGATGTCCCCTCCCACTATAGTCCAGCGCATTTCAAGCATCTGTCCATTGTTTCCTAACGCAACCGCATATTGTTCCGTCTTTTCATTACGCAACAGAGACAGCGTATCAGAATCTAACACATACGTACCACTCATACGGAAAGAAGGAGTATTGGCGTTATATTCCTCGTACGTTCCATCTTCCTGAAAAGAGAAGAGCCATACATTCGAGGGCACATCCACCTCCCTGACGCCTCCATCGTATATATTTTCATGCTTCACATACTTCCACGTCCCGACGACAGATTTCACCGAATTATCCTTTTCATCATCGTTTTTTTCACATCCAGAGCATACAATCGCAAGCATAAACATCCCGAATAGACTTGCACATAAAAAATTTTTCCCGTTCATACTATTAGTTTTTTTATTAAACAACAAGCAACCATCCCAATCACCTGATTATCAAATATAAGAAAGAAACAATATTTTTACAACATTATCAATCAAAAAATTACACAAACAGTATAATCAAGTCGGATAACGAGTCTTGGTTCATTCGGGCGGCACAAACAAAACAGGGGCACCTCCTTGTGGCGCCCCTGCTAGATCAATCATTCACCGATCACATGTCTCACAATTCCACCTTCACACTTCCCGTAGCGGTTTTAACGACATACACCCCTTCGGAAGGCATGGTGAAGTTTAGCGTTTCGCTCGCCGAAGCCTGTGCGGTGCGCAACAATTGTCCATTAAGGTTGTATACTTCGACAAGTCCATCGACTCCACGTACACAGATGGTGAGGTTTTCGGTCCAAGTGAAGAAGTCACAAGAAAGCGGCATGTCATCACCCCACTCTTCGTTCAAATAGGCCACCCTCCAACCTTCAGGTATTTTGCTTACGCCATACTCTGCAGGCAATTCCTTCGGGCAAATGAAGGTGCCCGTTGGAGCGACGCCCTCGACCCAAGTATCCGTAGCTGTTCCATACTCATCCTCCGACCACTCAGAGAAGTTCACCTTGATTTGAGAGAGGTTTGAGCAGCCATTGAACATGTGTTGGAAGCAACCCTGAGCACATGCAGCAGCAGGAAGTGTCGGAGCCTGTGTCAAGCTAGTACAGTCATTGAACATTCCATAGTAACAATTCTCCGCCATGGAATCAGCAGGGAGTTCAGGGGCCTTGACCAAACTTGAGCAACCAGCGAACATTCCCGCATAACATCGCTCGCTTAATTCTTTGGCAGGGAGTAAAGGAGCGCTCTTCAGATTGGTGCAACCAAAGAACATCTTGCTATAACATCCATACCACAACTTCGTGGCGGGAAGTTCCGGGGCTTGCGTCAGACTTGTACAATCCTTAAACAAGCGAGAGAAAAAGAATGCCTCCACCGGAAGAGATCTGCCCTTACCCGAATTGTCGACCAGGCTCATCACATTTCCACTTGCGGCGATAGAACCAGTCATGGCGAACCCCAAATGCCAGTATAATTCATCCTCATAATCACGCTCAAAAACACCACTCCGCAAGCGAGCAGGAGCAGTTATTTGCGGAATCATCATCGCAAATCCCTCTGTATTATAACCTCTCAACAACGCTTTATCGCCCTTCTTCGCCAAAGAGACAGTCTCACCGATTCTGAGCGTGTCCCACGTAGCACCATCATCCAAGGAGTAATAAAACACTCTTTCCTCGGATCCACCCTCCATGTAAACCCTTGACCACCAATAGACAGATTCGGCGGAATCACAGACAAATCCAAAAGAAGAGCTATCCTCCTCAGCCGTGAAGGTGAGGTAGTTGACTTTCACCGAGTCGTCAAGATACTGCACATCCCAATCATACGGAATATTGCTCGGACCATACTCATACTGCTCGGCCAATGCTCTAGGGCATTTGAAAGTACCGGTTGCGGAAACGCTAGAGAGCCATTGGGGAGCCGAGCCATAGTTCCAATCCGAGCAGTGAACCGTGACCTCGGAAAGATTTTTGCACCCAGAGAACATTTCCTGATAGCAATTACCACCAACCAAAACGGTAGCAGGAAGGTCTGGGGTTTTCGTCAAACCGGTGCATCCAGAGAACATACCAAAGTAACAACCTCTTGCCAGAGTGGTAGCAGGAAGATTCGGGGCCTCCGTCAGGCCAATGCATCCAGAGAACATATTCATGCAACAATTTAAAGCTAACGTTGTGGCAGAGATTTCAGGAGCTTGGGACAAACTGACACATTTCCAGAACATGTACGAATAACTTTCCTCATACAATGTAGTAGCAGGGAGATTAGATGTTTGCGTCAGGCTGGTACATTCAGAGAACATACTTGCGTAGCAATAATCAGCCAATGTGGTGGCGGGCAGGTCAGGAGTCCTTGTTAGGCTGGTGCATCCGGAGAACATGCCACGGTAACAACCATATTCCAATGTGGTGGCGGGCAGGTCAGGTGCCTGCGTCAGGTTGGCACATGCAAGGAACATAGCGTCATAACAACCTTCAGCCAACGTGGTAGCAGGGAGTTCTGGGGCCTGCGTTAGGCTGCTACAAGCCCAAAACATGTTTTCGTAGCAACGATCAGCCAATTTGGTGGCAGGGAGTTCTGGTGCCCGTGTCAACTTCTCACAAATGGCGAACAAGCAATGGAAACAATGTGGACTAGGGATCGAATCAGTTTCTCCCACATTATCTATCAAACTCATCACACTTCCACTTGCGGCGATGGGGCTGTAAATCTCGAATCTGGTGCATTCAGATTGACTATGGGAGAAGCCGTTTGGATTATTTCCCCTCAATAGGATTACGTCGTTCTTCTTCTCCAAAACGATCGTATCCCATCCCGGAAGAACATTCCACGTCTCACCACCGTCCATAGAATAGTGGACGTCAGGATCATTACCTGCCTCGTTTTTCATCATAAACGAAGCACTATCGACCCCAGCCGTGAAGGTGAGGTAATTGGCAGCATGAGCAGAGCAACAAATGGCCATCAGCACAATAAGTAGCGTAAACTTCTTTACCATAAGCATTACAATTTAATTATTCCCCTAAAATGTATTTGAAAACCATCTCAATCAAATCAAACCAAAAAAATCATCTGATATTATCCACTCCACAAATATAACAAAAATGGATTTACATTGTACAAGTTTTTAACAATAAAATAGACATATAAATATAATCTTGAAGAAATAATTCACACAAGGAAACGTCACAAATAGCCTGTCAGGGGCCAAGGAAGGTCTTTCAAACAAACCATTTCACCAAAAGAACACTCCTCCCCCATCATAGAGATAATCGTCGGAGAGTGAGACAGGTTCCAGACCGGCAGCCTCCACAAAACGAAGAAGTGCAGGGCCATCCTTGTGTCTCAACGGATTGCCCAAAAAGAATAGTCTATCGCCCCATCGTCCGCACGTTCCGCCTAAGAAGCCGTAGCGATGCACAGGGATACGTATCTCCTCGGGGGAGAAGAGGAACGATGCGAAGCCATCACTCTCCAAGGCTTTGTGAATGCCCGCATCGGAAGTGATGAAAGACTGGTTGGAAAGGGGAAACATCGAGCAACGGGTATAGGACTGCGGAAGTTCAACGAAGCGCTTTCCATGGTTCAAGGCGAGCAAGGCCTCGTCCGTATAGCCTTTCCGGTGAAAGAGGCAGGTGTCGGTCGACACACAATTGTACAGGCTGGAATCCCGCAGGGACTCCCCCACAGGCGAATCTCCCCAACGGAAGGGCACGGAAAGGGAAGCGAGCTTCTCCGCTAACGCCTGGGGCGCATTCGGTGCCAGAAGAGTGGTGTGGGAATCTTGGTAGAGAAAGACATCGGGGTGGCAGGAGACCGATTCATAGGTGATGCCTTGCGTACGGAAAAGGAAGAGCTCCTCCGCATACTCGCCCAAGCGGGACAAAAGGTGTGCGTCACACCGCGCGTCAACAAGAGCCAACCTGCACTTCATACTTTCCTATATGATCATCCGTGAGCAACTTCACACGCAAATCCTTCTGTTCGAAGAAGCGTTTGTTTTTCCCGGCATATCCCCACACGAAATTCACTTGCGAGGGATGCACCTTCAGTATCATATCCTGATGGTTATAACCATTCAGTTTTTCGGCTAATATATCCGCCCATATCTCCGTCATCATCAACTCCTTGAACGACCGATGGTAAGGCCCCGCCAGCAGGGAGCGTTCGGGGGTCAGTTCCTCGGAAGCGTGGAGCCCCACACGCAGGACATTCACGCCAGCCGCCTCGAAGCGCAGGTAGAAATCCTTCGCCCAGGAGAGCGCGGTAGGCAAATCCAACGGCACATAATGGCCCGACTCGTAGCGCTTGGCCAGCTGAGTGCCCTTGATGACCAGCGTCGGGTAGATGCGGGTATTGTCCGCACCGAGCGAGATGATATCCTCCACCGTCTGGCGGGAGCGCTCGTAGGTATCGTGCGGCAAGCCGATCATCATCTGCAGACCGAGGTGGAAACCATTCTCCAAGATCCTCTCGGAAGCCCCACGGATCGCGTCCGCCTTATGTCCTCTGCCAGAAGCCAGGAGTACATCGTCGTTGGTAGACTGCGCCCCCAGTTCGATGGTGGTCACGCCATAGCGCTTCAGCAGATCTAGCACAGCGTCATTGATATAGTCCGGACGAGTGGAGAGGCGGATGCCGCAGATCCTACCCTCCCGCAGATAGCGGTGCGCCTCGGCGAGGTAGCGTTCCTGCAGGTCAAGAGGAATGCCCGTGAAGGAGCCTCCGAAGAAAGCCACCTCCACCTCACGTCCGTCGTTCATCGTCGAAAGGTATGTATCAATGATTGCGGGAATCTCCTCCGGCGTCGGAACACTCATCTGTCCGCTGATCTTCGCCTGGTTGCAGAAGACGCACTGGTGCGGGCAAGCCAATTCAGGGATGAATATGGGGATGTTCGAGTGTTTCATGCCGAGAAGGGAGGGAACCCCTATTTCTTTTTCTTAGACTTACTCTTCCCCGTGTCCGATTTCGCGATATCGCTCAGTTTGATCTCCGTATAGACCCCGTCGATGAGGGCATAAAGGAATCCGTTGCGGATGGAGGCCTCCGTGATGCTCTTCGTCTCGGCGATGAAGTCGCCCGTCTGGTTGGATACGAAGACGGAGGATCCATTTTTCGTGTAGAGGGAGAATTGGTCCGTGACGAGCACCTTCGCCCAAATGTTATTCATATCGTAACGGTTGACGGTGGAGAAACTGGTCTTATTCACGGCGCACAGCTCATCGTCCCGCAACACGAAGATGCATGCGGTGTCGTTAATCGGTTTGAATGCGCCGAACTCACCCTCATAGAGTGCGGAGGCGTCCAAGAAAACGTTCAGATTATGTTTTCCTCCGCTAGCGGACTTCACGATGATATCCTGCTCCACCCAACAACTATCCTTGTAGATCCGTGCGAAACGGTCTTTCGTCAAGGCATAGATCCTATCCCCTTGCTCCAGCGTGGCGACGAATTCCATGCCACGGGCCTCACCGTTATGGACGATGTGGCCATCCTCCTTGGCGACCACGACGAAGTACGGCTCCACCGTGCCCCAACTGCTATGGACACCCTTGTTCATGTAGAAAAGCGTGGTATCATCATGGGCGAAGAGCAACGCGTCACCGTTCGTATTGGTGGAGAGTTGAGACTTCCACACAAGCTTACCGGTAGCCTTCTCCATCTTGTAGACAAAATTAGCGGAGGCGTAATAGATGAAATCGCCTTCCTTCACATATTGCGACATATAGTCGGTTCCGTCCTTTCCCTGTCCCTTGATAAAGGAAGCCATCAGGTTACTTGCGGTACCGAAGACGCTCTCCATACCCGTGACCACCGTATTCTGCTTAGAGGCGTTCTTGATGCGTTGTTTCTTGTCCACCTCATACTCCCAGCCCTGACCATCAGACAAGTCAATATGTCTCAAGGTAGTAGTCACAGCGAGCAGGGAAGCGTTTCCTTCCATGAAGTATTCGCTGAAGCACACACCGTCCCGCAATGGGCGGTTCCACAGAAGGTTACCCTTCCAGCGGTCCAGGCAGACGATATCCGAGCCGAAAGTAATGATTTTATCGCCGAAGAAATGGACAGGGTCCCCCTTCCTGACGTCATAGCTCCACAAGATGGAATCCTGGGAGAAGGAGTAGTCCATCAATCCGTTGCGGGTCCGCATCAGCAGCGTGCCGGAGGCGGCGTCATAGCGTGAGAACACTATCTTTTCAGAACCCAAGGAATACTGTTTGCCCTTCAGCGGGGCGTCATTTTGGCTAAACGTACCCACCTTTCCCGTCTTCACACTCATCCATAGAACATCACCGTAATTGTCCGCCAAGCAAAGCGAACAGGCAAAGGCAAAAGCCGTCAATGTTGTCAATAATCTTCTCATTACAATCAAAATTTACATCATATCTGTAAATATACGAAAAAAAACAAAAGAGCAAATATAGATGCGCAAAATTTAGGGGGTAAACGGAAAGAGGAGAGAGCGACATTGTTCATGAGCCCATCTGCAATTTCTCCACGACCTTCATCATGTCGGTAAGATTGCAGACATCCACCTTATCCGACAAGGGATAGGGAGAGTCCACAGGCGCCACAATGTACGTGTGCGTCGGGTTCAAGAACTCTATGGCTTTCCAAAACCCCTCCGACACAGACGGGGCTGTAGAGGATTTGCACTCTATAGCGATCAGTTGGTCACTATACTGTAAGACAAGGTCCATCTCCTCACCTGTCGCACTCCTGTAAAAGAAGCATTGGGCATTGCGAGCCATGGAGCAGATATTCTCCACCACCATTCCCTCCCAAGACTCACCCATTATGGGGTTACTCAAGAGGTCATTGAATGTTTTTATCTGAAGGATCTGGTGCAAAAGTCCAGAGTCCCTGATATATATCTTAGGCGACTTGACCAACCTTTTCTTCGTGTTCTTGAAATAAGGAGGCAGGGAGCGCATGATATATGTTTGTTCCATTATGTCCAAATAATGGCGTACTGTAGGAGCGGAAAGGCCCATGGAGGAAGCCAATTTGGAGGCGTTGAGTAATTGACCATGTTCATGCGCACTCATCGTTAAGATCCGCAGTAATTGCGGGGAGGCGATTTGGAATCCCAGTTGGGGAATATCCCTTTCGATGTACGTACGAATGAAATTTTCACGCCAAAGACAACTCGCATTATCGCTCACCGCACCATAACTATCAGGATATCCGCCCCTCAACCAATATTTTTCTAAATTAAAATCACTTGTCTGTGCCACCTCATTGATCATGAAGGGAGTTAAATCAACAAGCCCCACACGCCCCGCCAAGGTCTCCGAAGTGTGTTGTATAAGGTTTTTGGAGGCGGAGCCAAGAATAATGAATCTGCCAGGTCTTCTTTCCCTGTCGATTTCGCTCCTCAACACTGCAAACAGGTCGGGCACCAACTGTACCTCGTCCAAACAGATTGTTTTGTCCGAATTATGGCGAAAGAATAAAGAGGGTTCGTTCAGTTTGGCTAAATCATCACGGTTTTGAAGGTCCAGATATAGGTAATTCACCTCGTCTTTCTCCATCATTTTCACCAAAGTGCTCTTGCCACATTGGCGTGAACCCAATATTGCCACAGCAGGAAAAACAGAAAGATTTTCCCTGACAAACGCCTCTATTTTTCTTGGAACATAATACATTCGCTCTCTTTTTTATGCAAAAATAAATTATAAATCATAGAATAACAAGAGATTATAAACATTTTTGCAAATTGAAAGTCTGTCTTTCAATTTGCAAAAAAACAACAACAAACAGAGCCCTTCCCCAATGGTATAGGGATAGCCTACGCACCATTTCATTTACGATTTTTAGCCCGACGTATCGGATTGTATGTGGAGCAGTCGCATTCTTCCGCGGTCTTTCCCTGTTTAATCTCTTTCCTTAGCTTCTCGCAATCGCATGAGGCCTTTTCATAATATTGGTCCTCAGAGGTGAGCCTACTTATTGTTTTTATCACACGAATCGTGTCTGCCTTTAGATCATATTTCTCCACATACAATGTCGGGGAGAATCCTTCCTCAAAATAGAAGGGACTAAACTCTCCACAAAACAGCTCCCATTTGCCAGTAGGGGCGAAAAATCTTTCGCCCCTACGAAAAATTTCGCCCCCACAATATCATTCGCGCCTTTTGCAGGATTATTTACCCTTCACGACGCATTTCTTTCCGTTCAATAAATAGACGCCACGAGGCAATTCGTCGGCAATCTTGGAGGCATCCACGTTCTTGCGCAAGACACGTCCGTTGAGGTCCACCACCGTCACCTTCCCCGGCGACAAGCCATTTTGTGAAGGCAAGTAGGGAACAACGGTCTGGAATTCCGAATCCATGCGATTCAGAAGATGAGCGCCGATTTTGTCGCCGATCACCCTATAGCCCGCCTCGTTCGGATGGGTTCCATCGTCCGTATACGTGGAAGTCCAATTCGAAGCGGTGAAACCCATCTCATGGTAAGCGTCGATGGCATCAGCCCCACATCGTTGTGCGACACTAATCATCGTCTCCGCCACCTCATACAGATAGAGTTCGCTCCTCGGATTACGGTAATAATCGCTGAAGGTTGTCGTATCGCTGTACTCCAATTGGCGGACAATTGGCGGGATAATCAGGATATGGAGCTTCGGGTTAAGCTCATACAATGACGTGATGATATTCTTGAGCGCCACCGTATAGTTCTGCAACGGGTTCTTGTCGTCCCATGAGCCCAACACCCTCGCCGCATTGTTCCAGTCGTTCGTGCCGGCATCGATGCACACGATATCATAGTCTGTAGCCTTTGTGGTCTTGATGATTTCCTGCACATGATCCCACCTTGTACCATATTTGCTCTGGTGTGCCCAAGAGATACTGCTATCCACCAAAGCGTAATCGCCCGTCTTCCAAGCGTTCACCAAGCTATAGACGCCCAATCCGTTCAAGCCAGATGTCGGTTTCAAGGAAGCTGGGGTCAGATGGGTACCTCCCACCGCCGCATTCGCGACGACACAACCATATTGTTCCTGCATATAATAGGCCCAAGACCTATATTCTCCATTCACCTGGTTTCCTACGCCTTCCGCCTTAGAGTCACCAAAAACGATCACACGTTTTCCTTCAAGGGTAGGCTTCACCTCAACCAAAACACTACCGCCAATAAGGCTGGAAACTGTATCTTCTCCTTCGCCAATCAAGACTATCTCCGTTTCTTCCGACCACTCAGGTTGGTCATCCGCGCTCAATGAAACAAGGAGATCCGAGTAAGGAGCCCAGTCTGACGCGCTCTTATACTCCTCGTATTTCATAGCAGGCACATAGATTTCCTTGAGAGCGGAAGACTGCTCGAAAACCTCTTGTCCTAGGCTACAAATATCCACAGAGAGATCCGCGCTATACTCGCCTTCAGCATATCCGCTGTAATCCAATATCTTGACAGTCTCCAGTGCGCTGCACTTCAAGAAACAGCTATCGCCGATGGGAGACAAATCATACTGATGCGTATAACGGAGGGTCAGTGTCTTAACGGCGTAGCAAGCCACAAAAGCATGGTCGCCGATCGACAACGGATTGGTCAGATTCACCTCCTTGAGTTTCTTACAGCCATAGAAGGAATATGACCCCAATGAACATTTTTCGCCGAACAACACATCCGTAAGAAGGAAACATTTATAGAACGCCTTATCGCCGACACGGCTGACCAACCGCAGATCCAACTTGCCCGTCAGGTTCTGGCAATTTGAGAAAGCCATCTCGCCAATCTCACCAGAGATAAGGCAGGAGCCTAACGTCTTAAGCGCCTGGCATTCGTAGAACGTATTTTTCGGAATGGAGATTCCGCCGCCACGTTTCTCGAAATCAGCCGTTTCGAGGTTGGAGCAAGCGTAAAACGCACCTTCACCAAGCGAGGAAAGCGTTGACGGGACATGGACAGACCGCAACTGGGAACAATGTCCGAACGCATAATCCCCCAAAGAGAGGAGACCGTCCGGCAAATTAACAACCTTAATGGAATCATTGCGATAGAAGGCTTTTTCGCCGACACCGACCACCTTAAAAGTCACTCCCCCATACACGACTGTGCTCGGGATATCCAACACAGAATCCGCCAAGCTCTTCGCATCGGCAATGACAAGCGTCCGATCCTCCTCCGACACATCAAACTTCACGCCACCATAGACGATGGACGCAGCAAGCGCCACCTGTGACGACAACGCCACCCATATAGTGAACAATACTTTTCTGAAACAGCTCATTGACATTACACTTTAGGTTAAACATAATAGTAGTCACTGAATTTTCACGACGCACAAACAATCGCAGCAAAAACCTTGCGAATATAGTAAAAATTGAGATAGCATGGACATCCATCATGCATTTTTCGGCGGAAAGGCAGGATAAAAGAGACGTACATCCATATAACCCGGAGAACGGGCAACACAAATGAAACCAATTTCACGGGAACAGGTTAGAACTTCAGTCCAACGCAAGCGGTGATATTGAACCCGTCGACTCTGAAGCCATCGTTTTCCAAAAAATCCGTCCAGTATTGTCCATCCGAATTTTTGCCCTGGAACCCGAAATAGCCCATGCCCGGTCCTACCATAACGTATTTGCCCAAGCAAAACATATATTTGAACTCGAACAGATAGCCCAAAGCCCCCGTCGCGAACCGATCCTCCTCCCTCTCATCCAGGCGGACGTCATGAATAACATATTTATCAGAGAAATGGGTATATCCTAGGGACAGGCAAACGAAAAGCAGTCCCGGTCCAAAATATTCATGGCCACCTATTGCTGGTCCGATATATTTTATATCCTGGGTTTCAGTGGCTTCATGCAACGGGTCATCATTCGAAGCGGAGAATCCCTTCTTCCAGGCGACCACACCGGCGGAGAAATTCTCCGAGAAACACCCCATAGCCGTAGCTTGGACAGTATATCCGTTTCTGAGTTGCCGTTGGAAACTACTAAAATACTGGGATGCCGTGCTATTCAAGTCACCAAAGGTATGTGAATAACCACCCTCCACAAACAAAAGGGCATGAACATCCTCATTAGCATTCTTTGCAGAAAGGCTACCTGCCATACAAGACAGCAATACGAACATCAATAACAATGTCTTCCTCATATTCTTTTTTTGCAAAGATAAACAACAAAAGAGAAGAAAATGGCAACATGACTAAATAATATTATCTTTGCCCATCAAGTAAACATTTCGCATAATGAGGAAGATTATTCTATTTCTATTCATATTCCACATCATCCACCTCCCCGCGCAGGAATCCATCTGGTGGAAGACACCCACCACATCCCCTGAGATATACGACAACCACATGGTGACCTTCCGATTGGTCGCGCCACGTGCCAAGGAGGTGCTGCTAGTGGGAGAGTTCCTGCCACCCTCATACGTCGTAAAGGACGGCATAACCACAGAATTGACAGGCACAGCCTCCCTGAGGAAGGGAGGGGATGGAGTATGGACCTACACGACACCGCGTCCCTTGGAACCGGGCTACTACAACTACAATTTCGTCGTGGACGGGCTAACCATCACAGACCCCTCCAACATACACACCAGCCGCGACGTGGTGAAGATCAGCAGTGTTTTCTTCATCGAGGGGGGATGGAGCGACTATTACAGAGACCAGGACGTTCCACACGGCACGCTCTCACACGTCTGGTACCACTGCGACAAAACGGACAGAGACCGAAGACTAGCGGTCTACACGCCTGCGGGATACGGGGAGTATGGACTCCGCTACCCTGTACTATACCTGCTACATGGGATGGGAGGCGATGAAGATTCCTGGGCTACCCTAGGACGCGCCGTCCAGATATTGGACAACCTTATCGCACAAGGAAAGGCAAAGCCCATGATTGTGGTCATGACCAACGGCAACATGGACCAGCAAGCGGCACCCGGTCACGGTCCGGAAGGATTCATCAAGCCAGACCTGGAGTTGACACCCGCCTACGACGGTGTGTTCGAGGAGTCATTCCCAAGCATCGTACGATTCATCGACAAGGCCTACCACACCGTTCCGAGGAAGCAATGGCGAGCGATCGCCGGACTCTCCATGGGAGGATTCCACGCCATGCAGATCTCCAGGGCGTACCCTGACTTCTTCGACTACGTCGGACTCTTCTCCGCAGCGGTAGGACGCGAGCAAGGAGACATTCCGCTCTACCAAAACCCCATGGAGAAACTCCGCACACAATTCTCCAAGAAACCCGCACTCTACTGGATCGCCATCGGCAAGGAGGATTTCCTCTACGACGCCAATGCGGAGTATGTGCAACTCTTAGAGACCAACCGATTCCGCTACGAATACTTCGAAACGGGCGGCGGGCACACTTGGAATAACTGGAGGTTCTACCTGACGGAATTTCTACGGAAACTGTTTTAGCGAAGAGGACTACCCTCCTCCACTAACGCCTCTTCCTGCGCCAATAGACGACACCGCCTATCAACGCTAGAGCGGCGACAGCCCCTATGACCACATATAAGACAGGGGAGTTCGTTTCCTTCTCATCCTGCTCCGGGGCATTAGTGTATGTACGGTGGAACTTCTTATCGCCAAAGAGTTTTGGTTTTTCATAAGGACCTGACACATTGCCATGAGTTTCCACCTCTCCTTGTGCGGTCCTCCCATAAAGTATATAATCTCTAAGATTTTCCTTTCCCTTAACATAATCAAACACATCCTGGAAAATCGGGATTTCACTTTTGCTATCCTCCGCCATCATCTCCGGCATGTCATGAGAAACAGGCAAAAACCAGAGTTCCGTAACGTAAGTGGTATCACGGCACCATTCGTACTCATAGCAATCCTCAATGGACAAGCGATACCTGCCGGCAGGGAAACAGTTCATCTGCCGCACTGCACTGATACGTCCCCAATCGTACAACATAGGGAATTCCCGCATATCAAATCTCTCCAAAGAAAAGGCAAACGAATCAAAGGGCTCTTCCAATCGTTTCAGGGAAATCGCTTTCGGCCAATAATAATCATATATGGATAAATCACTCTTAAAAGGCTTATATCCATAGGCATCGTCCCATGTCTTTGCAGAATCGCCCGATCCACTAAACATTTCCACGAAAGCATACAAATCCTTTTCCGACACCAAATTTCCACTCGTCCCACTGCAAATGAAAGGGCCATAACCAGCTTGTGGCAAAGTGAACTCCAACGAAGCATTCCGCCAATCCACAATCGCGCAAGAGGTGAATTGGCTTCCATCCATCACAGCACTTGGATTCAACCACGACGAAGACTTGACATCCTTCAGCGAGACACAATGTAACTTCTCATACTTGGGTACCGGGTAATAATCGATTGACATGGGGAGAGAATAATGGACAAAGGTAAAATAATCACCCTTCTCAGGCTTATAATCTTTTTTAAAATAGATGCCACTCTCATCCAGTTCGCTACAACACATATAGTCGAAATGGCGGTTCATAGGGTTAGACGAAGAACTTCCCATAGAACAATTGCGTGTCACCACCATAAAAGAGCGGATGTTACCCTTCCACGTACCGCCAGTGGAGATATCATAACAATAACGGTAATCACTATCATAACTCCCCACCTTCAACGATTCTATCCCATAGCGAACAACAACCTTGGAATAAGCATTAGGCAAGAAAGTCAATTGATGATGGAAATGGAAACGCATCGCTATCTCTTGCGAAGAGACATCGCTCTCAATACCCACGTTTAAGAGTGTAACCGGCTTGCCATCCTGAGCGATCTCGCATAAAGGGTAAAAACGAACATGGTCTTCCCCCAACAAGGATTCCATGTATTGGCAGTAATGTCCAAAATCCATCACCCTCAACTCTTTGTCATGTCGGAGGACCAGCTCCTTGACACGGTCATTCAGCGCAATCGTGCCATCCTCACCTATCACTTCCGCAGGCTTCAACGTATCCTTGGGTCCCAACAACCACTTCAAAACACGAAAAGAATAGTATCTCCACCAATCAAGATCCTCATCCCTTTTGTTTCCACACGTATAGGACAGTTTGACATCCATCGGGAAGGCGCAATCCACGGCAACCGTATCCGCTGTTGTATTCTTAAAAACAAAAATCGCTGTGATGCTGTCCTTATCACACACCATCAACTCCTTCTCCAAGGCGATTTTGTCATTAGGCTCCTTCACATAGATATTGCCGTATGTCCAATCCTCGTCATTCGTCACACCACCTTCGTCCGCCATCAACGGGAAGAGGGTGGCCTGCATGATCAAAAAGAATAATATCCGTTTCATATTAAATTCATTACACATACAAATAAAGCGAAACCATGGGGAAAACACAACAAAAAAACTGCAAAAACAGTCGAACCAAGCGACTGTTTTTGCAGTAAGAGAGATCCAAGCCGGTCAAAGACCAATTGGACTATTTTCTACAACAAGTGCACATTAGCGGATGATAGCGACTTTAGCCGCGTTACCAGTCTTAACAACGTATGCACCTGCCGGTACTGTGATTTCGATGCGAGATTGAACATCACTGCTACGAGCGATCAATTGTCCACCCATATTGAACACACACACTTCACGCGTAGCGTTCTCCACGAAGATGGTACCGTCCGCAGTATAGATCAACACATTATCATCAGAAGAGAGATCTGTCACAGCATCGATGTTAGGAGCGAAGAGAGGGGTGAATACCATAGACTCGGACATCACCACAGTACGTACGCTATCCGTGTAACCATCTTCCTTCCACTCTTGGAAGTGGTAACCCTCAGTAGCTTGGGCAATGAATGTTGCCTCTCTGCCCTCCAAGTAGCTACCCGCATAGATCACACCACCTCTGATTTCGTCAAGTTCAGCCATTTCCGCAGTCACGAACGGAGCGCCCCATACAGTGCTGCAATCGTCAGCGTTCCAGTTCTTGTTCCAGCCTGCAGGTTGAGCAGATGCCTCGCAATAGATAGCATTGCCAACGGTTGAAGCGTTACGCAACATAGAAGGCTTATATTCCACCATCAAGCCAGCGCAACCTTTGAACACATTCGCTCCGACATACTCTACAGAGTTAGGGATGCTCATGAAGGTCAAGCCCGTGCAATTAGCGAATGCTTTCTCACCGATGCTTGTAACTGAATTAGGGATATCAACACCTGTCAATGAGTTGCAACCGCTGAACGCCTCACTCTCAATAGAAGTGACCGTATTAGGGATATATACAGTAGTCACATTACTGCAGTTGTAGAATGCACGTTCACCGATAACCTTCACATGCGTAGGGATAGCGACTACAGAGTCGGATCCAACATATCTAACCAAGACATCGTTATTAACACCAGAGAATATGAACTGCTCGTCAGTGTTATTGGCTCCGATCACACGGCCTGCACCCCAAGGGTTTCCGGCTGCGGAACCTGCATAGTAAACAGTGTCTATGTCATAGAATGCGTTGTACTCGATAGTAGTCACACCATCAGGAACTGTGAGAGGAGACAACTTCTCGCATGCCTTGAACGCATCGTACTCAATGCTGGTCACTCCGGCAGGAATCGTCACATCCACCAAGTTGTAGCACTGGTTGAAGCATTGGTTAGGGATCTTATCGATAGAATCCGGAAGCGTAACCGAAGTCAGCTTAGAGCACCACTTGAAGGCGCTACCGCTGATAGACTTCACTGAGTTAGGGATAACCACTGAAGTGATTTCGCTGCAAGATCTGAAGACACCCTCACCACCGATGAGACCAACAGTATATTCAACACCATCGAATTCAACTGAGCTAGGGAGCACGATATCACCTGCGATGTCAGTATTAGCAGCGGCGATGGCTACAATATGGTTCGTAGTATCCGTCACTGTATATCTGAAGTCACCCACGATGAATACACTTCCGATAGTAGTCTTATCCTTTCCGATAACAACACCTGCACCCCAAGGAGTTCCTTTTGCGGAACCTGCGTAGTAGACAGTGTCGATACCAGAGAATGCGTCATACTCGATGCTAGATGCCACATCAGGAACTGTGAGAGGAGACAACTTCCCGCACGCCTTGAACGCATCGTACTCGATGAGGGTCACACCTGAAGGAATCGTCAAGCTCTCCAAGTTGAAGCACTGGTTGAAGCATTGGTTAGGGATCTTAGTGATATGTTCAGGGATCGTCACGCTAGTCAGCTTAGAGCACCACTTGAAGGCGCTACCACGGATCTCCTGTACTGTGTTAGGGATTACCACAGAAGTAATCTCGGCGCATGATCTGAAACCACCACCATCGACGATGGTAACAGTGTACTCCAAGCCGTTGTATACCACCTTGCTAGGGAGTTCGAGGTCACCAGCAATCTCTGTGCTAGCAGCTGAAATAGCTACCGTAAGCTCCTTATCATCCTCCACCTTGTACTTGTAGTCGCCAACGATGAAGTAGCTGCCCTTAGTAGGTTGAACCTTGCTGATAACAATACCTGCACCCCAAGGGTTGCCTGTAGCGGAACCAGAGTAGTAAACAGTGTCTATATCATAGAATGCGTCGTACTCGATGCTAGATGCTACATCAGGAACTGTGAGAGGAGACAACTTCTCGCATGCCTTGAACGCATCGTACTCGATGAGGGTCACACCTGAAGGGATTGTCAAATCCTCCAAGTTGTAGCACTGGTTGAAGCATTGGTTAGGGATCTTAGTGATATGTTCAGGGATCGTAACGCTAGTCAGCTTAGAGCACCACTTGAAGGCGCTACCGCGGATCTCCTGTACTGAGTTAGGGATAACCACTGAAGTGATCTCGCCGCATGATCTGAAACCGCCGCCATCGACGATGATAACAGTGTACTCAACACCGTCATATACCACCGTGCTAGGGAGAACGAGGTCGCCTGCGATATCCGTGTTAGCAGCGGAAATGGCTACCGTATGTTCCTTGTCACTCTCCACCTTGTACTTGTAGTCACCTACGATGAAGTAGCTACCCTTAACAGGCTTATCCTTTCCGATAACAACGCCTGCGCTCCATGGGTTGCCTGTAGCATCACCAGAGTAGTAAACAGTGTCGATGCCATAGAATGCGTCGTACTCGATGCTAGATGCCACATCAGGAACTGTGAGAGGAGACAACTTCTCGCATGCCTTGAACGCATCGTACTCGATGAGGGTCACACCTGAAGGAATCGTCAAGCTCTCCAAGTTGTAGCACTGGTTGAAGCATTGGTTAGGGATCTTAGTGATATGTTCAGGAATCGTCACGCTAGTCAGCTTAGAGCACCACTTGAAGGCGCTTCCGCGGATCTCCTGTACTGAGTTAGGGATAACCACCGAAGTGATCTCGCCACATGATCTGAAACCACCGCCATCGACGATGATAACAGTATACTCAACACCATCGTATACCACCGTGCTAGGGAGAACGAGGTCACCTGCGATATCCGTGCTAGCAGCTGAAATGGCTACCGTATGCTCCTTGTCACTCTCTACCTTGTACTTGTAGTCGCCTACGATGAAGTAGCTGCCCTTAACAGGCTTATCCTTCCCGATAACGACGCCTGCGCCCCAAGGGTTGCCTGTAGCATCACCAGAGTAGTAAACAGTGTCGATGCCAGAGAATGCGTCGTACTCGATACTGGTCACATCGTCAGAGATCGTAAGAGGAGACAACTTCTCGCATGCCTTGAACGCGTCATATTCGATGCTGGTCACTCCGGCAGGAATCGTCACGTCCACCAAGTTGTAGCACTGGTTGAAGCATTGGTTAGGGATCTTAGTGATAGAATCCGGAAGCGTTACGGAAACCAACTTAGAGCACCACTTGAAGGCGCTTCCGCTGATGGTCTTCACTGAGTTAGGGATAACCACTGAAGTGATTTCACCGCAAGATCTGAAGACGCCCTCACCTCCGATGAGACCAACAGTATATTCAACACCGTCGATTTCAACTGAACTAGGGATTACGATGTCACCGCTGATATCAGTGTTGGCTGCGGCTACAGCAACGATATGGTTTGTAGTATCCGTAATTGTATATCTGAAGTCGCCTACAACGAAGGCACCTCCAACGGAAGGTTTATCCTTTCCGATAACAACACCTGCGCTCCATGGGTTACCTGTTGCGATACCTGAGTAGTATACAGTATCAATTCCATAGAATGCGTCGTACTCGATGCTGGATGCACTGTCAGGAACTGTGAGAGGAGACAACTTCTCGCACGCCTTGAACGCATCGTACTCGATGAGGGTCACACCTGAAGGGATTGTCAAGCTCTCCAAGTTGTAGCACTGGTTGAAGCATTGGTTAGGGATCTTAGTGATATGACTAGGGATCGTCACGCTAGTCAAGCTAGAGCACCACTTGAAGGCGCTTCCGCGAATCTCCTGTACACTGTTAGGGATAACCACTGAAGTAACCTCGGTGCAAGATCTGAAACCACCGCCGTCGACGATGATAACAGTGTACTCCAAACCGTCGTATACCACCTTGCTAGGAAGTTCGAGGTCACCAGAGATCTCTGTGCTAGCAGCTGAAATGGCTACCGTAAGTTCTTTGTCATCCTCTACTTTGTACTTGTAGTCACCTACGACGAAGTAGCTACCCTTAGTAGGCTTATTCTTTCCGATGACAATACCTGCACCCCAAGGGTTGCCTGTAGCGTCACCAGAGTAGTATACAGTGTCGATGCCAGCGAATGCATCGTACTCGATACTGGTCACATCGTCAGAGATCGTAAGAGGAGACAACTTCTCGCAAGCCTTGAACGCGTCATATTCAATGCTGGTCACTCCTGAAGGAATCGTCACATCCACCAAGTTGTAGCACTGGTTGAAGCATTGGTTAGGGATCTTAGTGATAGAATCCGGAAGCGTTACGGAAACCAACTTAGAGCACCACTTGAAGGCGCTTCCGCTGATGGTCTTCACTGAGTTAGGGATAACCACAGAAGTGATTTCGCTACAAGATCTGAAGACACCCTCACCACCGATGAGACCAACAGTATATTCAACACCGTCGAATTCAACTGAGCTAGGGAGCACGATATCACCAGCGATATCCGTATTAGCAGCGGCGATGGCTACGATATGGTTCGTAGTATCCGTGATTGTATATCTGAAGTCGCCTACAACAAATGTACCATTAAGAGTTGGCTCAGTCATTTCAATTACACGGCCAGCGCTCCATGGGCTACCAGTTGCGGAACCAGAGTAGTAAACCGTATCAATTCCATAGAATGCGTCGTACTCGATGCTGGA
>JAFXPK010000052.1 GCA_017527905.1 Paludibacteraceae bacterium
GAGGTAACCTCCAAAGATCTCGTCGGCACCCTCGCCGCTCAGCACCATCTTGATACCCATGCTTCTGATGACACGGGCGAGCAGGTACATTGGAGTGGATGCGCGGACGGTCGTCACATCATAGGTCTCGATGTGGTAGATCACGTCACGTATGGCGTCCAATCCCTCTTGGATCGTATAGTTGATTTCATGGTGGACCGTACCGATATGGTCTGCCACCTCCTTCGCCTTCGCCAAGTCTGGCGCACCCTTGAGCCCTACGGCGAACGAGTGCAGTTGTGGCCACCATGCCTCCTTCTGATCATCGGTCTCGACCCTGTTCTTGGCGAATTTCTTCGCGATGGCTGAGATGACGGAGCTGTCGAGTCCGCCGGAAAGCAACACACCGTAAGGCACGTCGCTCATCAGTTGTCTCTTGACCGCCTTCTCCAGTGCGTCGCGCAATGTGGCGATGTCTGCCTCATTGTCTTTCACAGCCTCATAGCTCTCCCAGTCACGCTTGTACCAACGGGTCATCTTGCCTTCCTTGCTCCAATAGTAATGTCCGGGCAGGAATGGTTCGTAGCTCTCGCAGAAACCCTCCAGCGCCTTCAGCTCGCTGGCGCAATAGACGGTGCCGTCCGCATCTTTGCCGATGTACAGAGGAATGACACCGATCGGGTCACGTGCGATGAGGAACTCGTCCTTCTCCTCGTCGTAGAGGGCGAAGGCGAAGATACCGCTCAGGTCCTCGAGGAAGTTGATGCCCTTCTCGCGGTAGAGTGGGAGGATCACCTCGCAGTCGCTACCCGTCTGAAACTCGTACTTCCCGTTGTAGCGGGCGCGTATGTCCCTGTGGTTGTATATCTCTCCATTGACGGCAAGCACTTGTTTGCCGTCGCTGCTGAACAACGGTTGTTTACCACTCTTCGGATCGACGATGGAAAGGCGTTCGTGTGCCAGAATCGCACTTTTCCCTACGTGGATACCGCTCCAGTCTGGTCCCCGATGTCTGATCTTCTGTGACATCCTAAGCGCTTTGGGACGCATCTCTTGGGTTCTCCCCTCGATGTTGAATATTCCTACTATGCCGCACATATCATTGTATTTTTTTTGTTGATCAATTATTTGGATGATAAGTATTGGTCGACAGCCTCGGCGGTTTTCCTACCGCTTGCGATGGCGCGTACCACAAGGCTCGCTCCGCTCTGCGCGTCGCCCGCCAGGAACACGTTCTCCGCCAACCCCGGGTGCTCCGGTTTCAGGAATCCCATGGCCAATAGTACCATGTCGCACTCGATGACCTCCTTCTTTCCTGTTGGTTTCATGATTGGTCTGCCTCCTTCTGGATTAGGTACCCATTCCACCTCTTCCACCTCGGCGCCGGTCAATACACCGTTCTTGCCGATGAATTTGTTGGTGTTGAGCAACCAACGACGGTCGCATCCCTCCTCGTGAGAAGTGGTGGTCTTGAGGATCACCGGCCAATAAGGCCATGGGGTGGAAGGGTTCTCGCCTACAGGAGGTTTAGGCATGATCTCGATCTGGGTGACGCTCTTCGCACCCTGACGGTGGGCGGTTCCGATGCAGTCTGAACCGGTGTCACCACCACCGATCACCAACACCTTCTTGTCCTTCGCGTTCACCAATTCGCTCTCCTTGAACTTCTTGCCCGCTAAGATTCTGTTCTGCTGGCTGAGCATCTCAAGGGCGAGGTATACGCCTTTCAGCTCTCTTCCCTCAATCTTCAGGTCACGTGCCGTAGGGGTTCCCGTGCAGATGACGTAAGCGTCGAATCCGGCCGGCAGCTTCGTCTCGTCGACCGTCTTGTTGTATTCGAATTTGATGCCTTCCTCCTCCATCACCTTGATACGACGATCGATGATGTTCTTGGAGAGCTTGAAGTTAGGGATACCGTAGCGGAGCAATCCGCCGGCAGCCTCGTTCTTCTCGTAGACGGTCACCTCATATCCCCTCTTGTTGAGTTGGTTGGCGGTAGACAAGCCGGACGGGCCGGAACCTACTACCAGCACCTTCTTGCCGTTGCGGACAGGGTGCTCCACCGTCACGTAGTTCTCCGCGAAGGCGTGCTCGATGATGGCGCACTCGTTTTCCCTACATGTGGTAGGCTCACCCATGGAGAGGTTGAGGACGCAGGCCTTCTCGCACAATGCGGGGCATATCCTTCCTGTGAACTCAGGAAAATCATTGGTCTCATGCAATAGCTGATAGGCGGTTTCCCACTCTCCCTTGTAGAGAGCGTCCTGCCATTCAGGTTGTTTGTTGCCGAGCGGACAAGCCCAGTGGCAGAATGGCACACCGCAATCCATGCAGCGGGAGGCTTGTAGCTGTCGGTCCTTGATGTTCAGTTTCTGTTCCACTTCCGCGAAGTCGTGGATTCTGTCTTGGATGGGACGATGTCCTGCTTCTTTGCGAGGAATCGTTAGAAATGCTTTTGGATTTCCCATGATGTATCTTCTGTTGGGAAGACGGTGCCCACACGGTGCGCTGACCGTCTTCCATGTGTTTTACTCTTTGATTAATAGTCTCTTTGAATGTCCGCAATCTTGTCTTGCAGCTTTTTCAACTGCTCCTCTTGCAACACGTGCTTGTATTCGATCGGAATCACTTGGATAAACTCCTCCACGTAGTGGTTCCAGTCGTCGAGCATGGTGCGGGCCAAGATGGATCCCGTGTTGAGCCAGTGCTTGTGGATCAGCTCACGCAACTCCTTGCGGTTAGCGCTCTCCTCCACCAAACCGAGCTCCACCATCTCCATGTTACAGAAGTAGTCGAAGTTGTGGTTCTTGTCCCAGACATAGGCCACACCGCCTGACATTCCGGCACCGAAGTTACGTCCTGTCTGTCCTAAGACAACTACCCGTCCGCCGGTCATGTATTCGCAGCAGTGGTCGCCAGCGCCCTCGATGACCGCGATGGCTCCTGAGTTTCTTACGCCGAAACGCTCACCGACGCAACCGTTGACGTAGAGCTCGCCTGAAGTGGCACCGTAGAGACCGGTGTTACCAGCGATGATGTTCTCCTCCGCCTTGAACTTGCTACGGATCGGTGGCATGATAGCGATCTTACCACCGCACAATCCCTTGCCGAAGTAGTCGTTGGCTTCACCTTCCAGCTTGAAGCTGATACCCTTCGCCAAGAAGGCTCCGAAGCTCTGTCCTGCGGATCCCTTGAACTGCACGTTGATCGTGGAGTCTGGCAATCCTGCGCCTCCGTAGCGGGAAGCGACGAGACCTGAGAGCTGTGTGCCGGCGGCACGGTCGGTGTTCCTTATGGTGAGGTTCAGCGTGATCTCCTGCTGGTTCTCGATAGCTGTTTTAGCCTGTTGGATGATCTCTGCGTCCTTAGGGTTCTCCGCCTTGCTGTATGGACGTCCGTCGAAGTGGAGCTTGCCCGTTCCGGACGTGAGGAGACGGGTGAAGTCCAACGTGGATGACTTGGAGTCGTCCTTGGTCTCCTTCGGAAGGATCAGATCGGTACGTCCGATGATGTCCTCCAATTTCTTGAAGCCCATCTCAGCCAAATATTCCCTTACCTCCTGCGCCAGGAACGTGAAGTAGTTCACGATGTAGCTGGCGTGTCCGCGGAAACGCTCACGGAGCTTAGGGTCTTGCGTAGCGACACCCATAGGGCAGGTGTTCGTGTTACATTTTCTCATCATGACACAACCCAATACGATCAGCGGTAATGTACCGAAGCTGAACTCGTCGGCTCCTAACATCGCCATGAGGATGACGTCACGTCCCGTTTTGAGTTGTCCGTCCGTTTGCAGACGAACCTGGGCACGCAGACCGTTGAGCGCCAATGTCTGTTGCGTCTCCGCCAACCCGATCTCAGGAGAGATACCCGCGAAACGCATGGAAGAGGCTGGTGACGCACCGGTTCCTCCCTCCGCACCAGAGATGACGATGAGGTCCGCTTTGGCCTTGGCCACACCCGCCGCGATGGTTCCCACACCGCTCTCGGATACTAACTTCACGGAGACTGCCGCCTGTGGGTTGATGTTCTTCAGGTCGAAGATCAATTGCGCCAAATCCTCGATAGAGTAGATGTCGTGGTGAGGCGGCGGTGAAATGAGGGAGATGCCAGGGATGGAGTGACGGGTCTTCGCGATGATCTCGTTCACCTTGAAACCAGGGAGCTGACCACCCTCACCAGGCTTAGCGCCTTGCGCCACCTTGATCTGTATCTCCTCCGCATTGACTAGATATTCCGCAGTGACACCGAAACGTCCGGATGCCACTTGCTTGGTCTTTGAGTTCAGTGACACACCCTCTGACGTGGTCGCGTGGAAGCGGTGGCTGTCCTCACCACCTTCTCCGGTGTTGCTTCGCGTACCCAATTGGTTCATGGCGATGGCGATGGCCTCGTGCGCCTCTGCGGAGAGCGCTCCGAACGACATGGCGCCCGTCACGAAATGTTTCACGATGCTCTCGACCGACTCAACCTGCTCGACAGGGATTGGCTTCGCCGCCTTCTTGTAGTCGAAGAAGTCACGGATGAAGATTGGTTTCTCCTTGAAGTCAACCAGTCGGGTGTAGTCTTTGTATTTCTTGTAATCGCCTGTTCTTGTGGCGATCTGTAACGTTGCGATGACCTCAGGTGACCATGCGTGAGGAATACCGTCCTTCCTGTAGGCGAACAATCCGTTGTTCGGAAGAAGGGCGTTGTCGTTCTCCTTGTCGAAGGCCTCTTGGTGCAACTTGATAGCGTCTAAGGCGATGTGCTTCAGACCGATACCACCGATCGTGGAGATGTTGGTGCCGAAATATTGGTTCAAAAGGCTCTCGCCCAAACCGATGCTCTCGAATATCTTCGCGCCCCTGTAGGAACGTATGGTGGAGATACCCATCTTGGACATGATCTTGAAGAGACCCTTGCAGACCGCCTTGATGTAGTTGTGCTCGGCCGTCTCGTAATCCTCTTGGATCTTGCCCCTCTTCACGAGATCGTCGATGACGGCGAAGGTCATGTATGGGCAGATGGCGGATGCACCGTAGCCTAAGAGCAATGCGGCGTGCATCACTTCCCTGATCTCTCCTGATTCCACGATCAATGCGGTCTGAACACGTTTTCCGGCACCGATCAAGTGGTGATGTACAGCGCTGACGGCCAACAAAGATGGAACGACTGCGCTCTTCTGGTCCAAGTCCTTATCGCTCAGGATGATGTAGTTGATTCCGTCGTCGACAGACTCCTCCGCCTTCTTGCAGAGGTTGTCCAACGCCTCCCTGAGTCCGCGCTCGCCCTTCTTCGCGTCGAAGAGGAGAGGCAGCTTGGTGGTCTTGAAACCTTTGTATCGTATGTTACACAATATGTCTAATTGCGTGTTCGTCAGGATCGGGTGGGGCAGACGCACCATCTTGCAGTTGCTCTCGTCAGGCGTCAAGATGTTCTTGCCGACCGCACCGATGTACTCCGTCAGTGACATCACCAACTCCTCACGAATAGGGTCGATGGCAGGGTTGGTCACCTGCGCGAACTGCTGGCGGAAGTAGTTGAAGAAGATCTGCGGACGGTCCGAGAGAACCGCCAACGGTGTGTCGTTACCCATGGCTGCGACAGGCTCCATACCTTGCGTACACATAGGTACGATGGTCTTGTCGATATCTTCCTGGCCGAAGCCGAAGTTACGCAACTTCTGTCCGTAGTTCTCCACGTTGTTGGCCACTTTCCTTCCGCTCTTCAGCTTCTCCAAGCGGATGCAGTTAGCGTCCAACCACTGTTTGTAAGGATGTTCGCTGGCCAAGTTAGCCTTCAACTCCCCATCGTAGTAAATCTTTCCTTCCTCCGTGTCGACCATGAGGATCTTACCAGGCTGAAGGCGACCCTTCTGCTTGATCTGTGCTGGATCTACGTCCATGACACCCACCTCGGAGGCCACCAACATCATACCGTCGTTCGTGATGAGGTAGCGGGAAGGTCTCAGTCCGTTTCTGTCGAGCATACCACCCGCATAACGTCCGTCGCTGAAGAGCAGAGCGGCAGGACCGTCCCATGGCTCCATCAGGATGGAGTGGTACTCGTAGAATGCCTTCAGGCTCTCGCTGATAGGGTTCTTGTCGTTGAATGACTCAGGGATGAGGACCGCCATGGCTTGCGGCAGGCTCATGCCGGACATGATGAAGAACTCGAACACGTTGTCGAGGGAGGCGGAGTCGCTCATGTCAGGCTGCACGATAGGCGATATCTCAGCCACGCTACCCAACGTTTCGGAAGAGAGCACGCTTTCCCTCGCCTTCATCCAGTTACGGTTGCCTCGGATCGTGTTGATCTCACCGTTGTGGCACAAGAAGCGGAAAGGCTGCGCCAAGCTCCATGTAGGGAAGGTGTTCGTGCTGAATCGGGAGTGCACCAAGGCGATACCGCTCGTCAGGTATTCGTTGGACAAGTCAGGGAAGTATTCCCTCAACTGTGTGGACGAAAGCATACCCTTGTATATGATGGTCTTGCTTGACAAGGAAACAATGTAGAAATCCTTGTGGTGGACCCTGTTCTCCACCTTCTTTCTTATCTTATATAATTTACGTTCGAGGTCCGGCAACTCATTGTCAGGGATACCCGTGATGAATATCTGTTTGATGCTAGGCTCTGTGGACAAGGCGCCCTCGCCCAAGCAGGCAGGATTGGTTGGCACATTGCGTAAGTGCATCATGGTGAGGTTCTCACGCTCGATCTCTTCCAAGAGGATCTTTATGATTTCCTCTTGCTGGGCGGGGTCTTGCGGCAGGAATATCAGTCCAGTACCATACTTACCCTTCTCCGGCACAGGGATTCCCTGTAGCAAGATGAACTCGTGAGGTATCTGCAGGAGGATACCTGCGCCGTCTCCTGTCTTACCATCACTTCCTTCAGCGCCACGGTGGCGCATGTTCTCCAATACCTTTAGGGCATTGCTCACCAGCTCGTGTGATTTGTTGCCCTGAATGTTTACAATCATTCCTACGCCGCATGCGTCATGCTCGTATTCCTTGCTGTAAAGACATTTGGTCGTCGTTGTTTGTGTAGTGTCTGACATATTGTTTATAAAAATTATTAATTACTTTCATATTGTAATGCAAAAATAAAAATTACTTTCGTTATGATAGTTGTTTCCGTATGTATATTTTAGTGTAAATTATGTATGAAAAACCACTTTTTGATACTTTAAAGAAATTATTATTAAATTGCTTACGATTTATAAGTAGAACACTATGTTTGCTTTTAAATCGTAGATTTTCCAATTTTGCAAAAATTTTTATGAATAACCATTATTGGCTCTACTTTTGAGCAAAAAGATATTTTCAAGGTGATTTTATTGTCAAAATGTTAGTGTAGATAGAAAATTTATGTATATTTGTATATGTAAGTACTGTGCATGTGCATGGATCACCTATTTAATATAATATACTTATGGAAAAGAAAGATTTGGACGAATTGGACTATAAGATATTGTCCATGGTGGCGGAAAATGCTCGTCTGCCTTTCCTGGAGGTGGCGAGGAGTTGCAACGTCTCGGGCGCGGCCATCCACCAAAGGGTACAACGTCTGACCGAGTTGGGCGTGATCAAGGGGTCTGAGTTTGTCCTGGATCCGGAGAAGATCGGCTACGGAACGTGTGCGTTCATCGGGCTAAGGCTCAGGAAGCATGCGGACGAGAACCTGATCGTGGCGGAGTTGCGGAAGATTCCGGAGGTGGTGGAGTGTCATTGCACGACAGGCTCGTACGACCTTCTCGTGAAGATCTACGCCCTGAACAACCAGCATCTGCTCTCCGTCCTGCGGGAGCGTATCCAAACCTTGGAGGTGGATAGGGTGGAGAGCATCATCTCTTTCAAGGAGCTGATCCGTCGGCAGATGTCCATGCCTGAGAAGTGATGTGGCCTGGTTCCGCCCGTTGTGTTTGGTGATGATGGTATGGTGTTTCATTTTTGCTCCAGATGGGTTTAGAATTCGTTGCTTGTCCGTCCGTGAAAATTTTTGTAAATTTACGTAGGATAGATCAACGACTATTTTATTCAAGGAGAATATACGATGAAATACATAAAGAAAATAGCAGGCGTAAAACATTTTTTCTTGCTGAAAGGTGAGGAAGTTATAGCGACCGCTCATAACTTACAGATAGGAGATTTGACTCTTGACGCTGCCCCTGACGATGATGTTTTTTGTGAAAATGATGTCTTAATAAAGAGAGAACATTCTAAAAAACAGTTCACTTACAAGGACGGAAAATGGATTGAAGACCATCCACGATATGGTTATTTTCAATACTTTAGCGAAAACCTGTATTACTCCAGAGAACGTAATAAAGAGGAACAATTGATGAGGTACTCTATTATCGAGAACGGTAAAGAGACCTTGTTTGAGATAAAGTCGGAATTGGGTTTAAAGTTGCACCGTTACAATGAGCGACATTCTATATATATTTTCCCTGAAATTCAGGACCATAGTTTACTATTCTATACCAAGGACCTCCAATTCCTATGGAAATACCAGATAGAAGAACCGAATGTTAAAATTCTTCAACCTCAAGGGTATACAATTGTGGGAGACATTGTGCTGATAGTCAGAAGGGAAAGACTAGGCATGACAGATTTCAAATTCTCGATGGATGCATTCTGCATCAGATCGGGGAAACATATATGGGGGTGTGAGGATTTAGATTTCCTTCCTATGCTCCGCATTGCCAGTGACAATATGGCATATTCAATTCATGACCAAGTAGACGGGCAAACGTTCATATGTAAAATAGACCCCACCAATGGAGATTTGACAAAGCATGAGATAAAAAGCGATAAAATCAATTCGAAAACTGAGTTTTCATCCTTGTCAACCATTGATCATAATGTCATGTATGTTATAATAGAAAGCCCAAAACCTTCTTTATGCTCGATTAATTTGGAAACAATGGAGTTGGAAGAATGCCAAGAATTGGAGACTGCACAAGGCATATGGCTGACCGAAGCCCCTATTGTGACGGAGAACAAGATATACCTATTTATTCCGTCGTTGGAGGAGTTGCATATTCTTCAGAGATAGACATGGTGTGGAAGGGTTGGATGAGTATGAATTTTTTTTTTGTAAATTTACCTAGGATAGATCAACGACTATTTTATTCAAGGAGAATATACGATGAAATACATAAAGAAAATAGCAGGCGTAAAACATTTTTTCTTGCTGAAAGGTGAGGAAGTTATAGCGACGGAAGGGAAAGTGCAGATTGGTGCATTGACATTGGATATGGCTCCTAAAGACGATATCTTCTGTGAAAACAATGTCTTGATAAAGAAAGACAGCACTAAAAAGGATAAAGACGGATTCAAAAAGCAGTTTACATACAAAGAGGGCAAATGGGACGAGGACTTCCCTCGATACGGAGAATTCCAATACTTTAGCGAAAACCTGTATTACTCCAGAGAACGTAATAAAGAGGAACAATTGATGAAGTACTCTATTATCGAGAACGGGAAAGAGACCTTGTTTGAGATAAAGTCGGAATTGGGTTTAAAGTTGCACAGCTATAATGAGCGACTCTCCATGTACATTTTCCCTGAAATTCTGGACAGGAGCTTATTATTCTACACCAA
>JAFXPK010000053.1 GCA_017527905.1 Paludibacteraceae bacterium
GAATTCCTTGATATCATCATAAATGAATTCGCCACAATTAGAAGCAAATTTGCCATGCTGTTCACAAGAATGTGCCTGGCACCACCAATCAAGGCATCCAAACGGAACAAAATCTCCCACGACAGGAATAAATCCGAAGGCTATGGTTCCAGCGTCATACACATGACTGACCACATTCCTCGCTGACATTCCATTGCTTAAGGCATCACCCCATGCGTCCACCGCAGAACCGGTTGCGCTATAGACATCATATTCATCCTTAACGAATTTAGATACCTTCTTTACGGTTTTCCAAGTATTCGACGCGCCTCTATAGCCACCCTCAATAAGATCACCAAACGCAGGTATCCATCCGACTATATCCATAAAGCAGCTAAAGCCTCCATCGATTTCCTCTTCGCAATCATCATCATCGTCGTCATCATCTCTATCACAATCAAACTCAACGGTCGATGAGGCACCAGAACCAACATGCCAGCTTCCGCCATGGAAACTAAAGTAACCGCCTTCCAATAAATGTCCGAGGCAATCCCAGAGTTTCACATATGCCAACTTCTTGATATATATTTCACAATCATAGAAGTATATGATATAGAGGAAACAACCCTCATCTGGGCTATCGACCGAATCGTCTGTGCCCGTCGAACCTCCGCTGTATCCGCCCACATTGGTAGTGACACCCGCATTATTGTCGAACGAACCGCCGCCAAAAACAGTAGGATAGTAGAACAAATAAGGGTATCCTATGCCCGTGTTATCATTATTCGGATATCCACTACCACTCTGTCCATCTCCACCAGAAGGTGCTTGCTCAGAAAGTCTCTCTATGGTCACTGGCACCACCACAGAATAGTTCGCTGGGAGAGAATCGATATGATCCACATCCGGCGTGAACTTGAAGTACTTCATGGCAGGAGTTTCTATGCTCACATTCTTTGCGGCGATCATTCCATGATTTGTAATCAAAAGATTCGCAACATACTTAGTGCCAGGAGCGAAGTCCTCTCTTTTTGGCAAGCCATCAGGGAATTCAGCCGTCACAACCGGAGCAGGAACATTCGTCTCGTATTTGGCCTCGATATCCAAATTATACTTATCCTCAATCTCCGTACGCACCACATTCCATGTATACGTCACAGCCTGATAGGAGACAAAGACGAACTTATTCAGAGTCTGACCGGCCTGTACAGTAATCGTCTCTTTATGTCCGGAATGCTTATCTGCATTGACTATCAACGAATAATCTCCCTCCGGAATTTTGTCGAAACGAACCTTACCGTCAACATCTGTAACGCCAGACGCTACAACAGCGGAATTGAATGCGTTCCTGATCTCAACTGTCGCACCGGCAAGATGGTTCTTTGAAGAAGAGTTGTAATAATATTCGTCCACCACATCAACGCTAACGCTTCCCACAAGAGAAGACGTGTATTCCATCGTGTAGCTAATCGATGTGGACTTGCCATTCTCACAGTTGAAACCGATCGTACCGCTGTACGGAGTATTCAGCTTAGCGCCGTCAAAATAAGAGAGCTTCAATGTCGCTTTCACCGTATCGCCAGGTTTTATGCTCTCGATTACAGTGCCACTAGGCATTGACATACCCTCAAAATTATTTGGCAGAGCCACCGTCACCTTACCAGTCTCTCCTATACCGGTGTTGCAGAGCAAAAGTTCAACATACTTGTTCTTCTGCTTAGAGACATATGCACTGATAGTCGAAGGCATCACCTTGATTTGTCCATATGGCATCTCGCAATAGAAATACGAAGTGAAGCTAGACATCAGACCTTCGGCAGTCTCCACACGGAACGTCGACATCAGATACCTATTCCCTTCTGTCACAGACTCACCCGTCACATAGAAGCTGATGGTCTTAGACTCAAGGCCATTCAACACTGCGATCGAATCGAACTCAACCTTGCAACCATTAGCCAAAGCCAACGTATTGACCTTCACATTGGAAGCCACGACATTGCTTAGGTTCCTCACAGTAATAGTACCACGGATGGTGTCTCCTTTCTGCACAACCCACTTATCCATGCCCACACTGCAAGAGATTCCAGGAATATCAAACGCATCATATGTGACATCCGAGGATTCTCCGCTCAGACATACACCAACGGAATAAACACCGCTCTCGAACACCGTGGAGGCATACACAACCTCGACCTTGCCATCGGCATCAGAAACGACCTCATATGTCCTGATTTCAGAATCACCCTTCCTCAACGACACCTTCAGACGTTTGCCTTCCAATGGGTTACCAAATGCGTCAGACACAGATCCCTTAATTGTAATCGAATCTCCCGCCTTGTACACCTCTTTCTCGACCACAGCATCGAACACATAGTAGTTCGCGAGAATACCCTTCAAATCCATCACCGCGGTATGGGTGCCGGACTGGAATGTCAATGTGGCGCTGCTCAATGGCTTATTCGCATCAGTAGGTGTGAAATAGACATCGTAAGAGCCTCCGGTCAACGCATTCCAATTGTCGGAAAGTTGAACGGAGAAATCCGCCGCATCCGTTCCGGAAATCGTATAGGAGATCGAATCCTGCAATTCGAATCCCTTGACAGACCTGCGGGAGGAAGTGGTGGCGTTCAGCTTCGTTCCCAACTCGCAAACCGACGAACCGTTGATCTCCAGACTTACAGGAATCTCAATCCTGAAGCTATCGATGTCGGAGTATATCGTATCGCATGAGAGGATGGCCGCCACCATGTATTTGTACGTGGTATGGTTATCCAAATCCGACAGGGTTTGGTAATGATTATTCACGTAAGAAGCCATTGGTGCGGACGGCATGCTCTGAGCGGCCTTCCATACATACAAGTCGTATTTCTCCACCTCAACAGGGAGCGACAACCGCCAATCTATGGTCATGTTTCCATCCTGCTCATTCACCACATACGATTCACGAGGGCTGGCGAATGTCACCTTCTTTTCGGAGAGATCCGGATATACGTAGTAGTTATAGTTGAATGGAGCGCTAGCCACACCCGCCTTGTCGTAAGGAGTAACCATCAAAATCATCGTATCGATATTATCCCCCGACGTACGGAGCTTCATGGACGGAATCGACGTGCCGCTACCTGATGTGCTCTCATATCCCGTGACATTTCCCGCACGGGCAATCTCCCAAGTAATCGTGGCGATTGTGGAATCGAACGTAGCCTCGAGAGAATAGCTGTTGTGACATACCACCTGACCGTAATCCAGCATCTGAATATATTCGCCATCAAACTCAAATGCGCCAAGGTCGATCGACTTGCCATAGATTCTCGCGCTACCGTTCATGTCGGTCTTAGCCGTCATCAAACTGTCAAGACCCTTGTCGACGCAAGAAGATGTCGCATGCAGACGATAGTCGCCACCCGCAGCATTGATGAAACATACATAATTCTGCGATGCGTCAGAACCGCTATTGGCAGTGGCCAACCTGATATTGTTCTCGCCGGACAATTCATCATCGGAAGCGCAATACATCACCTTCAAATAATCCGATGAAACAACCTGAGGGACAACAGCGTTCCTCACCTTGTTGCCATAGATGATGGAGTTGGCGATGGTAGAACGGGTGTCAGTGGAAGTGTACGTGCGATAGATCGGACACCTATCCTTCGTAGTGTTGTGAGCGATCGTGGAATTGATAATGGATGAGTTATAATCATGCGAGATGATGCAATAGCCAACATTACGCGCCTCATTACCATACACCAAAGAGTTCTCCATTATAGAATTAGACAAATAGATCACATTGCTATACGTGGAGATATTTTTAGAGATCTCACAAGACGAAACGACGGATTGACCTGTAGCCTCAAGCACACCATATGTGGTGCTTTGTCCGCTCAACCGTGAGTTGGACATAACAGAGCCCCTCAAAGAAACAATTCTATACCCTCTTCCGTCACTATTGTTGATGAACAAACAACTATCCACGACTCCACCATTGAGTTCGAGCGACTGAACGGAATTTCCGATGAACTTACAGTTCCTGAATTCTGACTTCTCAGCGAAGACGCTTTCCTCTCCATCTTTCGCATTATTGAAGGAACAACCGATGAATGTGACATTCTTTTTACTCTTCACGTTCATACCGTTATTGTTCCTCAAGGATCCATTCTGGATAGTGAATCCGTCCACCACGATCGCCAATGAATCAGCGAAATCGTAGTTCTGGATGATACATCTTCTCTTGTATTGACCATCAATCACCGTAGCATTCTCCGCAACATTCCTCTCGTCCAAAGAGGATTCCGTACCGGCGAAACCACCGTACAGGCTCACGCCAGCGGCAAGCGAGATGGCGGACGACAATGTCGTATCTCCGTAGTAAGTTCCCGAAGCCACCCAGATCTGATGTTTCTTTCCGGTAGTGGAAGCTAGGGTTACCGCCTGGTTGATTTCGCCCAGCGCATCGTCCCAGTTCAAACCAGAGCCCTCAGCCCCAGCCTTCACATAGATGATTGAACCGACAGTTGCCCGTTCGCTGAATGAGGACTCGATCGCACCCATATCCACCGCATTGCTCTGTTTCCTCTCGTTGCCAAGCATATCGAGCGTATCCGCAACGTCTGTTCCAGCATTGATACAGAAAGAAGTTTCGGAGAGCGAGTAGTCACCCTTGGCGGCATCCGTAAACGCAGCGCTAGATTTGCTTCCGTCAACATTGCCTTCCCCATTGGCACCACCTTCAATCATCGAATATCTGATCGTGACATTACCATTCGTTCCGACACTCGCTGAATTATCCAAACGTTTATTTCCTACGACAATTGAATTCAGGACTTGCGTGTTAGAGAAACAATACACAGTCTGATATCTAGACTCATTGTCCGCCACAGTACAATTGAATATCCTTGAATTTTCAAAAGCCGCGATCAAATAATTTCCGCGAGACTTACACTTAGTGATTTGGGAATTAGAAATCAATGAATTGCCATAATCACACAAGACATAACCCTGTGTTTCGTTTCCGTCGATCAAACATCTATCAACAACTGAGTTGGACCTCATATGGATGATATAGCCACTACCCTTCGAGTTAACGTTGTTGATGATCTTACAATCGGACATCGTAGTACCAACAAGATAGAACACATCGCCACCGTAAGATTCGTTTCCGACGAGCACCGAATTAGTAACACGTGCGGATTCTGCCCGCAAAGCGCCCGAATTATTCGCTATATTGTTTTTCAAGATACAGTTATTAATCGTCGTGTTGGCGTTAATGTTCACACCAGCGCCATTTGCCGCATATCCGTTTTGGATGGTGAATCCATCCACCACAACCGGCTTAGCATCAGGGAATCCGAAGCTTTGGGAGATCACGCATTTTTTATTTTCTCCATCCAAGATGGTTGGATTCGTCGCAACATCACGCGCCTCCAATGAGGTCTCGTTGCCGGCAAATCCTCCATAGAGGCTGATTCCACTCGCCAAAGTCACAACAGCAGGAAGCGTCGTGTCGCCATAATAGGTACCAGCCGCCACCCAGATCTGATGATTTCTATTGTCCGACGAAGCCGCGAAAATCGCTTGCTGAATATCGCCGAATGCAGCATCCCAACTTGAACCATCTCCATTAGACCCCAGCTTCACGTACACGGTATCTGTGCACGTGATTGATGGCGCACTTGTATGGGCGGACTCGATCGCACCCATATCCACCGCACCACCTTGCTTCCTGACTTTCCCGAGCAAATCAAGCGTGTCGGAGATGTCCACACCAGCATTGATGCAATAAGAATTTGCGGACAAGGAATAGTCCCCGTTTTCAGCATCCGTGAAGTCTGCATACTTCATCGAACCATTAATATTACCCTCCACGAAGGTACCCTCCAACATATTGTTGACTATCGTGTTCGATCTACTTGTGCCCAACACAGAGGAATAAAGCTCATTCATCTTGTTGCCGACAACAATTGAATTTTTCAACGTGGAACCTTCCACAAAGATAATATTGGAGCCTTTCGTCTCGTTACGCACAACCGTACAGTTAATCATGTTCGCGTAATCATACAGGTTGATAAGCGGACCATCCGACGTAGAAACGTTGTCGCAGACCAGGGAGTTGAAAAGCGCAGCTGAGCCATAGTTCAGACTTACGACACGAGAAGATGACGTATTGCCCTTTATCAAACACCTGCTGATTTTTCCGTTGGATGAAATCAAAGTCGTCTTCGATGAGTTATCAAGAATCTGGCAATCTTCCATCAACGCATTACCACCTCCGACATTCACAATATTTGCGCCAGCATTTGTATTACCCTTAATCAAACAATTCCTCATTACGGAAGCGTTACCCAGGCTCACGGAAGCACCACTACCCTCCGTGTTCACAAACTTACAACTGTCGACTCGACTTGATTGGAAATAAGAACCACAATAATTATCCTTGGAAGAGGTATTCCCTTCAATCACGCAATTGCTTATCTTAGCATTGGATTCAGAGTAGATCGCGCTGCAAGTATATGTCTTGTTATTCTTCACCTCACAACTATCCATCACACATCCTCCAAGCCATATGGTGTAGGATAGCTCACCCACATACGAATTGTCCTCAATCAGCGAGTTCTTAATGACCGCTCTCTTCGCATAGATGGCAGATCCATGGACTGAAGCCGAATTGTCCTTGATGATACAGTTGTTAACCGTGGCGTTGGCATTGATGTTCATACCACCTCCATACACCGCATATCCGTTCTGGATAGTGAAACCGTCCACCACGACCGCCAAGGAATCGATGAAATCATAATTCTGGGAGATGACACATCTTCCATGCATACCATCCAAGACAGTAGGGTTCTTCGCGACGTCTCTTGCGGAGAGTGAAGTTTCAGTGCCCGCGAATCCTCCATATAGGCTGATTCCACCCACAAGGCTCACCACAGAAGAAAGCGTCGTGTCACCGTAATATGTACCGGCAGCCACCCAAATCTGGTGTTTCTTTCCGTCTGTCGATGCGGCGGCGATCGCCTGTTGGACATCACCGAATGCGGATTGCCAACTTGAGCCATCACCGTTGGAACCCTGCTTCACATACACGACATCACCACACGGCACAACCGTCTGACTCTTCGTATAAGCAGATTCTATGGCACCCAAATCCACGGTGCCACCCTGTTTTCTCGCATTCCCCAACAGGTCAAGTGAGTCAGCGACATCCACACCAGCATTGATGCAATTAGAATTCTCCGACAACGAATAGTCTCCGTTTTCAGCATCCGTGAATGCGACATACCGCATCATACCATCAACACCATCCACGTAGGAAGAACCAATCATATTGTTGGTGACCGTATTGGTGCCATTGGCATTCAGAACACCGGAATAATTATTGGCAGCCCTGTTGTCAACAACAATTGAGTTTTTCAACATGGAATTAAGCAGGGCAACGGCATATCCACATTTCGTCTCGTTATGAACGACCGTACAATTGATCATGGCAGCGCCATCCCGCAAATAGATAGGCTCATATGATGTTGACGAACTAACATTGTCGCAAATCAAGCAATTGGAGAACGCCGCACTAGTACCACGAATCTCCGCTATACGACCAGTCACGGTGTTGCCCTTTATCTGACATCTGTTGAGCTTTCCATAAGAAATCATCAAATCAGAGTTCACCGTATTGTTAATAATCTGGCAATCCTCCACCCTGGCATTGCCACTTCCGATATACATAAAGACTGTGTTACAATTCGAGTTGCCATCGAACAAGCAACGCGTCAGCAAGGTTGAGCCCTGCAACTCCACGGCAGCTCCTTCTCCAATGGCATTCACGAACCTACAATCGCTGACTGTCGTAGAGACGAAATAGGAACCTCTGTTACCGTTCCTATAGGAACTGTTCCCCTCAATTGTACAACTACTTACCGTGGATTCTTCCGCATAGATTCCACTATTATAAGTTGCCTTATTATCCTTCAGCACACAATCCTTCATTTCACAGCCAATCAGCCATACAGTGTAGTAAAGATTGTTCGAATACGTATTGCCAATGATTTGGGAATTCTTGATTGTGGATTTTTGCGCATATATGGCCGAAGCTCTATCGGTAGCCTTATTGTTTTTGATGATACAATTGTCAATCGTAACATTGGAGGAGACGTTCACACCACCGCCATACGAAGCGACTCCGTTTTGGATGGTGAATCCGTCCACCACGACCGCCAAGGAATCTGGGAATCCATAATTTTGGTAAATCACACGTTTGGTACTCCTACCATCCAGAATAGTCGGATTCTTCGCGGTATCACGAGCGGACAAAGAAGTTTCATTTCCGGCGAATCCACCATATAAGTCGATTCCCCTCTCCAAAGAAAAGGCCGATATCGAGGATGTTGAGTCTCCGAAATATGTGCCGGCCGCCACCCAAATCTGATGTCTCCTGCCATCGAGAGTGGCCTTTCTTATCGCCTCGTTCACATCTCCGAGTGCGGACGACCAGCTTGAGCCATCGCCCTTCGAGCCTTGCTTCACATACAGAATGTCTCCCATGGTTGGAGCCTGAACCATCGCATGCCGAGATTCAATCGCACCCATATCCACCGCACCATTCTGTTTCCTGGCATTACCCGTCAAATCGATTGTATCCTGCACATCCTGACCTCTGTTGATGCAATACGACTTCTCGGAAAGTGAATAATCGCCCTTCTCAGGATCCGTGAATGCGGCCAACTCTTTCGTACCGGTAATATTCCCCTCACCCCATACACCTCCTTCGATCATCGAATGGCGGAACGTGTTTGATCCGACCGACAAAACATGTCCTCGGAAAGAACCTGTGTGCTTTGTGCCTACAATGATGGAATTAATTACCGAACTACTATTCATTCTAAGAGAATATTCGGCACCCGTCTCATTATCCGCGAATGTTGTGTTTATCATATTGGCGGAATATAAACAAAGAGGGGCAGACGCAGCCTTTACGTTCTTATTCCCATAAATCAACGAATTGGAGAGAACAGACGAAGTACGGATATTCACAATATAATGATCATTGTCCACCACATTGTTATAGACCTTACAACGGTTCATGTACGACACATAATACACATATACAATTTCAAAATCGATTCCCCTATTGTCGAAAATTTCAGAATCCTCAATCTTCGAATAATCCTGAATATGGATTAGGCTATTAGCCGTACTTGTATTCTTTGAGAACGAACATCCTTTAACCAAACTTTCATTGTAGGCACAGACTCCGGCATTGCGGCCATAATTATTTGTCACCACACAATCGATCAGCTTTGACCTAAGATTCAAGTACAAAGGGGATTCATTTTCCGCATAAATGTTCTTATTGGAATCTATCGTGGTATTTGACACCACGGAACTATTATACACATATATACCGGAACAAGAATACGCCGTATTGTTCTTCACAACACAACCGTCCATCTCCGAAGCATTCAAAAAAACGGTTCTATAGGCAGTACCGGAAGTGGTATTGTCGGAAATTATACAATTCTTGACCTTAGCATTCGTGGCATATATCGCCAAACCGAAATCTGTCGCCGTATTATTCTTCAAGATACAATTGTTCAGCGTGGAGTTCTTTTGCAGATAAGCTCCACCACCATTGGATGCAGTACCATTCCGGATAGTAAATCCATCCACCACAACCGCGGACGCATCTTCAAAATCACTTACCTGATAGAGCACCTGAGACTTCCCGTCTCCGTCCAACACGGTGGCATTCTTCGCAGTATCCCTTGCGGCAAGAGAAGTCTCCCCCCCCGCAAAACCGCCATACAGACTGACATTGGGCTTTAATTTAACCACCACGGAAGAGTCGCTTTTGTAGACTCCCTTGGCTACCCAAACATCAGCACCTTTTTGGGCGGCCAAATCCACCGCCTGCTGGATGTTTCCGATTGCATCACTCCAAGAACTACCACCTCCACTAGCTCCTGACTTCACATAAATAACATCTTTCGCCGACGCAGCAAGCGTCACAAAAGAAAGCGCTAAAACCAACCACAGCGGTTTTAGCCTAAAAATAATAGAATTCATGGTATAACTTTATTATATCTCCAAAGTGTAATTTTTGCAAATGTATATCAAAAAATTACATTCATCAACACAATTGACCAATGTATAGTATAATTTACCTAAAAATATCAAATATTGTGATTTTATAATAAATTACGGCCAACATATGAGATTTCCGCCACACATCTATCACAATACACATTTATAGCCCAACACTTTTTCAATCAAGCAGTTCGCATGCAAGGCAATATCGGATGTCCAGTCTGCAGAACGGTCAACAAACCATTGAGCGTGAATAATACAAACCCCTTCCCGAAACCATCGAGAAGGGGTTCGCTTTATGTACGGACAAGCATCCGGCTTGCCTTACTTCACAATCACCTTGGTGCCGTTAACGATATATACACCCTTCGGCAATGTAGCCACCATCGTGACTCCCTCGCCATACCGCGCATTCTTCACAACAAGTCTGGAGAGCAGATCATAGATGTCAAGCACGCCCGCCATTTCAGATTTAACATAGATGTTATTCCCGTAAGTATAAATGACGATTTTGTCCGTCTCCGTCTCTTCGACAGAAGTAACGATAGGACCATATCCTTCAATGTACTGACTCCAAGTGGCATTCTTGCCGAACTCGCCAGGATAGCCATCTTTGTCATACACATTATTGACATTCACCTCAATCTTGAAGAAGCCGGTAGCCATCGTCTTTGAAGAGATATTCACCACATACGTGTAGTCATCACGTTGCGCAACTGTGATGGTCGAATCGCTCAGGTTATCGCCAGCCTGACAGTACAACTCAATATCCCTATAGTCGAACGATTCCTTCTGAATCTTATGGCTAAATGTGACAATCACGCTATCGACAGGAGAGGTAACTGCCTCCACCGTTGTCGGAACGCCCGTGATCGATGTAACCCTCAGAAGATTCTTCCTCACGCTATAGTAAATGTCATAATCATTCTCGCCCAGAGTCGTCATGTGATCCAAGAAATGCAGACGGTTCACATAGACTGGTTCCATGCCGTCAGGAAGCGTGACGAACGTTGTCCAGACATTGTCCAGAGGAATCTCGACGCTATCCTTCACTCTCACCACCTTCTGTATCTCATAGCAATTATTGCCTGGATCCATCATCTGAGCATAGTTCCAACCCGCATTAGAAGGCGTGACGGTAAGCCTAACCACCGTGTCCACAGGAGAAACCCTCTCCTTGTCAAGTCTAGTCCACTGCGTACCATACACAGGATCCATGCCTCCGTTAGAATAATAGATCGCATCAGGAGTGTCGTCATCATCTTCCTTGTCATTCACAAGGAAGTCAACAATACTATCCTCCTTCACGCCGTAAGCGTCAACCGTCTTGATCAGTTCATGGATTGCGATACCCTTCACCAGGCTCAGTTCCGGATTACCGAAGCTGTTCGCATGAACCACGCTCGCCTCATACTTCGTGAAGTGTCCAAGCAAGGAGCTTGTCATCCACCACACACCCGTCTTAGCGGAATGAGCCTCGATATTACCGAAGTCTATATTCTCAGAACCGAGGTCACAATCCTTGCCATTCAGGCTAGAGCCGATGATCGAGAAGTCGATCAGCAAGCCCTTCTCGTTGTCTACGATCTCTGGTTGGGCGGTCTCAAGCTTCACATTCTTAGCGTCACCATAGCCTTGGTTATCGATTCGCACACCCAAAGCCGCCGGCACACTTGGCTCGACACGGTCAAGCGTCAGAGCATCGTCGGCAAGGATATTACGTTGCATAAAGTAATCGATCTGCAAGTCTGGGCTAGGGTTAACCGTCAGCGTCACAGGATACAAGTCAGCCGACACAGTGTCGCCGGAAGAAGGATCCACGTAGATGATACGTCCGCCGAACGAATAGTTCACAGGAGCAGTCGGAGCCGCGCCTCTCTCAGGGATGAATCGGAACACAGCGGTAGCCTCCGACTTCGGAGCGATCTCACCCGTGCCATCGATAGCGGAAGCGCCCGTCACCTTCTCGGTATTGATCTGGAACAAATCGTTTGCAAGATTTCCTTCCTCGTCACGGACCTCAAGTTCGACCTTGAATCCCTCCATCGCACCCGTCTCGTTACCATTGTTGACAGTAAGCGTACCGTCGAATGCCTCGCGCGTCATGGTCAGCGTCTGGGAGATATGGAGCTTAACGCTTGCGCAAATATTCTTTTGCGTCGGCTTGTGAACCTGTTTGTTGATGGAAAGCAACATGTGATCAAGCGTTCTGTGACCACGCAATCTCATATAAGTATAGAAATTAACAATGCTATCCATATATGTGCTAATCACTGACTTGTCGATGATGTTAGGATACTGCTCGTTAGGAGAGTAGACACCATTTTCGTTCGCCTCCACCGTTTCGTTCCAACGCTGAGCGATCTCAAGCATTTCCGTCGTAGGAAGATCCAAAGTCGGAAGCTTCTTAATAGAATCCAGACTAATCTTCCTGCCATGAGAATAATCCTTGATGGTATAGTCGAAATAATCAACGATTCCACTCACTGAGAGTCGGTCTTCCGAACCAGCAAGTTCCCTCAAGATATTAGTTTTATAAGAGAGGAATCCAGCCAACTCCACAGCATCTTGAGCAGCCAACGAACGAGCATCGGATGTCTGATAAATGCTGTTCTGCATTTCGAACTGAGCCTTTCTCATCGCAGGCTCTTTCGGTTTGTTTTGAGCGCTCAAGCTATCTCCGTCCGAATAAAGCACATCAACCATCACACCATTCTCAATCACAACAGTATCTCCAGCCGTAGTGACAGCCTTTCTCGTATCCGCATCCTCCTCATTATTACCCATGATACGATCATAGACATAGCGTCCACAGTTCTCCGCATATCTACCAGCATCACAGGAATTCAATTGGCATAACATGTCTATACATTCCCAAGGAACATACTTAACCACAGGAATCTTATCCTTGGCATCATCCAAATACTCCTTGCCTTGATCCCAAATGAAATCGACAGCCTCATAAGGGTCCAATTCCCCGCTGTAGGCATCCACAAGCAACCTCACTGCCTTATACTCCGTCTGCAAAGAACTTATGCTTGCGGACAAGAAAGGAAGATCCTCATCATCTTCATCGTCGTAATCAATATATCCGTTAAAGAAATAGCCGTCTTGCCTATCCATCCTCTCAACCAAATCCTCTGGAGTCGCATTGTTGAGTTCATAGTCGTTGAATGGAGATTCGGCCGTCTCAAACCAATGCGCATGATCTTCCTCTTCTTCCTCCACCTCACAACTCAATCTTTTACGTCGCTCTTCCGCATCTTTCTCAAGCGCGTCATGCAACTTTTCTGTTCCCCAAGAAAGAGCAGGACCAACTACTGGTATCAGGCCAAGCAAGCCACCTGCGCAACCCCAAGGATCGACTTTCGAGAGACATGTGTTACAAGGCAAATCCAAGTTGACGGCATGGCTATGGTTCTGGACATTGCCCATCTGATGAGATTCCCTATTTGTTCCACCATAAATCGGCACATCAAATCCGCCACCGCCATTACCACCTCCGCCAAGAGGAGTCAAATATGGGCAACCCTTTACAGGCTTAGTAACGGCTGACTTCTGTCTCAACAAGCCACAGACATAAGAGTATTCCGCATGGACACTTGGACATTCAGATTTTCCGAGCGACTCATTCTCAAGAAGTAAACCATAACCATTGTCGATACTATAATCCGCAGCGGAAGGGTACTCGTAAGAAGTGCGGACAATCGTGATTGGCACAAATTCCGTATGATTTGCCGGCAACGAATCGATATAGTTGTACGGCACATAGAATCTATAGTATGGCATACTAGGCATACCGAACTTCACATAATGCGCGGCGATCAAACCATGGTTGGTAATCTGAAGAAGGACAGTCTTCGGCACACCCACTTCAAATCTTTCCACATCAGGGACATCATTAGGAAACGACAATGTCACGACAGGAGCCGGAACGTTAGTCTCATACTCAAAGTCGAGATCGATATCGTACTTGTCTTCTATCTCAACACGCTCCACATTCCATGTATAGGTGATTGCCTGATAAGACAAGAAGACGAACTTGCTCAATTTGCGACCCGCCTGGATCTCAATCGTCTCCTGATATTCGGAGTGTTTGTTCGCCTTGACGCTCAACAAATAAGTTCCCTCAGGGATACTATCGAAATTCACGATACCGGTAGAATCCGTATAACCAGATGCCACCACTACATTGTTGAACTGGTTGCGAACCACAACTTGAGCGTCGCTCAAATGCTTCTTGTCCGCCGTGTTGTAGAAGTACTCATCCACCACGTCAACCTCCAAGCTACCCTTGGACTCGGAAGAGAACTCGATTCTAAATGGCAGGCTAGTAGACTTACCATTCGCGCAGTTGACACCGATCGAACCAGTGAACGGCACATTGATAGGTGCCCCATCGTAATACGCAACCTTCAATGAAACCCTTGATGTGTCACCAGACTTGAGGCTAGGCAAGGTCGTTGACGGCACACTGAACCCAGAGAAATCAGGCATGGCCAACGTAATCTCGCCCGTCTCTCCGAATCCCGCATTCGTCAACTCAAGGCTGATATACTTAGCCTTCTGTTTAGAGACATACTCGTCGATATTCGCAGGAGAAACCTTGATTTGTCCGTAAGGTTGCTCACAGAAGAAATACGTTGAGAAGTCGCAAGTCGTTTCCTCATCGCTAGAGACTCTGAACACACTTGGGAGATAGAACTTATCCTCCGTCAATTTTGTTCCTGTCGCCCTATACGGAATCCTTGCGGATTCATTTCCCTTAAGGGTCTCCAACGTGTCGAATTGGACGGACAAGCCGTCAGCCAACTCACGGGTCTCGACCACAAGGTTGTGAAGAGGGACAGAACTTCTATTGGTTATCGTGATAGAACCATCGATGGTATCACCCTTTTGAATCGTCCACTTCGTAGTACCGCCCGTATAAGCCATGCCTGGGATTTCGAATTTAGCGAGAGCCGCATCATCCGACTTAGAACCGATATAGACCTTCACCGTGTAGACACCACATTCCGTCGGGGAAGTGGCGAACCTGACAGCAGCCTTACCCGTGGAATCCGTGACATCCGTGGTTGAGTGAGTGAATCCTGTATTAGAGTTGGCCTCAATCGTAAGCGATTTACCCTGCATCGGCGAGCCATAAGCATCCGTCAAAACACCGACGATATCCACAGTGTCTCCCGCATGGTAGACATTCTGTCCGACTATAGCGTCGTACACATAGTAGTTGGACAACGTACCTGCCAGATAAAGCGTGATTTTATACTTGTCTGATTTACCGGACCTGATCGTAATCTCCGCATCGCTCTGTTGCTTCTTCACATCCGTTGGCGTGTAGAAGATCCTCAGATAACCACCATTCAGTTTATCCCAGCCCTTCTCAACCTGAGCGGAGAAATCAGAAGCATCCCTTCCGGAGATCTCATAGGTGATCGAATCCGTCAACTCAAATCCCTTCACATAGCGCGTCAGGGATGAGGTCTCGTTCAACTTCGAGCCGAACACACAATTAATGTTTCCACTCAAAGTAAGGCTTACAGGAATATCAATCCTGAAGCTGTCGATTTCAGAGCAGATGGTGTCACAAGCGATCACCGCCTTCACCATGTACTTGTACGTGGTATGGTTGGCCAGACCCGTCATGTTTTTGTAATGCTCCTTCACAAATGAACCCACCGGAGTAGCAGGCATCTTTTGGGTAGACTTCCACACATACAGATCATAGCTGTCCACCTCGACAGGAAGCGAGAGCCTATTCCACTCTATCGACATGCTGTTGTTTTGCTCATTCACCACATAAGCGACCTGAGGCTGAGAGAATGTCACCTTCTTCTTAGAGAAGTCTGGATAGACGAAGTATTTGTAGTCGAACGGATTACCCGCCACACCATTCTTGTCATAAGGAGTAACCTTCACGACCAAAGTGTCCACCGTGCTCTTAGACGTGTGCAACTGCATAGCCGGGATCGTCTTGCCGCTGCCTGAAGCGACCTCAAAGCCTGAGACTCCACCCGCATTGGAGATTTTCCAATCAATCTTGGAGATTGTGGAGTCGAATGAAGCCTCAAGAGAGTATCTGTTGTGGCAAACCGCCTGGCTGTAATCCAACATCTGAACATATTCACCATCAAACTCGATAGCGCCCAAATCAATCGCCTTGCCGTAGATCCTCGATCCGCCGATGGCATCATGCGCGGCGGTCATCACACTGTCAAGACCCTTATCGACGCAAGATGATGTCGCATGCAAGCGGTAGTCGCCGCCAGCCGCATTGATGAAGCATACATAATTCTGAGAAGCGTCAGATCCGCTGTTCGAGGAAGCCAATCTAATGTTGTTTTCTCCCGTCAACTCGCCATCAGATGCGCAGTACATCACCTTTATGTAGTCAGACGCAACCACCTGCGGGCATACAACATCCTTCACCTTGTTGCCATAGATGATAGAGTTGGCGATCGTGGTATATCTGCCCGAATATGAGTTTGAGAAATAGATCGCACTCACAGACTTGGTCGTGTTATGGGCAATCGTGGCATTGGTGATGAAGGAAGTGGAATTAGCAGAAATCACACCATAGTTAGAGCCGCCAGTCACCACATTTCCACACACCAAAGAGTTCTCCAAAGTAGAGGTACCCAAATAGACTATGCTTCGGTACGGCGTCACATTGTTCATGAACTTACAAGATGTAATGAATGACCTATCCTCAGCCTCAACGACACCATAATTAGTGACATGGTTAGATATCTCCGAGTTAGACATCCTTGAGCGCTCAAGGTAGACTATTCTCTTACCGTTTTGATTAGACGAATTGTCTTTGAACGCACAGCTATCCACGATTCCATCATGAACTTCAAGCGCTTGGATAACATTATCCTTAAACTCACAGTTCCTGATCACAGACTTTTCCGCGAACACAACATCATCACCCTCTCTAGCGTTTCTGAAGACACAATTGTTGAACGTAGTGTTTTTCTTCGTCTTCGCATTCACACCGTTGTTGTTCGCAAGGCCTCCGTTCTGGATCGTGAATCCGTCCACCACGATCGCCAACGAATCAGCGAAATCGTAGTTTTGTATAATACATCTTCTCTTGTATCTACCGTCAATCACAGTGAGATTCTTTACAGGGTCTCTCTCTTCCAAAGAAGACTCCCCTCCAGCGAAACCTCCGTACAGGCTCACACCAGCCGCGAGCGAAATCGCGGACGTCAACGAGGTGTCACCGTAATAGGTGCCCTTAGCCACCCAAATCTGGTGATTCAATCCCGTCATGGAGGCAAGAGACACAGCCTGGTTGATTTCACCAAGCGCATCATCCCAGCTTGATCCGGAGCCTGTGGCCCCAGCCTTCACGTAGATGATTGTGCCGACAGAGACTCTCTCTGTGAATGGAGACTCTATCGCACCCATATCCACGGCCTCGCTCTGTTTCCTTTCGTTGCCAAGCATATCCGTTGTGTAATCAACATCCGTTCCCGCATTGATGCAAAGAGATCTTTCCGAAAGTGAATAATCACCCTTCGACGCATTCACAAAGGCAGCACTCGACTTGCTACCGTCTATATTGCCATCACCAGCTGCACCGCCCTCGATCATTGAATGTTTGATTGTGGCACCATTCACGTAGACAGTCTCTTTATTGTTTGAACGCTTGTTACCAACAACAATCGAGTTCAGAATCTGAGTATTGGCATAGCAGTAGATTGACTGATCGTTAGACTGATTATCAGCCACAGTACAGTTAACCATCTCGGAACTGCCAGAAAGAGAGAGCACACTAGCACTGCGTGAAACACAATTTGTAATCTGAGAATTAGAAATAGACGAATTGCTGTAGAGATACACCACATTGCTATTCGTCTCATTTCCATCTATCAAACATCTTTCCACAACAGAGCCACCATCCAATCGAACCAGGATGCAGTAATAAGAAACCGTGCAGATGTTGTTGAGGACCTTACAATCGGACATTGTGGAACCATTCGTCAAACTGATCATACACTCACGAACCGTTCCATTTCCTTCAAACAACGAGTTGGTGATCCTTGAGGACTCGGCATACAAACCGCTAACGACATATCCCTTATTATCCTTCACGATACAATTGTCGACCTGACTTCTAATCAAATACAAGGCTCCACGCTTGTTCGAATTGCTAGCATAATCTCCATTATCACAAATCACAGAGTTCGTGACAGAAGCATCGGCAGCATATATCGCGGTTCCATTCTCTACTGCGTGACAATTTCTCACGATACAATTGTTCAGAACAGTGCTCTTCCTCAGATAAGCACCAGCGCCCTCTGCCGCAGCTCCGTTTTGGATGGTGAATCCATCCACCACAACCACCATAGAGGTATCAAAATTATAGTTCTGCGTGATGACACGTCTCTTGCCCATACCGTCCAAAATGGTCGGATTCTTTGCGGTGTCCCTAGCGGACAATGACGTCTCCGTTCCCGCGAAACCTCCGTATAGGCTAACTCCGCTTGCCAGGTTCACCACCGTGGAAAGCGTCGTGTCGCCGTAATAAGTACCGGCGGCCACCCATATCTGGTGTTTCTTTCCGTCAGCCGCGGCGGCGAAGATCGCTTGTTGCACATCACCGAATGGGGAGCTCCAACTAGAACCATTTCCTTGAGCACCCGCCTTCACATAGACGATCTCACCAATCGTGATCACAGGCGCTGTCGTGTGGGCCGACTCGATCGCACCCAAATCCACCGCATCACTCTGCTTTCTAGCGTTTCCAAACAAATCCAACGTGTCCGCGACATCCGCTCCCGCATTGATGCAATAGGAGTTTGCGGACAAGGAATAGTCTCCATTTTCCGGATCCGTGAAGGCGGCATACTGCATGGAGCCATCAATATTACCTTCCAAGAAGGTAGCCTCCAACATGTTATCAGAGATCGTGTTCGTTCCACTCTGAGACAAGATTCCACTATAGTTGGCGTCCATCTTATTGCCGACCACGATCGAGTTCTTCAGAGAGGAATTCGTTATGCTAACAATACTCTTGGCCTTTGTGCTGTTGCGGGCAACCGTACAATTGGTCATGGATGCGCCATTGTATAGATTAACAAGCGTGGAAGTCGACGTACATATGTTGTCACAAATCAAACTGTTCGAAATGGTGGCTCCTGCGTAAGTGAAATCCAACACATTGCCATAGGTCGTGTTCCCCCTCAATATACACCTGTTCCATTTTCCTCTGGAAGAGACTAGAACAGTATTGGTCGTGTTATTCACAAATCGGCAATCCTCCACCAAAACAGTTTCGCTCCAATCATAAATAATGTTTGTGTTTATATCCTGGTTCTTTTCGAACAGACATTCACGCACGATCGAGTTACCCTGAAGGTACAACGATGCACCTGAGCCAACCGTGTTCACAAACTTACAACCGATAAGGCTTGAGGCATTAATGTAAGATCCCCTTGAACTATTGTCCTGAGAGCTATTTCCCTCAAACACACAATTCGTCACAATCGAACCGGATTCAGCATACATCGCACAAGAGGAATACGTTCTATTATTCTTCAGCACGCAGTTTTCCATCTGACAATTGGCAAGGCGAACCGTGTAATTTAGGCGATCCAAATATGTGTTGCCGAAGATCTGCGTATTCTTAATGGTCGCATTCGTTGCATAGATGGCAGAAGCGTTGCTTATCGCCTTATTCTCCTTCACGATACAATTATTGATCGTCGTGTTGGCATTGATGTACAAACCACCACCATTTGTCGCCAAACCGTTTTGGATGGTGAATCCGTCCACCACAACCGCCTTAGTGCTATCGAAATCATAATTTTGCGTGATGACACGTCTCTTGCCCATACCGTCCAAGATGGTCGGGTACTTTGCGGTATCCCTAGCGGCCAATGATGTCTCCGTGCCTGCGAAACCTCCGTATAGGCTGATTCCGCTTGCCAGGTTCACCACCGTGGAAAGCGTCGTGTCGCCGTAGTAAGTGCCGGCGGCCACCCATATCTGGTGAGTCTTCCCGTCGGCCGCCGCAGCGAAGATCGCCTGTTGCACATCGCCGAACGCGGAACTCCAGCTTGAACCGTTTCCTTTAGCGCCCGACTTCACATAGATGATGTCGCCAGTCGTGATCACAGGCGCTGTCGTATGGGCCGATTCGATCGCACCCATATCCACCGCACCGCCCTGCTTTCTCGCTTTTCCTAACAAATCAAGCGAATCCGCAACGTCCAATCCTCCATTGATGCAATAAGAGTTCGCCGACAATGAATAATCATCATTCTCCGCATCCGTGAATGCCGCATACTGCATCGAACCATCTATATTACCCTCCACGAAGGTGCCTTCCAACATGTTATTAGAGATAGTGTTTGTTCCATCCAAACTCAAGACTCCGCTATAGTTGGCATCCGTCAGGTTACCGGCCACGATTGAGTTTTTCATCGTGGAATTGTGCAAGCCGATAACTTTCGCACTCTTCATACTGTTGCCGACAACGGTACAATTGATCATGGAAGCGCCACTGAACAAATAAACGGGTTCATTGGAGGACGAGGTGCATACGTTATCGCATATTAAGCTATTTGAAATTCTCGCCTCGGAATAATTGAAACTAGCCAAATGGGCAGAGGTTGTGTTCCCCTTTACCAAGCACCTGTTATATTTTCCACGGGAGCCCAGCACATTGACACTTAACGTATTGTTCAGGAATTGGCAATCCTCCACACGGACATCCCCATTCCAATCGCTAAGCATGGTTACGTTGACATCCGTATTCCCCTCGAACAAGCATCCTCTCATCACTGCCGCATTCTGCATCTCCACGCTAGACCCACAACCTACCGTGTTCACGAACTTACAGTTGATGACCTCCGACGAGGAGAAGGCCGAGCCCGTATAGTCATTATTTCTGCTCTTATTACCGGAAATTTCGCAATTAGACACTATTGCCTTATCCTTCGCATAGATTGCGCATTGGTTATATCCCTCGTTATTCTTCACCGCACAACTATCCATCAAACCTCCGGTAAGATAGACGGTGTAGTGCATATAAGGAGCATACGAGTTGCCAATGATCTGCGTGTTTTTGATGGTCGCCCCTGTCGCATTGATGGCCGATCCATAACCAGAAACCTTATTCTCCTTGACGATACAGTTATTGATCGTCGTGTTAGCGTTGATGTTCAAGCCACCGCCATTCACCGCAGAACCGTTTCGTATGGTGAAACCATCCACCACGACCGCTTTAGACTTATCGAAAGCATAATTCTGTGTGATGACACGCCTTTTCTCCATACCATCCAAGATAGTAGGGTTCTTTGCAGTGTCCCTAGCGGACAATGACGTCTCCGTTCCCGCGAAACCTCCGTATAGGCTGATTCCGCTCGCCAAGTTCACCACCGTGGAAAGCGTCGTGTCACCGTAGTAAGTGCCGGCGGCCACCCATATCTGGTGTTTCTTCCCGTCAGCCGCCGCAGCGAAGATCGCTTGTTGCACATCGCCGAATGCGGAGCTCCAACTAGAGCCGTTCCCTTTAGCGCCAGACTTCACGTAGACGATGTCGCCACATGTGAATGATGGCGCCTTCGTGTGGGCCGACTCGATCGCACCCATATCCACAGCACCACCCTGTTTCCTTGTCTTACCGAACACATCCAACGAATCCGCGAGATCCGCTCCCGCATTAATGCAATAGGAGTTCGACGACAAGGAATAATCTCCATTTTCCGCATCCGTGAATGCCGCATACTGCATTGAGCCGTCAATATTACCCTCCACGAAGGAACCCTCCAACATGTTATTAGAGATAGTGTTCGTTCCCAGCAGATTGAAGACTCCGCTATAGCCAGAGTTCTTCTTATTGTCGACCACGATCGAATTCCTCATAGAGGAAGTATTCATGTACACTATTTTCGTGCAATTAGTGCTATTGCGGGCAACGGTGCAATTGTTCATGGAAGCGCCGTCGTACAAATAAATAGGCTCGTCGGACGAGGAAGAAATATTATCGCTGATCAAACAGTTCGAAATCGTCGCCGCCGAATATGAGAAATCGATAATGCGGGAGGATATCGTATTCCCCTGAATTACACATCGATTGTATTTTCCTCGGGAACTCAACAAAACAGATGTTGTCGTATTGTTAAGGATTCGGCAATCCTCCACTCGAGCATCCCCACTCCAATCATAGATCAAAGTTCCATTGAGGCTATTCTTCTCGAACAGACAATCGCGCACCACCGCTTTGCCCTGAAGCTCCAAGCTTGCCCCACCATTATTCGAGTTCACGAACTTACAGCCGATGGCGCTTGACGCATCGAAAACACCGCCCCTTGACGAGCTTTCCTGTGCGCTATTCCCTTCAAACACACAATTGCTCACAATCGAACCTTTTTGGGCATATACCAAACAGTGAGAATACGTTTTGTTGCTCTTCACCTCGCAATTATCCATCTCACAACCGACTAACTGAAGCGTATAATTGAGGCGATCCTTGTCCCTATACGAGTTGCCGATAATCAACGAATTTTTGATGGTCGAACCAGTCGCATTGATGGCAGAAGCACTGTTTGATGCCTTGTTGTCTTTGACGATACAGTTATTGATTGTCGTGTTGCCACAGATACCCAAACCACCACCATTCGTCGCAAAACCGTTTTGAATAGTAAATCCATCCACCACGACTGCCTTAGACTTGTCGAAATCAAAATTCTGAGAAATAACACGTCTTTTACCCATACCATCCAAAATAGTAGGGTTCCTTGCGGTATCCCTAGCGGACAAAGACGTCTCCGTACCTGCGAAACCTCCGTATAAGCTGATTCCGCTCGCCAAGCTCACCACCGTGGAAAGCGTCGTGTCGCCGTAATAAGTGCCGGCGGCCACCCAAATCTGGTGAGTCTTTCCGTCGGCCGCTGCTGCGAAAATCGCCTGTTGCACATCGCCGAACGCGGAGCTCCAGCTTGAACCGTTTCCTTTAGCGCCCGACTTCACATAGACGATGTCGCCACACGTGAAGGATGGAGCCTTTGTATGGGCCGATTCGATCGCACCCATATCCACTGCGCCGCCCTGCTTCCTCGTTTTTCCTAACACATCCAACAAGTCCGAGACATCCGCTCCCGCATTGATGCAATAAGAGTTTGCGGACAAAGAGAAGTCGGCATTACCAGCATTCGTAAACGCGGCATACTGCATCGAGCCGTCCATATTACCCCCCACAAAGGTGGCCTCCAACATGTTATTAGAGACAGTGTTTGTCCCATCCAGCGTCAAGACTCCGCCATAGATGCCATCCGTCTTGTTGCCGACCACTATAGAGTTTTTCATCACGGAATTTCTCACGCGCACGATCTTCCCGTTCGTTGTCTTATTACGGACAATAGTACAGTTGATCATGGAAGCGCCACCGTTCAGATAGACAGGTTCATCGTTTGATGAACAGATATTGTCGTATATCAAACAATTCGAGACCGACGCAGTCGATCTATATAAATCGAAGATACGGGAAGCCAACTTGTTCCCTTTTATCACACACCTATTGTATTTCCCTTGGGTGCTCAGCAATATGTAGTTCGACTCATTGTTAAGGATCTGGCAATCCTCTACCCGGGCATCCCCACTCCAATCAGCAATAAGGTTATTGTTGGGAATCTTGTTCCCCTCGAACAAGCAATTGCTCAACACCGCATTTCCCTGGAGTTCCACGCTCCCCCCATCACTATTCGTATTGATGAACTTACAATTGCGAACCGTTGAGGAGATGAAACATGATCCTCTATAGTTATAATAAGACTTATTAGCTTCGACCACGCAATCAGATATCTCGGAACCATTCTCCGCATAAATAGCGGCATAGAAATACCCCTCATTGTTCTTCACCAAGCAACCATCCATTTTACTGCCGTTAAGATAGACTGCATAATGATTGGAAGTTAGGTATTTATTGCCAATGATCTGGGTATTCGTGACCCTAGCGCCTTTCGCATATATGGCCGAGCCATAGCCGGAAGAGGTATTGCCCTTGATGATACAGTTGTTGATTGTCGTGTTAGCGTTGATGTTCACACCACCACCATTTTCCGCCGTTCCGTTTTGGATAGTGAATCCATCCACCACAACCGCAGAAGTCGAATCGAACGCACTCTCCTGAAAGACGACCCGATTTTTTTCGGAACCGTCCAACACGGTAGGGTTCGCCGCAGTGTCTCTCGCCGCCAACGAAGTCTCGTTACCAGCGAAACCGCCATAAAGGCAGACATTAGGTTTTAGCGTAACGACGGGCGATGACCCGTTTTTGTAAACGCCCTTAGCCACCCAAACGTCAGCGCCTCTCTTTGCCGCGGAATCCACAGCCTGCTGAACATTTCCAAATGCATTACTCCAGGAACTACCATTTCCGTTAGCCCCTGATTTCACATAAAAAACACCTTTCGCCGACACAGAAAGCGAGACGAAAGATAATGCCAAAACCAACAACAATGATTTTGACTTCACACAGAAATAACTCATTGCTTTGTCCATATATTCATTATTACACACACATACAAACTTGCATAAAATATAGTACAAAAATAGTGCCAAAGCCTTTCGTTTTTCGCCCATGGGCCACCAAAAATCAAAAAAACTGCAAAAATGAACTTATTTTTTCCATTTTGTGACATTCTTATCACAAAGTCTGGGTCAAACAAACATTCGCATAGCCACCCCTAACCAATCCACCCTTAAAACCACCTTTTCTAGGGATTGCGGGGATGGCCAAAACCGCAGAAATTTGCAAGCGATATGCAAGCGATGAAAGATCCAGTAATAACCATTAATAGAAAATTAATATGAAACCAGCAATCAAGATTCTTCTCATGGCAATCGCTTACCTTGCCATGTTTGTGATGGGCGCCGCAAGCGGGATGATCCATCCGAGGTGCTATGCCTATGTCGGGGCGATTCTGCCTCTCATCTCCGCATTCATTTACCTTTACACATCGACCCTCATCCGCAAGTTCGGTGCAGCGGTCGTCCTGAACGGTTTCCTCCTACTTCTTTTCCTGCTGGCGGGAGAGGCGGACATTGCCCTCGTCATAGGATTTGTCATCCTGACGGCACTCGCAGAAATCATCCGATGCCACTACGGATACGACACGATCAAGGGAATCCGTTGGAGTTTCCTACCGTTCGCCTATTCGTTCTTCGCCTACACCGCACATTGGTGGACCGACACGGAAGGCTCGCTGGCGGCCGCAGTCGAGGAGATGCCCGCAGGGTACGACGAACTGATGAAACCGGTGATCGACAACGTGCCCATGCTAATCATCGTGCTGCTGCTGACAACACCCGTGGCCATCTATGCGATGCGCATTGCGGAACGCTCATTGAAGGCACAAACCGAGGGCATGAAACAGAGTTGACAAGCCAAGGTCTCGCACAGAGTCTGGCACAAGAAAGCGGGCTGTTCCACAAGATGGAACAGCCCGCGTCTTTTCGGGGTGGGTTAGATTACAGTTCAACCAACACCTTCTCGTGACCTACGATGTAGTAGGAACCCTTCTTCAATCCATCCAAAGCCTCAGACTTCTTGACGTTGGATTTTACGATGACACCAGAGATGGTATAGACATTAACCAACTCGTCCATGTCTCCCGCAAGTTGTGTCTTTACGCCCACATGCTCAGAATCATCGCACATGTAGAGTTGGATATCATCCAACACCAAATCATTACCTTCCTTGTTATAGTCTAGGATTCCATCCGTTCCATCTCCCGCACAAGAAACGACGGACAACTCCATATCGGTTCCCTGCAAATAAAATTCCACTTGAGCGGCAACCCAATCTACGCCACTAGTTATAGATTTCACCGCATGTTTTGACTTATGGATATCACCTGTGGTCAGATCCTTCACTTGGATGCGAATATCCACTGGATATGGGGAGCCAGCGAATGTGTTCACATAGCAAATAGCCGTATAGTTTCCAGATTGCAATCCGCTAACCTGTCGTGTGTAAATCGGAGCCTCTGACTCATTGTTGCAGTTTAGGAACAGCATGCCTCCATAAGCGGTCGTGTCATAGGTGTGGTCCGGGATGAATGTCCAGCCATTCTCTATCGGGCGTTTCCCGTCCCCGAAATAGGCTTCCCAACCCCACTGCGTACCACCTTCAAGACCATCATAAGCGCATGTCACATTCCCGGCGACGCAATACCTACCTTCAGAAGACGGAGACTCTGCACACTCCACATTAGCTTGTGGCGTCAATTCGATGCATGTCGCCCAATTTTTTCCATCCGTATGATCCAGTTTCTTCGGGTTGCTGAGGTCACTGTAGTCCCACGTCCAATAGTTTTTATCGGAAGTGAACGTACCGAAGTCCTCCTGCCAAACCAGTTTCTTCGGAATCTTGTTGCCGTAATCGTCCAAACAATAAGAATCTATTACAGAGACAGGGTCAACGTCCGCATAGACAATCAATGTGTCGTATGTATTGCAATCGTTTATTTCTTTGCCATAGGCATCCAAGACGTTGTCCTGCACCTTTAGGATGAATAAGGTACCATTCTTGTCCGCATCTTCCCAGTTCACCGTCAATGGTCTAGCGACCGCACCTAAGATATCGCTGATCGGCATCGATTCGGCATCATCTATGTGCCAAGACATTATGTAGTCGGCATAAGGCTTGCCATTCATGTCCATGACTGTCACATCGCTCGAGGTCAGTGTCACGGACTCTCCTGATTTAAGATGGATGCTCTTCACGTATTTGCCATCCGCATAGATAGTAGGTTCTCCGGATTTAGTACATTTAACCGGATTCTCTGCTGAGCATAAGAAGAGTTGGATATCGTCCAAGATGAAGTCACTACCTGTCGGAGTGTTGGAGCGCATAATGACCTCAAGTAAAATCTCATCCCCCTCAAAATTAGTACGGATAGAAAACTCCGCCCAATCTGACCCGACGAGTTCCAACCCGTCCACAACATTCGATTTCACGACTGTACCTGACTTCAAATCGGTCAGACGCATATATACTTCTCCCTTTGTCGTTTCCGCAATAAATGTATTCAGATAACCCCTTGCCAACAAAGAAGCGTTCGGTATGAGTGAACTTTTTATCGTTTTCGAATAAACGACAGAATCAGTAAAGCTGCCGTTCACAAAGAACATGCCTCCATAATCCAAACCTTGGTAAGTGTGGTCGGGAGCGAATGCCCTGCCGTTTCTCCCAGGAGTCTCTCCGTTAAAACAATAAGCTTCATATGACCAACACGTACCACCCGACACATCAACATCATTCGAACAAGTCACGTTGCCGGCAACGGTATAGGTGGCGTCATAAGAAGGACTTGTGGCACAAAAATACCCACTAAGTTCCAGGCCATAACATGTGCTCCACTTCTCGGCATCGTCATGCATCACTTTCTTAGGCGCATCCGGATCGGAATAGTCCCACGACCAATAAGTGGAATCGGACGTGAAAGTTCCGAAGTCCTCTTGCCAGAGCAAACGGCGAGGCAACGGCTGACCAATATCGTTTTTACAACACTCTATTTCCTTGATTTGAAACGACGCAGACTGCATCTCTACGCTAGATGACGAGAGAGAATAAGAATAGACAGTCTCTTTTTGAGGAGAAACAGGATATGGGACATGAACATACTCCCAATCAGTAGCCCCTTTGATTGCACGGCCATTCTCGTACCACTGGATGGTGGTATTACTGTAGATCGTATCAGCGGACAGCACAACTGCGTCCGAACCCACACACACCTCTTTCGGTCCATAAACAATAGGCGCAATGTCCGCATAGAGTCTGATGGACTTAATCATGAGCGCAAAACCTGTATACAAGTTGGTTGCCAAATGGAAATCCAAGTCTCCCTTTTCGTTAAGATTAGCCAAATATGCGGAAGTCTCGAATATACTCAAAGAACACTTTTTCGCAGCCAAGGACCTCAAGGAAAACATTTCATAGGCAGCAGCCAAAGGTTTTTTACCCGAATTAATCATCAACTCTCCCGAGTACACAGCAATGGAATGCGGTTCCGGGTTAGTTGGGCTATAATCAACATATGACGGCGTATGAGGATTACAATATTCCACTTCGATTCTGCATTTGCCTTGGGCTTTCAATCCCTCCACATGACAAGACAACACGCATTGCTGCTGTAGGCCTCTCTTCCCAGAAGAAACGACGAAGCCCCATTCTCCGTTATCTTCATTATCCATCATACGGAACGAATCCAAGCGGACTGGATTAGGAGTGATGGCATAGCAAGGTTGATTGTCTAGGAACGACGAGCTTTCCTCGCTGAAGGCAATGGAATCAGCCATTTTCATCTCCGTAGAAAATGTGATAGGCACGATTGTATTGCCCGTGGCACTTACCTTATCCAAGGATACCATCTGCGCACCTTCCTGTCCAGGCACAGAGAAGTCGATCTCCGCCACCAAAGGCAATTTTTCTTGTTGTGCAAGAGCACCCACCCACATTCCTAATAGGAGTACCAGGAATGTCAAACATCTTGTAAAGTTGTTTCTCATACTCGATTTTCTCATTAAAACATTGTTTTAGGGTTCCATCTGTTTATTCCCAAATTCATAGGCTGCAGAACCCTGACATTACAACCCACAAATCCATTCATGCCAATTAATTGATTTCTAATTATTTAATATATAACACTCTGCAAATACCATGTGAATCCACATATGCTAAACATTTATACAAATCCACAATCAGCACTTCAAATATTTCGTGCAAATGTACGCATATATTTTAAATGAAACAATCAAGCGGCACATTTATTTTTGACATTTCACGTCATAACAGGCATGAAGTCCTTTCAGAACCCATCCTATAGCATCCACAAACACAAAAGGAGGAAACACCTCCTATCAAACTTTGAAAAAAACCTTTGGGGAGTCAGCCAAAAAGGATTTATCTTTGTGAAGAATTTTATGTTAAGCGAAAGATTATGGCTTTGTTGGATAGTATCCGGAATGTGTTCGAGAACATCATTCCGACGGCGGACGCTGATGTCACGAAGAATTATCAAATCACCTTCACGGTGCAGGGGACAGGAGACTGGGACGGGTTCCACACCCTTAACATACCCGTCAAAGGAAAGTACACAGACGAGAAGGCCATACTGGCCATCCGTAGGGCGAACGGTGTGGAACGATCCGCGAAGGTGACCATCAACAACGTGAAGGAAGCACGCTGACAACATTTTTTCGGGGAGAGTATTTCTCTTCCCCATCGTTTTGTATATATTTGTATTGAAGCACATTAAGCTTATGAAGAAACATATATTGGACTTGGACATAGTCTCCAACGAGATGTTGGGCGACAAGCATGTCCTGATGAAACTGACCTCGTCGGCCGCTCTTCCCGAGATGCGCCCGGGGCAATTCGCGGAGGTGCGGGTGGACAATTCCGCCACGACATTCCTCCGCAGACCGATCTCCATCCATTACGTGGACAAGGAGAAGAACGAGTTATGGTTGCTCATCCAACTGGTGGGTGACGGCACACGTAAGCTAGCCACGTTGAAGGCGGGCGATTCACTGAACGTGGTGTTGCCTTTGGGCAATGGATTCTCCGAGCCTCAACTGGGGCAACGTTCCCTGCTGCTGGTAGGCGGCGGTGTGGGTGTGGCCCCATTGCTGGATCTTGGTCGGCATCTGCGCCAGAAGGGCTATGAGCCCACATTCCTGTTGGGCGCACGCTCCGGTAAGGATCTGTTGCAGATGGAGCAGTTCGAGCGTTTCGGACGGGTCTGCGTGACCACAGAGGACGGTTCGCTTGGCGAGAAGGGCTTCGTCACCAACCATTCGATATTGAACAATGAATCATTCGACAAAATATATGTATGTGGTCCAACCCCAATGATGAAGGCGGTGGCCTCCTTCGCCACGAAGAAAGGCATCGACTGCGAGGTGTCGCTGGAGAACAAGATGGCCTGCGGCTTGGGCGCCTGCCTCTGCTGCGTGACCGAGACCCAGACGGGGCATAAGTGTGTATGTTCGGACGGACCAGTATTTAACATAAAGGATTTGACATGGCAGATTTAGCTGTTAAGATAGGCGGGTTGCAGATGCAGAACCCGGTGATGACCGCATCCGGCACGTTCGGATACGGAGAGGAGTACGCTGATTTCATCGACATCAGCCGTATTGGTGCAATTATCGTGAAGGGTACTACCCTAGCCCATCGGGAAGGTAATCCCTACCCCCGCATGGCCGAGACCCCTTCCGGCATGCTGAACTGCGTGGGCCTGCAGAACAAGGGAGTGGACTACTTCATAGAGAACATCTACCCCCGCATCCGCAAGGTGCAGACGAACATGATCGTGAACGTTTCCGGGGCTTGCGTGGAGGATTATGTGGCCACGGCCGAGAAGATCAACGCATTGGAGGATATCCCAGCCATCGAGCTGAACATCTCCTGCCCTAACGTGAAGCAGGGCGGCATGGCCTTCGGAACGACTTGCGCAGGTGCCGAATCGGTGGTCTCCGCTGTCCGCAAGGCCTATAAGAAGACATTGATCGTGAAGCTCTCCCCGAACGTCACAAGCATCGCCGACATCGCGATGGCGGCTGAGGCGGCGGGTGCGGATAGCGTCTCCCTCATCAACACGTTGATGGGTATGGCCATCGATGCGGAGCGGATGAAACCGGTCCTCTCGACCGTAACGGGCGGATTGTCAGGCCCTTGTGTAAAGCCAGTAGCCTTGCGCATGGTTTGGCAGGTGGCCAAAGCGGTGAAGATACCAGTTGTCGGTTTGGGAGGCATCATGAACGCTACGGACGCTGTCGAGTTCTTCCTGGCGGGCGCATCCGCCATTGAGATCGGCACCGCCAACTTCATCGACCCAGCCGTTTCGCTGAAGGTTGTCGAGGGCATCAACGATTACCTGGAGCGCCATGGATGCAAGTCCGTGAAGGAGATAATCGGAGCGTTAAAAGCATAAGGTGAGTCATAACATTCATCATATCAACAACATAAAACAATCGGACATATGAAAAAATACGTGTTATTCATCATTTTGGCGTTGTGCGCACTTTCCGCACTGGCCGTGGCTTTCCTGAACGGCAAGGGAGACAACCAGGAGAAAAAGGATATAGAGTGGAAATACCTTTCCATGCGAAGCGTATGTTATATGTCCGTGGAGTGTGTGACGCCAGACTTCTCCCCGGTGCAGGAGTCCATCTATGCGAACCGCCTGATGTACGGAGAGTTGCCGATGTCTTTCATACTGAATTTCGAGACCAATGCGGATAGCGTGCAAGCCCTCACGTGCCTAGTGGAGTGTGAAAACGTGAAGATGGAGGCCGATTTGAAGGAGCTCAAGTTGGAGGCGTCGGACACGAGCAAGGTATGTTCGGGCATCTTTGTCTACAACCTGTCCGAATTGTCCAGCGAGATAGGAGTACCCGCCGTGATGAATATGATGAGGGTCTTCCCAGACAAGGTGGCGATATCCATCAAACCGACCTGCAACGGGAAAAAGCCTTCCAAATATATTAAAGTGAAGAAAAAATGATACGTAACATCGTATTCGACTTCGGAGGAGTGTTGATAGACGCTGATTTGGAAAGCGTCCTACGGTCCTTTCGGGACATGGGTGTCGACAACATCTCCGAATACCTGAACCTTTACCGACAGAACGGCCTCTTCCTCGACTTGGAGGATGGCACCAAAAACAAGGAGGAATTCAACGAAGCCCTCCGCGCCATGACAGGCAGGAACATACCTGACGAAGCCATCGCCTCCGCATGGCTGGCCATCGTGGAACGGGTGGATCCCAACAAACTGTTGTACCTGGAGGAGTTGCGGAAGAAATACAAGCTATACCTCCTCAGCAATATCAACCCACACGTTTTCGAATGGGCCGAGACCCCTGCGTTCTCCGAATTGGGGCAACCGATCCACCATTACTTCGACAAGATGTTCGCCTCCTATCAGCTGAAGATGACGAAGCCTTCGCGGGAGATCTTCGAGCACGTGTTGCGCACGGCAGGCATCAAGGCGGAGGAGACGCTCTTCGTGGACGATGGTGCAAAAAACGTGGCGACGGCGCAATCCATGGGCTTCCACGTCTATCAGCCACAGAACAGGGAGGATTGGAGGGAGAACGTTTCCCATATCCTGAGCGAGCAAAACGCCTAATAACCAAGGGGGAAGCACAGGAAAGCATGAATTATTCCTTTCGGGGGAAACGCAAATGGACGGAGTGATTGGTCGATGAAATATGCCGATTCGTCGATTTTTGTTTTTCGGTCAATCTGTTTTTACTAATTTTAAGAGTTTAATGTGTGCGAATAAATTATTCTAATATATGAACAAGAAGAAGGTCATTTTGATTGTCGGGATACTGCTGTTGGCGGTAGCCGCGTATTTTTTATTTTTCGGAAAGAAGAAGATGCCTCAAACCATCGTGAAGACGGAGTTGGTGGAGTTGGGAAGTATCACCAACTCGATCACCGCCACGGGAAAGGTGGAGCCAGTAACGGAAGTTGAGGTCGGTACGCAGGTCTCCGGAAAGATCGACAAGATCCATGTGGATTACAACTCGAAGGTGAAGAAAGGCCAATTGTTGGCCGAGTTGGACCGTTCTACCTTGTCCACCTCATTGGAGTCCGCTAAAACAGATTATTCCAACGCCATGAACGAGTACGCCTACTACAAGAAAGTATACGACAGGAACGTGGCCCTCCACGAAAAGAAACTGATCAGCGAGGCTGAGTTCGAGGAAATAGAGTTCCAGTACATGAAGGTCTCCAATTCTTTGCGCAAGGCTAAATACGAGGTGGACAGGGCAAAAACCAACTTAGGCTACGCGACCATCACATCACCAATCAACGGTGTGGTCATCTCCGTAGAAGTGGAGGAGGGACAGACAGTGGCCGCCAGCATGACGACCCCTACGTTGTTCATCATCGCTGAGAACTTAGTGGACATGCAGGTGGTAGCCAACATCGACGAGGCGGACATAGGTCAGGTCAAGGAGGGACAATCCGTGCAATTCACGGTGGATGCCTACCCGAACGACAAATTCACCGGTGTGGTTCGCCAGGTACGTTTGGAGCCTACCACAACCTCTAACGTGGTGACCTACGAGGTGATTGTCGACGCCAAGAACCCAGACATGAAACTGAAGCCAGGACTCACGGCCAACATCACCGTCCTCACCCTGAGCAAGGACAGCATCATGACCATCCCTAACAAAGCGTTGCGTTTCCAGATGGACGAGAAGATTTTGCCTCCGGGGATGAAGGTGAAGTACTTGGATCCAGAGGAGATACACGGTCCTACCGTATGGGCGATCGTCGATCGTGAAACGGCCGAGCAGCGTTGCATCAAGACCGGTGCGAGCAATGGCACCCGCACGGAAGTGTTGGAGGGTCTGAACCTAGGCGAGCGTCTGATCGTCTCTTCCATCGAGACGGCCGATATGGATTTCAAGAAAGGAAACATGCCACCGGAGGGAGGCAAGGGAGGCAACAGCCCATTCATGCCGAAACGTCCAGGCGGTGGTAAACGTAAATAAGGGATTCACATGGAACAGAAGAACGGAAAAGGCAAGCCTATCATTGAGTTACGCAATGTGAGGCGTGATTTCGTGGTTGGAGACGAAGTGGTGCACGCTTTGCGTGGCGTCTCTTTCTCCATCTACGAGGGCGAGTTCGTGACCATCATGGGTACGTCCGGTTCGGGCAAGTCCACCCTGCTGAACGCCTTGGGATGCTTGGACACGCCTACGTCAGGCGAATATTACCTGGACGGTGTGGAGGTGCGTTCCATGGGAAAGAACGAGCGCGCCATCCTGCGCAACCGCAAGATCGGTTTCGTGTTCCAGAACTATAATCTTTTAGCCAAGACCACTTCCGTGGAGAATGTAGAGTTGCCATTGATGTATAACTCATCCATCTCAGACGAGGAACGGTATGAACGTGCGGTGAACGCCTTGAAGGCCGTCGGCTTGGGCGAGCGGTTGAACCACAAGTCCAACCAAATGTCGGGTGGTCAGCAGCAGCGTGTGGCGATCGCCCGCGCGTTGGTCAACGATCCCGTCATCATTCTGGCGGACGAGGCGACGGGTAACTTGGACTCCCGCACATCCTTCGAGATACTAGTGCTCTTCCAAGAGCTACACGCCAAGGGCAGAACAATCATCTTCGTGACCCACAACCCTGAATTGTCCCAGTACAGCAGCCGAAACATCCGTCTGCGGGATGGTCAGGTGATAGAGGACACATACAATGACAACATAGCGTCGGCGAAGGAGGCTTTGGCGGCATTGCCAGTCCAAAAAGACTAACCGATAAAAGGAGGTTATTATGAATCTTTCGAATCTTTTCAAGATTGCGCTTAGAGCAATTAGCAATAATAAGTTGAGGTCATTCCTGACGATGTTGGGTATCATCATCGGTGTGGCCTCCGTCATCGCCATGCTGGCGATCGGACAGGGCTCTAAGAAGAGCATTCAGGAGCAGATCTCCGAGATGGGCTCCAACATGATTATGGTCCACCCGGGCAACAACGACCGTATGCGGGGAGGAGGCGCACGTATGAACTCCTCCGAGATGCAGACGTTGAAGAACGCCGACTATGAGGACATCGCCAACAAATGTACCCATTACGTGGCGTATGTCTCCCCGACCGTGAGCGGTAGCGGACAGATGATTTACGGCAACAACAACTACCCTACATCCGTCACGGGTGTCTCTTTGGATTACCTGGAAATCAGAAAGTTAACCATAGACAAGGGCGACATGTTCACCGAGCAGGACATCGCTTCCTCCGCCAAGGTGTGCGTCATCGGGAAGACCATCGTCGACAACCTCTTCCCTGACCAGGAAGAGCCAGTCGGGAAGGTGGTACGCTTCGGCAAAGTACCTTTCACCGTGGTGGGCGTGCTTGCCGCAAAGGGTTACAACAGCATGGGGCAAGACCAGGATGCGGTGGTGCTAGCCCCTTACACGACGATACAGAAAAGGGTGAGCAACATCACCTACCTGAACAGCATCTACGCCTCCGCCAAGTCGGAAGACCTTACGAGCAAAGCGATTGAGGAGATCTCGGAGGTGCTGAGGACGAACCACAAGATCAGGGAGGGTGCGGAAGATGACTTCTCCGTCCGTTCCCAAGAGGAGTTGAGCTCCATGATGACCTCCACGACAGACATGATGACGGTTCTTCTAGCCTGCATAGCGGGCATCTCCCTCGTGGTGGGAGGTATCGGCATCATGAACATCATGTACGTCTCCGTAACGGAGCGCACAAGGGAAATCGGTCTACGCATGTCCGTGGGAGCCAGGGGGATCGATATCCTCTCCCAGTTCTTGATAGAGGCCATTCTGATCAGTGTGACAGGTGGTCTGATCGGCGTGGTCGTCGGTGTCGGCGCCTCATACGCCTTGCAGCTCGCATTGGGTTGGCCTATCTACATCCAGCCATACTCCGTGCTGCTCTCCTTCCTAGTGTGTACGCTGACAGGCGTCTTCTTCGGCTGGTATCCTGCCAAACGGGCATCCGAATTGGATCCAATCGAAGCTATCAGATACGAGTAAACGGTGCAGTTCACACATAGATTACGCTTTATCAATCGACTGACATTAAAAACTAGAAAACATGTCATTAACAAGACTATTCGCACTACTGTTCATTCCACTTATGGTCAGTTGCTCCCTCTTCGATTCAGGAAAGAGCGATAGGGAGAAGGCCGGGCTCAAGGGGAAAGTGAAGACCCTTACCGAATATGAAGGCGTGGTGGAATCAGACAATTTGGTGCAAGGGAAAATCATCTGCAGGACCACCTTCGACGAGCGGGGCAACCAGACGAATGTTGAACTATTCAATGAGGAAGGCAATATATACCAGAAGAGGAACACCGAATTTGACGAGAACAACCACAAGACCATTTCTCAAGTGTATGATGAGGAGGGCGCATTGGAAAGAACCTTGGTGTTCTCCTACAACGAAAACGGGTATATGACGGAGTGCGAAGACTTTAGCAACAGAGGCATCCTGATGTACCGGGCGAACAACACCTACGACGAATTTGGCCGACTGACAGAGAACCTCATCACCACCTCCGATGGCAAGTTCATCAGCAAGACCACCATGGCATACGATGAGTTTGGCAACGACACGCTACTTACCACCTTCTCCGACCAATCCACCGTCTCGCAAAAGGAATACAGGGATTACGACGCAAATGGCAATGTGTCGGAGCTGAATGTCTACGACTCCTTGGACATGCATCTCTCACAGGAGACTTACCTGTATGACAAAGACGGAAACATGACGGAGAGATGCACCTACTCGGGCTATTCCGTGCTGGAGGAGAAAGCGATCATCCGCTACGACGAATACGATTGGTGCGGCAACTACCGCAAGGCACTGCTCTATGACAAGGATTCCACCCTTTCGGGCGGCACATTCCGCAAGTTCGAGTATTATTGATCCTTGGTGTGACACACCTGCACAACGGTGAATCCATCCCTGCCAAGGAACTTTTCAGTCCACACCGTCGCATTTGATTTGTCGGTTTGATATTTTTTACCTACCTTTGTGTCATACGTTTGCGAAAAAAGCTTGTTTGCCTGTTTCGTGAAAGTTTACTTGTTAATAATACGTTGATAAAATGTTAGTAAAGACTTTTGGCGCTGCTGTGCAAGGCATAGACGCCACGATTATCACCATTGAGGTGAATGTGTCGCAAGGTATCCGTTTCATGTTGGTGGGTTTGCCCGACAACGCTATCAAGGAGAGCCACGAACGGATTATCTCCGCCATTCAGTATTGCGGAATGAAGTTTCCTCATTTCCAAGTTATTATCAATATGGCCCCGGCCGACATCCGAAAGGAGGGCTCCGCCTACGACCTGCCACTCGCCATCGGTATCTTGGCGGGTGCGGGGGACATCCTCTCGGACGAGCTGGATCGGTACGTCATCATGGGCGAACTCTCACTGGACGGCACGCTACAGCCTATCAAGGGCGCCCTTCCCATCGCCATAAAGGCTAGGCAGGAGGGCTACAAGGGGCTGATCCTGCCAGCGGAGAACGCAAACGAGGCGGCGGTGGTGAACAACCTGGAGGTGTATGGCGCGGTGAACCTCATGGAGGTGATCGATTTCCTGAACAAGAAGCGGGAAATCACGCCAACCGTCATCGACACCCGCAAGGAATTCTTCTCGCACCTAGGACAATTTGAGATCGATTTCTCGGATGTCAGGGGACAGGAGAATGTGAAGCGAGCATTCGAGGTGGCGGCAGCCGGTGGACACAACCTGATTCTCGTCGGACCTCCCGGTGCGGGCAAGTCCATGTTGGCGAAACGCATCCCGACCATCCTGCCTCCCTTCACGCTCTACGAGGCGCTGGAGACGACCAAGATCCATTCCGTGGCGGGCAAGATAGGGAAAGAGACCTCACTCATGACAGAGCGTCCGTTCCGCTCTCCGCACCACACCATCTCGGACGTCGCATTGGTAGGCGGAGGAGGCAATCCGCAGCCTGGGGAAATATCCTTGGCGCACAATGGAGTGCTCTTCCTCGATGAGCTTCCGGAGTTCAAACGCACCGTTTTGGAGGTGATGCGTCAGCCGTTGGAGGACCGTAGGATCACCATCTCCAGAGCACGCTCCACAGTAGAGTTTCCCGCCAGTTTCATGCTGGTGGCGGCCATGAACCCTTGTCCGTGCGGCTACTACAACCATCCGACCCGTGAGTGTGTCTGCGGACCAGGCGTGGTGCAGAAATACCTCAGCCGCATCTCCGGTCCGCTGTTGGACCGTATCGACATCCACATCGAGGTGGTGCCAGTCCCTTTCGAGAAACTCTCCGAGTGCCAGCCGTCCGAGACGAGCGAGCAGATACGTGAACGGGTCATACAGGCCAGGAACATACAGTTGGAGCGTTTCAAGGAAGAAAAAGGGGTGCACTGCAACGCACAAATGACCTCCAAGATGTTGCACAAGTATGCGCAGTTGGGCGATGAGGCCGCCGCCCGACTGAAGTCCGCCATGCTGAAACTGAACCTCTCCGCCCGCGCCTACGACAGAATCCTCAAGGTGGCCCGCACCATAGCGGACCTGGACCATTCCGAGAACGTGGAGGCGAGGCATATCTCCGAGGCGATCAATTACAGGAACCTGGATAGAGAGGGATGGGCTGGATGAAGACAATTAAGAATTTTGAATTGGGGCCGTGGATCCATTTTTTGTGGAATTTATGAATCCGTTGTGTGTTTCGGTTCTGTAGAGACGCAACATTTTGCGTCTCTACTGCGCCTGACCGACAAACATCGGATGCCTAGGGCACCGAAAACACATTAACACATGGTGTGAATTATGAAACGTTAGTTCGGTGTGGTCAATTTTGAATTTTCTTTCTAATTTAGCATAAAGAATTAGATGCAGATAAATTTTAAGTATCATGAAGAAACTATTCATATTTTTATTCCTCATTCCTTTATGTTCCTGTGGCGGGAAACAGGACAAAGACGGTAACACGGCAGAAACCACCACGGTAGAGCTTGAGGAAGAGACAATGGACAGCAAAGGGGGAGGAAGGACGTATGACACCGAAGAGACAGAGGAGTCCGACAGAACGGCAGAATCTCCTTCTCTAGAAAAAGCCGTTTCATTAATCGACACTTTCCATGCCAACTATGGGCCAGCATCGTCTAAATCAATAGAGACGACCATCAATGCCTACAATAATGATTTGTCGGGGCTGACCGACTCGAACATAGAGGAGATAAAGCAATACATATCCCAACTAAGTGAAGGTCAATCTTTTGACATCAGCCTTTCATACGAGGTCGAACAACATCTTATTTTCTACAAGACCATCACGGAATACGCAGAGGTTTTTGAAATGGAAGGAGAGACATCCACGCGTGAACTCATCGCTAACGAATACGAGAAGTGGAACAAACTGACTGAAAAGATCAACGACATAGGTGCTTACATCATGGAATTAAACTATTTCAACGGATCCATGGCGGGTATAGCATGTTCCAGTTTTCTTGTGTCAGTCGCACAGGTTAGCCACTACAATGCCCGTGTATTGAAATGTTGTCTGTCAAGGAACTGCGAAAGATTCAAGAACGGGATACCTGCAGCAGCTGCCAAAGAAGCCCTATTGAAGACCATCGATATTATACTCGTGAGACTCGACGATGTAGATGGTCATAATGGAGAGTCTTACGCTAACGCATACAACAAAATAAAAACAGGGCGTGATGAACTTGTCGTTTTGATCGACAATTGGATACGCGCCCATTTAGCTTTAAGCGGGAAAGTCGACCACGATGGTTATAGTCCATGCCACGATTCGATAGGTGTACTCCTGATAAGTCTGGCAGAGGCGATTAACTCATGACACGTAGCATATAACCCTCCTTGGGAATGCAAGTTTCACCACGCATGATGGTTCCCGAAAAGAGGAGGAGATAGCAACAACCGTAAGGGAAGAAAAAGACAGGGGATGTGCGGAAACACATCCCCTGTCTTTTTATCGATGGATCACCCAACATCAGTTGTTAGGCTGTTGGGTGGAATCTGTCTGTGGAGCAGCAGGCACGACGGAAGGCTTATCGTCACTAGCGTTCGAGGCAGGAACCGCAGTCGTATCCTTTGCCTTCGTGTTAGCGGTCGAATCCTTCTTCGCTGCACTCTCCGCAGGAGCCTTAGACATGGAGAGGGCGGCCTTCACCTGACCGTAGCGGTTGGACGCGTTCCAGAGGATCCACTCGTCGTATCCGGCGTCATAGACCGCCTGGATTTGCTGTTTCACCTGTGCACTGCCATAGTTGATGTGGCCAGGCACCCAAGGGGCGGAGAAGCATTGCAGCCAAGCCCTCACCCTAGCCTTCGGAAGAGAATCCTTAGCCAGCTCGTCCTGTGACAATTGCATCGCCTTCAGAATCGTCGTGTACGGATGCGCATCCGGCACATCCAAGCCGAAGGTCCTCGACGCATAGTGCGAAGGATAGACCATCGGGCAGATATTATCCGTCATGGAGGCGATCTTCACGTAGTCCTGGCCCGTGCTTTTCCTGTCCGTAGGGCTACCGATGACCGTACCGAACAAGTCCGCGCCGAAGATGATATTGCTCTTATGCAAGCGCTTCTCCACGTAAGAGAAGAAGTCCGTCAGGCCCTGCTCCTTGGAGTAGGTGTTGAGGTCCACCCCGTAGACCGCCTTGTTGGCGCTGCTGCCGATAGGGAAACGCACGTAGTCGAATTGTATCTCGTCGAAACCGTCTCTAGTGGCCTGTTCCGCCAAATCGCAGATATATTCCCACACGCCCTTCTTGAACGGATTCACCCAAGGGTTGCCCTTACCGTCCGTGACAGGAGTGCTGTCAGGCTGGCAGAGTGCCAAATCAGGACGTTTCCTAGCCAAGATAGGGTCTTTGAAGCAGACGATACGGCCGATGACGTAGATGCCCTTCTCATGGAGCTCTTTGATGAGCGCGGGCATATCCTTCACGTAGCGGACGCAGGCACCGATGCTTTGCGCTTGGGCGTTATCCATCTTGTAGGTCACATTTCCACCATCGTTCTTGATGTCGAGGACGATAGCGTTCATCTCCGTCGTCTCCACCAATTCCACAAGGTTCTTCATGTTCTTGGTACCCGCCATCGCACCAGTGATGTAGATACCCTTCACCTTGATCGGAGGGATAAGCAGTTTGCAGCCATTCGGGCTTCCGCCACGGCTTTGAATCAATATGGAGTCTTTCGAGAACGGAATCTTCTCGATGTTTTTAGGGAGGGAATCAACCGCAACGGTATCCTTAGGAGCGATAGAGTCCTTAGGAGCCACAGAGTCACCCGGGATGGAATCACCATACATACCCTCAACATAAGTACCCGTACCATCCCCTGGATGCGGATTCCTTTGGTTCGAGCAACCACTCACGCAAAGCAGTGCGGCCAAAGATAATGTTCCCCAAAATAATTTCATCTTCAACATTTTCTTTTACACATAACACCAAGGACTGCCAAGAGTCCCCTTACAATACCAAACAATCACTTTTTGGGATGATCACGCTCGAAATCAGCCAAACGCTCATCCAACACGTCATACTGGTAGTCTTGGATGAAGGAGGTGCAGGCACGCAGACCCTCCTCGTGGCTACCCGTAGTAAGCAAGGAGATGACACTCACGCCATAGAAGAGCAATTCGTACATCAACTCGCCACCGGTCATGCCCTCATAGCCTACCGTGAAGTAGAAGCCATCGCCGATCGGGCGGTCAATATCCTTGTCATAGACGATATGGAAGCCATGCTTCAGGAAGATTGCCTTCAACTTAGCGGCACGTCTTCCATACTCCTGCACGCCCTCCAAGAAGTTGTATTTTCCGTCGCAAGCCGCCTTAAACATAGCCGCCAAAGCATACTGTGCGGAGTGTGCCGTACCGGAGGAGAGCACGTAGAGAATCCTATTCACGAAGATCGTACCGAACTCGCCAATCGAGTAACGGTCCGCAAGCCCCTGGTAGAAGCGATGATACAACTTATTCGAGATCGCGGAGACACCAATACGTTGTCCCGCATAGCTAAATGCCTTGGAACCTGATATCAACAGGATATAGTTGTCCGTGTATTTCGCGACGGAAGGTTGGAAAGGAGGCACGAAAGGCTTGCTGAGATCCTTGCGGAAGTCCATGGCGAAGTAGGCCAAATCCTCCATGACGATGACGTCATATTTAGTGGCCAATTCACCGATGCCCTTCAACTCATCCTCCGTCAGGCAGAACCACGACGGGTTGTTCGGGTTGGAATAGATGATATTGCAGATATTACCCTTCTTCAGGTAACTCTCCACTTTCTCGATCAACTTAGCGCCACGATACTCGTACATATCGAACGACTCGTACTTCAGTCCCAAGACGAGCAACTGTGTCTTCTGCACAGGGAATCCCGGGTCGATGAAGAGAACAGTATCCCTCTTAGGGTCACACTGTCCGGAGACGAGGAAAGAAGCGTAGGTGCCTTGCATGGAACCCGACGTAGGCACGCAGCCCTCCGGATTGACATCCACATCGATGAAAGCCTTGATGAAGCGGGAAGCCTCTTTTTTCAGGTCCGGATGGCCATCCAGCATCGGATACTTGGAAGCCACACCCTTCTGCAGCGCCTCGATCTCAGCCGCCGTACCGATAGCGTCCGGCGCCAGTCCAGGAACACCCATCTCCATCCTGACGTACTTCTCGCCCGTCAAAGACTCCACTTTGTTGGCAATCGCCACAATCTCACGAATCGTCGCTTTATTGAAATCCGGAAGATGCATCTCTTCGATCACGGACTTCACAACACTTTTATCTATCATGTCTGAATAATTTATTTGCAATTAATTAATTGGAACAGAGCGCAATCCGACCAACCGTCACCATCCCGTACCCAATCCGTCAGCATACCTGCCTGAGTAAATTCCATATCACGGAAAAGCCTAAGGCTCGGTTCGTTCTTCGCATTGACCTTCACCATGATCTGATGGCAACGCAAGTAGTCAAAGACATAGCGCACCACCATTTCGAGCGTCTCCTTCGCATACCCCAAACCGCGCACCTCCTCGTCAATTAGGATACCCAACTCCACGCGTTGCGCGATCGGCTCGAAGTCGAACAGATCCACCACCCCCACTTGCTTGCGGGAGGCGTTCTCCTCCACGATGAGGCGCAATTCCCTCGACGTGAAGATGTCCGTCGCATTGGCGATGTAGTTTTTCAGGTCGTAGCGGGAAAATGGAGGAATCATGCTCCCCTCTCCCCAAATGGACGAATCATTCTCCCAACGGTAGAGGAAGTCCAAATCTTCCGGTTCCAAAGCCCTGAGGGCAAGACGGTCGGAGGAGAGCAGAGCCATGACGGTCAACGTAATCTATCCAAAGAACGCACCAACGCCTCATCGCTACCAATGGCACGAATCGCCAAGTATGTCAGAATGACATTCACGATAGGCAAAACGATGGTCCAGTTCGGTTGGAACGAGCCCTGTATAACCCCCTGATTAGGCATCAGGAAGAAATAGTAGAACGCGAAGAGCGCATATATGCCCAAGTGCAGCATCATGTTGAAGATAGCCACACGGATCTGGAAGAGGCGTCTCCTAAAGAGCAGAATATCATATGCGGTGACTCCCAAGATGATGCTTACCAAGGCGAACAATGCCCACGCACCCTTCACGAACTGGGTGGTGACATCCGACGAGTTAGCGTCAGTTATGATTCGGTAGGCACCCACCGCATTCAGTTCAAATGTTCTCACTGCCCCATCCCCCATCACATTGTAGCCCATTGGCAGGAAGAATAGAAGGACTGTGAGGATAAACGTCACAAGAAGATAAACGGTTTGGATTCTTTGAAGCATAACGTGTGAATTATTTTTTCTCTGTAATATTTTTGCCAGCCTCAAGCGCCTTCAGGTTCAGGTTCACGATCTCGTCTCCCTTTCTGCCGAAGATGGAACGGATACCCTCTTGGATCTTATCATAAGAGATGCCCAGGAACGGAGTGGCCGCACCCAGCATCACGATGTTAGCGACACGAGGTGAACCGACCTCCTTGGCGATGGACTCCACATCCAAAATGACGTGGTTCTTCACCTTCTTCACCTCCGCCAACACGTCGTCCACATTCGGATAATCAGGGATGTTGATCAAAGGGACATTACTGGTGACCACGCAACCATCCTCCTTCAGGAAAGGAAGGTAGCGGAGAGACTCCATAGGTTCCAGAGAGATTATCAAATCGGCTGTCCCCTTCGCAATCAGGTCTGACGCGATCGGTTTGTCAGAGATCCTCAAATTGGATTGCACATCCCCACCCCTTTGGCTCATTCCATGGACCTCAGCCTGTTTCATATAAAGATCATTCTTAATAGCCGCTTCACCAATCACCGCGGCGATGGACAAAATGCCTTGTCCTCCAACTCCTGACAAGATAATATCAGTCTTCATAATATATAATTTTTTTAAATCCATTCACGAAAGGGCTTTCCATCCGTGAACCATGTCATATCACACTACAAAAGTAATAAAATTATAGGACAAAAATCACAGCAACGCGACACGAAAAAAGCGCGAGAAGTGAGTCATTGTCCTAAAGGAGAAAAATCCACACGAACCGTCTCCCGCAAGATTATTTCACAACCTTATACACCCGGCTATCAGAGGCATCCGTCATGTCCACCAACACACACCTCACACTATCCTTCTGCAGCACCATACGCAAGCGTTGGCCCTGCATGTTAAAGCCTGACAAGCCCACCGCAACATGCTGGAAATCGGATACTTCCAGCCTTTCGGAGAATTGTTGCCCGTTCAGATAAAGTTCGAAATTCCTCACCGACAAGACAGATGCGGAATCACTGTCGGCAGCGGCGGCCAATCGGAAGGTGTGGCTATGAAGGTAGTCCCACATCTCTCCCTGGTCCTTAAAAGAACCTGGTTCATACGAAGCGGTCGGGAAATCCTCCTTCGATGATTCAATATTGGATTTGTTCTTAATCAGGGTATAGAAAAAGATACCCAAACAAAGGACCATGACAATGATCGTTGCAATTCTCTTCTTATCCATGCGTGTTTTTTTATTCTTTTAATATTTCAACAGTACCCCTTTTCTCCTTTCCATTCTTAAAACGGACAGTGTAGAGGTACACGCCCGCATCGGCCGGCTCACCACGGTAACGACCGTCCCATCCGTTGGTGGAGTGGCAAACCAACAATCCGTAACGGTCGTGTATAAATATCTCATACCCCTCCATAAACACATCGTTGACACCGTTGTTGTTAGGGGTGAAAGATGTCGGGATATCCACATCGTCCTCATTGCGCACATACAGCAAAAGGGTGACTATGCTATCGCAGCCGTTCGAGTTAGCGTATGTGGTGTCGAATGTATGCAAGCCAGCGACAGTTTGTGCCGGAAGGTCAAAATTCCGGTCGTGATATGTATCGCCGAATAGGATGGTGTCGGAATAGGTGTATTCTGTTTTAGGGAAAGCCTTCACACTCAAGGAGAGGATGCTATCACAATGCGTGGAGGATGTGAGCGTTTGGTAATGGACGCTATAGCCCTCCTCATCCGCCACGAAATCGAACCCGTTTCTTTGATAACGTTCCATGAAACAGATGGAATCGACCATTGAAATCTGATAGACCGTATCGACCGTAAGCGCTAGCACATGGATGAATGTGCAACCCTCCTCGTTGAGCTCCGATCTCTCTTTGTATTGCAAGCCAGCAGGCTGAAAGGCTGGTATCTCGAACCCGTCCTTATAATAGCCTTCGTTCTGGCAGACATGGGCGTATTGGGTGTCCCGTTGGGCCGGCAGCACCTCCAACCGCAGGCAGATGACGCTATCGCACCCATTTCCATCGGACAATGTCGCGGTGTCGTAGACAATGCCTGGAAGCGACGGTTGGAGAAGGAATCCATTCCGCTTGTAAGTGGCCCCTTGGCAAGTGACATCGCTCACACGGGTGGTGTCTTGCGCATCCAGAACGGTAAGGTTCAAGATGATTTTCTGCGTACACTCTCCATTATCGGCCTCAGCCTGATAGACACCCGACTCGGAGGCCTCGAAATAGTCATCTTTGTAGACCTGTCCATGGCATATCGTCTTGTTCAGTGAGATAGGGTCAACGCTTTGCACATAGATGGTCGTGTCATGCTTGGAGGAACACTTTCCTCCGTTCGACAGGATCGTGACCTCATAATTGGTTGTATGGGTTGGATAATCCACGATGTTTGGGGTCGTTTCGCCCGTGTTCCAATGATAGGAGAGCGTGGTGTCTTCATACTCCGTGTAGTCCTCGCAAACAGTGAATTGGCGCATCGGTCGGATGGACAAACCCTCCGTCAGCCAAGCGTAATCGAAATTGCCTTGCGGGATAGAGAAGACATATCCATAAGGATGCAACGTGACATCACAAGTCCAGTAATCCTCGGCGGGGAAAGTGGTTCCATTATTCACATAAAGCACAGAATCAAACAGTGTCAAGTTGGAATAAAGGAGGTTCATCTCCGCGCGGGTCGGGATGTACCACCCGTTCTCGAAGTCCACCGCCCATGCTGCGGGATATTGTGAGGAGTCCCCCAATTCACGGTATTTCCGTGTGCACTCATAGCCATGGGTAGTGTACAAACGGTCATCCACCTGCGTCATTAAGGTATCCGCAAATGGCTCTTCCGTGTTCTGGATACGGATGGAGTCGATATCCTCCATGGCGATCATCGTACCCGTTTTCCCGTCCGGACTGACACAAAGGACAATTCCTTGTGAGCCATCCGCATTTGTAACCAGATCGCCCATCTTATATTTCGGTTGAGACCAATTCGAGAGCTTCACTTTGCGTGAATACCTAGTGGGCCGGTAGGAGTTTTTGGGTATCGCATAGATGAAGAAGTCCGATTTGAAGCAACAAGCCCAAGCGTCGTTGTATTCACTACTTGAGAAATAATAGAAGGACCGGCCACCTTGGAAAGCGTCGTAATTGTTGAAGAAGAGGGTATCACCGCCCAAGCGGTTCAGCGAGGCGTTCACTAGGCTGACGGACCCGAACATTTTCCGAAGCTCCCCTATAGCAGGGATATACCATCCATGCTCCAAATCGGCCGACCAGGCAAGTGGGTATTCATTGGCATCACCCGTCCCCCTGATCAGGGCGGTGTGACCGAACCCGTCCATATCCTCCAACAAATTAGGAAGATACTGTTGGTTCTCCAATGCTGGTATGTCATACTCGGCAGTACTCCATTGCATCGTTTGGGATGGTTCGAACAAATGAACCACATATGCGTACCCCTCCGTATCGTCATAATGGTACACAACGCCCTCCGCCTGCTTGCCTGACGTAGGGAAGGAATCTATGCTCACGAACGATCCATCGGAGCAGTAGACATCACCGATGGAGACTGGGGACGGATCGCACTGATGGTAAATGAGGGTACTACCAGAACTCTTGACGGAGAGCCTGAGCATGGACGAATCGCAATGAATGCCCTTGTTAGGAGAGACCTCAAACGCGACCTGCGGAATAGGTAGCACCGTCAACTGCAACACGATGGTACTGTCACACCCTTTCTTCGTTTGGAAGGAATGGGTGGAGGTGAAAAAGCCTGATTTCTCCTGCTTGCCTAAAGAGATGCTTCCGTTGCTATAACTTTCGCCCTGACAGATCGTATCGGACAGGATCTTGTAGTAAGAAGGATATGGATAGACAGTATAAGGCGATGCGCTTGTTCCGCAACCGTTCTCTCCGATCAGCGTCAACGTAGCCGGTTCTTCGCTAGTGAAATACAAAGCAATCTGCGGGGAGTGCTCTCCGCTAACAACCTTCACATTGGCAGGGAGATCCCATTTATACTGGGAAAGGTTGTCTTCCAGTTCAGAGGAATAGGTGACGACCTGGTTGGTGCAAGGGTGGAGCTCTCCCTTCAGCTCGTTAGAGAGGTTTCTGGTGTCATTGACCACCAAACGAAGGCAGACGATGCTATCACAACGTTGCCTGCTCCGTTCAAACTTCAGCGTGTCCGTCAACACACCCACAGGAGGCTGTATGATGCGGAATCCGTTCTCCACGTAATCTTCCCCCTCGCAAATGTAGACATTGATCGGGAAATACTTCTGCAGGACAGTCAATTCAAGGCTGACCGTGGCCGAGGCGGAGCATGTGGCGGGATTAGCGATCAAGTTGGTGTACCCGAACGTGCCCACATTCACCTGTGGCGGCAAATCGAAGTTATGGAGGCTATAGGATTCCCCTTGACAGATAGTGTCCCGAATGGTAACATCTCCCCCCGTATAGGAATCGGTGACGTAAGCGCTCTGAATAAATTGGCAGCCCGTCGCGGATGTGATCTCACAGAATATGTTCATATCTCCCCCATTAAAGGTACGGGTCGAGACGCGCGTCGTGTCTCCATTGTCCCAACGGTAGGAAGGGAAACCTTCCGGTGCGGCCAAGGAGAAACTAGCCCCCTCACACACATCCAGGCTCAGTTTGTTAGGCGCACAGGAGGCGGTGAAATAGGCGTATCCGTAATGCCCGAAGAGGAAACAGTCGTACGTGATGAACTGGACCTGCACCTCCTGCCCAATGAAGGGCGTCAAATCAAGCCCGATCTTCGACCAATCCCGCCAACGCACCGTATGATACTCATTGCCCTCTGTATACGAAAAGTCATGGAAGCCCTCCAATCCGGCGGCGGCGGTGACATCATAGACGGAACAATCATTCACCAACTTGCCATTCTTGTCTGTGACACGGATGACGAAACGAGGCTGGAATGCGAACTCATGGCCGGGATCCTCCATCACCACAGCAAAGTTGACGAACAACAGGGAATTGTCGGGGTCAACAATGTAGTGATACACGATCGCCTCCGACTCGCCTCCGATACTGTCATTGCCCAAACGGATGGACTTCGACTCTCCATCAGGGATGAGTTTCAGCCTGTTGCCGGTATGGGGATCATACCCTTGCTCTTCATTCAGATGATGTCGTTTCGGATTGATCCCTAAATCCTCAAAGGGGTTGTCGGTCATACCTGTATAGAAGTCCACATAGGAGGCGGAGATGTCCATGAAATCGGGGCATCCATTGTAGGGTATTGCCTGAGAAACAGATAAGGCTCCCCCTATGACGCCCAACAGCATCCCTAGCAAGACTTTCCTTATCACTTGGTTTCTCATACAAATACTAGCCCTTTATATTGTTCAAAAAAGATTTCACTTTACAAAGATAACTTTTTTAACTCTTTTTTTGCCTTTTCCAAAGAATCAATTATGCTATCGCACCATAAATCGAACTCCGGATCGGGGCATTGGCACTCCGGATGGGCGAGAACGTAATCAATGGTTTGCTTCACACCCTTGGAGAACGGGACGCTCGTGACATAATCGGGCACCGCTCTTTTCAGCTTCGTGTTATCGAAAACGACCGAGTTGGATTTGTCACCGATCAAGCTACCCAACAAGTCATAATGCCCGACTTCCGCCAAGAACTCGGAGGAGACATAGTAGGGTTTCAGCTTCACGCCCAACGCCTGCGCGATGGATTTGTATATCTGGTTCCACGTCAGGGTCTCGTCCGAAGTGATCTGGAAGGCCTCCCCTATCGCATGCGGATTGCCCATCAAGCCCACGAAGGCCTTGGCGAAATCGCTGTTGTGCGTCATGGTCCATAGGGAGGTGCCATCGCCTTGAATGATGACCGGCTTCCCCTCCAACATACGTTTCACGACCTGCCAGCTACCCTTGTCGCCATGCACGCCCAACGGCACGGAACGCTCGTCATAGGTGTGGCTCGGGCGCACGATCGTGATCGGAAAGCCCGTCTGACGGTATTGGTCGAGGAAGAACTCCTCACACTCGATCTTCTCCCTGGAGTACTGCCAGTAAGGGTTCGCCAGCGTCGTCCCCTCCGTGATCAAGTAGGAGGCCAACGGCTTATGGTAGGCAGAGGCGCTACTGATGAAGATGAACTGATTCGTCCTCCCCGCGAAGAGACGGAAGTCACGCTCGGCCTGTTCCTTGTGGAAGATGATGAAGTCACAGACCACATCGAACTTCATGCCGGCGATCTTGGCCTTCACCTCAGCCTCGTCATTCACATCATTCACACGAATGGACTTCACATTGTCAGGAAGTTGAACCGAACGATTGCCACGGTTCAACAGGAACAACTGATGCCCCTCAGCCGCCAACCTTTTCGTGATCGCCATGCTGATGGTACCTGTTCCACCAATAAATAAAACATTCATACTTATAAATTTTTAATAGGATTATTTATGTCGATTCGCTCTTTTCCTGCGATACTCCGCCTTCATCTTGGCGGAATCGGAGCCATGAGCACCCTTGATGTAGGAGGTCTTCTTCGCCTTGGTCTTCACCTTGGTGCTCTTATTGTTATCGTTATCGGACGATTTACGGAAAACCTTCCCATGTTCTATGATGTGTTCTATGTCCATAATAAAAAGAATATGAGTGGTTAAAATTCAAGCCATTATGCCTCCTTGGGAGTAAGTCCGAGCTCCTTCGCCTTCTCGATCATGAACTGGTAGGCGGGTTCATACTCGTTCGGAATGATACCGTCCAGGATGGCATCCTTGATGGCCGTCTTGATGTCTCCGATGGCGCGGCAAGGGGTGAGGTCGAAGATGCGCATGATTTCCTCGCCCGTGATAGGCGGTTGGAAATTGCGCACACGGTCTTTCTCCTCAATCTCCTTCAGTTTCTCGCGCACGATGCGGAAGTTATCACGGTATCGGCGCACCTTGTCGGCGTTCTTGGAGGTGATGTCGGCGTCGCAAAGGATCATCAGCGCATCAATGTCGTCGCCCGCATCGAAGAGCAAACGGCGGACGGCGGAGTCGGTCACGGTCTCCTCCACCAGGGAGATGGGACGCATGTGGAGTTCCACCATCTTCTGGACGAACTTCATATGCTCGTTCAGCGGGAGTTTCATGAGGGTGAAGATTTTAGGGATCATCTTGGCGCCCACGTAGTTGTGGTTATGGAATGTCCAACCGATCCGATTGTCCCACTTCTTCGTGACGGGTTTCGCCACGTCATGGAAGAGGGCCGCCCAGCGCAACCAGAGGTCGTCCGATTGCTCCGCCACAGCGTCCAGCACCTGCATCGTGTGCAGGAAGTTATCCTTATGTCCCCTGCCCTCCTTTTCCTCCACACCGCATAGCCTATGGATCTCGGGCAATATGAGTTCCAGCAAGCCACAACGCTCCAGCAGGTCGAAACCCACGGACGGCCGTGGCGAAGCCATGATTTTATTCAGTTCATCAACGATACGCTCCTTCGAGATGATGGAGATGCGCTCCTTCATGCGGCAGATAGCGTCAAAGGTGTTCGCATCGATGAAGAAACGCAATTGGGTGGCGAAACGTATGCAACGCATCATGCGGAGCGGGTCGTCACTGAAGGTGATGTCCGGGTCGAGCGGAGTACGGATAATCATGTTACGGATATCCTCCATGCCTCCGAACGGGTCCACCAACTCTCCGAAACGCTTCTCGTTCAAGCAGATAGCCAACGCATTGATGGTGAAGTCGCGACGGTTCTGGTCATCCTCCAGCGTGCCGTCCTCGACGATGGGTTTGCGGGAATCTTCCCGGTACGACTCTTTCCTGGCGCCGACGAACTCCACCTCCATATCGCCCCGTTTCACCTGGGCGGTACCGAAGTTCTTGAAGACAGCCAACGTGCTTCCCTTCCATTTCTTGTGGAAAGCCTCCGCCACCTCGATGCCGCTACCGACCACCACCACATCAATATCGTTCGAGGGACGCTTCAGGAAGATGTCGCGCACAAAACCGCCTATCACGTAGCACTCCACGCCCTTCTTGTCCGCCACCTCGGAAATCGACTTGAAAATATTATTGTTTATATATTCTTTCACAACAAAACTTCTTCTTATCCTTAATTACGCGAAATTACATAAAAATCACTCTCCCACAAATAGCGGGAGACAAACAAAACCACTTGGCGAACGCATTAGGTGGGAAGCGGTCTGTCTCTTCTTCTGATGATTTTACCCGATGAATTTCGTCAAATCAGCCATTGTGATCCGGCCCTCATAGATGGCCTTCCCCGTAATGACGGCAGGCACATTCGCCTCCTGCAATGCCTCGATGTCCGCCATGGAGCTTACGCCTCCGCTGGCGATCAGGTAGAGGTCCGGGAATTGCGCCAAAATCTTTTTATAGAGGTCGATGGATGGTCCCTGCAACATACCGTCCTTGCTGATGTCGGTGCAGATTACCTTGTCCACACCCTGCGCCTTGAACTTCTCCACGAAAGGCAACAGGTCCGCATCGGTCGTCTCGATCCAACCGCCCACGGCAATCTTCTCGTTCTTGACATCCGCCCCAAGGATAATGCGCTCTGAACCGAACTTCTCAATCCATGAAGAGAAGACGTCCGGCTTCTTCACGGCGATGCTACCGCCTGTGATCATCTTCGCACCGCTCTCGAAGGCGATGCGCAGGTCCTCGTCACTCTTCAGACCGCCACCGAAGTCGATGGTGAGGCTCGTATGCGTAGCGATGGACTCCAGCACCTTGTAGTTCACGATGTGCTGCGCCTTCGCACCGTCCAAGTCCACCAGGTGCAAGCGCTTAACGCCCGCATCCTCGAACATCTTAGCCACCTCCAAAGGGTTCTCGTTATAGACTTTCTTTTGCTCGTAATCTCCTTGGGAGAGGCGGACGCACTTGGCGTCGATGATATCAATGGCTGGTATAATCTCTATCATGGTTTATTTTTTACGAATTCGACAATATCTTTTTCATTAAACGTGGCATTACTCATGACCTTCGAGACTTCTCCGTCCTCCGTCAGTAGGATGAGAGGAAGGGTACCTTGGGTTATCTTGAGGAAATCCCTTGGTGAAAGAAAGTCATAGCGAACAGGGACCACCTCCGTCTCTTCAATGAACTTCTGGAGCCGGACGGAGTCTCCGATGACGAACCAATGCACAGGATCAAGCGAAGCGCCGGCATGGCGCAGTGCGATATCCAATTTGCGGGACGCCATCTTACAATGCTTACAGCCCGTGCTGACGAAAGCGAGGATTCGCCTACCATCTTCCTTCAGCTCAGGATGTTGCGAAACGAGTTGCGCATAGTCGTCGGGGGAATAGCCGACGCTCTTCGTCCCGAATCCGTACGGAGCCTTGAGCACGAAGGCGAAGACCAAGGAACCCACCAATACGACGGCCAGCAACGCAGGGCGCCAATTCGCCTTCCAGTCCTCCAGATTCCACCCAAGGAACAAAAGGACACCCAACAGGAGGTTCTTCGCCATGGAAACAAGAGGTTTCATCTCGACAAAGTCGCCGAAACAGTGGCAATTGTCACTCTTTCCGGTAATAGCTAAATAGAGGAGATAAACGGAGAAGAAAAGCAACAAGGCCGCGGAAAGCCGAGAAGCCAGCTTCCCGTAGAGTCCCGTGACAAGGCAAACACCCAAAAACATCTCCGTGAAAAGTAGTGCCCTGACTAAAAACGAAGACACGCCCAGACTGAACCAGTCTAGACCATAGATGAATAATTCGAATGAATCGACTGATAAAAACTTCAAGACGGCGGAGACAATAAACATGACACCCGCCACCGACCTACAGAGAAAAAGAATCTTCGTCTTATCTAGCATAACTATAGGTGGGTTCTATTTACTGGAAAAAAATCCAGCGCACATAGCTTTGTCTTTTTTATTAAACGGGTGAGCCCTGATGACTCATATAGCGGTACATTCCATTTCCTCGGAATCCTCCAATTCGGAGCAATTTCCCTCTTGGTCATAGAATTGGGTGACCGTGTTTCTCGATTTGCACTCACAATCTGTCGTACTAGCCGTACAAGCAGTGAATGACGGAAGAGTCGAGCCTGCCAACAAAGTCAATCCCACCCAAAATTTAATCTTACTTATCATATTAACAATATTTTACGGCAATATGCATTGCCAAAATCCGCGCAAATGTAACACTTTACAATTAGACCACCAAACAAGCGGAATCATACACAGTCAAAATTACAAAACAAATTTCAACAGCACACCGTCGTTTTGCTTGACGTCAACGGAGAAAGGGGCATTAAATGACATTTTTTGTCTAAATCGAATTCCTGACAACATATCCGTAAAGGAGCGTTCCTTCCCGTCATCCGGCAACTGCAGAACATCAAAAGCGTGTTGCGGAATATTGATTTTCAGCCTCACATCATTGTTCTCGAAATTAACCACAATCAAAAGGCATTCCTTCCCGTACTTGCGGAAGAAGGCATATTGCTTATGTGTATTGTAATCCGGGTTGTTAAAGTTCGCATAAGTCAAATCGAAGAAGGAGCCTTCAGCGATCGCCTTCTCCTTCTTGCAGACATTGAGCAGAGAGGCATAGAATGAGCGCAGATCGTTCTCCTCCTTGGTCGATTGTCCGGACAGCCAACGTTGGATAGTCGGAACCGCCCAATAATCGAATATCGTGGTGCGTCCGTCGATGCCACTGAAACCAGCCTTATCCATCGCCTTCTCGCCCAGTTCCTGACCGAAATAGAGCATGACAGGCCCCGTATTGATGCACGAGGCGACAATCATGGCAGGTCTGCCCTTCAACGCATCGGAAGCGAAGAAATCGGAGGCGACACGCTGCTCGTCATGGTTCTCAAGGAAATTCAACATATGGGATTCTATGCCTGAGAGTCGCTGCCAGCAATCCGTCACAGCGTGACAAGAGTTCTCATTGCACATGATGCCGCGAAGCGTATCATAGAGCCCCACCTTATCGTACAAGTAATCGAACTTACCGTCGAATATGAAGCTTCTATATTGGGACGGATCGTACGTCTCCGCAATGAAGATCAGTTCCGGATATTTCTCTTTGACAGAAGGGATGACCCAACTCCAGAACTCGACAGGCACCATCTCCGCCATATCGCAGCGGAATCCGTCAACCCCTAAGCCGCACCAATACAGGAGGATGTCGAGCATCTTTTGCCAAGTGTCCGGTCTAGGCACGAAATCACGGGAATGTCCATTCCGATAGTCAATGCCATAGTTCAACTTGACCGTCTCGTACCACTCGTAGATACCTGGATTATTGGAGAAGAAATCATTACCCGTCACCTTACAAGGCATCTCCGTATAGGGTTCCTTCTCACCCGCGTAGAGGTCCATGTGACCCGCGAAAGGCTGGTTGACAAGGTAATAGAAATTATTTTGGTTCGAGAAGAACACCTCCTTCACGTCATCCTCCCCCAAGTCCCTGACACCTTTCGGTTTCGCATCGGAGAAATACTGACGGGCCACGTGATTCGGGACGAAGTCCATGATGACCTTCAAGCCCGCCTTATGGGTACGTTTCACCAGGTCAGCGAACTCTTTCCTACGGTTCTCCACCTTCGTGGCCAAGTCAGGGTCTATATCGTAATAATCTTTGATCGCATAGGGAGAGCCCGCCTTGCCCTTGACGACAGCGGGATGGTCCTTGCGTATGCCATACTTGCTATAGTCCGTTTGGGTGGCATGTTCAATGACACCCGTATACCATACATGTGTGGCGCCCAAATCACGGATACTCCGTAATCGTTCATCGGTAAAATCACTAAGTTTGCCGCAACCGTTTTGGAAAAGGTCGCCATTCTCCACCAAACGTTCGTTTGTGTTCCCGAACAGTCTCGGAAGCACTTGGTAAATGATGATTTTATCCATATTCACACATCCGTAAGTTAACAATATTATCTCTAAAGCCACATACGGTCAGCGACCCGACATTACTCGAAGTAGCTGGAACCGTCGAAACAGTGGGTGCAAACCTGCTCCTTAGGCAAGCCTATCGCCTCGACCAAATCCTCCACCGTGCAGAACCTCAAGGAAGTGAGGTTGAAAGTGGAGCGGATATCCTCGACCATCTTCTTGTATTCTGGGGAATCCGTCGTCTGATACTTCTGCAAATTCTTATCGTGCGCACCCTCGAACTTCTTAATGATACGTCTTGTGATCAAATCCAATTCGCTGTTCTTGGAGGCGAAGTTAAGAAATTCGCACGGATAAATCAACGGAGGACAAGAAATTCTCATATGCACCTCCTTCGCGCCGTATCCGTACAGAGCCGACACATTATCAGACAATTGCGTTCCGCGGACGATAGAGTCGTCACAGAATATCACACGGCTACCCTCCAACAATTGCTTGTTCGGAATCAGTTTCATCTTAGCGACCAACTTACGGATCTCCTGCGTGGCAGGGGTAAAGCTACGAGGCCAAGTCGGCGTATATTTGATCAAGGCGCGTTTGTAAGGTATGCCGCTACCGTTGGAGTAACCGATGGCGAATCCGATACCCGAATCAGGCACAGCAGCCACATAGTCCGCGTCACACTTATCCTTCTTACCCATCAGGCAACCTGCGGCGTGGCGGGCAAAATCGACGTTCTTATTCTCATACGTGCTGACAGGGTAACCGTAGTACACCCACAAGAAAGAGCATATCTGCATCTTCTTACCAGGAGCGCGCAACTGCTCATAGTGGTCGGCGAACACCTGAACGATCTCGCCCGGACCGACGTTATAGCAAGGCTCATAGCCCAAGTTATGGAAAGAACAAGACTCGCAGGAGATCGCATAGCCATCCTCACCCTTGGCGATGATGACCGGCAGACGGCCCAGTTTGTCACGCCCGACGATGATACCGTTCTCCGTCAACAACATGATGGTGCAGGAGCCTTTGATTTTTCTATAGACATTCTCGATACCCTCCTTGAACGAGTCCGCGTCGGAAATGAGCAAAGCGATTAGCTCCGTCTGGTTGATCTTACCGGAGCTCATCTCCGAGAAAGGCATTTTCTTGTCCAGCAATTCCTTGCCCAATTCCTCGATATTGTTGATGCAAGCGATCGTGGCGATTGCGAAACGTCCCAGATGAGAGTTGATCAAAATAGGTTGCGCATCCGTATCACTGATGACACCTATACCCGAATTTCCCTTAAATTTGGGCAGATTAGGCTCGAATTTCGTACGGAAATAAGAGTTCTCGAGGTTATGTATGCTTCGAGTAAAACCGCCTTCCGCATCGAAGATAGCCATACCACCACGCTTAGTCCCCAGATGCGAGTTGTAATCCGTCCCGTAGAAGAGGTCCATCAAACAACTACTTTTTTTGACTGTACCAAAAAAACCGCCCATGTCTATTTATTGTTTAGATTTGAAATATCACTTTTTCTTTTTTCCAGCTCCTCGTAGATGCGAAGTGCCGCCCAAGCGTCCAAAGCCGCATAGTGTTTCTGTTTGTCCGTAAGGAAGTCAGCCTCCCAATTGGTGAGCCGCTGCGCCTTGGAGATGCGCATGTTAAAAATAATCGCATATATCTTCGAGAGGCTGTTGTCCTCTATCCCGAAGTCCTTCACGTAGGTTTGTAAGTCGATGAACCCTGCGGGGCCAAACTCCATCTGCTTATGGATGGCATGGAAGTCATCCTTCAGGGAGAGACCTATCTTCAGTATTTTTTCCTCCTCGAAAATGGGTTTCAGGAGGGGCAGGCAATTGTTTTCCTTCAAGCGGAAGAGGAAACAAGTCTTTTCCGTGGACAATTGCACCAGACACACCGCATTGCTTTTCCCCTTGGCGAATGAAGGCCTCGTCTCCGTGTCGAAACCCAGCACCTTCTCTTTCATGAGAGCGGCGACCGCCTTTTTAGCCTCCCTTTCACTTTGGATTACGATTATAGTTCCCTCGAACTGTGCAGGCTGCAACTGCGCCAGCTCCGTCTTCTCAATCGTTGGTCTAAACATCTCAGTCATTGAAAAAATCTACTTCGTTCTGTTCATCATCAAGTTCTTCCCTTTCTTCCCCTTCGGAGAGCTCCTCGTCACTGTACAAGACGTTGTGGATGGCCCTCAAGGCATTCAGTGCGGATTGTCCCCAATAGCCTCTGAATTCCTCCGCACAGGTGATCAGCGAATCGTTCATGATGGCCAGGTCTGCGGACTGGAAATTGCCTATCATGTCACGCAATTGCTGGTACACATCGGCCAAATTCTCCGAAATGCTCGCCACAATCGGTGTATCGCTGTACTTCATATCCTCTTGGAAAACTTCTAGATATTCGTCATGCTCGCCCACGATGGATTGGATTTGCTCACGCACCGCATCATACTGACGCTCAGATACGTACGTCGTCAAATCAGAGATAGAGCAGGTGTCCATATCGGGCACCAAAGACATCTTCAGATAAAGCAGGGGTAATAGTTTGGACATTTTGTCCAAGAACACCCGTTCGCCCATGCCGCCACATCGCTCGATGAAGGAGCAGTACTCTGCGGCTACGGTAACGAACTCTATCGTGTTCTTATCGTAGACTGGATGTTGTGGATATTCTTCGCTAACGCTCATCTCTCACAATTTTGGCGCAAAGTTATAATTTTTTAGATTCCGAGGGAGGATTTATCCCCGCTTTTTCTCCACAATCGGACCGAATATTTTCCACAAACGTCCACATCCGAGAAACCGAGGTCCTTTCCCACACGCCATTCCACTGGCGTTCCGCATCATTTAAAGCATAAAGATTGTTGAATACAACCACGGCGGTTTCATTTACCGCATTAGACAAGTAGCATTATTTACTATTTAATCATTTACAATTTACAAATTGTGCTGATGCGGTTTGTTTCGATTCTCTTCCGTAGAGAAGAGACGATGTGTCGGCAGAGACGATGCGCACATCGTCTCTACATAATATCCGATGGGAAGCGAATTGTTTTTAATACAACTCCTCGTCCGCCGAAGAGCCTCTGTAAAAAGAGAAATAATAGCTAAGCACATAGCGGAAACCCCACCTGCCGTTCTTTTCGCTGCCATAACCGGGCGCATAGGAATGGTGGATACGATAATCGGTCTGACCCTTAACGTCCGTATGGAGCAACACCTTGAATAGCACCTCCACGCCCAAGCAAAAATGGCCGGCCACAGGAGCCTTCATGCCGAGGAAAACCTCCCCCCAACGCGCCGTGTTCTTGCCTTTGTAGGAAAGGGTAGTTCGCTCCACGCCTTCCATTTCCCAATAGCCGTTCTCTATAGGATAACCACTGATTTCAGCGTTGAACCCCGGAGAACATCCGAAGTTCAACCCCACATAGGATATAGGGGTCAGTTTCTTGTAATAGTCTTTCTTCCAGATATTAGCGGACAAGCCCGCCTTAAAGTAGAGTCCATCCACCTTATAGCACAAATTGACGGCGGGGATAGGGTAATTATACTTATCGCTCGCATCGTGCGATTGGTAACCCAACACGAAAGACGGATAGAAACGATGGAAGAGGTCGAACTCCATGCTGGCATTGTATCCCATGCGGGTAGCATCGAAAACATGCAGGATAGGGTCCATGACATCAACATCCACATAGCACCCGTAGAACACAGTCTGTGGTTTCGGCGTCGGCTTCTTCTTGTCGGATTGGTCTTCCCCCGCATGCGAAGGGAGGCTGAATGCCAGCAACAAGACTGCACTAATAATTTTCCAAATATATCTTGACGTTCTTCGCATCGCTTAAATTAGTTACTGTGGAATCCACAACGGATACCGTTCCGATACCATTATGGAGGAATTTGACGTTCTTCAGAACATGGGAAACGAAACATCCGCATTCAGCGGAAACGAACTCGACCGTATTCGTGTAGTCGAAGACCAACGTGTCGACCTCGGGGCGTGACACCACAAACGTAGTGTCGTCCTGCGTCCAACGCAACAAACGGACCTCATCGGACCCTTCAAATGTGAAAACACCCGTCGCCTCGTCAAGCTTATATGAAGGGAACTCGACGTCGCCCGCCTCAGTTGCCAACCGGACGGACGAACCCAAATAGAGGAACTCATACGAGGAATGGTCGGTCACCACCGCACACGAGTACATACACCGTTCCGCCTGATTGTCGAGCCGAAGTTGAATCGACGGTTGCAGGCCACAATTCAGCACCGAATCGGTCCCCACGCCCTTCAACACCAGCAACGCCGGTGATACGGCGACGGATGTGTCCATCTCGGAATAGAACGAGAGCGTCGTCGGCGCATACATCAGCTCATCGCAATGGTCATTCTTGCAGGATGGCAATGTCAATAGAGCGGCACTCGCCACAGCCCACAAGACGAACGATAATCTCAACCCAATCTTTTTCATATATAGGAAACTATTTCCGACAAATCCTTTCTGTTTTTAGAAGGCGTACTATCCGTCGCAGGGAACCCGATAGGAATGATGACGCAAGGCTCCCACTCTTCCGACAAGCCTAGCATCGCCTTGCATGCCACCGCATCGAAGTTGCAGACCCAGCATGTGCCCAATCCTAAAGATGTGGCAGACAAAGTGATATGCTCCGTGGCGATCGCCACATCGATGTCGCAATGGTCCTTCCCGTCAGCGGGACGCTTCCATGAAGCCGAATGGTCACCACACACGACGATGTAGACGGGCGCGGTCGCGAACCACTCCCTATCGTAGCAACCACGCAGGCGGGACTTCGCCTCCTCGCTCCGCACGACGACGAACTTCCATGGCTGTTTGTTGACAGCGGAAGGCGCCAAACGGGCAGCCTCAAGGACCTTGTCCAACAATTCGTCCGGAACAGGACGGGCCTGGTAGCCACGGACGGAATAACGAGACTCAGACAATTTCAGGAAATCCATACCGATCACTTAAACGATTTAACTTCACTCTTCAACGCACTCAATGCCAAGTCGATAGGAGTCTCGTTCACCGCATTGTAGCGTTCTATGATCATCTTGGACAACTCCAAGGCTGGCATATCGTCCGGCATATCCGAAGCGATCGAATTAACCAATTGGATCAGACTATCCTTCGCGTTACGCGTCAACAACCACACGTCATTGCCCACATAGATCTGTTGCGTGACATTGTGCTCGAACTCCTCGCGGATCGTGTTGAGCAAAGCGATATGCAACTCATGCACCGTCATGTTAGGCATCTGTGTCCTTATCAGCAAAGACTCAGGCTTCATGCGCTCCAAGAACAAAGCGAGGCGCTCGTAAGCGGTCAGCTTCACTGGAGTCAACGCCTTCGCCGACTCCTTCTTCATCTCGTAGAAACGGGTACGCTCCGCATTACGGAGCAGGTCGCGCAGCACATAATAGGCGGCCAGCAACACAAGGATACCCGGAATCGTGATCTTAGCTATTTCCAACAAGAAATTCATCATATCGATATCAATCTAAGTTTATAGTACTATCCAATTTATAATCATTACGCTCCGAAGAGGAACGCGCGATCATCTCGCCCAAGAATCCGCACAGGAAGAGCTGCGTACCGATGATCATGGTGGTAAGCGCCAAATAGAAATATGGGCTGGACGTCACCAAAGGAGCGCTTGTCCCTTCCATGATGTGGCACAATTTCGCACCACCCACAACACAAACGGAGACAAAACCGACCAGGAACATCAGGGAACCCACCACCCCGAAGAAGTGCATTGGTTTTTTCCCGAAAGTGGAAAGGAACCATAGGGTGAGAAGATCCAAGTAACCATTCACGAAACGGTTCAAGCCGAACTTCGTGGTGCCATACTTACGGGCTTGGTGGATAACCACCTTCTCGCCTATTTTCTTAAAGCCTGCGTTCTTGGCCAGATAAGGCACGTAGCGGTGCATCTCGCCATAGACCTCAATGCTCTTCACCACATTCTTACGGTAGGCCTTCAGTCCGCAGTTGAAGTCATGCAGCTTGATGCCCGAGATGAGACGGGTGGTCGCATTGAACAATTTGGAAGGCAAGTTCTTGGCAAGCTTGGAGTCGTATCTTTTCTTTTTCCAGCCGGACACCAAGTCATACCCGTCCTCCTTCACCATGCGGTAGAGTTCAGGAATCTCGTCGGGACTATCCTGCAGATCGGCATCCATCGTGATGACCACATCACCCTGGGCGCGGTCGAAACCGCAGTAGAGAGCGGCGGACTTGCCATAGTTGCGGCGGAACGAAATGCCCTTCACCGCAGGGTTCTCCTTCGCCATATTCTCTATGATTTGCCAAGACGAGTCAGAACTTCCGTCATTCACAAAAATCACTTCATAAGTAAATTGATGAGCCTCCATCACACGCTTGATCCATGCGAAAAGCTCAGGGAGAGACTCCTCCTCATTGTACAAAGGGACAACAACAGAAATGTCCATATCTTTCAACTATTATTTTTTTTATTTTTTCTAACAATGGAGGCGGAAGCGACAAGCGAAATGAGGCATCCCAAGATTGAGAAGATCCAAATGGAAGAGAATGCCATATCCGCCGCGGAGGTGTTCTTCATTTCTTCCGCCACGGCCACTTGATCCTCCGTCGCGGCATGCTTCGCCCAATACTGGGAAGAGACATGCACCGCTTGGGCAAAACCGTCAGGATCGAGCCACCGACAGTAGACAAAGACGGCGACCGCCACGATCGTCGATGCGAAGAACGACATAAACACGCACATATGGAACGACTTCCCATAGGGAATAACTCCCCCCAATACGTTGTCCCGGTAATCCCCCACATACATCGTCATACACCGATAGATGGAGAAGAACATCATGATCATCAGGAACAATGAAATGGCCGGGGAAAGGACGGTCAGGTATATGCACCCCGCCAAAATCAAGCCGAGGACAAGTCCCCCGCGCATTGATACCTCAACCATATTTTGTGATGTTTTTTCCAACTTCCACCCAATTTCTCCACAAAAATACTCTTTTTTCAGTCCATACCGTAATTTTTCAAGAAAAATAATTAGCCGAAAGCGTTTGTCAGTATAAAAAAAATGTCTACTTTCGCGGTGGGTAAGTCCTACACGACCAGCTCCCTTCTAGTTCCCCAGGGCCTGACCGCAGCAAGGAGAGTCGGTTGTAGCGGTGCGATGTAGTAAGCTTGCCCACCTGCCTCTTTAGCTCAGTTGGCCAGAGCACGTGATTTGTAATCTCGGGGTCGTTGGTTCGAATCCGACAAGAGGCTCAAAAAGGAATCGAAAGCCAGTGTTCTCACTGGCTTTTTTTATGGCTAATGGGCAACCGCATAGAGACGCAAAATGTTGCGTCTCTACAGAACCACGCCTCGCAACGGATCCGAAAATTCCGCAAAAATGATTTCACAGGACCTGCCCCAATTCTTAATTCGCACCATGTGTTAATGATTTTTCGGTGTCCTTGGCATCCGATGGTTGTCGCTCAGGCGCATAGAGACGCAAAATGTTGCGTCTCTACAGAACCGAAACACACAACGGATTCATAAATTCCGCAAAAATGAATCCTCGGCCCCAAAAATTCATAATTCATAATTTCATTCTTATCCAGTCCGCCTCATCCACCTCAACAATCCCTTGGTCACGCAGGTGACGCACGACCGTGAAGAACTTCTTCTCGTCGACATCCGTCATCGACAGCAGGGAACGGATCGGCTTGGGGGAATCAGCCAATTGCTCGACGAGGAGATCCCGCACCGAGTCAAACTGGTAGTTCGTCAGTCCCGACTCATTCTTGCCCAAGCAATAGTCGCACGCACCGCAATCATGTGAGTTCTCCTCCCCGAAATAGCGCAAAAGCATTCTGCTGCGGCAATGTGATTCGTCCGTCGCATAGGCGATCACCCGCTCGATTCTGCCGGAAAAACGAGCCAGACGCTCCTCGTACACCTCCTTCGAGATGTAGAGGCGGGACTCCTCCACCCTTCGTTTCAGGAACTTGATATAAGGGGTCTTCTTGCCTGGTATATAATCGATCACACCATAATAGCGCAGTTTGGAGAGCTTGTGGTACATCTCGTCACGGGTGAGTTTCAGCCGCTTCGCCATATCGGCCTCATCAATCCGCACATAGTCGGCGAACAACCCCGAATAGGAGCGGAGCAACATCTCCAAGATATCGTCCAACACGGGTTCGGCGGAGAAATCATAGTCGTACAACTTGCGTCGAGGCACGGAGAACATCACCCGAGAACCCAAGTTCAGCTCGTCCGTCAGCTCCATATATTCCGCCTGCTGCAGAATCTTCAGCGCACTGAAAGTCTGCGTGATAGGCAAATGGAAAGAACTGCAGAAATCGCTCAGGCTGAAACTATGCATGAAGTCCTCACCCTCCCCCTCACCGATCTGGAAGTAGCAAGCCACCTTCGTGTAGACGTCCTTGATGAAATCACGGGAAGGATAAGACTCCGCGATACGTTTCTTCAGGTTCGTGATGTCCATCTTATTGTAGAGCAGCGTGGCATAGGAACGTTTCTCGTCACGTCCCGCTCGTCCCGCCTCCTGGAAGTAGGCCTCCAGCGTGTCAGGCAGGTCGACATGGATGACGGTGCGCACATCGGGCTTGTCGATACCCATACCGAAGGCGTTCGTCGCCACGATCACGCGGCACTCGCCCGTACGCCAGGCCTCCTGCTTACGGTTCTTCGTCTCCTGGCTCAGTCCCGCATGGAAATGATCCGCCACCACACCATGCTGTTTCAGCCAATCGGCTATCTCCTTGGTCTTCTCACGGCTACGCACATAGACGATGGAGGTGCCAGGGACCTTCTCCAAAATCTTCAGCATCTGCCCCAACTTATCATCCGTCTTGCGAACGACATAGGCGATGTTCTTCCTTTCGAAACTTTTTTGGAAGACAACCCCATGGCGGAACCGCAGTTTACGCTGGATATCCTCCACCACGTCAGGTGTGGCGGTGGCGGTCAGAGCCAGCACCGGCACATCAGGCAAGAGTTCGCGCGCATCAGCGATATGCAGGTAGGAAGGGCGGAAGTCATATCCCCATTGGGAGATACAGTGGGACTCGTCCACCGCGATCATGCAGATATCCATCAGCTTCATCTTCTGGCGGAAGAACTCCGTGCCCAACCTCTCCGGCGAGACGTACAGGAACTTATAGTCCCCATAGATGCAGTTATCCAACGTGACAAAAATCTCCTCGTTGGTCATGCCCGAATAGATCGCCGCCGCCTGGATGCCCCTATCCTTCAGGTTATCCACCTGGTCCTTCATCAGGGCGATCAGCGGCGTGACGACCAAGCATAGCCCCTTCATGGCGAGGGCCGGCACCTGGAAGGTGATGCTCTTACCACCACCCGTAGGCATCAAGCCTAGGACATCCCTGCCTTCGTAGACCGCACGGACAATGTCCAGCTGGAGCGGGCGGAAGTCGGAATACCCCCAATATTTGCGAAGAATGGATCTGAAAATATTATCGTCTGCCATGGGACTGTTTTTTATAAAAGATCAATGGTCATCGTGCGCCAACGATTCAACTCGCAAACGGTAGAAATGTAGTTACACACGCAAAATCCGTCCTTGGAACAATCGTTCCGCACGACCAGCATTATATCAGTTTTCGTTTGTTGCCGTAAAGTTACGGAAAAACACAATATTCTTTTTCATCGCACAAAACAAAAACGGAGAAAAAATTGCATTTTTACACGCATAATGGTAAATTACGCCTTATTTGGCACGGTGGAATACTCCCCGCGCGGAAAGACAAAAACATTTACGAGATGGACAGCAAAAAAGATCCGATGGGTAGGGCCATAGCGGACTACCACCAAGGCAAGAGGACGGGCAAGCTCAGGGTGTTCTCCCCGATGTTCGACGAGGATGAGATACCCGTGGAGACACTATTCCGCAAGTATGAGGAGATGCCGGAGATTGAGCGGAAGGCGCTCGACATGACCCAAGGCCGGACGCTCGACGTGGGGGCCGGATCGGGCTGTCATACGCTTGCCCTCCAACAACGGGACGTGGAGGTGACCGCCATCGACATCTCACCGCTCTCCGTCGAGACGATGAAGGCTCGAGGCGTCAAGGAGGCGAAAGAGCAGGACTTCTTCACCCTAAAGGGGAAATACGACACCATCCTCATGCTGATGAACGGTATCGGCATCGTCGGGACATTGGAACGTATGCCGGACTTCTTCCGCCACCTCGACAACATCCTGGCGCCCGGCGGGCAACTGCTCTGCGACTCGTCGGACATCAGCTACGTGTTCGAAGACGAAGAGGGTTTCATCGAATACCCCGAAGACTCCGCCTACTACGGAGAGCTATCGTTCCGGATGCAATACAAAGAGACCGTCGGGGAACCCTTCGAGTGGCTCTACATCGACGCCGACACACTGCGGCAAAAAGCAGAGGAGAACGGCTACAGCGTCGAAGTGGTGGCTGAGGGGGAGCACTACGATTATTTGGCAAGAATAACCAAGGCTCCATAATGTAATCAAGAAAAGATGAGGAGGACAAGTTACACGTTAAGCTAAAAAGGAATAACTTTGCACATAGACAAAAAATGAACCTATGAAAACAAAAATACTCATCATACTATCATTTCTCCTGGTCTTCCAAATAGCGGAGGCGAGACGGAACAAAGAGGTGGTGCAGGAGCCAGACTCCGTCCGCATCGACACCACCGCCGCCAAGGATTTAGGAATCAACTTCGACACGGAGACGGATTCGCTCATCGTGGAGGAACGTCCGGAGGAGACCTATGTGCCTGTCGTTTACACGCCTAAGACCTCCGTCCTGCACATCCCCATAGAGATCAATATGGCCCTGATGGAGAAGATCATCAACGACAACTTCCAAGGCCTCATCTACGAAGACAACAATATCGAAGACGATAGCTTGATGATCAAGGCATGGAAGGAGCAGGACTTCATGATCGCCTACGACGGAAACGAGCTCACCTACCGTGTGCCCATCAAGCTGTGGATCAAAAAACGGTTCGACCTAGGCATCACGACGACCGACCGTGAGATTGAAGGCTCCATCAGCATGACCTTCAAGACCAAAATAGCCTTCTCGAAGGATTGGAGCATCATATCATCCACGAAAATCATTGAGTATAAATGGATTAAAACCCCGACCATCAAGGTCATAGGATTGAACATCCCCATCACCACCATCGCAGAGAAGCTCCTCAGGGACAACCAGGAGGTCATTGGTAAAGCCATCGACAAATCCATCCGCGAGTATATTCCGCTGAAGAGCTACGTGGAGAACATCTGGAGTTCGGTGCAGGAACCGATTGACATCAGCACCGCAGACTACAAGGCGTGGATTAAGACCACCCCAAAACAACTCTACAGCACCCCTATCGAAGGACAATACGGCATCCTGCGCACCACCATAGGCGTACAATGCCTCATGGAGGTCTACATGGGCAAAACGCCTAGAAGGATATCCAAAGTGGCGACGATTCCTCCCTACAAACAATACAAGAGCACGGACGAGAGCTTCAACATCAACATCTTAGGCGACATACCGTTCGAACTGGTGGATTCCGTGGCGAAGTCCATCATGATCGGAGAGAAATTCGGTGAGGGAAGGCATGAGATCGTGGTGGACAGCATAGAAGTCTACGGACAAACCACAGAGTTGGTCATCGGACTACAGGTGTCAGGCTTCATCAACGGCAAGATCTATCTTACCGCCACACCATACTTCGACAACGCGACAAGCTCCATCAAAGTGCGGGATGTGGATTACCGGATCACGACCAAAAACGTATTGGCCAAGATCGTCAACCTCTTCTACAAGAAAGGGCTCAAGAAGAAAATCGAAGAGAACCTGGTCTTCTCCCTGAAGGAGGAGCTATCGCTCGTCAAGGAGATGAGCCGCTCGGAACTCTTCAACATGGAGGTGTTCAAGAACGTACACGTGAACGGCTTCCTGGAGAAACTCAACGTGAACAAAATATTCCTCACAGAGGAAGGCATCAAGGTGGACCTTGACTTAAAGGGGAAACTGAACGTGAAAATGCAGTAGAAGTTAAGAGTTAAAAGTTTAAGGAGAATCCATAGGTTCCGTTGGTTCCTCTATATAGAATGGATGAGAACGGACCATCCACAAAAAAATCGGTCAGGAGCACATCCCGACCGATTTTTTTACTATTCTATTTCTATTACAGGTTCTTCGTCTTCAGGAAATCGAGCAGTTGATTCCACTCTTCCTCAGACGCGAAACCATTCTTATCGACAATAAGCATCTGATACGAATCGTAGTACAGGCAAAGGTATTGCTGCTTCTTCACTTTCAGCTTCTGAAACAAGCCATACCGACCGTTCCACTCTTGACTCGAATAATCATCCTGAGACGATAAAATCACCTCCTCATCCTTGAAAACATAGTGGCAGATCATTTTTTCTCCCATCTGTTTCCTTAACCTGCGTTTTACGCTCCAAGGCGATAACTTAATGAGTCTTCTACCCAATACAACAATACCCAGCAGTAAGAGGCAAGAAAACACCCAATCCTGAGATCTCAGAAAAGTTATAAACACCTCGAGACAAAGAGTCACAACAAACATTAACAACGCAATAATACCAATAATAAAACTCCTCTGCGCCCTCGTGTTAACCGAATAGATTATCTCCGGGGTAAGCGTTGTCTCATTATGTAGTTCCATCACTCAACCGTTTTTATATCCTTGATCATCAACTGGATGGAGGTCGTTCCATTGAAGGTGTTCTCCTCTATCGTATAGCAGATGTCGACAGGGTTTAACTCTTTGATGTATTTATTGAAATCGACCTCACCCGGGCATTTCGGCTGACCGAACCCGAAGGCGATACCGTTCATGATGCACTCCGATTGGGAGTCGATCAACTCCAGCTTCATGTGCTCCTGTTCCTTGCCCACCGCGCGGCTCGTACCGTAATCGAAGACCCTGCGGGTGACGAATACCGGCTTGGAGTTCTCCGGGCCGAACGGATTGAACTGTTTCAGCAAGCGGAAGAATTTCGGGGTGATCTCCTTGAAATCGATGAACGCGTCGATATCGATCTGAGGCTGTTTCTGTTCCTCCAGGATATTCTCCGTGACATACTGTTCGAAGCGACGCTTGAACTCCGGCACATTCTCCTCACGCATGGACAAGCCCACCGCATACATATGTCCGCCGAAGTTCTCCAGCAGGTCACGGCACGACTCAATCGCCTTGTAGATATCGAAGCCCTGCACGGAGCGTCCCGAACCCGTCGCGAAACCGTTCGAGTGCGTCAGCACGATGGTAGGTTTGTAATACATCTCGGTCAAGCGGGAAGCCACGATAGCGATGACACCCTTGTTCCAGTCCGTGTTGTAAACGACGATGGAATTGCGGGCCTCCCAACCCTCCTCGCTCTCCAACTTAGCCTTCGCCTCGTCGGTGATGCTCTTGTCCAAGTCCTTACGCTTGTTGTTGTATTGGTCGATGCAGTCACTCTTCGCCTTCGCGAAACTCAAATCCCTGGAAATCAGTAATTCGACAGACTCACGGGCGGTCTGCATACGTCCAGAAGCGTTCAGGCGAGGACCGATTTTGAAGACAATATCACTGATGGTGATCTCCTTGTCCGCCAAGCCACAGACATCGATGATGCTCTTCATGCCCAAGCTAGGGTTGGAGTTCAGCTGTTTCAGTCCATAGTAGGCGAGGATACGGTTCTCCCCGTTGATCGGCACAATGTCGGATGCGATGCTCACCGCCAGGAAATCCAGCATCGGCTCCAGCTTATCGAACGGTATGCCATTGTTGGAAGCGAAAGCCTGCATGAACTTAAAGCCCACGCCGCAGCCTGACAGATTCACGTCCGGATAGGTGTTATCCGCGCGTTTGGAATCGAGGACCGCCACCGCGTTCGGCAGGCATTCGTCAGGTGTGTGATGGTCGCATATGATGAAGTCGACCCCCAACTGATTGGCGAAGTCCACCTGTTCTACCTCCTTGATACCGCAGTCAAGCGCGATAATCAGCTTAATCTTATTCTCCACGGCATAGTTTATGCCCTTGGAAGAGACACCATACCCCTCCGTGTAGCGGTCGGGGATGTAAAAATCCACGTTCGAATAGAACTGTTTCAAAAACTTGTACACGAGCGCCACCGCCGTGATACCATCCACATCATAGTCGCCATAGACCAAGATTTTCTCCTTATTGCCTATAGCCCTATTCAGACGATCCACAGCCTTCTCCATGTCGTTCATGAGGAAAGGATCGTGCAAATCGGCCAGTTGCGGACGGAAAAAACTCTTCGCCTGGGCGAAAGTTGTAATACCCCTTTGAACTAGCAATTGGCAAAGGACAGGGCTGATGCCCAGCGCTTCGGAAAGCTGCACCTTTTGTTTTTCTTGTTCGTCTGTCAGAGGTATAAAATTCCATCTGTTAATCATTATATATGTTATTTTTCTATTTTTCTATCAAAAGGCATTTTCTCCCACGAATTTTTCCTCAATTCGTCAAACGGAAAAAACAACTTGTAAAGTTAATAAATTCACATCAAAAACACATAACGAAAAATTTTTTTTGTCGTTTTAGCATAATATCAGGTATTGGAAACACGTTTTTTATTAAATTAGCCGTTCGTTTTTGTGGGAAGAAAATACAAACATGATAGAAGAATATTTCATAAGAATATTACGGTGGAGGGAGGCGAACATCAGCGAGAAACACTTCACATTGTTTCTTAGTTTTCTGACAGGATTGTTCTGCGCCATCGCCGCACACATACTAAAAAGCATCGTCGCATTTCTGCATGAGTTAGTGAAGAGCAACTTCACGGACGGCAGTTTGAACTACCTCTACTTGGCGACACCGATCATCGGCGTATGCCTCGCCAGCGCCTATGTCCGTTACATCGTGAAGGATGACATCAGCCATGGAGTCACGAAGATCATGTTCGCCATCTCGCAAAAGAAGGCGCGCATCAAGCGGCACAACATGTGGTCGTCCACCATCGCCAGTTCGCTCACCATCGGTTTCGGAGGGTCGGTAGGAGCCGAGGCCCCGATCGTGCTGACGGGTTCCGCCATCGGCTCGAACCTCGGACAACTCTTCCGTATGGAGCAGAAGACGCTGATGTTGCTCGTCGGCTGCGGTGCGGCCGGTGCTGTGGCCGGTATCTTCAAGGCCCCGATCGCGGGTGTCTGTTTCACGCTGGAGGTGCTGATGCTCGACTTGACGATGGCATCCATCGTGCCACTGCTCATCTCCGCGGCGACCGCCTCCATCTTCACCTACTTTCTCACCAGCTCGGAAGCGATGTTCACCTTCGAGCCCGTCCCTTTCTCCCTCCACAACGTGCCTTACTACGTGGCGCTCGGAATCCTCTGCGGATTCGTATCACTCTACTTCACGAGGGGAATGACCAAGCTGGAATCCTTCTTCGCGAGCCTCAACACACCGATCAAGAAACTCTTCGCGGGTGGTACCATGCTGAGCATCCTGATCTTCTTCATCCCACCACTCTACGGTGAGGGATACGACACCATCGGCTACCTGCTCGACGGCAACGTGCAAGCCATCACGGAGAATAGCGTATTCTACGATTTCAGGGATAATTTCTGGATGGTGCTGCTCTTCCTCTTCCTCATCATCTTCTTTAAGATATTCGCCTCGGCGGCGACGAACGGAAGCGGCGGAACGGGCGGAATCTTCGCCCCTAGCCTATTCATGGGTTGTATCACGGGCTATGCGATGGCCTTCATCACTAACTACACAAATCTGGGGGCCTTGCCTGAGAAGAACTTCGCACTGGCTGGCATGTCGGGCGTCATGGCGGGTGTCATGCACGCACCGCTGACGGGCGCTTTCCTCATCGCCGAACTGACGGGAGGATACGACCTCTTCATCTGCCTGATGATCACGGCCACCGTCGCCTACGTCACCATCCTGGCCTTCGAGCCTCATAGCTTGTACGCTATGCGTCTCGCCAAGAAGGGGGAGCTGCTGACCCACAACACGGACAAGAACATCCTCACCTTGCTGAAGACGGAGAACGTCATCGAAACGGATTTCCAAACGCTCCACCCGGAAATGTACCTGGGCGACGTCATCAAGATCGTGGCGAACTCCAACCGTAACATTTTCCCGGTACTCGACTCCAAACACAGGATGGTGGGACTCATCAGCCTGAACGAAATACGTAACATCATGTTCCGCCCTGAACTCTACAACCGCTTCAAGGTATCCAAACTGATGGTCTCCCCGCCGGACTTCGTCTCCGCGGATGAGCCGATGGAGAAGGTGATGTATAAATTCGAGAAGACCAAGGCGTGGAATCTGCCCGTGCTGGACGAAGAGGGGAAATATTTAGGTTACGTCTCTAAATCGAAGATCTTCTCCGCCTATAGGGAGTTGCTGGTGACGCTGTCGGACGAGTAAAAATAGTTAATAGTTAAGAAGTAAGAGTTAAGAGTTTTAGGGTGTTCTGGTTGGATGTGCGTGAAGATATCCTCCAAACCAGAAAAATAGTAAATCGTAAATAGCTAAATAGTAAATCGTAAATAGCTAAATCGTAAATAAGAAAGGGTCAGCCACCCGCACCCATATCGAACCGCAAATCACAAACAGTAAATAGTAAATAGCTAAATAGTAAATAAGAAAAATTTCAGACCCCTAACTCCGTCCCGAACCGCAAACCGCAAATAGTAAATAGTAAATAGCTAAATAGTAAATAGTAAATCCCCTTTACTTTTTCTTATCAATCCTAAAGGACAAAAGGATCTCGTGCGTATTGCTCGGCAGGGTGCAGTTACTTCCCATGCCACACTCATAGACATAGCCGAAACGGACGATACGGTACTCCAAACCCAGCACCACCGAGAGGTAGGAAGGGTTGCAACCGTTCACCAGGTCAGGGCGCCACGATAGTCCGCCCCATAGGAGGCGACGGTAGAAGAGCAAGGTGCCCAAATCCGCCACGTGCACCTTATTACGGTTCATATAGCCTAAATCCACCCACAGGTCCCAATCATCCCCCAAGACGAAGGAGCGCACCGCATAGCCATAGAAATGGCGGTCGGACGAATAGGAAAGCGACTGGTTGTTCTGCACATGGGTGGAAGAGATTCCGAACGTCCAATCCTTCGAAGTGACCTCAAAACCCACATTGAAGTCAGGGGAGGCCTCCGTGACTCGGTCTTTCGACAAGTCCAGCAACGCACGCTCGTACTCCTTGCCCAACGTGTTGGCGGAAGGGTCATAAGAGCCCCAGAAAACACCGGCGGAGAGACCCATGGAGAGGATCCAGCGCGGATTCAGGTCTATCTGATAAGAGTATTCCGCCTTCACCTCCGTCATGCTATGCCCCACACCCATCACGTCACGGTAGACCGTCAGGCCCACGCCCGACTGGATGCGCTTGAAGTAGTTCGTGGCGTTCAGGAGCAAGGTATGCGGCGCATTGTCCACGCCCAGCCATTGCAGACGCCCCATCAGGAAGATGTCCACATCGCCCGTGTTGCCCACGCCCGCAGGGTTAATGTTGCCACGGGAAAAGAGCTGTTGGGTGAGCAACAAGTCTTGCTGAGAGAAGGCGACCTGTCCCAAGCCCAACCATAGCAGCAATATGTAGAAAAGTCTCTTCATCATTCCTTCACTCTTACCACCACCCTACGGTTCATCAAATGTTCATACTCGTTCTTCGCATGCGGGTAGACCAGTTCCAACTCGCTGCGGCCGATCATCGTCAGCCGTTTCGGGTCGACCCCACGGTGCACCAAGACCTCATAGACCCTTTTGGCGCGACGCTCGGAGAGTCCCTGGTTATAGACCACCGTACCACGCTCGTCCGTATGTCCGATCACCTCGAAATCCTTCCCCTTATGGTAGTCGATGAAGGCCATGATGGTATCGAACTCCGCGGAATAGTCCGTGATGAAATTATTTTGGTCAAAGATAAAATAGACGATGCAGGTGTTGATGTCCGGGCGGGAGACGCGAGGCGGTGTCTGCAACGTATCCGCAGGCTTCTCAGGCTCCTTCGGAACATCCGTGAGCACATTCGGCAGCGTGTCCACGACAACGGAATCCTGCACGAGCGTATCCGCAGGCACAGTATCCACCGGCAACACAGGGAGCGTATCCTTCTCCATCGTATCCCTCTTCTCCTCCTCCACGACCGGGTAACGCCAGCTACGGTAGAAAAGGGAGGAACCCCGCTCCGTGATGCGTTCCTTCTTCTTGCCACTCAATGACAAAACGACGAACAAAAGCAATACGATGGGAAACGCTCTTCTCATTTCTCTTCCCCCCACGAATGAATCTTAAACACACGGTCGAACATCAAAGCGAGGGTCACCGCATAATCCACACTACGCTCATCCAAATCGTAATAGGCTTGGAACCTGGTTTGTAGCACACCATTCAACCCATACATAGCTTCCGCCGTGAGCATATGACGGTAACGACGCTCAAAGGCATCGTCGAAGTAGCTCCTCGATTGGAAGAGGTAACTACCCCTGCCGGAGACAAACCCGTCACCATACCAGTATCCTATATTGCCGTACACAACATGTTCATGTTGAATCTTAATCACTTCGTACCCATTCTCCACGCTGCTTGTACTTTTCTCCCAATATCTATTGATAAATAGTTGAGGGTAAATACCCCACCCCTTCTTGAAATGGGTATGGATGTGCTGCTCATTGGAACGGTTGGAGAACCCGAAGAAAGGCAGTTTCGCGCCCATACCACCATGGTTAAACCTCTTATTATATTCCAGACCAGCCGCCACGTTGGCAAGCGTCTCGATGCACGTGTCCTGCACCGCATCGATTTGCCCGCCCCTATGGTTCATCATCAGATGAATAGGAATTTCAAAAACATGATGTCCCTTCTTAAATCTCAATTTATTCACCCATCCAAAAGTAAATTTCTCCTGCCAAGGGGAGTCTACGACGATGAAGTCCTCCCAATTGCACCACATCTCAGACTGCCAATGTTTGGTGTAGGCGAATACCTGCAATCCATCTTCCTTGTTGGCGTAGAAGAGTCTGTCATAGTCATACATCGGTTGATAAAGTCCATGACCGATGATTCTATCGAATCTACCGGATAAAGTACCACCCACAATCATTATGATCTTGTTGGGTTTATATTCAATCCGCACGATAGGGGAAACCTCCCGCAGTTTCTTATGATCGCCCGCGATTCCCAACAGATGGAGACCGACAGATAGGCTTAGCCGTTCATCATGAATGTACGTCAAGGTTGGCTTCATGAAGAAGCCCAATGCGCTGTACCCTTTCGTGTAAGGGAGGAAATACTCCGCATCACGGACGAAGGTCATCACATTCGGGTAAAACAAAAGCGTCTGCCTTTCAGCTCCTTTCCCTCCAATCAGATATGGCCGATGAGGATAATAATACACTCCCATCGAAGGAGGACAAGTAAGTGACTTAGAAGGTTCTGCCTCCACAGCCACAGAATCGGGGGAGTAGAGTGAACGGACGCCAGCCTCCACACCCAAGGCATGGAGCATCAAGGCCAATATTAGCAACGCGAATTTTCTCATACACTCTCTCCTAAAAAGCAAAAAAGGCGTCAGGACTGATAAACGTCCCAACGCCTATGAATGAATTCATTAATACGATCTTGCGAAGAGCACCCTGCACTTGGACGGTTTGCCCGTCACCATGCACTTGCCAGGCTCCTTGTCGTCGCCCAGGTAGGTGTCGAACGGAACGCAACGGATGGTCGCCTTGGTCTCCTCCTTGATCTGCGCCTCCGTCTCCGGAGTGCCATCCCAATGGGCCAAGATGAAACCGCCCTTCTCGATCTCCACCTTGAACTCGTCGTAGCTATCCACCTTCTTGATCATGGAGTTACGATAGTCCAAAGCCTTCTTGAAGATATTCTTTTGGATCTCATCCAACAGGTTCTTAACGTATGCGTCGATGCCCTCGAGGCTGACAGTCTCCTTCGTGAGGGTATCACGGCGAGCCACCTCGACCGTACCGTTCTCAAGGTCTCTCGCGCCCATAGCCAAACGTACCGGCACACCCTTCAGCTCGTACTCGGCGAACTTCCAGCCCGGCTTCTTAGCGTCCGAATCATCATACTTAACCGTGATGCCCAAAGCCTTCAGCTTAGCGGTAATCTCGCTCACCTTAGCGGAGATCTCAGCCAACTGCTCCTCCGTCTTGAAGATAGGCACGATCACCACTTGGATCGGCGCCAGGTTAGGCGGCAAAACCAAACCGTTGTCGTCGGAGTGCGTCATGATGAGCGCACCCATCAAGCGGGTGGAAACGCCCCAAGAGGTAGCCCACACATAGTCGAGCTTGCCCTCGCGGGTCTGGTACTGCACGTCGAACGCCTTCGCGAAGTTCTGTCCCAGGAAGTGGGAAGTACCCGACTGCAATGCCTTGCCATCCTGCATCAAAGCCTCGATGGTATAGGTGTCGACCGCACCGGCGAAACGCTCCGTCTCGGACTTCACACCCTTGATGACCGGAACGGCCATGAAGTTCTCCACGAAATCCCCATAGACGTTCAGCATCTTCTGAGCCTCTGCCTCAGCCTCCTCGTAGGTCTCGTGAGCCGTATGGCCCTCTTGCCACAGGAACTCGGCGGTACGGAGGAACAAGCGGGTACGCATCTCCCAACGAACCACGTTCGCCCACTGGTTGCAGAGGATCGGAAGGTCACGGTAGGAATGGATCCAGTTCTTGTATGTGTTCCAGATGATGGTCTCGGACGTAGGACGGACAATCAACTCCTCCTCCAACTTGGCATCCGGGTCCACCACCACACCGCTCCCGTCAGGATTGGTCTTCAGTCTATAGTGGGTGACGACCGCGCACTCTTTCGCGAAGCCTTCCACATGGTCAGCCTCCTTGCTCAAAAAAGATTTAGGGATGAAAAGAGGGAAATATGCGTTCACATGACCAGTCTCCTTGAACATACGGTCCAACTCATGCTGCATCTTCTCCCATATAGCATACCCGTACGGTTTAATCACCATACAACCTCTCACTGCGGAGCTCTCCGCCAAATCAGCCTTGATCACCAAGTCGTTATACCACTGTGAGTAATCCTCACTGCGTGGAGTCAATTCTTTTGCCATCTTGTATTTTTGTAAAACTAAATTTCCAAGTACAAAGGTACGAAATTATAATTAAGAATTAAGAGTTAAGAGTTAAGAATTCCATAATGCAATGCGAATCACTTCCCATTCGAGCTATCCCAACGGGCTGAAAGCCCAATAACATTATATAGCCCAGGGCAACACCCTGGGACGATTACAAAGGGAGGTGGCATTTTATTATAATTAAGAGTCAAGAGTTAAGAATTCCATAATGTACATTCAAATGCGAATCACTTCCCATAGCAACGATGCCCTGTCCATGGCCAAACGCACGAATAGGGCATCAATCTAATATTTCACAATTACAGCACGATCTTCTTCGCGAAGACCCCTCCATCGCCCTGCGACAAGTAAACCACATGCATGCCACGCAATCCAACGGGTATTTGCACGTCGCAAGAGAGGACCGCGCTCTCGAATACCTTTTTTCCTTCCAAATTATAGATTTCCAGTCGTTCAGGAAGATCCGACGAGAGAATCATGAGGATATGATTATCATAGATAAGTTCAAATATTTCGTTCGACGAAGCCTGCATGCCCGTGGACGAAGCGTCTTTCAATGGTACATAACCGCTTTCATCGACGATAGCCTGGCCCGTCTCGCTTGAGAGGAACTCAAACAATCTGTAAGCGGCGGAAGTCTTGTCGATGTCAGAGCGCACTGCCGTGTAAACCTTGGAAGTGTAAGGATAGGAGCCGTTCATGACATTCTCCTTGGTCATCTCTACACCGTTCACACCGACCGCCCTAACCTTCTTGCTATCCACCATGACTTTATAGTAGTAGAAAGGCGAAAAAGCGATGCCCGCCGTGTCATCCTCCAACTGGTAATACGGAGACATCATTGTCGTACCGATCCGCATTTCAGGGAAATCAGCGATCGTCAGTCCATCCATCACCATCGTCTCGAACTTCTCCTGGCTGCCCGAGTTCCTGTTCCGCACATACGGTTTCATCACACAATCCAAGCCACCCACTTCCGACCAATTCTGAATGTTTCCCATGTAGATGTCATGGATCTGATCGACGGAGAGGTTAGTGACAGGGTTTTCCGCGTTCACCATGAAAGTGAGGGCGTCCCGTGCGATCGGTTTTTCCAGTAAGGTCACCCCCTGTTCCTCCGCATAGGCTTTCTCGTCGCGGGAAATGCTTCTAGCGGTAATGATAATGTCCACCTTATCATCGATGAGATTAACGAACGACCCATGCGTGTTGTTGTTCAACAAGCGATTGAGCAGCAGGTCTCTTCTCGTCTCCTCGTCACATGTATAGTCAGGCACAACCTGCTTAGGCGCATCCTCCTGACGCTGGATAAACTGGCTGTGTTGCCACTCGTAGTTAAACCCCAACAGCCTACTCATCAAAATGAGCCGCAACGGGCTTGTCGATTCAGAGCCATCCAACACAGGGAAGTTACTAATGGTGATGTTCAGGTCCGGATCCGTCCCGAGAGCCTCCTGCCCCCTACAAGCAAGGATGGGGAGAATGGAGAAAATGATAAAAATGAACTGTTTTTTCATGGATTGTATTTTTAGTATTTTCAAAGGGGAAAGAGGTCAAAGACCCAAAGCCTTTGACCTCTCAACACAAAAATTATTTCACTACAACTTTCTTAACATTGACATGTCCGTCAATTGCCAATTGTACCAGGTAGACACGATTCTTGTCGGCTGACAAAGAATAAGAATAGTCGCCATTCTCCAACGCTTTTTCGTTCAGAGCAACATTGACAATATTTCCTTCCAAGTCGATCAAGTTCAACGTAACAGTAGCAGGATCATTCAGCGAGAAATCCACTGTCAAGCCTTCGGATGACGAAGAGATGCTGAATTCCTTAAAGTTACTATAAGACACGCCTGCAAGTTCGTCCTCATCAGCGATCTTGCCGCTTCTCAAGGTAGGAGTATCTTGGGAAAGAATCCTCTTGACATAAGAGGTGAAATTAGACTTGATTGGGCTGAACGTCTTAATAGCGCTCTTCTTCTCCAGAGCAATGACATCCGCACGTACTTTGTCCATAACGGAAGAATACTTGCTCAACGTAAGGTCACCGACCAATTTTGTGGAAGCGAGGCCATTACCCTTCTCAAGTTTCTCAAAAGCGGCATACACAAGTTCCTTGTTTGACTGGCAATAAGCCAACAACTCCTTATACTCTTTACAATCCGCGATTTGATCAGGGTTACTGAGGACAGAGTTATTTACAACATTTTCCCAGTTCGCATAGAGAGTTTGGAATTGAGAAGCGATTTTTGGAGATACCAATCCCACTTTTTTCGAGATAAGAGCTCTTTCATCATCATCAAAGTCGACATATACGATTCTAGAAACGCCCTCAGCGATTTCCTCCGCCAATGTCGCATATCTATAAGATGAGCTCTTCACGTAATACTCAACCACTTGTCCGTAAACAGGTCCACTAAGGGCATGACGAGGGTGGAATATTCTCTTCCATGCACCACACTTACTTTCCCAAGCATATCCATGGGCATTTCCATCCGCACCTTTACGAACGGAACCATGAGTATAGTCTCTGACACCGCCACTAACATTGGCCCACAAGTCAACGACACTAGTACTTTCCGTCGCACCACTTCTCGTAAGGCCTCTTGACGCATAGAAGTTGTCAAATGCAGTCAAAGCATTAGGAGAATAGTAGGCAGAACCATTATAAGGAGGCCACTCCCAATAAGAGGTGATACCTCCTGACCATGAAATACAGTTATATGTGGAAGAGGAAGAAGATGACATAATCGCGTCAAGATCCTTCAGATTTGGGAAAGATGGATCGGTGCCGGCATTCTGGCATTTCATGTAAAGGTCACATTGTCCGTTTGGAACATATGAACTATAGGCAGACAACAATACAGAGTGAACTGGTCGAGTATATTGCATCCTCAAACGAGAGTTGACGTCCCAATTAAAGTCTCCTCCCGACTGCGTAAAGTCATCGTTGATCGCAGAAATCACACCAGGAGCGACCTCTCCCTCTTCTATCCACAACCTAGGATCTCCATTATTATAGCAGGTGAATGTGTTGTAAACCATATTCGTACCTTGCTCACACCTTACACCATAGCTATATACAGGCACTTCGTCATATGTGTATCGGTCATTGATATTCACGTCACACACACCTGACGCACCATTTATGAAGGAGCGAACACGCACAATATAATAGCCGGATTGAGGAATCACAAGATCCATCGAAGCCACACCATTCCTGGACCTTTGGCTCCATGAATAGGTTTGTGGAATCGACCTGTTAAAGAACTCCAACACGTGAGTAAAATATTTCGCGCTTGACGTTGTTATAGACGCTGTATCTCCGGCATAAAAATGCAATGTCGTATAGAATGTGTACTTCAAAGGCACATTCAAACGATAATCATATTCATACAACGGGGCTTCAGCCGCACTAGCGAGACGGCCAGAGCGTCTAAGAGTTAATGTATCACGCACGAACTCAACTCTTGCACCAGCCAATTCTTCTGACAAATATTTTTGCTTACCCAGCTTTTTCTTGTACGAAGAATATGGTTTTATGTCCATAAGAGCCTTTGTTGGCGTTGCTGCAATCTTAACATGTTCCACGTTAGGAATCTCAGGAAGCTGACAGCTGACAGAAATTATATTAGATCCTTGTCTCAGCGAGATCTTTCCGTTCCCTGGCAAAGCGAGACATTGCCAATCGCCAGCAACTGGTTTCAACGCAATGAGTTCCTTCGAATCATTGACATTAACCATATAGGAAGTATAAGATCCGTCTTTCTGTTTTGACGGAATCATCCAGAAGCTAGCATAATAACTTCCCGCCTTAGGCGCTATAACTTCAAACACGGTCGAAGCCTTACCATTGCGAGCTACCTTCTCCATCTTTTTGATAACAACCTCACCTCCTAACTCCTTGTTTTTCTCAAAATAATCAGTTTCCACTATCTTCCCAGTTTCCACTATCTTTTGAGAGAAAATCGGACTACATAACGCAAAAAGCAGCCCTGACATAATAAACAACGCTTTTTTTCTCATAAAAAAATAAATGAATTAAAAAAATTAATATTAGATTTATATTTAGCAACACAAAATTAAACAATATTCACACATTTAAATATTACATTCAGTGTTTTCTTAATATTTTTTGATACTTTTCAATCTCACAATTACAAACAACGTGATTTACTGCATATTATATAAATATCATAATTTTGTGATTGATAATACACAAATAACATATAACATACACGAAAAATATATGGAATTTTGGGGAATCGTTAGGTTGCGATCCGCCCCCCCCCGATATCTTGCCCTGAAAAAAAGATTTCATTGCCCGCACAGACTCGGGATAAGGCACAAACTCTTATGGCAGAAGTGATCCTCACAAAAAAAGACTCGCATCAGGAACAATCCCGACACGAGTCCACTTGACTACAGAACGGCTGAGACGTTACCCCAGCTATTTATTTGTCTTTATAATATACCTTTTTCCCCTTAACGATCACCAGTCCACGCTGATCCTCAGAGACTTTCTTCCCTAATATATCATATCGCTGACCATCTTCCTCGCTTGACTGCTTGACGAGTTCACTACCCGTCGTCGCAATATCACAATCATACTCAATAGTCTGTGTGTCAAGAATGTAATCGCAGGCGATCACAGGGTTCTCGATGGCGCGCCCCGCCCCGTCGCAGGCCAATGGAGCATCTATGATAACCTCCATCGACTCCTTGGGCAACAATCCGCGCAGGCTCTGTTCCGAACGTGTCGAGCCAACCGCGAAGTAGGCATCCCGGTAGAGCGGCGCCACACCCGTGTTTGTCACCGTGATCTTGGTCTGTGCGCCATCAGTTTGGCAACCGGTAACCACGAAATGATAGCCCGTGGCCATGCTGCACTCCTTGAAACGGGAGGGTTTGTTGTAATCCTTCTTGCCCGACGGATTATCGTTCGCGATCATAAACGTGATATGATACTTGGACGATTGATTCTCCCAAGTATATCCATACATGCCTTTCGGGTTGGTGAATTCCAGTTGGTCACTGTCTTCATAATAGCTTATTTCTCCGCCGCAAACGCCTGTTTTCCAACGATCAGAGCCCATCGTCTCCCAGCACTCCTCATTATACCCGTCCTTCGATTTTTTCTCATGACCTTCGTGCATGAATGAATCGTCGAACAGTCCGAAATCCAACTTGCGCAGTTGTTTGTCGTCCGCGAAAGGAGTGTATTCGTCATCCGCGGCGTCGATGCTGATCGCCCAAGGGATGCTGCCCATCACCTTCGAGAGGTGCAGGAAGAACTCTTTCTGATAATCCTTGGTAGGGAAGTTCACCCCGAATCTCAGATCCACCCCGTTATCGTCATACATGTGATACTCGGACCAATGGCCGAAACCCACCTCCACAAAGGCGATGCGAGGGTCTTTCTCATACCGCTTGGCGAAATCGGTATAGAACAGTTTGGTGAAACGTTTCAGTTCCTTGTTGCCCCAACCCGCATAGCAGGTCTTTCCGTCACCTTTCACATCCTTGCAGATCTCGTCGTAGTCATCCAAGGCTTTGATGTAGGCGGGCACACCTGTCGTGCCGGGATTATCATCCACCATCGGCACACCCGGATACTCGTAGAAGAAACGGATCACAGCCTGGTGGTTACGGCTCTTGATGTCATCCAAGAGGTTATCCATATAACTCCAGTCGTAGATGATCGAACTATCTTCCGCACAACCCACCACCACCTTGCACGGAGCCACATACGAATATTCCAAGGCATGGCTTTCCCCATAGGTGCTATAACGTTTCGCGGCCTCCTCGGGCCACAACACCAATCCCGTCATGGGTTGCACATGGGTCACACGGGAACTGACGCTGACCGGTGTCCAATCAGCCGCCACACAATTCAAGGCAATAACTGCGTTGAAGAGAAACAGAAGAACAATTTTTTTCATTGGTATTACTGATGATATTATTACAATTATATTATCACAAATATAACTTATTTTTTTTAAATAACTACACGGAAACATAACAAAAGAGTTGACCATCCTCATACAAGGAGAGATTAGGACATCTCTCCTCGCAAAGAAGGTCATCAGGCGACGCTAAGGCTCTAAGCCGGATGAGGAGTTGCAGAAAGGATGCGCTACGCATTATTTCCTTCCCCGACATCACTTTATGACACTATTCTTTCTTCCACATGTAGACATTCGTATAATCCAACAACCCAACTTTGCGATCATACGCCAAAACCATTGTTTTATCACTGATTTTTCTGATACGATATTTTTCAATTCTATTTCTACAATCATTTATAGAAATAATGGCAAAATCCTTATGTATTTCATTTACAGACGCATCAACCTCCTTAAAATCATCTTCCAATCTCTCTCTTGAGCTCACTTTCGAAGGCGTCATGATAAGGGAGTCTCCTTTTATCGCATAAGTCCCTTCGATAAGGATGAATCCACGTGCAAAGTCCCATTTATATGAGCCAGAAGCATCGAACTCGAACCTTTCAAATAAAAATTCTTTTTTGCCAACTTCTATAACCGCCTTGCTTATTTCTTCCCCTCTATTCTCACACACATAGTCTGTAGGCACCCATGTTCCTACTATTTGATTCTTGGCCTCGGAACAACTAGACAGGCCTAAAGCACAGAGTACGACGAATAATTTCAAATGATTCATAATACAATAGTTATATAATTTTCATTCCAGAGGATAAATGTACGAAAAAACAGTGCAACTTCGCTGCAAGGAATAGAAAAGTTTTGTGCCATGATCGCAAACATATTTTATGATTTTTTCAAGCCGTTTCCACCCTACGCAGCAATTCCTCCGCCCGCAGCTCCATCTTGCAGAAGGCGAACCACTTCTTCCCCAAGTCCTTGATGGAGGCTCCGATGTGGTAGACCTCATCATCGATCACAAGGAAACGGTCGTGCGAGTGGGCAAACTCCCGGACGGTGACGGGGCGGTACTGCGCATTGTGCCTTTGCACGTCGAGGCGGAACGCGGCGGTCACGCCCTTGGTGTAGATGGTGGCCTCCGCAGGCTCCCGGCGTTTGTCGAGCATCTGCAGGACGGTATCATCCACATAATTGTCTATCAACACGATACGACGCTTCGCACTGCGTATCAAGTCATTGACGAACTTGTAGGCGTCGAAGATCTGTCCGTCGTAGAAGATGCCCTCCACGGGAGGCAGGGAGGTGCGGACGAAGAAGTCTATTTTGTTCTCCGTCTCGGTCACGCGATGCTCAAGGCGTTCGATGCGCTGATTCACGGCATGCCCATTAAGGAGGTACTCCTTTAGCACCTTGTTCGCCCACTGGCGGAACAGAATACCTTGGCGTGATTTCACACGATACCCGATTGACAAAATCATATCAAGATTGTAATACTCCATATTATACGTTTTGCCATCACTGGCAGTTGTCGCATATTTTGCGACAACTGAGAACTCCGCCAATTCTTCAGAAAGTGCATTGGCGATATGCTTACCGATGGTTTTCACATCACGTCCGAACAGGGTTGCCATTTGGTGACGGTTCAGCCAGACCGTTTCCCCATCCATACGTACTTCTATCCTTACCGCCTCATCGGGCTGGTACAATACTATTTCATTCTTCTGTGCCATAATTGCAAACAAATTTTATAATTGATTTTCAAACTCCAGCAATCCTTGAATACTCCAAAAGACGTCTCACCCGTCCACCACCAGACTTTTCAACTGTCGCAAAATTTGCGACAGTTGAAAAGGCATGTTCCTTAAGACAATACTTCTTTAGCACTTTTTCAAGGTTATACAACTTTGTCTTGTATTTTTTTCCATCGGTGGCAGTATGTAAGGAATCCTTAAATACTGCAGGTCTTCTTGTTGAACTGTCAAGTATTCCTTGACAGTTGAATACTAATTCTTTCTTTTGTGCCATGATTGCAAACAATTTGACAGGTTTTATTTATGCAAATATACACATTTTTCCTTAAAAGCAAACAGTCAGATGTATGATGAGTTTATAAATCAGAGGCTAAGGAGTATATAAAAAACAATCAAGCACATTAGGTGGACTATCAAATGATGAGGTCGGAGAAATCGTCATGATAAAGACCGTACAAGACATCCCCTTTCAGCACATCCACAGTCAATTCCGTCATACAATCCTGATTTTTTGTTCTTTGCTCACAAACCCATTCCTCATAGGAAAGGGAAAAGTTTTCCGCAAACATTTCGTCCCCACAAAGTTCCTCAACGTACCAAGCCTCATGCGCCCCTAAGGCTTTGACAATCTTATATATTTCAGCCCGAAAACAGTTATAGCCATCCACACTATTTGCCAAAACCGATTGTCTATAGCAAGTAATTTTCAGAAGAAAATCCTCAAACACATAGTCAATGTCCGCAAATTCCGAAACAACTCCTTTCAACGCCGGAATCTCCACATTATTCATGAGGGAACTCATGTAGGATTCCCCCTCATCAGGACAAAAGGAATCTCCAATTTTATAGGGTATTATGGCATATAGGTACGCTGACATGATTAATATTTGATCGAAGAACGTTGGCAAATGTACAATATTTTTCACATACCATTATAACAAATTTCAGTTTTCAAAAAAGATATGCATCCCGATTAATCAAACAAAAACAGACCGGTAATGAATAAAAACATCACACTAAAAAGATTTCCGTGCCGCCCCTTCAGGGCTCTCCCCTCCCCTCATCACCCTTCCAGGGGTTTACACCCCTGGCTGTGCTATAACGCCCCATCGGGGCTGAGAGCGTGCGGATTGGAAAGGGATACTCGTTCCAAAGCTAAATTTCACACCCCACAAGGCTATACATTATGCCATAAAAATCGGGCTTGCTCCCACACAGGAACAAGCCCAACTCTTAACTCTTAAATTTTCACTCTTAATTTTTCACTTCCCTCTCCAACTTCTTCGCCTCGTTCCAATACCGATCCATCTCCTCCAAAGGCATCTCCTTCAGGTCCTTGCCCTTGGCCAACGTCTGCGACTCCACGTAATTGAAGCGGCGGATGAACTTCTGGTTACACTTCTCCAATGCATTCTCAGGGTTTATCTTATAGAGTCTGGCGGCATTCACCATGCTGAACATCAGGTCGCCGAACTCCTCCTCCATCTTCTCTGCGTCGAGGTGCTTCACCTCCGTCATGAGCTCGTCGAACTCCTCCTTCACCTTGTCCCACACTTGCTCCTTCTCTTCCCAGTCGAAGCCCACGTTGCGGGCCTTGTCCTGAATACGGTAAGACTTGATCAGTGCGGGAAGCGCATCCGGCACGCCCGAAAGGACACTCTTGTTACCATCCTTCTCCTTCCGTTTGATCTGCTCCCACGTCTGCTCGACCTCGCCGGCCGTCTTCGCAGCGCCTTCGCCGAAGACATGCGGATGGCGGAATATCAACTTATCACACAACGAGTTGCAGACATCCGCGATGTCGAAATCGTTCGTTTCGGAGGCTATCTTGGAATAGAAAACGATATGCAACAGCACATCCCCCAACTCCTTGCGGATCTCCTTCATGTCCTTCTTCATGATCGCGTCGCAGAGCTCGTAGGTCTCCTCGATCGTGTTCGCGCGCAACGACTCGAACGTCTGTTTCTTGTCCCAAGGGCACTTCAGCCTCAACTCGTCCATCACATCCAACAAGCGTTGGAAAGCCTTCAATTTATCTTCTGTCGTATTCATAGAAACAATACTCAAAACGAAACTATCAGACGCCTACTGCTTCCACATGGCGTTTTTCTTCTCACCGATCTTGCCAAAGGTACGCACATGGAGCGTGATGAGCGGCAAGATGATATCGTACAGCACGATAGACAATGTGAACTTCCTCTCCGTCAACGCGTTGGAGGTCTTCGTGAAGACAACCAGCTGGGTGATGAGGCGGATGAGGAACAGGAACGCCACGATGCCCATCGATATGAAATCAGTCCAAACGGCGAACATCACCAGCAACACAAGTGCCAAGAAATAGAAGATATAGCGGGAGATGATCTCCGAACTGATCCTGAACTTCGTGGCAGGAAGATACTCCGCATAGGTCTCCATCTGCTTCTCACGCTGATAAAGGAAGGAATTCATCGTCAAATCCCTATGCGACCAGGTGACGGCCTCCGGCTCCACACACACCGCCGTGTTTTGATCGTTGGCGATGTCACGGATCAGCAGGTCATCGTCGCCATACGAAAGGATCAGATGGGAGGTGAAACCTTTCTTCGCGAAGAAGAGCTCCTTCGAGTAGGAGAGGTTTCCGCTCACGCCCCGGTACGGCTTCTTTTGCAGGGCGAATCCCATGAAACGCATCGCCTCGAACATCATGTCGTAAGCGATCATATTGTCCAAGAACCCATTATTACCCTTGTAGCCCGTATAGCCCAGCACGACGGAGGTGCCGCTGGCGTAGTGGCGCATGATGTTGGCGATCCACTGGTCGCTCGCCGGCTCGCAATCCGCATCGACCAAGACCAGATGGTCGTAATGAGCAGCCTTGATACCCACGGTCACGCACATTTTCTTACGGCTCATGTACTTCGCGCCCATCGGCAGGAAGGTCTGGTAGAGGTTAGGATACTGCTCCGTCATCTTCTTCAGGAGGTCCGTGCTCTCGTCCGTGGAACCATCGTTGACCACGATCACTTCAAACTTGGGGTACTTCTGTTTCAGTACCGCCGGCAAGAAACGGGCCAGGTTCTCCGATTCGTTCCTCGCGCAAATAATGACTGACACCGCTGGTTTATTGGTGGAGAGCCGCACATCGTTCTTGTCTATCCTATTCTTGAAACGGAAGATTCCGCTATAATACCTGAAATAGAAATAGAGTTGTAACACCAGTGCGAATAGGAAAACGCCCAGCAACACCCACACATACTCCTTGTATTCAGCCACACGCAACAAATAATCTTCCATTTTCGCTATCTTTTACGGGGATAACCCCCACATTAACACATACTTATAGCAAGTCCGAAGACTTAGAATTCGGTAGAGAGGTAGCCTTTCGGCAAACGTCTCAGGTTGTAGCCCGAAGCCATGATCTCGCCGTATGCTCCAGCCGAACGGATAGCCAGGTAATCACCGCGTTTCGTTCCGTTCAACAGGACATCCTTGTCGAAGACATCGGACGACTCGCAGATAGGGCCCACCACGTCATACTTCTCCTCCTCCGCATCCGAAGAGATGTTCTCGATACGGTGATAAGCCTGGTACAACGCCGGACGGATCAGGTCGGTCATGCCCGCGTCCACGATGGCGAACTGCTTCTCCTTGCCCTTCTTCACGTAAGTCACCTTGGTGATCAGGCTACCGCACTGCGCCACGATGGAACGGCCCGGCTCGCAATGCAACTGCTGTCCCGGACGCAGCTTCAGGTATTTGGAGAAGAGGCGGAAATAGGCCTCGAAATCAGCGATAGGCATGTGGTTCGGATGCTCATAGTTGATGCCCAAACCGCCACCGATGTTAATGTTCGCCAGACGAACGCCCATAGCCTCCATCGCATCCTGCAACTCGTTGATTTTCACGCAGAGATGCTCGTATGAGCTAAGGTCCGTGATCTGCGAACCGATATGGAAATGCAAGCCTATCAGCTTCAAATTCTTCAATGAATCGAACATCTTCACCACGTCGGCCAAGTCATCCATGTTGAAACCGAACTTGTTCTCGTTCAAGCCCGTCGTGATGTAATGGTGCGTGTGCGCGTCCACGTTAGGATTCACGCGGAGCTCCACGTTCGCCACCTTGCCCTTCTTGCCCGCCAGCTCGTTGATCACCTCCAATTCAGGAATAGACTCAGCGTTAAAGCAGAAGATATCATTGTCCAACGCAAGGTTTATCTCAGGGTCAGTCTTACCCACACCGGCGAAGACAATACGGGAGGCCGGGAAACCGGACTCGATGGCGGCCTTCACCTCATTACCGCTCACGCAATCGGCGCCCAAACCCTTCTGGGCGATGATTTTCAACACCTTAGGATTCGCATTGGCCTTTATAGCGTAATGCACAATGGCATGATTCGCCTCCGACTCCTTCTTCACCAAGTCCAACGTCCTGTTCAACACATCAACATCGTAATAATAGAAGGGAGTCTCAACGTCCCTAAATTTATCGATGGGGAAGTTCCCCTTAACTACGTTTGCCATTTAAAATAATTTATTGTTCAATTGATTCAAAGCCATCTTTTTGTCTTTTCCATCGACCAAGATCGATATGTTCTGCAGACTTCCTCCGTAAGAGATCATCTGCACAGGCAACTCCTTGAGCGCATCCAGCACCTTGTTCGAGGCGCCTTCGCCGCAACGCATATCGCCCACAACGCATACGATCGTCATGTTCTTGCTCACCGTGACGGTACCGAAGGTCTTCAGATCATTCACGATCTCCTCCAGATACTTGTCGTTATCGATGGTCACCGAGACACCAATCTCGGAGGTGGTGATCATATCTATGGCCGTCTTATGTCCCTCGAACACCTCGAAGACGCGGCGCAGGAATCCGTGTGCCAAGAGCATGCGGACAGACTTAATCTTAATCATCGTGATGCCATCCTTGGCGGCGATCGCCTTCACCTGACCATTCGGCATCTCGGAAGAGACGAGCGTCCCCTCGCTATCAGGCGACATCACATTCTTCAGGCGGATAGGCATATTGGCCAGCTTGGCAGGAAGGATGGACATCGGATGGATCACCCTGTCCAAGAAATAGGAGAGCTCAGCGGTCTCATCGAACGTCAGGGACTTCACCGGACGGGCATTCTGGACGATAGCAGGGTCACTGTCATAGATGCCATACGTGTCGCTCCAGAGGATCACCTCCTGCGCTTGAGCCGCGACACCGATCAGCGTGGCGGAATAATCGCTGCCCCCCACGCCGAAGTTCTCCACCTCGCCATATGCGTTGCGGCAGATAAAGCCCTCCGTGACGAACGTGTCCGCCGACTTGTTCTCCTCCATCAGATTGGAGAGCGCCTCCTTGATGAACTTAGCGTCTGGCTCGTCATTCTTGTCCGTCTTCATGAAATCCAACGAATTCAGGTGGACCGCCTTGACGCCCAATGTGTTCAGGTAGGAGACAAACAATTCGGAGATCAACAGCTCGCCCTGCGCGATGATGATCTTCTCCTCATATTTCGTAAAGAGTTCCTTCGCTGTCTCACGGATGACCGAGGAGTATGACTCGACGACCTTCTTCATCTCAGCGTTCTTCTTCGCTTCAGGGAAGAGGTCATCGACCAATTTCCCATACTGGAGCTCCATGTTGTTCATCAGCTCCATGGCACCATCGACATTCTTCATGTAGAGATAGTCCGCCACCTCCTGCAACGCCTCGCGAGAACCGTTGATGGAGGAGAGGACAACGATGTTACCCTTCTCGGCGGCCACTTGTTTAGCCACCTCCTTTATCTTTGCGGCGGAAGTCAACGTGGAACTTCCATACTTCAATATCTTCATATCTTTAATTCAACGAATTAGGTGAATAAAATATCACAATCATCTCTTAATCAACTTATAGCCTACCGATTGCTCCCCATTGCAGACACGCATGAGGTAGATGCCGGAAGCCACATCGCCCGTTTCCATCACTTCACGAACGTTCTTCACATCGATATGCTTCACGACACGGCCTTCCAACGTGATCAGGTCAGCCGTCACATTCGCACCACCGTACGAGATCAGGTCGATCACCACGTAGTCGGAGAAGTCAGTAGGATAAACCATGTAGGAGTGGTCCGTCAAGACAGCAGGCGTACCCGTACCGAACGAGGAAGGATCCTTCTCCGCCATCATACGAGCCATGGCGAATACGAACGGTGCGTTGTAGTCGCAACCGCCCTCCGTCTCCGTGTAGGAAGAGCCGCCCTCGATGATGTTCGAGAACTGTCCCGTACCGGAAGGACCACCGATCACACCACCGCTCGCGAACATGAATTCGCTGCTATTCTTATCCGCTGTTGTTGGGTTGTCATTCCTTCCCATCGCATTACGATGGTGGATCCTGAATGTCGTATCGCCCATGAAACCATGCAGGAATGGATGATTGAACTCATTCACACCCAAGACATAATCCACCACGCGGGTGATGAAGTTTTTCGCGGTCTGGGTATTCACCGAAGGGGAGAACACCTTATCCTCCGCCAGTTTCACCAGCAAGGAAGTTGCGGCGGCCGCGCCACAAGCCAATTTGTTCGTACCCCACATTTGCCCTTGCACATAAGGGAACCCATTCCGATCGGACGTACCGTTCGCGAGATGCTTGGTGACATTCTTGTTCATGTGGTCACAGAAATAACCGCCCTGACCATTGTCCGCACCCGCATCATCCTTCACGATATAGTAATACGCAAAGTCCGCCATCGTATCCCACGCCAGAGGGTAGTTAGACTCCCACTTGCCCTGCAGGTAACCCAAAGCCTCTTTCTTGTAGGAAGCCTCGCCTGTCAATCGATAGAGCAACATGGCGGCAAGGGCAAGCTCGTCCGTCCACTCCGTGTTCGGGCTGGCATAGAAATTCGGGATAGCTGCCTGCTGCGATTTATTTTTCTTCGCGAAGGCATACGCCTTGATGGCCGCAGCCTTGCATTGCTCCTTGTAAGCCTGATCAGGATATTTCATGGACATCAGGGCAAGTGCGGAAGCGCAATTGGCGGCCTGAGGTCCACCCGAATTGCTCGTCGTCCACACAGGGCGCGGGTCACCACCTTGGTCCACAGGGAGGGTGGATTGTTTCGAGGAGGTACACCAGACATTATGGTCAGCCGGAGAACCCACATAGTAGACGAACGTGTTATCGTCCGGGAAACACTTCATGAAGTAATCCGTGGCATATTTAGCCTCGTCCAACACGTCCGCTATTCCATTCGGCGCGCCATACGCCTCGTCGTAATTGTCTTGGAAAGCCTGTGGCCACAAATCGTACGCCACGAGCAGGAAGATACAAGAAGAGCCCATCGTCGTGCCCACCTTGATGTGGTCGCCACAATCATGCCAACCGCCCGTCAGGTCGTAGTTGCCATTACCACCGCCATTGACGGAACCCTTTCCATCCATCATGTGGCAGGACTTTGTGGTAACCTTCGGGTTATCCACCAGCATCCAGTTGTGACTGTCACCGCAACGCTGGCCGCCAAAGAATTTCAAGCCCATATTGAATGCAGTACGATAATCCTCCGTCGGAAACCCATCCTGGTAGGAAGAATAATCATACGCACCAACCGAACCCGCCGCCAGGAGCAAGGAAGCCCCCAAAAACATTCTCTTTATCATATCCGAAACTTATTCGTTTCACACTAAAAATCAATATGCGAAGCCTCCTTTCTAGGCACATCCGCATAGAGTGCAAATATAAGAATTTTTCCGCGGAAAATCAGCCGACGAGAATCAAAAAACGAACCTCATTTCAGCAAATTCTTGTAGTAATTCCGCACCTCGTCCCACTTGTAGTAAGGGGCCACATCGCTCTTCAACGGAAGGTCCACTTCCCGCTCGTTGAGCATGATTTTCACCAAGACATCAGGCGATTTTTTGGAGCGATAGAAAATCATCTGGACATTCGCCGCCATAGGGATGATGCGGAACTCAGTCCAGTAGTTCATGATCGAGTCCACATTGGTCACCTGGTCGCGGCACCCCTGCAGCTCCATCAGTGCGGTCAGCGGCAGGATGGCGATGTCGTGTCCGAAGCGCAGGTTCGCCTGCACAGCACCGCTTTGGATGGCGATGTCAGCTTCGTCGACCATGATATTCAGCAGGTCCTTCGCGAAGAAACGGCTCTTGTTCTGGGTCAGCGGACATGGACCATAAGCCCCGTACCACCAAGCGTTCTGCACCACCCAGTTGTTGTACATCTCCTCCTTCGTCCACACATCGTCGAAATTGATGTCCGAGTCATCGCAGACCAAGCTGTTCTTCACCTCGTAGAACTTGCGCATGAAAGCGATCGTATCGATGTTCTTCGCCACATAATCCATGTCCTTGAAGAGTTGGTTCACCATGCGGGAAGGGTGGATCAGGCGGTAGTGGAGGTCGCCGAAAGGCTTCGACCAAGCCGTGTCCGCCAAGCGACGGTTCTTGTCCTCCATCGGATCGTTGGAGATGTAATACATCAGGCGTTTGCTGGACTCCGCACGGATATCCAACGACGGTTGCAGCGCCTTCAGCTCTTGGCAGAAGGCGGACATGCTCATCACGCAACGCACTGATGTGGAGACCTTTACCTCAATCGTCGAATTCTTCTTAAAGACCTGCGGGAAAGAGTGGAACATCCTATCCGCAATGCCCTGATGCTGCGCCACGCCCTTCGTCGTCAGGTCGCCAGCCCGGTCATAATAGCGCTGGTACATCGTCTCGAAACGAGCCTTGACACTCTTTCCTTTAGCCGTGAGGGCATTGGCGGAATCCGCCTTGGCGAACATCTCATAGAGATTACGATAGTCCGCCGCCGTATGGTGGTAACGGGAGCCATGCCTTCCGTAATGGCTGATGTAGAAGGGTTCATAGCCCTTCGGGGCAGCCGTCTGTTTCGGGAATGTGGTAGGGTACGACGTGTAGTTGCCCGCCGTGTACTCGATATGATCCATCATAAACTCCTTCGTCGTCTGCGCGGATGCAAGGCCCGTACAGAGGAGGAGTCCCATCGCAATCAGTTTTGTCCGTCTCAAATCCATAACTTCTAATAATAAAAAACTAACATTTAAACACTTAAATAGGCTCAATCACGAAAGCGCTTGGCCAGTTCGTCGAAATACTCAATGCGTCGGTCACGCAAGAAAGGCCAGATCCTGCGCACATCCTCCGAGCGGGTCATGGAGACCTCCACCACCCTATTCTCCTCCGAGTCGGCAGGCAAATGGGCCAACAGTTCGCCCTGAGGACCAGCCACAAAGCTATTGCCCCAGAACTGTATACCGTTCGTCACCCCGGAAGGGTCCGGTTCGAATCCGTAGCGGTTCACCGTCACGACAGGCAAGCCATTCGCCACGGCATGGCCGCGCTGCACGGTCATCCAAGCGTTCAGCTGACGTTCCTTCTCGTCAGGCGTATCCGTACTCTCCCACCCTATGGCGGTCGGGTAAATCAGCAGGTCCGCACCGGCAAGCGCCATCAGACGGGCAGCCTCGGGGTACCATTGGTCCCAGCAGACCATCACACCCAAGTTGCCCACGCTGGTCCGTATAGGATGGAAGCCTAAGTCACCCGGCGTGAAATAGAACTTCTCGTAATAGGCTGGATCATCAGGGATATGCATCTTGCGGTACTTCCCCGCGATGCTTCCGTCGCTGTCGATCACCACGGCCGTGTTATGGTAAAGGCCCACGGCGCGCTTCTCGAAGAGGGAAAGCACGATGACCACATGCAGGGACTTCGCCAAGTCCGAGAACTCCTCCGTGGAGGGACCCGGAATCGTCTCCGCCAAATCGAAGCATGAGACATCCTCCGTCTGGCAGAAATAAAGCGAGTTGTGCAACTCCTGCAAGACCACCAGTTCGGCGCCCTTCTTCGCACATTCCGTGACGTTGCGTTTCAGTTTCTCCACGTTCGCCTTCACATCCGACGAACAACACTGCTGAACCAATCCAACTTTCATATTCTATTAAATTTATAATCAATCAATTAATCTTCCAATACATAATAAGGCAGCTGCATCGTCACGCAATGCAGGGAGCCATGCTGATGAATCAATGCGGAGCAGTCCACGCCCACCACCTCCCTATCCGGGAAGGCCTCGCTCAAGGCGGACAAAGCCAGTTCATCCTTCGGTGAGCGGTAGGTCGGCACCAGCACCGACCCATTCACGATCAGGAAATTAGCGTAGGTGGCCGGCAAACGCTGTTCCCCTTCGTAGCGGGCATCCGCCATCGGCAAAGGGATCAGGCGGTAAGGGTTACCTTCCAACGTCTTGAACGATTTCAACTCACGCTCCATCAGTTTCAGTGAGGCGTAATGCTCGTCCGTCTTATCATCACATTGCACATAGGCGATCGTGTCCACATTGCAGAAGCGCGCCAACGTATCCACATGGCTGTCCGTATCGTCTCCCGCCAGATAGCCGTGGTTGATCCATAGCACACGCTCCACGCCGAACGAGCTCTTCAGGAACTCCTCCACCTGAGGCTGCGTCAGGTGTTCGTTGCGGTTAGGCGAGAGCAGGCATTGGGAGGTCGTCATGAGCGTACCCGCCCCGTCCGACTCGATGCTTCCACCCTCCAGCACGTAGTAGAGAAGGCTCATATACCCCACCTTCGGGGAGAAGGTGCGGGAGAGGTAGAGGCTCTTCGTGATCTGGTTATCATAATTAGCCGGGAACTTCAGTCCCCATCCATTAAACTGGAAATCATAGAGATAGGGCGAACCATCCACAAAGACGGTGATCGGTCCATGATCGCGCGCCCACGTGTCGTTGGTCGGCAACTCACGGAAACGGATGTTAGGGTTCATCACCTCGCCCAAATCATTACGAACGGATTGTTCGTTCCTGCAGACGATCAGCAGGCGTTCCCGCTTCGAGATCTCACGGGCAATCTCCACGAAACAGGCCACCGCCTCGTCCAGCATGTAAGCCCAATCAGTATCCTCGTGCGGCCATGTGATCATCACACCGCTCTGCATCGTCCATTCGGAAGGGAAGAATGTAGTCATAAATCAACTCTATTTTACAACAAACAAAAATAAGATTTTTTCGACACAAAAAGAAGAGGGGAAAACGAGGAGTTCCACGATTATGCGACGTGACTAGTAAGAATAGGCATAAAAACCTAGCAGACAAAATATTACACGACACAACCCACCATGAAAATCATTCAATTAGCGCCACAATAAAAACGTCACGACAGGCAAGGAATATATATCGGGCAGCATAAAAAGCAAGAGGATGCGCCGTTGCCGACACATCCTCTTGCTTAACCTATTTGTAATCAAAAACCTATTGCTTGATCAGTTTCTCATTGAACACGCCCTCCTCGCACTCAATGCGAACGATGTAGACACCTTGAGGGATTGCGCTCAAATCAATGCTGATCTCTTCCTTTCCAGGAGTATACTCCAATAATGCGCTACCGTTAACATCGAGGACACAGACATTGGAGATCAACGACTTAGCGGCTATGGTCACCCCGCAGGATGCAGGATTAGGATACATTGACAGTGATGACTCGGAGATTTCAGTGTCAGTCAAGCCAGTGCCCCTGCACGTAATACTACCGTTCGCCTTGCCCGGAGTGGCTGTGATTCGTTCACAAACGTCGAAGAGCACCCATTCTCCCGAGTTGTCGGTCTCGTAGCCAAACGATTCATTGGTATTGTGCGACACATATGAGGCTTCAGATATGATTTCATCAGAAGCGTTGCTCAGATAAAGGGTCTTCGACTTATCCACATTCAGGTTAAAGCTGAGGTAGAGAGGTCCATCAACAGGGTCGCTGTTCGCCCATACCAAAACACGCTGTTTGCTATCCACTATGGTCGACTTGTATCCGTAGGCGATTTGGCTAAGTTTCAAGTTGCTTGACTTGTTAGAGAAGTAAAGTCCCGCCAAATCGACAGGCTCATCTCCGTAGTTGTAGACCTCAATCCAATCAGGATACTTACCATATGCGTCGGCATTGCCCGAGTTCCTATCGCTACTTGCGCACAACTCGTTGATAACGAGCGTGCATTTATAATCGCTTTTCGTGAAGACCGCGGTTATGGTACAAGTGCTTGTCAGCGAACCGCTCAGCTCGCCAGGCAGGTTTGTTGAACAGTTCTCCTTCTTCCCGGTCTCATCAAACCCGCTCTGGATTTCCCAATGGTCGAATTTGTAACCCACAGGAGGGTAAGCCATGAAATCGGTAGCGAATCCGGCCAAATACTTGCCTTTGAATTCGCTTACAGTTTCTCCGTTTATCGTGAAATGCGCACCAGCGACATTCGACTTCAACTCAAAATCGACAGCGGCACCAGTTCCCATATAAGTCTGAAGATGTTGCAAGATGTTCGCAGGTCTTTCCAACAAGAAAGTCAACATCGTATTGGCGGCATCTTTCGCATCCTTGCCCATATCGGCACAATATTCAGCCTTCACAAGGCTGGTGATGCTATCGTAAACGAATCTAATACGATCCTCCGTGAAGGTGGTTGACAAGTGACGGAGGTATTTGGTCGTGAACTTTTTCGCGAACTCCGGGTTATTGCTCAAGTGCTTGAATATGGTGGTCATCCATGTTTGTTGGTTACCCCAATTCGTTTTGCCTTCACCCCTACAATAGGTAATCATGTCGCTCGCACTGTTCAATGCGCCATCGTGTCCGCAACCATAATCCGTGTCGAAGACAATCCAACGGAAGCGGGAGCCGTCTTTCCGTTCTCTCCAAATCTTTGTGTTGTTGCCTGGCCAATCGGCATTGCAGATAAACTGTTGGAAGACTTGGTATTCCAGATATTCGTCCATATCCATACGGTTGCAGGCGCCGACATAGAATTCATGCGTTGAATTGTCCGTACTCTCCAGATACGACACCAATTGATTGTAGGCGTCGATGGTTCCTTTCGAGACACCGATACCCTTTTGATCAGAAAGAGTGATCAAATCCAGCTCCTCATCGTCGACACCATGGTTCGCCTTTACGTAGCTCGCATTGGTACGCTCCATCAAGGCCATCAGACCCTGGTATTGACCATTGAGGTAATAAGCCACAGGCTGGTAAGCTTGGTAGTCGATGTTCATATGGGTGCAATAGGCCTGCATCAGTGCGTCTCTGAACTTCACCTTGTCGTTTTTTTGTCCAGTTTGCTGTCCACCTTGTTGACCGCCTTGCATACCGCCACCTTGCATGCCACCCGGCATACCACCTTGTCCAAAACCGCCACCAAAGTCACCGCCGAAGCCGCCACCAAAATCGAAGCCGCCGCCCCACATGCCCATACCGCCATCAGCGCCTTGTCCTCCGTTTCTCAGATAAATGGTTTGGGTATAGAGGTCTGGTTTTGTGCCGAAGAAACGATAGTTGACAAGATCCACACCCGTCTTTTTGGATGCTTTCAGCGAAAGCGATTTCACAGTATATGTCCTTGTACATCCGCCTTCGATGGCCGCTTCCAACTCTTGCGAAAGCACCTGTTGTCCATCGACGAAATATTCGAAAGTGACAGGACGGGTCCAATCGTTGTTGTAGTTGGCCCGCATCATGGTACAAGTTTTATCACCTTGCGTACCGTTCGATCCCGTCACATACATACCAATGGTATTGTCGTTAAAGTAACGGTCTTCCACCGTGAGGGATACCACAGGAATGGTAACGCCACCGCAACCATTGTGGTCATTATCGGCATAGATGTACGAGTGGGTCGCGATCGCACTTGGCAACATATCATCGGCGAAGGCCTTCGCTCGTATGCTAGTATTGCTGTTGATGTTGATGGAAGAGTTATAGACGTTGCTCTGTTTCGTAGGCTCGCTACCATCGGTGGTGTAACGTATCGTAGCGCCAGCAGTTGCACAACTCAATTGCAGATTCACATTTCCGTGTTTCAATCCACCCTTCTCGCTGAACTCAGGCGCTTGGCATCGGGTCAGCTTTGCATAAGCGGTGGTGTTTGCCGCTCCCGGAGTAGGCTCCATATAACCCGTTTTGTTTTCATAACGTCCGAACGATATGTGTGCGGTTTGGGCATCGTAGGCGATAGAGTCGACCAACGTGTTACCATTCTTTAACAAGAGGTAACCGCCATCAGCATCGAGCTTGTACGGTGAATGTTTAGGCTGTTCGCTCTCGTCAAACCACATCAACGAGTAGTTGTTGGCATCCACCATAAAATCGCTTTGGATTTGCCAAGTCCACTTTTCGGTATATTTCTTGGAGGTCTTCTTGTAATGCACCAAGGTGTAACCTCTTAAATTAACACTTTGCTGTTGATCGTTCGTGAATTCGATGAAGCCCGAAAAATTGTAATTGTCAGTGTTCATCATAGTAGACAAATTACAAGGCATCACCTCGTTCATCCGAACGGCAGCGTTGCCGGTCATACTTCCGCATAGGAGAAGTAATGCCATGATTTTTTTTGTATATCTCGTTACCATAAGCGATGTTTGATTTATACTTTTCTCGCATAAAAGTACTTCTTTTTTCCATACGTAGGTTATCTTCAATGGCACAAAAACATGGCTAGAACCCCATATTTTGCTATGTTTTTCGGCTCTTTTCGGCGGTTCATCGGGCATAATGTTCCGTTCTTGACTAAAACACGAACTTTGGTTGAAAACTAAAATGGGCGATTATATTTTGCATTATTGGGGAATAAATACACAACGATGTTTTTCTATCAAAAGGGTGTCGATTTTAGAGACGCTATGCAGGAAAGGTAGAGACGCAATGTGGGGGGGAAGGTAGAGACGCAATGTGGGGAAAGGTAGAGACGCAAAAGCTGGCGTCGCTACAAACCGGATTCTTAGTTCTTAATTCTTAATTCTTAATTCGAACGAGCCTCAAGGCTTATTTTATCATATCGCAACCCATGTAAGGCACCAATACCTTAGGGATCTTGATGCCCTCAGGAGTTTGGTTGTTCTCCAACAGAGCCGCCACGATACGAGGCAGAGCCAAAGCGCTACCATTCAACGTGTGGCAAAGCTGCGCCTTCTTGTCCGCACCCTTGTAACGACATTTCAGGCGGTTCGCCTGGTAGGTGTCGAAGTTAGAGACGGAAGAAACCTCCAACCAGCGCTGTTGTGCGGCGGAGAAGACCTCGAAGTCATAGCAAGTAGCGGCGGTGAAACTCATATCGCCACCACACAGATGGAGGATACGGTAAGGGAGTTCCAACTTGAGCAACAAGCCCTCCACGTGGGCCAACATCTCCTTGTGCGACTCTTTCGAGTGCTCAGGCGTATCGATGCGCACGATCTCGATCTTGGAGAACTCGTGCAGACGGTTCAATCCACGCACATCCTTTCCGTAAGAACCAGCCTCACGGCGGAAGCACTGCGTATAGGCGCAGTTCTTGATAGGGAGATCCTTCTCGTCCAAGATGACATCACGGTAGATGTTCGTGACAGGCACCTCAGCGGTAGGGATCAGGTAGAGGTCATCCACCTCACAATGGTACATTTGTCCCTCCTTGTCAGGCAATTGGCCTGTTCCGTAACCAGAAGCCTGGTTAACGACAGTCGGAGGCATGATCTCCTGATAACCCGCATTGCGAGCCTCGTCCAGGAAGAAGTTGATGAGCGCGCGCTGCAACCTTGCGCCATAACCCTTGTAGACAGGGAAACCAGCACCTGAGATCTTCACACCCAACTCAAAATCGATCAGGTCATATTTCTTCGCCAACTCCCAGTGTGGCAATGCGTCCTTCCCCAAATTAGGGATCTCGTTACCCATCTTCTCCACCACGTTATCCTCCGCGGTCTTGCCCTCTGGAACATCATCGTATGGCATGTTAGGGATGGTGTATAAGATTGAGTTGATCTCCTCCTGAGACTTATCCATGCTATCCTGCAAAGATTTCGTAGTCTCCTTCAGGGAAGCGACCTTAGACTTAACGTCCTCCGCTTCAGCCTTCTTGCCCTCCTTCATCAAGGAGCCCACGCTCTTGGAGAGAGAGTTGATCTCAGCCAAAGCGGTATCCAACTGAGCTTGAGAGGAACGTCTCACTTTGTCCAACTCAAGTATCTTCACGATGAGGTCTTTCGCCTCAAAATGTTTTTTTGCCAACTTACGGACAACCTCCTCAGGATTCTCCGTAATAACCTTCAACGTCAACATATTCTACTGGAATTATGAATTATTACTTATTTTTCGACTTTGATAACCTCGTTCAGCGTCATATCATACACGACGGCGGAATATGACAGAACGGTAACGGATCTGCCTCCGTATGAGAATTGAGTGCTTATCGACCCATACATTAGGTAGTATGGAATATACAACATGTAGTTGGAGCCCTCCGTCATGTGGCGAATACCGATTTGAAGGCCTTCCTCCAAATCCACCAATGCGACCGTTTCCGTTTTCGACACGTAGACGGAGTCATTGTATGTCTTCCCCGTATAGGTGATACTAACTGTGTCACTCAGGCCCGGCTTCTCACCCGCACCCTTTGAAACGACAGAATAGAGCAAACCGCTGGGATCAGCCAAGACATCTTCCTCCGAACTTTTTTCCTTCATGAAACGTTCACTGGCATCTTTGTTCTGCCGGATCCTGGCAACCTGATTAGGCACTGAATCCTCCTCTTCCTTATCCTTACAAGATGAGACCAGCGTACTCAACACAACAAGGGGGAATATCCACCACAAAATTCTTCTCATTGTTTTATTTTCCTTATCAAAGTCATTCCGTCACGAACAGGGACGATCACACGTTCGACACGTTCATCGGAAAAGACTTTATCATTAAACTTCTGAATACCGACGGTCTGCGCGTCCTTCGAATCCTCCAGCACATGACCATCCCACAAAGTATTGTCCGCGATCAGCAACCCGCCAAGCCTCAACTTGGGGAACACCACATCGAAATACTCCGAATAGTGTCGCTTGTTGCCATCCATAAAAACCACATCGAAGAGGCCGTCCAGACCAGGGATAATCGCGGAGGCATCCCCGATATGCAGATGGATTTTGTCCGACATTCCAGACTTCAGGAATACCTCCTGCAGGAAATCCTCCATCTCGTCGTTGATCTCCAACGTATGCAACTCCCCGTCCTCTGGCAGAGCCTCCGCCATACAAATTGCGGAGTAACCCGTGAATGTGCCGATCTCCAAGATCCGCTTCGCCGACATCATCGAGCAGAACATCTTCAGCATCCTACCCTGCAAATGGCCGGAAAGCATACGGGGCTTTAAGGTGCGCAGATGGGTTTCCCTCGTCAACCAAGAGAGCACCTCCGGCTCCTTGTCGATGTGCGAAAGCACATATTCTTCTATGGATGCGCCAGACATGTTCATATCCCGCAAAATTACATATTTTTCGAGACAATCCTGTTCTCTTCACATAATATTTTTCCTATGGAAATGTAACACACGGATGCCACCAATGTCTCGACGGAAGGAAACTTCGGGCAGGTGCGAAACGTTCCATCCTTTCCCATCACCATCCAGGAATCACATAATCGATGGAATCAACGGCCTCAATGACTCCTTCCTCCTCCTTTTCCTCATTAGGGGTAGGGAAAGGCTTTCCCTCGATGTTCTTGAATGCGCTCCAGTATTGGGCCTTCTTGTACATCTCCACACTCTTTTCAGGGACGTAAACCGGGATGTTCCTATCAACGTTTTCAAAGGTGCACCAAGTGATTTCCGGCGGGGTAACGCTCTTGCAAGTTATGCTTTTCAGCCCCCTACAACCCGCGAACACTGAGATGTCAAGTTTTCTCACACGGCTAGGGATGGTGATACTTTCCAGACTGCTACAACCTTCAAACGCAGCCATGTCAATGAAACTCACATCGTCATGTAACGTCACACTGGTCAGGCCCATGCAATTGAGAAACGCTTTATATCCGATCTCCGTCACGTTCTTAGGAATCACCATGCTCTTTAAGCCTATGCAATTCTTGAATGCGGCAATACCGACTTTATTCATCTTATTGGAAAGCGTCACGTTAGTCAGCCCCATACAATTTTCAAAGGCGTTGGACTCCAAAGACCGCACACTGTTGGGAATTTTGTACACCCCCTTTTTAGCGCATGGACAAAGGATAAGCTCTGTCTTATCCCCATTGAACAGCACTCCGTTTTCCGAACTAAAATCAGGGTTCCCCTTCGCCACATTTATGTTCATTAGGCTGACACACTCGTCAAACACGCCGGTCCGAATCAACTTCATGCTGGCGGGGATCGTCACACTTCTCAAGGCGGAGCATCCTGAAAAAACGAACGTTTCAATCTCCTTCACACCTGGTTGTATCACAACGTTTTTCAGCGTCTGACTTTCCGAGAAAGCGCCCTCCCCGATCACACTCACACCTCCCGGGATTGTCACGTCAGTCAGCTCACCGGCATAAAACGCCATCGGCGCTATCGTATATTTTTTACCCTTGTAATTGGAAGGCAACGTGATGGACTTCGCTTCGCCAGTGTATGCCAACAACTCCACGGTGCTATCATTCCGCTCATAGAAGATAAAATCCCCGGATGTCTTAAGCTTGCTAACGGCAGGAACGGATGGATAGACATCAAACCCGTCTGATTTTATCGGCATATCAGAATAGTTGTACACCTCCCGAAGCTTATTGCAATTGATAAAAGAAATATTCCCTTTTACACTTAACGGTATGGTTATACTTATCAATCCATAATTATTAAAAGCCGTACTCTCAACTTCCCGCACGCCCTCAGGAATCCTATAAAAGCCGGACTTCGCACTAGGAAATAAGATCAGTTTCGTTTTCGTCTTATCAAACAAGACACCTTCCTCCGAGCAATAGCTGGGATTGTCTTTTTCCACATATATGTTCTGGAGTCTGATGCAGCGTCTAAAAGCATCATACTTAATTTCCGTCACCCCCTTGGGGATAGTGATGCTCGTCAAACTGCAATTATAAAAAGCATCACTTTCAATTTTTTTCACACTATCGGATATCGACACGTTAGCCAGCGACGAACAATGCTTAAACACTTCTTTTTCAATCTCTTTTACGCTATCAGGAATAGTAACGCTTTTCAGCGCTACGCAACTATGGAAAGCACCGGATCCAATCGTCTTCGTTTTTTTGGGAAGAGTCACATCGGTGAGGCTTCTACATCCCGCAAAAGCACGGCGATCTATAACCGAAAGGCTATCAGGAATCGAGACGCTTTTCAAGGCGAAACATTTAAAAAAAGCGTGAGATTGAATCAACCGCACGCCATTAGGAATGACTACGTTGGTCAACTTATCACATGACTCAAACGCACTACTTCCAATCACCCCCACAACATAGGTCACATCCTTGTAGGTTACTTTCTCGGGGATGACGACAGACCCCGAATACTCGTTTTTATAGGAGTCGCTATATTCCCCTTTATAAGTTACTTTCGCCCATTTACCAAAGAAATCATACCAAATCGTGTCGCCGCTACTGTTCACCACCCATGTGTCCGACGCCACAGCGCCGAGGCACATCAAGGTAGAACCTATAGCAGCCAATAAAAACCTTCTCAAATCCAAATTCAAATTCAAAATTCTTAATTCTTAATTCAAAATTTTCAAAGGGTTCCCTTCGTCGAAGGCAGCTCATACTTGTAAATGTCCCGTTTGATGGCCATCTTAATGGAACGGGCCAAGGCCTTGAAGATGCCTTCGATCTTATGGTGCTCGTTCTCCCCCTCCGCCTTGATATTCAAGTTCATACGGGCCGAATCGCTCAACGACTTGAAGAAGTGGAGGAACATCTCCGTTGGCATGTCACCCACATACTCACGCTTGAACTCAGCGTTCCACACCAACCAAGGGCGGCCACCGAAGTCCAGCGCCACAGAGCAGAGGCAATCATCCATCGGCAGGCAATAGCCATAGCGCTCGATGCCACGCTTGTCGCCCAGCGCCTTCAGGATCGCCTCGCCCAATGCGATGGCGGTATCCTCGATCGTATGGTGCTCGTCCACGTTCAGGTCACCCTTCACCTTCACGGTCAGGTCACAGCCAGAGTGCTTGCCGATTTGCTCCAACATATGGTCGAAGAAGCCCAAGCCGGAGGATATGTCGCACTTGCCTGTTCCGTCCAAATTGATTTGCACGAAGATATCGGTCTCCTTGGTGGTACGCTGTACGGTCGCCACCCGCTCCCCTGCGAAGAGAAACTCGGCGATCTGGTTCCAACCCGTCACCACCTTGGCGCAGGCCTCCGTCAACTGAGCCTCCGCCAACTCCTTCGTCGCGGCCTCCACGGAAGGAGCGATCAGAAGGGCACGGCAGCCTAAGTTCTTCGCCAGCATCACGTCCGTCAGACGGTCACCGATCACGTAGGAGTGGGCCATATCATACGAGCCATCCATGTAGCTGGTCAGCATGGCGGTGCCCGGTTTGCGGGTCGGGAGGTTATCCTCCGGGAATGATTTATCGATGAATATCTTATCGAACTCGATCTCCTCCCCCTTCAGCGTCTCCAACATCTTGGACTGCACCAAGTCGAAGTTCTTCTGAGGATAGGCCTCGGTGCCCAAACCATCCTGGTTCGTCACCATGACCAGTTCGAACGAGCAGTTCTTACGGATGAAATACAGATTACGGAGGACACCCGGCAAGAACGTCATCTGTTCCAAGTTGTCCACTTGATACGTGACAGGCGGCTCCACAATCAACGTGCCATCCCTGTCTATGAAAAGAGCGGTCTTCATCATTTTTATACAATTGAGGTCCAAAGGTACAAAAATTCAGTGGGATGGCAAGAGAGGGAATGAAAAAGAGGGTGCGGCGGGAGAGAAACGTTCTCCGCCTAAAGTTAAGCAATGATAAAAAAGTGTATTTTTCGCAAAAAGAGAACGTCGATAAAAAATATATTCCTATATTTGTTAAAGAGAGAGGGAGATGATTCTCTTTGTTTGCCTCAAAATAACGGACAAAGAAGCATTAAACCCGTATAGTAAACATCAGAAAAAAAACAGATTATACATATGGATATATTTCTCATCATTGTCACGCTCATCATCGTATTCATACTAGGTGTAAAAACGAATGAACATTTAAAAGACATCAGATTTCAACTCAAGAAGAATGCGGAAACGCTCCGTGAGACCAAAACGTTAGCGGAGAAACTGAGCATACAAATCGCACAGCTTAAGGGAGCCAATGCTCCTGCGTCGAACCAACCATCGACGGTCAAAGAGGAGAAAAAACAGACCGCACAGCAGGATATTGTTGTAGAGAAAACGGAAAAAGTTACTCAAAAGAACGAGGGAATAAGGCCAATCGGGGAAATCAAGCAGACAGCGCCAAAGGCGACGGCCGAGCCATCCACGCCACAACCGACACCTTCCGCACCATCCCCCGCACCAAAGCCTATGCCTCAGCAACAACCTGAGAATGGAACGATCAAGACAACTCAAACCACGGTGCCGCCACAGAGCACCTCGAAGGATCCAGCCTCTGCGCCCATTCAACAACCGACAGCGCAACAACGCACTACCACAACCCAGCCCAACACAGCGAAGGCTCAACCATTCAGTTTGGGCAAGAACGGCAATACTTCCACAAAGAATGCGAAGGGAGGCAAGACCGACTACGAGCGTTTCATCGGAGAGAATCTTTTCGGAAAGATCGGTATATTGATCTTCATCCTCGGCATCGGTTTCTTCGTCAAGTATGCGATAGACAAGAACTGGATCAGCGAAGCCATGCGGGCCGTACTTGGTTTTGGTGTCGGCGCCGCCCTAATAGGTGTAGGACACAAGCTGAGGAAGGGATACCACACTTTCAGTTCCCTGCTGGTGGGAGGAGGTTTCGCCGTCTTCTTCATCACGGACGCCATCGCCTACCATTACTACGGATTATATAATTCCACGTTCGCCTTCTTCATTCTTTTGGTCTCCATGTTGTTCATGGTCGCACTCTCTATCATCTACGACAGGAGGGAGTTGGCCATCATTGCCCTGATTGGCGGCTTCACAGCCCCATTCCTCGTCGGCATCAGCCTAGGAATAGGCATTCTGATATACATGGCGGTTCTGAACATAGGCATGTTCGCCATCTCCATGGTGAAGAAATGGGAAGAGCTACCCGTCCTATCATTCGTGGCGACAACCATCATCATGATTATCGCTGCGGATTCGGTCGAAAGCGCCCCAATGGCCCGGACCACATTTATCTTCGCCACCCTATTCTATATCATATTCAATCTTCCGATATTCTACATTCTGAAGTTCCATTCGTCCGACAAGATGCCTATCGCATTGACGGCAGCCCTCACCAGCAACAACTTCAGTTACCTAGCGTTCGGGTTATACCTAATCGACCAAATGGACCTGAGTTTCGACGCCAACGGACTATTCTGTCTCTTCATTGCGGCCGTCAACACAGGCATCTTCCTTTGGATGAAGAAAACGCAGCAGGAGGCTTTGAAGAGCATCTCGCTCGCCATGACCCTCATCTTCGCCGCCATATTCGTGCCGATGCAATTCAAAGGGGCTATCCTACAGGTGGCCTGGGCCGCAGAGATGGTCGCCACCCTTTGGCTATACATAAAGACGAAAAACCATCGCTTCGAATACGGATCGTTTGCCTTCTTCATCTTAACAGGCATCGCCATATTCCTCTTCTTCTTAGGAGTCGGAGAGGGAACATCCTTCATGAACACCGATCCGGAGTCAACGGAGAAACTGTTCTTGAACAAGACATTCATATCCAACATCTTCGTGGTCGGCGCCTTCCTGGCCTCAGCGTTGCTGATGGACAAATTCAAACCGGCATTCGAGGAAGCGAAGTTGCTGCAACATAAACATTTCAGTCCATTGCTCTACACGACCAGCGTGCTGACAGGCTACGTCACCTTCATTTACGAGTTGATGCCTATAGAAAACGACAATGTACGCACAGCAGCGCTCGGACTCGTCACGGCAGGCTTCGCCCTGCTATGTTGCTGCTTCCTCCAAAAGAGGTTCAAGCACGAAAGCAACATCACTCTCTACACGATCTTGATGAGCGTACCGGTGGCGACCCTGATTTGGGAAATGGCCACGCTGGAGACTCCGCTCAACGGACTATCGCTCACACTGTGGGCACTCACCGCCGCCGCGACATTCCTCAGCTTATTCATTGTCGCGAAAAAATACTACGCCATCAAGCCTCGCGAAAAGAGTTTCACCATTTTGCTGAATATCTTGGCCACCACAGCGATCATCATCATCGCCTACACCATCGCAAAGCAACTGGGATTCAATAAATTCACCATGACGTTCTCCATCCTCATGGGCATAATTGGATTCGTTCAAATGTGCATCGGCATGAAAATACACATGAAACTCATGCGTATCATCAGCCTATTCACCTTCGGCATTGTATTGATTAAGTTGTTGGCCATAGACTTATGGTCGATGCCATCATTGGGGAAAATCCTAGTGTTCGTCTTGCTGGGTCTGATTCTGTTGATCCTCTCATTCCTATACTCCAAGCTGAAGAATGTGATCTTTGAGGATGAAAACGAAGCGAAGACAGAAGTCAAGGAGGATGCCCAAGAGGGAGTCAGGGAGGAAGCGAAACCTGAAGAAAAACCAGAGGGGGAAAACGAAGAAAAGGTGGAGGCGAAAACCGAAGAACCAGCAGATAAAATGGAGGAGCACTAATCTTGTCCATTTAAACTCCATTCGTTACCTTTGTGGTATGATTTCACAAGGAGGAACAAAAATGAAAAGATTTTCTCGGGTGCTTATTTCGATGGGGATCGCGGCGACCATGATGCTGGGATCCTGCACCGACTCTTCCCTCTTCGGAGAGTGGAAATGTTACGATTTCGTCATTGCGGACACGACTGGCATACCGGCAGCACTCATCAAGAGCGGCATCGAATCAGCCAAGAGCACGATTCTTTCCCTCAACGAGGATTCAACCTATCAGGAGGATTACGTCGTTGAGGATGCCGAGATCATCTCCACCCTTGGAAATTTCAGCATAATGGGAGATAGCATCTACTTCTCACCCGTCCAGATGGGTGGCAAGGAGCTGACGGACACCTCCGCCATCGAATACAGATACATCGCGAACGACGAAAGGCTCGCAAACATCACTTTCCCGAAGAGATACAGGTTCGAGTTGGCCAACAACCAACTGAAACTCCTGGACCTGATCTACAGCGGAGCGTCAAGAAGTAAAACGAACCAAACTACCATGTTCTACGAAAAGGTGAAGAAATGAAGGTTTGCATTGCGGAGAAACCTAGCGTAGCAAGGGATATAGCGGCCGTTTTGGGGGCAACCACCCGACGGGACGGATACATCGAAGGGAACGGATACCAGGTCACCTGGGTGTTCGGTCATCTTTGTACCCTGAAGGAACCCCACGAATACAACCCCGCATGGAAACGGTGGGACATCTACAGCCTGCCGATGATTCCCCAAAAGTTCGGCATCAAACTCATCAACGACGAGGGCTCCATCAAGCAATTCCACATCATCGAAGGTCTCATCAAAAATGCGGAGGAGATCATCAACTGCGGGGATGCCGGGCAAGAGGGCGAGCTCATCCAACGTTGGGTGATGCAGATGGCGGGATGCAAATGCCCCGTCAAACGGCTCTGGACCTCCTCCCTGACAGAAGAGGCACTCAAGGAGGGTTTCAACAACCTCCACCCGCAATCGGACTACGACAAACTATACGAAGCGGGGGCCATGCGCGCCATAGGCGACTGGCTCCTGGGCATGAACGCCACACGCCTCTACACCATGAAGTACGGCGGCAACAAGCAGGTGCTCTCCATCGGAAGGGTGCAGACACCTACCCTCGCCTTGGTCGTGAAGAGGCACTTGGAAATCGTCAACTTCAAGCCAGAGCAGTATTGGGAACTGAAGACCGTCTACCGTGACACCACCTTCGCAGCCACGAAGGGTAAATTCACCACAGAAGAGGAGGGAAGGAAATTCCTGCAGGAGGTGCAAAACAGCGAGTTCACCGTCACCGACGTGACCACCAAGAAGGGTGTGGAATTCGCTCCTCGGCTGTTCGACCTCACCTCGCTCCAAGTGGAGTGCAACAAGAAATACGCCTTCTCGGCAGAGGAGACGCTCAAACTGATCCAATCGCTCTACGAGAAGAAGGTCACCACCTACCCTCGTGTGGACAACACCTACCTGAGCGACGACATATACCCTAAGATCCCAAACATCATGCGGGGCATGACGAGGTACGAAGCGCTCACGCAAAGCGTCCTGGCGAATAAGATACCGAAGACCAAACGTGTGTTCGACAACAGCAAGGTGACCGACCACCACGCCATCATCCCGACAGGCGTCAATCCAACGAACCTCACGGCCGACGAATGGAAGGTGTACGACCTCGTGGCGAAACGTTTCATCTCCAACTTCTACCCCGACTGCCAAATCTCCACCACCGCCGTCTTGGGAGAGGTGGAGAAGATCGAGTTCAAGGCAAACGGCAAACAGATCCTCTCGCCAGGCTGGCGCATGGTCTACGATAAGGAAAAGAGCGAAGAGGCCAACGACGAGGAGAAGACCCTGCCCGCCTTCACGAAAGGGGAGCATGGTCCGCACACCCCAGACCTGGCGGAGAAATGGACCACCGCCCCGAAACCTTACACGGAAGCCACCCTGCTCCGCGCCATGGAGACGGCAGGCAAGCAGATGGAGGACGGGGAACTGCGCGATTTGCTGAAGGAGAACGGTATCGGTCGGCCTTCCACCCGCGCCAACATCATTGAGACCCTATTCAAGCGCAACTACATGCGCAAGGAGAAGAAGAACATATACGCGACGCAAACAGGCATCGACCTCATCAACACCATCCAACAGGAGTTGCTGAAATCCGCCGAGTTGACCGGTCAGTGGGAGAAGCGCCTACGCATGATCGAGAAGAGCACCTACGATAGTGCCACCTTCATGGCGGAGCTGAAGACCATGGTGACGGAGATTGTGCAAAGCGTGAAATACGACACCCAACGCACCATCACCATCGAGGAGAAGAAAGCGGAGGAGGAGAAGAAAAAAACGCCCAAGCCACGCACTAAGGCACCAAAGAAGGAGAAGACGGAAGAGCCTCAACCTGCCACGGAAGCAAAGCAGCCACAGCCTCAACCACAAGCGCAACAAGCCGCTCCCCTACCCGCCACCATCGTCGGCATGACCTGCCCACTCTGCGGGAAAGGAACCATCGTCAAGGGCAGAACCGCCTACGGATGCTCCGAATGGAAAGCAGGCTGTGCACTTCGGCTACCCATCGAAGTGGACGGGAAAGAACAAACCACAGAAGAGCTACTACAGCAACTGAGGACACTCAAACAATAAAAAACAAGGAGGGGGAGAATCCCTTCCCCCCTCTCCTCACTGTCAGAACCATCAACTTTAAACAAACAAACCTTAAATAAACGAACTTTAAAATAACCCAAAATACATAATCGATTAAAACCTTATAAACACAATGAAACCAATATCTTTACGGAAAATCTCCCACTGCCCAATTTCAAGATGGAAACCAGGGAGGAAACGGCGCAATACAGGCATTGCCCTTTATGCACCTTAAACGCACCTTCAGATGAACCTACCAGCACAGAATCAGCGACTTCATCCTACGGACAAATCATCGCATACATGTCGCCAATCCCGACCATAAGGGAGCACGTAAATATGAATAACTTTTTTCTCATACGCTTAAATTATTGTCCTATATATTGTCTATACAAAAATTGTTCTATATAATACTGCGCACAAACACCACTCGCAAAGTTAACAAAAAATAAATTGAACAAAAGAAATTTTATATATTTATACAAAAAAAATTACAAAAACAAAGTCAGGAACAAAAAAAAATCGGAACCTCAACAGAGATTCCGACCTATATTTTCACGGAAGAGGGAGGACTTATGGAATCCTCAACCCAAAACATGCGGAGAAGGAACGTCCCTTGTAGGCAGGTTGCCTATCATTCGCATTCATGTTCATGCAACCGATTTCCGCATTCAGTTTCAGCACCATGAAATCATAGATGAAACGGATGCCGCCACACAAACCGAAGTCGAAACGATTCAGTCTAGGGTTTTCTCCTCCATACGTGTTGTATTCCAACGTACTAAAGCCATTCTCTTGTTCATACAAGGCGGATGACTGGGAATATTTACCAGCAATACCACATCCAAGATAAGGACCTGCCAAAATCTGCATACCCATCACACGAGAGAACGGGATGTTGAAAGCGAACTCCAATGGAGCCTCAATGGACATTGCCGTCACGTCATAGTCCCAAATATATCCGTCGTATGCAGTATACGTGAAACCCTTGCTCTCGAAAGTCAACGACGGGCAGAAGGATGTCCACGCATAATACAATGGAATATCCCCCCCCACACCGGCGCGGAACAAAGGCTTATACTCGGCGCTCTTCTCCGTGATAGTACTATACGTCACACCACCATCAATGATGAAATGTTTCCCGTCAAACGGAGAGAACTGTCTGTATGGACTAATCTGAGCACTCGCTCCGAACGCACATATTGCGGCTATCATCGCCACGAAAATCTTCTTCATATTGAACTGTACACTAAAATCGTTAACAAATGACGGGTGCGAATTTAGTTAATTTTTATAAAAAACAAATTACTTTCGCTCACTTTTCTTCCTCGCCCGACGAAGACCGGATCGTCAATTCATCATTCACCATCCTATGCATGTACTGCTGGATAATCGCCTTCAGACGATTTTCCATCGTGTCCACCCGCACCGCACGGTTCCGCAAATCATTGGAGAGCATCCTGTCCGACTGGAAATCATAGACTGAGCGCACACTATCTCCATCGAATGAGAGCATCATGGAGTTGTGCAAGTATTGATAAAATGGTGCGTTGTACATCACCACACTCTTCGTCGAGTCCGGCGAAAGGCAATCCTGTCCAAAGGCGACGTACGGTTTATCATAATTCAGGTACGATAAAACCGTAGGCATGATGTCTATCTGCTGCGCCAACGTCTGACTCCTGCCCTTCAACAGACTATCGTTCGGGCAATAGAAGAGGATCGGCACCTCATACCGTCCCAACTGCGTCATGTATTCCTCGTGCGTGGTCTGGTTCGTATGGTCGGCCGTAAACACGAAGAGTGTGTTCTTGTACCAATCCATCTTCGAAGCCTTCCCGAAGAAACGGCGAAGCGCCATGTCAGAATAGCCAATACACTGATGGATAGGTTCTTTCCCCTTCGGGAACTTGTCCGCATACTGTTCCGGCACCCGGAACGGATCGTGCGACGATGCGGAGAAAATAGCCGTCATGAAAGGTTGCGGGAAGGTGTCCATCGTCTCCGCGAAGAACTGGAAGAAGGGTTCGTCCCAAATGGCCCACATTCCATCAAAGAATCTATCATCCCCGAACTCCGTCATGCCATAATAATCATCGAACCCGATGGACTTGGCGAACGATTGGAAACCCATGGAGCCATTCGGCGCGCCATGGAAGAAAGCGGAATAGTAGCCCTTCTCCTTCAACAAACCGGGCAAGCCAACCACAGAATTGACCGCATAAGGCGTAGTGATATAAGGCGCCACAAACATCGGGATGCTCGCCAGCACGGAAGGCATGGCGTCGATGGACTTCCTACCATTCGCATAGGAATAGTTGAACGTGTAGCCCTGCTGAAACAAAGAATCCAGGAAGGGAGTATACCCCTTGTAGGTTCCGCCGTCCAAGTCACGGTTGAACAAGCCCATGTACTCCTTCCCGAAACTCTCCATGATGATCACCACCACATTCATCGGACGGAACGCCTCCCGGGGGTGAGGATCAACCACCGGCGTGTAACAACGCTCCGCCTCCTCCATCGTCGCATAATACGAAGGGATGGTGAAGGACTGGCACTTCGCGGTGCGGATGACGCAGAAAGGCGTATTTAGGACGATGGCTGTCTCCTCCGGTTTCTGCACGTACTGCATGGAGTTCGAGACCGCCAACGGACGGGTATACTTGCCGAATCCACCCCGAATGCCAATGACAGCCATGTAAGCCACCACAGCGAACAACGGCACGTTCAAGGCATAATACAACCACCGATTGGAACGCTTGTCTTTTGGCTGGTCTGGCCGATAATAGCATTTCACCAATATGAAGGCCATCAGCAGGAAGAATAACGTGGCATACCAATAATTGAACAAACCCGTAAGGATAACCTTCCCGATATTCCCATCGTTCGAGAACTCGGAGAAGATGGAGAGGTTGGTGCGACGGTTCGTGAACTGATAATAGACCATGTCGGCCGAGTTCATGAACGCCCCCACGATATTAGGCACACAGAAGACCCACTTGGCGACTTTCTGGTATGTATTGTTCTCCCTAAACGGGAAAGGAATGGCCATCATCGCCAGGTAGAGCGCATTCAGATAGACGCAAGCGGAGAGGTCAAACCGCAGACCCGCCACCATCAGGCCTAAGAGACGGGAGGAATTCACCTCCGGAAAAGAGGAGCTATTGACCATGTAAAAGGCGAACCTGCAAACGGACATCACCCCCATCGCCAACAGAAAATTGACGAGCATCACAAAGATCGGGCTCTTCCGCAACCTGTTCCAAAAGTTCTCCATCACTCGAACACCTCCTCACCTATCAATGTGGCGGAAGTGGTGCTCAGCACCTTCACCTTCACGAAATCACCAATTTTATGATCGCCCTTAGGGAAAACGACCACCTTATTTTGCGAAGTACGGCCGAACAATTGCTCACGGGAACGTTTCGAGAAGCCTTCCACCAGCACCTCGAACGTCTTGTTGACATCACGCTCGTTGCTCAAGGCGGACATGCGGGTCTGCAAGGCGATGATCTCGTTCAAACGGGCGATCTTCACCTCCTCCGAGATGTTATCCGGCAAGTTCTTGGCGGCGAAAGTGCCCGGTCTTTCCGAGTATTTGAACATAAAGGCGGAATCGAAAACAACCTCCTCCATCAAGCTCAGCGTCAGTTGCTGGTCCTCCTCCGTCTCGTCATGGAACCCGCAGAACACGTCCGTCGTGATACCACAGTCTGGCACGATGCGGCGGATGGCGGCGATACGGTCCAAGTACCACTCCCTCGTATACTTACGGTTCATGGATTTCAATATCTTGTTGCTGCCCGATTGCACAGGCAAGTGGATGTGACGGCAAATGTTCGGGTAAGCCGCCATCACCATCAACACGTCATCGTTCATATCTTTCGGATGGGAAGTGGTGAAACGCACCCTCATCGTCGGATAGGCCTCCGCCACGGTCTTCAGCAGGTCGGCGAAGGAGACGACGGTTCCGTCCTCCCCCATGTAGGCGTAGGAGTTCACGTTCTGTCCGATCAAGACCACCTCCTTGTAGCCACGCCTTTTCATATCCTCGATCTCGTTCAGGATGCTACGCACCTCACGGCTACGTTCCCTACCCCTCGTGTAAGGCACGATACAGTAGGAACAGAAATTATTACATCCACGCATGATGGAGACGAAGCCTGATATGGCCGCACCACACAACCTCTGAGGAATGATATCCTTGTAGGTCTCCGTGGTGGAGAGCTCCACGTTGATGGACTTCTCGCCTCGCTCAACAGCGCCCACCAGGTTCGGCAGGTCCAAGTACGCATCCGGGCCAACCACCAAATCGACGACACCCGTGGCCAACAACTCATCCTTCATGCGCTCCGCCATACAGCCCAGCACACCCACGATCAAGCCCGGGCGCTTCTGCTTGCGTTGACGGAAGACCTGCAATCTGCCATGGATCTTCTGCTCCGCATTGTCCCGAATGGAACATGTATTCACGAAGATAGCATCCGCCTCCTCCTCCACCTGCGTCATTTCGTAGCCGGCATTGTCCATGATAGCCGCAACAACTTCACTATCAGCCACATTCATCTGGCAACCATACGTCTCCAAGAATAATTTCTTCATCTTTTCTTTCCTTGTTTTTAGGCGGCAAAGATACAAATTAATACACCATTTTTTAAGAATCCGTTGTATAAATCGACAAGTTACGTTACTTTTGCGGAAGACAAAGAATAAGGCATATGTCCAAAAAAGAGATAAAAAACATTGAAGAGATAAACAGTTCCGAAAAGGATGTGAAACGCATTCAGGAGAACGTCAAAACGTATGAGGAGACTTCCGTGCCCAATACGCCGGACGGAACCGACGAAGTTAGTTTCAACAAAGACAGCCGATTCCAAGGGGATTCCATGGTGCTTCGGACTGAAGGTTTGGTAAAACAATACGGACAGAGGATCGTGGCCAACAACGTTTCCATCAACGTAAGGCAAGGCGAAATTGTCGGTTTGCTTGGTCCTAACGGAGCCGGCAAGACCACCACCTTTTATATGACAACCGGTCTGATCGTACCCAATGCGGGAAGAATATACCTCAACGACGTGGACATCACGAAATACCCCGTCTACAAAAGAGCCCAAGCCGGCATCGGTTATCTTGCCCAAGAGCCCTCCGTCTTCAGGAAGATGACGGTGGAGGACAACATCCTTTCCGTATTGGAGATGACAAACTTCACGAAGGAATACCAACAGGAGAAACTGGAAAGCCTCATTTCGGAGTTCAACTTGGGGCATGTCCGCAAGAACCTTGGCGACCGTCTTTCGGGAGGTGAACGACGCAGGACGGAAATCGCCCGTTGCCTCGCCATCGAGCCTAAGTTCATCATGTTGGACGAGCCTTTCGCCGGCGTCGACCCGATCGCGGTGCAGGACATCCAGGACATCGTATGGAAGTTGAAAAGCAAGAACATCGGCATCCTCATCACCGACCACAACGTGGACGAGACGCTCTCCATCACAGACCGAGCCTACCTCCTCTTCGACGGAAGGATCCTCTTCCAAGGAACATCCGAAGAGTTGGCGGCGAACCCTATCGTTAAGGAAAAATACTTAGGCCGCGACTTCGAACTGAAGAAGAGAAAGCCTATCTCATAAAACACAAGAAAAGAGCATCACATGCAAAAGAGACTCGTATACACCAGCTTATTGGCCATTGTCGTAACCTTAGCCGCCTGCAACGCGGGTGCTAACACACCAGAGAAAACGTCAGAAACGAAACCCGCGAAAAAGGAGAAGACCATAGCGAACATCCACGTTCCCGCCTTCTCGGCAGATTCCGCCTTCCAATATGTGGTGCGACAGTGCGAATTCGGGCCTCGCGTACCCAACACCGATGCACACGAGCAATGTGCATCCTACCTCAGCCAACAACTTGCGTCCTTCGGCGCAGAGGTCTCCCAACAGAAATTCACCGCATCCGCCTACGACGGGACACAACTGAAGGCCACCAACATCATCGGCACTTTCTTCCCCGAGAAAAGCAAAAGGATCATCTTCTTCTCCCATTGGGACTCTAGGCACACCTGCGACCAAGATGCTCCTCAATACCACAAAACCGCAGTACCTGCCGCTAACGACGGCGCTAGTGGAGTGGCCGTACTCCTAGAAATTGCCAGAATCCTTAAAGGGAACCAGCCCAATGTAGGCATCGATATTGTATTCCTGGACGTGGAAGACTATGGCAACGCTAACGGAGACGCCAACAGCTGGTGCTTGGGATCACAGCATTGGTCCAAGAACCCGCACTACAAGACAAAGCCCCAATTCGGCATCTTGCTTGATATGGTCGGTGGCGATTCCCCTTCCTTCGGCATAGATGTCATCTCCCAACAATTCGCACAGAACATAGCCAGCAAGGTATGGAATATGGCGCACTCCTTAGGATACAAACAATTCAAGGACGAAACCAGCGGACAACTCATAGACGACCACGTCTTCGTGAACCTATCCGCAGGCATCCCGACCATCGACATCATCGATTATTCGTCGACCAGAGGATTCCCTTCCACTTGGCACACCCATCTCGACACACCTGAGAACATCAGCAAGGAAACTTTAGGCATGGTCGGCAATGTTCTTACTAACGTGATTTTCAACGAATAACAACCACTCGCAAAGAATCAGATCAAAAAAAACGCTCCAACCCAGTAAAAAAAATGGTTTTTTCTTTGGAGAATCACAAAATAAGCGTACCTTTGCATCGCAAAACGAAACAAGAGCGTTTCAAACAAATGGCGGATTCGTCTATCGGCTAGGACGGATGCCTCTCACGCATCAAAGAGCAGTTCGATTCTGCTATCCGCTACGAAAGAGATCTCGATGAGGTCTCTTTTTTTATGGAACAATCCGAACCGACACCCACTTCACGGCACGGGGCACGAAAAACACAACGATTCCATCCACATGATATCAAAAAAGAAATCGATCTAATATTTTTTGTGTAATTATATTTTGATTCCAAACATGTTTTCAATTATCTTTGCAAAATAATCAGAAGACATGCTTGGTGTGTATCAGTGAATGCCCCTCTAAAAGGAAATCGAAGAGTGTGTTATTGTTGTTTATTGTGTATGTTTTCCTGCATTTTTCACGCTGGCTTTCTCCTTCTTGTATTTATTGAAGACATTCGTGTATTTTGTGTAAAATATAATAACCAATATTATGCTGAAGCAATTATTACTGCTGACGACGCTGGCGGGTGTGCCGGCACTTTGTCATTCCCAGTCTAACATCTACAGTTCGGCGGACGAGCGTACGGAGGATGGTATGACAATCTATCATGTGGTGGGGAATGTGGCGGCCTTGGAATCGGAAGACGGAGCGCTTTCGACGGGTAACCTCATTCCATACAGCGTGGCGACCACAACAGGGTTGGAATATACCGACGTCTCCCTGCTCACGGTCTATCCGAACCCCACAAAAGATGTGCTCGTGCTCACGACGGGCGAGTTGAAAAACCTGACGATGACCCTGACCAATGCGGAGGGGCAACAACTGTTGTCCGCGCAGGTAAGGGATAGCGAGACTCGCATCGATTTCTCGCGCTATGCATCAGGACTTTATCACCTCACGCTGACACAAGGCGAGACAATCGTCAAGTCATTCAGCATCGTCAAAAAATAACGGGTCACACGCATAGCCATAGGCTTGGACCCCAGACATACTTTGAAAAACAATAATTATTAACTTTATCATCACACATGAAAAAAATTATTACGATTGTCGCAATGACATTGTTGTGGTTTGTGTCGTTGTCGGCGCAAGTTCCACAGAAACTCACGTACCAGGCAGTCATACGCGATGCCGCAGGTAACGTAGTCAACAACCAGGACTTGGCGGTTCAGATCACCATCCTGCAAGGTTCCGTTGAGGGACCCGTGGTATACTCGGAGAACCACACCACCGCCACCACCGTCAATGGAGTCATCACGCTCGAGGTCGGAGGCGGAATGACGACGTACGACTTCTCCTCCATCGATTGGAGCAACGGACCTTTCTACATCCGTTCCACAGCCGAACTGAACGGGAAGAGCATCTCCGTCACCTCACAATTGTTGAGCGTTCCTTACTCCTTGTTTGCGCATAGGGCATTCTTGGCGGACAAGGTGGACGAGCAATTCCTGGAGGATATCATCGCAGCCAAGATCCAAAGCGCCTTGGACGAGCGGGATGCGGCGTGGGAAAGCAAAATGCAAAGCGCAATGGATGAGCGGGACGCAATATGGCAAAGCAAGCTCGATGCGCTTGAGGCTGTATTGGACTCCATCTCCGCACAGATGTCGGTTCCTCCAGTTGACACGGTTCCTAGCGACACCATCCCTACGGATACTATTCCTACAGACACCGTTTCCACAGACACAACACCTGCGGACACGGTATTCAAATCAGCCGCCATCCACGGAGTGTTGCCGGGCAAATTCTCCATGTGGGAGAATTACCAAGTACAATTCTCCAAGGGCATGTTGCAATACCTCGCAAGCAAGGACGTATGGAGATTCGCAAAAACCCAATACGACATCGTCGACAAAAGCTTTCAAGACTACTGGATGTACCCAGCAAAAGGTTGGGCCGACAAATTTGAGCATGGCGCAGGCAGTGTAGATGATCCAGAGTGCCCATACTACTACTTCGACCAAGGTGTAGGTGAAAGTTATGATTATTTGGAACGCGCCCAAAGGATTAGCTCGTATGCGATTCGCAACGGAGGAAACAAAACAAATCTATGGAGCACTCCATCTACTGAAGACTGGCGATACCTCATGTTCATGAGGAATAGAGCCGACAGCCTTTTCTCAAAAGGCAAAGTAAATGGAATAGATGGATATATCTTCTTGCCAGATGATTGGTCATTCTCCGTAGATTCATCCTTTACTCCAAAAGCAGAGAATTGCGCAGCGAATGTCTATGACAAAAAAGCTTGGGAAAAGATGGAATCCTTGGGAGCTGTATTCATGCCATGCGCATCCTATTGGGCTTGGGGATATGCGGAGTATGATCCCGCCGCACTACAACTAACCGCAGACCATGCATACTCCAACTGCAAGTTTGACGATTGGGGGGGATCCTTTATCGAATGTGACAATGACTTTATTCGAGTCATCTCGGGAGAAACCCCAACGCATTATCGTCTAGTCGTGTCAGCTAAGAAGGCAACGGAAATAATGAACGGGGAGGAGATAGAGAATGAGGATTTTGACGGTGAAGATGAAGACGTTCCAAACAATTACCTTCCGGATAGCCTAGTTGACCTTTCGAACGTAGACATGAATGAAGGTCTACTTCATGGAAAGTTCTCCGTTTCGGAAACCAAGCAAGTGAATTTCTCCCAGGGAAATCTCCAATACAATCAAGACACAAAGACTTGGCGTTTCGCTGACAACCAGTATTTAAGCTATAAACAAGATTGGATTAACCAATTCCGCTTCGGCACATCTGGTTATTCATGTGACCCTATGAAAGGTTTCGTGAGGGATGAGACCTACCCTGGCTACGCCCCTGGAGGAAGCAACGCAGGCACAAAATACGATTGGGGAGTATACAACCCGATTTCCAACGGCGGTAACACCCCGAACATCTGGCGTACCCTTACTATAGAAGAGTGGGAATACCTCATAACTGGCAGAAAGAAGGACGGAAGAGAACTTTTCTCTTATGCCACAGTCTGTGGAAAGAAAGGCATAGTCCTTTTGCCGGACGACTGGGATTTCAACAACGAATTGTCGTTTGCTGACTCGTTCGACATTGATTTGGATTTCTACAAACGCGCCGTTTATACGTGTGACCAATGGACCCGCATGGAGGAATCAGGAGCTGTTTTCTTGCCAAGCGACGGAATGTATCCATACATTCATTATTATGACGCGGCTTTTGAACAAGACAGATTAGATTGGTATGGTTGTGCATATTGGTCCGCATCGCCTAGCAAAGGATTTTTAGTTCGCAATTACAACGCCGATCACACATTTAGCACCGAAGTGCGATTCAACTATACAAATCCTAAGGATCTGTGTTCCATCCGCCTCGTCCGCGATGTTAAAAAGTAACAACCTGCCATATAGGCAATAGGACAATTGTGACACGGCGAATTAGCTGCTAACAAAGCCCTCCTCCTCAGGAATCGAACCTGACTTGGAGGGCTTTCCTTGTTTCAACTAAAAAATCATGGCAGGATTACCTTCCACACCTTGTCAATTGCGCAATAGTTTTATTATATTTGCAGACTAATTTTCAATCACTGGTGGCGTTTGTAGGCCATCAACTAAAATTAAAGATATGATAAAAGTTACATTTCCAGACGGTTCCGTGCGTGAGTATGAGAAGGGAACCACTGGCATGCAGATCGCGGAGAGCATCAGCTCCCGCTTGGCACAAGAGGTGCTTTCAATTAGTGTAAATGGTGAAGTGCGCGACCTGAACCGTCCGATCGACGAGGATTGCTCAGTAAAATTGCACAAGTTTGAGGATGAAGAGGGCAAGCACACCTTCTGGCATACCTCGGCGCACCTGATGGCGCAGGCGGTCCAGATGCTCTATCCTAACGCAAAGTTCGGTATCGGTCCAGCCATCGAGAATGGTTTCTACTACGATATCGATTTCGGAGAGACCATCCTGAAAGAGGCAGATTTCGCCGCTATCGAGAAGAAAATGGCGGAGATCGTCGCACAGAAACAAACCCTCACGAGAGTGGACATTTCCAAGGCGGATGCGTTGAAGATGTTCGGCGACAGAGGAGAAACATATAAGACCGAGCTCATCAGCGAGCTCGAAGACGGCAAGATCACACTCTACGAGCAGGGTTCCTTCACAGACCTCTGCCGCGGTCCTCACTTGCCTGACGTAACCCCTATCAAGGCCATCAAGATCACCTCATTGGCGGGCGCCTACTGGAGAGGCGACGAGAAACGCAAACAGTTGACCCGTCTCTACGCCATCACCTTCCCTAAGAAGAAGATGTTGGACGAGTATTTGGCATTGTTGGAAGAGGCGAAGAAACGTGACCACAGAAAGATCGGAAAAGAGTTGGAACTCTTCATGTTCACCGACATGGTCGGAAAGGGTCTCCCGATGTGGCTGCCTAAGGGTACCGCCCTTCGTCTCCGTCTGGAGGATTTCCTCAAGAGGATCCAAAAGAAGTTCGGTTACCAACAGGTGATGACTCCTCACATTGGAAACAAGGAACTCTACGTCACTTCCGGTCACTGGGACCACTACGGAGAGGACAGCTTCCGCCCTATCACCACGCCTGAGGAGGGTGAAGTATACTTGCTTAAACCGATGAACTGCCCTCACCACTGTATGATCTACAAATGGCAACCACGCTCCTACCGTGACCTCCCTTTGCGTCTGGCGGAGTTCGGAACGGTTTACCGCTACGAGCAGAGCGGCGAGTTGCACGGATTGACCCGTGTTCGTTCGTTCACACAAGACGACGCGCACATCTACTGCCGTCCTGACCAGGTGAAGGACGAGTTCATCCGCGTGATGGACATCATCTCCATCATCTTCAAGGCCTTGAACTTCGACAATTTCGAGGCGCAGATCTCTTTGCGCGACCCTAACAACAAGACCAAGTACGTCGGAACGGACGAGAACTGGGCAAAGGCGGAGGCCGCCATCGTCGAGGCCTGCAAGGAGAAGAACATGCCAGCCAAGGTGGAATACGGAGAGGCCGCATTCTACGGACCTAAGTTGGACTTCATGGTGAAGGACGCTATCGGAAGAAGATGGCAGCTGGGTACCATCCAAGTAGACTACAACCTGCCGGAGCGTTTCGGCTTGGAATATGTGGGTGAGGATAACCAAAGACACCGTCCTGTCATGATCCACCGTGCGCCTTTCGGCTCCATGGAGCGTTTCGTGGCAGTGTTGATCGAACACACCGGCGGTAAGTTCCCGCTCTGGTTGACGCCAGACCAAGTGGTTGTGTTGCCAATCAGCGAGAAGTACAACGATTACGCGAAAAAGGTGATGGCTTACCTCGACGAGAACAACATCCGCGCCATCTTGGACGACAGGAACGAGAAGATCGGACGTAAGATCCGCGACAACGAGGTGAAGAGAATCCCTTACATGCTCATCGTCGGAGAGAAAGAGGCTGAAAACGGAGAGGTATCCGTCAGGAAGCAAGGCGAAGGAGACATGGGTTCGCTCAAGTTGGAGGATTTCGCTGCCAAGATCAACGAGGAAGTGGAAGCGATGATGAACAGCTGGCAGAAGGGCGAATAAAAAGCCCCAAGCAAGCAGATTCAATATCTATAAAAAATCGAAGGTGGATAGCCTTCGATTTTTTTTGATAGAGTCCACAAATCTACACGACAAACGATTGATTAGCAATCACCTAAACAAGGCTATCAAGCATAAACATTTCAGAACCAATTCAACCGACAAATATGAAAAAGAGAGTGTTCCTTTTGATGATTACATCCGCACTATGGCTGCCGTTGGAGGCCGCTAACGATATGCGAGGAGAAGAGGAAAGAAAAACATCAGAGGTGGTGGACCTATCATCCACACCGTTGAAATTCAGGATTCTATCAGACAGTACGGCTTATGTGCACAAAGACGAATCATACAAGAGGTTCCAATCCATTTCAATCCCCGACAGGGTAAGAATAGACGACAAAGTATATACGGTCACAGCCATCGGCCCCGAATCATTCGCCGGATGTGAAGGATTGACCAACATAGAGCTACCATCGACACTAACCGACATTGGCATGAGCGCATTTTCATCATGCATTGGGCTGAAAAAGATAACCATACCTTCCCGTGTAACCACAATTGGAGAATACGCTTTTACCAATTGCAAAGAACTGACTAGCATCAACATACCCGCAAGTGTAGCAAAAATCGGGACCCTGTCATTCCTTATGTGCAAGGAGTTGTCTAGCATCAATGTCGCCGCCGACAATCCATACTTCGCGAATGAAGGGGGAATATTATACGATTATCAGAAGACAAATATTATTCACGTTCCCAGCAAAACAAAAGGGATCATCACCCTACCCTCCAGCGTCACGTCCATCAAAGACCACTGCTTCTACGAATGCGAAGAATTGGTAGGCATAAAGCTGCCAGAGAGCATAACCAGCATCGAAGATTACGCATTTAAGGGGTGTAAAAAGCTAAAAAGCATTGAGATTCCCACAAGCGTGACCGAGATAGGATATGGAGCATTTACCGGTTGTGAAAGCCTAACAGACGTGAAGATACCGACGAGCGTCACATCCATCTCAAGCGAAGCATTTGCAGGATGTATCAGTTTAAAAAGCATAAAGATACCAACGAGTGTCACATCCATCGAGTTCGGGGCATTTATGGGATGTGTCAATTTGAAGGAGATAAATATTCCTTCAGGAGTAACATTGATTGAGCCCTACACATTCGACGGGTGCAAGAGCCTGACAAGATTGGAGCTATCCCAAAACGTGACCAAGATTAGGGGTTGGGCATTCCGCGGATGTGACAAACTCACGCTCGTGATTGATCAGGCAGAAGGATTCATAGACTTTGCGCCATACGTCCTCCTCGAATGCAAATCAGTGGAATACACGAAAGGGGAACTGCCTCGTTTAAACCCCGAGCCATAAGCGACACACGCCAACGTCAGGTGCACAAACGAGGGATGAGACTTCAAGGAAAGGATTTTTGGGCCAATCGTTTATAGCGGACAGCGATGAAAAAAAATGTGGAAGTCAACAGGAAAAAATAATTGAGGAAAAATACATAATATCATAAAATTAACTAAATTTGCAGTCGATTTTGAAGGAATGGCGGGATAAGAAAGGGGGAAAAGCCTTTTGGACGAGCCAGTTTTCTGATAGTCAATAAGTTTAACTAATTAATAGGAGGAAACAATTATCGCAACAACAAAACCATTCATCAAGAGAACGGATGCGAAGACAAACGCCAACACCAACAATGGCGGAACAGGCAGAGAGCAACATCGCATCAATGATCGAATCCGAGAGAGCGAAGTTCGTCTCGTGGGTGACAATGTAGAACAAGGAGTTTATCCGATTGAGGAGGCTCTTCGTATCGCCGACGATTTAGAGTTGGATTTGATTGAAATTTCTCCGAATGCGGTTCCTCCCGTTTGCAGGATAGCCGACTATCAGAAATTCCTCTATCAACAGAAGAAGAAGGAGAAAGAAATGAAGGCCAAGGCCACCAAGGTGGTGGTGAAGGAGATACGTTTCGGGCCTCAGACCGACGACCACGACTACGACTTCAAGTTGAAGCACGCCATCGGGTTCCTTCAAGAGGGTGCTAAATTAAAGGCATATGTCTTCTTCAAAGGTCGTTCCATCCTATTCAAGGAGCAAGGCGAGGTTCTTTTGCTGAGATTCGCCAACGACCTCGAGGAGTATGCGAAGGTGGACCAACTCCCTCAATTGGAAGGGAAGAGGATGATCATCCAACTCTCACCTAAGAAAAAGAAGTAAGAAATTTTCTTAATACACAGTTTAATTTAATTTACAAAACAATGCCAAAAGTAAAGACTAATTCCGGTGCCAAAAAGAGGTTTGCCCTTACCGGATCAGGAAAGATTAAAAGAAAGCATGCATTCAAACGTCACATTTTGACGAAGAAGACGAAGAAGCAGAAGTTGGGATTGACTCACATGGGGCTTGTTTCAACAGCTGACATGAAGAGTGTAAGAAGCTTGCTTTGCTTACGTTAAAAAACTTAGTATTAATCGATTGTTTAGCATGAAGTTCTCATTCAATTGAGGCGCTAACGGTCACAAATTTTTAAGAAAATGCCAAGATCAGTAAATCACGTTGCTTCAAGAGCAAAGAGAAAGAAAATTTTGAAACTCACCAGAGGTTACTATGGTGCAAGAAAGAACGTTTGGACAGTTGCAAAGAACACTTGGGAGAAGGGTCTTTTGTATGCTTTCCGCGATCGTAGAAATAAGAAACGTAACTTCCGCGCATTGTGGATCCAACGTATCAACGCCGCAGCTCGTTTGGAAGGTATGTCCTACTCTCAATTGATGGGCGCTATCCACAAATCAGGTATCGAAATGAACCGTAAGGTGTTGGCTGACTTAGCCATGAACCAACCTGAGGCGTTCAAGGCAGTGGTAGAGAAAGTAAAGAACGCTTAAGCCGTTCCACTCGCATAACAGAAGAGGTTGCCTTCGGGTAGCCTCTTTTTTTTTGCATGTCCAAGCAGGCGCACATCACAACCCGCCAAAAACAGAACAGGAGGCCTATAGGAAGCCTCCTGTTTCGTTTGCACCATACCTTATAGGTGAAACATTAACTCGTTATTAACTTACCCACGCAAGAACAAACACATATCACTCGTAAAAGCTTTGTTGTTCCTCCGCGGATGTGAACTTACTCGTCATGTCAGAGAACAATTGTTCTGACCCAAGATTCTCTTCAACAGGCTCCTGAAGTACCATGTCAGGCTCTGGCTCAACGTTAGCAGCACTCAACTCACAAGTATTGTTCAAGTGGTTTTGATAGATTACTGCAGCGGCGGCGCAAACACCCAACACTGCGAAAATTGCGATTCCTTTTTTCATGGCCGTAGAAATTTTAGTTCGACATACACATTAATAATAAGCGTGAGATTTTTCAACCGTCACAATCCAAACTTAGCATATAATTCCCCGAAATCCAAACCACAAAGAATGTTTTTTCGTCAACAAGCTAATATTTTATCTGTTCGTAATTTTATACAAATTTAACATTCTTTTCGCAATAGAATCCCCCAAGAAGTTAGTATAGGTCAAAAATATTGACATCTTTAGGAGATGAAACATGACGTTTCCTCAACAGGAGCAAAGATGCGTCTTCAAAACTGGGCGATATTGCAAAACACCCCACCCCCATCCCGGAGACGAACAAAATCACGTACCACAACAGACCCAACGATACACCTTCTCTTGACATATATCACATAAATCTTACGAAAAAGAGGGACATGACGGTCCGATTTCACAGATACACTTCTGCGTTTCAAGTACTATTTAACGCACCTCCAAGTGTATATAAAATATTTTTGTGTAAAAAACACTTCGCTATTGTTTCATATTAATTTAATTATTATTTTTGCAGAGATTTTAAATAAAAGCACATAGATATTGCCCATTCGGGCGCAAGTTGTGGTTTATTGACGTAGCACACGAACAGAAAGGCATGGTAAAAGAGAGCCATGAAGGACATTCGGAAGTGTTTAAGTGATAATTAACAGTAGAAAATGAGAAATATTAAAAGAAAGATGGCATACAAATTGATCTGTCTGTCAGTTGCGCTAATGCTCGGGACAACGTGCATGGCGGAAGAACGCCTCAACCAATATGCGGCAGTGACCCTCTCGCACGTAAAGGGATGCCAATCAGTCGGCCTCAGAGCCGGTCACGGAACGAAGAACATAATCGACTTCGGACTAACCTACGCCTACTGTTTCAACACCAGGATGTCGCTCTTGGTGGAACTAGATCATGAGCGAGCTTTCTTCGGTTACACTGAATTCATAAACACTATACTCGTATCTCCAGGCTTTGAGCACAACCTGATAAACTCCACCAGATGGTTTTATTGGCATTGGGGATTAGGTCCTGCCGTCGGATATGACAAATGGCTTTGCGACCTAGTCGATGTGCAAGAGAAAGGTCTATGCTTCGGTGCACAAGTAGGCACTGGCGTGGAGTTCATTCCATGGACGAAATTTTCATTCGTGGTGAAAGCGCAGCAATATGCTCTGTTCAGCAAAGCAGAGAACTACTTGAAGCCCAACTTCTCTTTAGCAGTTAGGTTTAACTTCCACAGATAAAAATAGAAGGACATGAAAAAAACAATATATGTTTTAGGAATTATCGCATGTGCAATTGTCTGCGTATCTTGCGACACTCGAGATGACTGGTTCAAAGAAAAAAGTTCAGAGATCACATTCTACATAAACTATCCGGATCACATCGATACGGTAGATGCCCATTACCCCAAAATGCAAGAAGTCACAATTCGCACTGAAAAAGTATTTAGCAAATCTGTTGAAACAGATAAAAGCGGATTCAGAGTATACCGTGAGATGTTTGGGAAAAGTGAATATATCAGGCCATGGAGTGAGTATCTAGATCCCCAAAACCCTGGGACTGGAGACGCTCAAAAATTTAACATTGGAAGTTCGGTTGAGTACAAAGAAAACGACTACACATTGATCGGTGGAATAACCCATGACGAAGTTCAATTGTTCGATTCAGACACATCTGCAAGGCTATTGGGATATCGTTATTTCATATTAGTATATGGAGACCACTTTTGGAATGAATATCCAGTAAAAGTGAAGGTCAATATAATTGGGAATATAGCACCCATTCCAGTAATAGCAATATCAGGAGAAGGCATGGAAAGGAAAATCGATTTAGGAAACAGTTACGACAAAGATGGTAGCGTAAGCAAATACGAAGTATGTATTGACGGAAATATTATAGAATACAGGAAAAACGAGAATCGTTACGAACAAAGAGAAGGATATTGGCAAAGCGGTAAAGCCGCATACGGAGGAACCTATATCACCGCCACATCCATAAATGTTTTCAACCACGTATTCCAAGAACCAGGTAAGCACACCATCTACTATCGTTGTTTGGACAACGAAGGAGCTTGGAGTACTTGGAAAAAAGAGACAATCACAATCGACAAATAATAATAAAAAGTGACCCCTCCATGTGAAATTTCAAAAATTTAAGCACATGAAAAAAGCAAATTTTAGTATAGTAAAGAGAATCACCTTAATATTGATCGGATTCCTAAATAACATAGCCGTTTTGGGACAGCGCTTTGGCGACACAGGCATAGAATATGCACACTCAGATTGGCATGAAGTTCCCGGTGTTGAACGAATCGAAGACCATCATCACAAAGGCAAACTAGAACACACGGAGTTTGATTTTCCTGACAAAAAAGAAGAAATGAAATGTCTTTACCAAGGGGAAAGAACTGTATATATGACAGAATCATACTTCATAGAGAAGTTCATTGACATTAGCAGTACAGCATTTGTTGCAACTCATAGATTGTGGCATGATTACAATAAAGGAATGGACTATCCAAAAGATTTATTCGTTATATATAATCTTGAATGGACAACAATAAATAAAACGTCAACATGGAGCAATGCTGTTTATTATGGTTGCACAACGCAACCAGAGGATGAACATGTTCTAAAGACCAATAAAAATTATGGTTATAACTATCTTATACCGGGGAAAGTTTTTAGCCTAAATACAAATAAATTATGGGAAGAAATAAAACGGAATGCTGATAATTTGTATTATTACAACAAATACGGATATATAGACATATTTCTTAGAAATGTATATTATTGCAAGTGGAATTACACAGATGAGAAGGGTTGGATACATGAAGACAAGACTTTTCTTGGATACGCTCACACTTCAGGTGAAAATGTTTTACAAATTCGAATATTCAAATGTGATGTCGGAGATTTAGCCGTTAACAGTGAATATAATCCTCAATTAGAGGCTAATTTATATGCAATATATGAAAGCCAGACAGAGAGTAATATTGGATTATCATCAACCGTTAATAAAGTATCTCCATCTTACGGTGGCGTGGAATGTACAGTAAAAGATTATGTAAGAATAACAAATCCGACAGGATCAGGAGGTGAAATGTTTATTCCCAAGTACTCAAACGCTACTTTGTCAAATGACATTTATGTGGATAATATTAGTACTGGAACATTCAAAGCAAGCAATAATGGGCGAGAATTTAAGCCAGGACAAAAGTTCGAGGTTTACAGATCTGTAGAGTATGACAACTCTAATTTCGTTGGTTCTACAAAATGCGAGAGCAATAAGATTGAGTTCTTAGTGCTTCCTTCTCCATCATTGGATGGAATCTATGAAAAACCGGACAGAGTAGAATGTCCTGCGACCACACAATTAGTAGTCGGCAATACTGCTAGCAATTACGAAAATGATTATAAAATATATCCAGGGAACAAATGTGATTTCGGAGAATTCTCAAAATATGCATCCGCATACGGCGTAAAATACCGCTGGAAATACTCTACAGACAAAACATCTGAAAGGCTCTTGGAAACGAAGGGTAAAGAGGATAAGATAAGAAGAACCAATGAACTTTTCACATATAATCCAGATAACGATCCTGATTTAAGAATACCTCTCTCGTCACTTGAGGAAGGAGTGACATACAAATTCAGGCAGTGTGTCATATTGGAGAATTTCGATAATGCGGAAATATATGCACCTGACGATATATATTACACGATTAAGATAAGCAAGAAGGCTAAGACAGATGACTTAACAGTTGAGGTGAGTCAACCCGAGGTGTGCATGGGAGATAACTTGGAGGACGTGCAATTCGCAGCGAAATACAAAGAGGGGGAGAATCCGTCCGATTACAAGATGGAGAAGTTCTCTTTCAACTGTAAAATTATCAATGGCGACGATGTAGAGGAGTTCACCTCCGACAACGAGGTGAACACGACAAGAAATTATCCAAACATACAAAATGATGTCCGTTTTGTAGTGAGCATGCAGGACGGATGCAGTAGTGAACCAATCGTCAAAGAGGCGGTTATACATGTCAACCCATTGCCGACATTCACGGTCGATAATATCACGACGACAAGTAATAACATCAGCCTAACAAAGAACACTTCTTCTGAGGAGAATTATATTGTTGTAAAGGGATACCGTGGAAGGGAATGCAAGCTGATCATCTCCGACAAGGAGAACAGCACACATAAATATTTCTATAGCGAAAAGAATGACGGATCGGATTTGAAACCCATGACAGGAGGGGTGTACAAAACCAACCTCACGGATGACATGCCTCCAGCCCTTTACTTCTACAAGAAACGTACGGTTGGAACAAACTGCATAAGCGAACCAGTCAAGGTCGAGTTCATGAAGCTGGATGAAGTGGCTGGTAATAGATTCCTTGTCAGCACGATATATGTATGTCCTGGTTCAACCGTGCCAAAATTGAACGAAAACAACGCCATACCGGAGGCGATCACGGGTCAAGCCACCGCCATGTACGAATGGCAATACAGCAATGACGGAAGCAGTTGGTACAAGATGTCCAACGTAAACGCTGGCGGCGAAAGCATATACTTCGAGAGTAAGAACTATGACGGAAATTGGCAAAGGAAAATCAACGAGGACGAGAAGATATATCTAAGGCGTGTGGTCACGTCCTACATGCCGGACGGAACGGAAATGGGTAAGGACGTGAGCGACGCTCTGACGGTCACCACCTACTCAAAGCCGAAGCCTTCAGTGTCTGTCGACGGATTATTAACAGTGGATCCGAAATGTTACGGAGACACTATCGAGTTATCAATGCGACTGAACAATGACCACCTTCTGGATGAACAGACATTGATGACCAGTAAATTCGGTGCTTCCCTGTGTCTGACCAAATACTGGTACTTCCACTATGACGGAGAAAGATATAGAACATTGAAGACATTCAATGAGAAGGTCACAGATTATGAAATGCCAGCCACACAAAACTATATGGTCCAGTCCGCTGTGGAGTTCTGTGGCGACACCATCGTATCCAGCCAATCAATAGAGGTCGAGACATACGAGAAGATAGATGTCACGCCAACCGTCAGCTCATGTAGGGTGGTCGGCAACGAAATAACAGTCAGGGCGGCTAAAGACGGACATCTCTGTGAAATCCACCGTGGGAAAGAGGCGTTCGCAGGTGTCGAAGGAGTATCAACGGCTAAGATTAAGTTGACGGAGAAGAAAGATTACAATTACGATATCATCGTCTTGAACACTGAGACGGGATGTCAAACCACGCTCCATAAGACAATCAAGGAATCTGAAATCGAGGACCGCAAGACATCTGTGGAAATCGGTCCGAACGGAATATCCAGCCAAACGAAGGTATGTGCAGGAGTACAGATTCCATTAAGCAGTACGGTAAACGATGAGTATTATAAATCATACTCTTGGAGCGTCAACGGGGACATCAAGACAGGAGAGACAGGGAACACACTGAACTTCACCTTCCCTGAGGCAGGCAAAAGTTATAAGGTCAAAAGAACCTGTTACCGTTACGAAGGTACTGAGCTATGCTATACCGTAACGGATAGCACCACCATCGAGACCGTAGGTGCGCTTGAGGTTCCGACCATCGCCTTGTCAGAAGACAGCGTCTGCAATGGCGAGGGTGTCGAAGTGACCGTCACCGCCAAGGGAGGTGGAAGCAGAACGGTCTATGATCTGGTTTTGATGCCTGGCAACCTATCCCAAGACAAAAGCGTCTCAAAGGATGGTTCCCTCGTGTTCAACGTGAACAATCTCACAGTGGATAGTACATTCTATGCCATAGTGACGGACAACACATGTACGAACAAGAACATCTACAAGGCGGAGAGCCAAAAGTCGAAGGTGACGGTGGAGAAGGATTTGACCATGGTCATCAAACCCGCCAACAGCATGATTACCACTGAGGATTTCAAGGACGGCAAAACAACGGTCTCCGTCGTGTTGGAAAATGTCAGCAGTGGGGATGTGATCTCCTACTCTCTGAGCAATGCCAGCACCACGACAGAATCCACCACCATTACATACAATGGTAGCGCATTCTCCTTAACGATAGACTCAACCATGTTTGATCCGGACCAAAAAACAGTTGAGTTGAAAGTACAGCGCAAGGGCGCAAGAGTTGGAAAGTGTGAGTGTAGCGCCACCTACCTATTCCGAGTGAACGAGGGATTCTTGGGCACTCCGATCATCATCAGCAATGACAAGACGGATATGATAGAGGTATGTGCCGGTCAGGAGGTGGAACTCTCAGTGAAAAATGCGGACGAGATCACATTCGGAGAAAAATCCATTCTAGAAATGGCGGATGCCCAATGGAAGTGGTTTTATGGGAATAGCCCTATGGCGACTGGAAGCACCTATAAGTTCACTGTTGATGCGGGAAGGACATACTCCTACACGGTAGTGTTCAGCGGAAAGGATGCGGGTGGCAAGACCAGAAGGATTAGCAGCACGCCTTTCATCGTGAAAGGTGGCGCCGGTATGAAGGTCGGTGGCATATCCTTTGAAGGGTACGAACAAAACTACATAGAGTTCTGTAAGGGAAGCAAGTCCGAGGTGACGATGTCATGCGGATTGGATCCTGACAAAGTCGCTATGAAGTGGGAATACTCCCATACGGCGGCAGCTGACGATTGGACGGCAGTCCCTGCGGCATGGAACGGCAACAAGACCACCGTTGCGAAGAGCATATCGGTGGCTGTGAACAATCTTGGAAATAAAAAGACTTATTTCCGTGTTGTCGCTACGGATGATTGCGGCACAAGCAGTCAAAGCGACAACTATCTTTCCGTCAGCTTCAAGACAGACGTGGAGAATCCACGCGTCAACTTGGCAAGCAGTTCACTCTATTCCTCCGATCAACCATTACCGGATAGCATCGTCTTCAACCGTTACTACTACCACGACGACCCTTATTTGTTCTTAGGGAGGGGAGAAGTGGAGAATCTGGAAGGCAAGAAACAAAAAGTCTTCTTCGGTGACGACCTCCACTTTGGGAAGAACAGTGTGAGCGTTGTGAGAAGCGAAAAGGCGAAGATTTCCGAAGAGGTTTGTATGTCAGATACAATCGATTATGTGTTCACTATTTACGAGAAACTGATGACACCTGTATTGTCTAAGACTCCACTGGATAGTTCTTTCTGTCCGAACGATGGACAGACAAAGTATCTTACATTATACAAAATTGAAGGTGGAGATAGCGCAACTTATAAAACCACTTGGCAATATAAGTTGGAGAACAACGACAATTGGATGACGGTAAATAATGGAAATAACTTGGATATATTTAATGCCACATTTGAGGATATCAGAAGAACTGCGATTGGAGAATACCAACAAACTATTTTCGTCGAAAAGCTAATGCAGACTGTTACCTTCCGTGCGATAGTCTCCTGCGGAGGCGGATATCCTGGTGGATATGCCACATCGAACGAAGTGACGATGAACGTCTATGCGCCATTGAAAGACAACGGCATAGACTACGGTACGAAGACGATATGCTACAATTCGGCCATCGACACGATAAAGGGATATGTGGCGAAAGGCGGAAGCGGAAAGTATACCTATACGTGGGAGTGGAGCAACGACACAGTATTCAGTGCGATTGTGAAGGGAGAGGATAACGATCCGTTCTTCGCACCAACCAACGAGGGCGGGAAATATAACCTGAAAACCACAACCTACTTCCGTCGCAAGGTGACCGATGACGTATGTAAGAACACATTGTACAGCAATGTGAAGAAAGTGGTCGTAAGGGACAGCTTCAATATCCATCCTGAGGATGTTCAATGTGACAAAATAGTGTCAA
>JAFXPK010000003.1 GCA_017527905.1 Paludibacteraceae bacterium
CAACTCATCAAGGGGTTCGGTGGCATTAACTTCCCGACATGGATCGATGACCTCTCCGCCAGCCAGCGTGAGACGGCTTTCGGTAATGACGAGGGGCAATTGGGCCTCTCCGTCCTGCGTATCCATGTGGATCCTGAGGAGAGCAACTGGAGCAAGGAGGTCGCCACGGCGCAAAACGCTGTGAAGAAGGGCGTCACTGTATTCGCCTCCCCTTGGAGTCCGCCGTCGAGCATGTGTGAGCCTTACCAATCGTCCAAGCGTCTGAAAACGAGTTCGTACGGGGCTTACGTGCAGCACCTGAACAAGTTCATCGACTACATGAAAGATAAAGGCGTGGATCTCTATGCCATGTCCATCCAAAACGAGCCGGACTATGGTTCCGACTGGACGTGGTGGCCTTCGAACGACATGGCTACCTTCATGGCGAACTACGCACAGGACATCAAATGCAGGGTCATGGCGCCGGAGTCTTTCCAATACACGAAGAGCACGTCCGACCCAATCCTCAACAACTCCAAGGCGCTCGCCAACCTGGATATCCTCGCCACCCACCTCTACGGTACGCAGGTGAGCCAATTCAGCTACCCGCTCTTCCAACAGAAGGGCGCAGGGAAGGAACTCTGGATGACGGAGGTCTACTACCCGAACAGTAGCAGCGACGCGGATACCTGGCCGGAGGCGCTGGAGGTGGCGGATCACATGACGAACGCTGTCGTGAGGGGTAATTTCCAAACCTACGTGTGGTGGTACATCCGCCGCTCCTATAGCTTGATCAAGGATAACGGCAATGTCACCAAGCGTGGCTACTGCTTCGCACAGTACTCTAAGTTCGTTCGTCCGGGCTTCGTCAGGGTGGACGCTACCCAGAACCCGACGAATAACGTGAATATATCCGCCTTCAAGAAGGATAACGATATAGTCCTCGTGCTCGTCAACAAGAACACGAGCTCCAAGACGCTGACCATCTCCATCCCTGGCTCGCAGGTCTCCTCGTGGGAGCGCTACGTGACCAGCGGTCAGAAGAACGTGAAGAAGGAGGAGGACGTCAACGGTGGTACTTCTTTCCAAATCACTTTGGAGGCCCAGAGCGCCACGACCCTTGTGGGCGGCGGGAAGAAGGGCACGCCGAAGGTGAGCTTCACTTCGCCTACCGCCAGCGATGACCTGGAGGCGCCCGCTACCGTCACCCTATCCGTCGATGCGACGGACGAGGACGGCTCCATCCGCTCCGTGGTTTTCTACAATGGTGACACGAAGTTGGGCGAATCTACCTCCGCTCCTTACACCTACACGATTGAGGGACTGAAGGAGGGTACCTACACTCTCTCCGCCGTTGCCACAGACAACGAGGGGAACGAAGGGAAATCAACCGTCACGGTGACCGTGCATGTGCCACAAACGCCTTACAAGGGCACGCCTAGCGTTCTGCCTGGCAAGATTGAGGTGGAGGAGTATGACCTCGGCGGCAGCGGTATCGCCTACAGCGATGCGGAGGAAGAGAACAAAGGGAAGGCGAACTTCCGCACGAACGAAGGCGTGGACGTGGAAAAATGCGGTGATGGCATGGCTATCGGTTACACCAACGAAGGAGAGTGGCTCGAATATACGGTGGATGTGAAGAAGACAGACACCTACAAATGGAGCGCACGTGTCGCCTCCGGTAGTGACGGCTCCTCCTTCCACCTGATGATCGACGGCAAGGAGATCACCTCAACCATTAAAGTACCTAACGGAGGCGATTGGGATACCTATACCGTCATAGAGGGCAAGACCTCGCAGATAGAGGAGGGCACGCACGTCCTCAAGCTTGTCATCGACGGTAACTATGCTAACGTGGACTGGATATCCTTTGAGGCTGAAAACGGGTTCACTTCGGGTTTGGCTGACGCTGTGGATCTGCAATCCATCCAAGGCTCATTCTCCATCATAGACATGAACGGAAAGGTTTTAGGGAATATCGATATCAACCCGGGCGACGACGTATCTTCCTTGCTCCAAGCGAAAGGATTCCGCACGGGTATCTACCTCCTTTCCAACGAGGATACTTCCCTGAAGGTAGAGGTGAAATAAGTATATAGTATGTTTTGAAAATTATGGGGGCGCCAATGATTTGACGCCCCCATAGATTTTCCCACTATTAAGATGGGTCCAACTCAACGGTAGAATGGTATGATGGTATTGAATTATTCTTTCCGTAGTATCTCCGCTGCCTCCACAAGGTTCTTGAGGCTTGCGGTCGTCTCTGTCTCGCCACGCGTCTTGAGTCCACAGTCTGGGTTCACCCATACGTTCTCCTTGTCGACCTTGGCGATGATCTTGTGCAGGGCATCGACGATCTCCTCCACCGACGGAACGCGCGGAGAGTGGATGTCATAAACGCCCGGACCCACCTGCGTGCGGAAGTTCGACTCCTTGATAGCATCCAACAATTTGAGGTCGGAACGGCTCGCCTCGAAGGTGATCACATCCGCATCCATTGCGTCGATGTCCTTGATGATGTCGCCGAACTCACTGTAGCACATGTGCGTGTGAATCTGCGTCTCCGGCTTCACCTTGGCGTGCACCAGACGGAAGGCGGGAATCGCCCAATCCAGGTATTCGCTGTGCCAATCGCTCTTCCGCAACGGAAGCTTCTCACGAAGGGCCGCCTCGTCGATTTGGATGATCTTGATACCGTTCTTCTCGAGGTCAAGCACCTCGTCACGGATGGCGAGACCGATTTGTTGCGCCTGCTCCTTCAGGGAGACATCCTCGCGTGGGAACGACCAGTTCAGGATGGTGACAGGACCCGTGAGCATTCCCTTGACCGGCTTGTTGGTCTTGCTCTGCGCGAAAACAGACCATTCCACCGTGATGGGTGCGCTACGATGAACGTCACCCCACACTACCGGTGGCTTAACGCAACGTGTTCCGTAGCTCTGCACCCATGCGTTTTGGGTGAAGATGAAGCCGTCCAGGTTGTTGCCGAAATACTCCACCATGTCGTTGCGCTCAAACTCGCCGTGCACCAAGACATCCAGTCCGAGACGCTCCTGCAGTGCGATGCACTCGGAGATCTTCTTGCGGTTGAACTCCTTGTATTGCTCGGCCGAGATAGAACCCTTCTTGAAGGCGGCTCTATTGGCGCGCACGTCCGCCGTCTGCGGGAAGGAACCGATGGTCGTCGTAGGGTACGGCGGCAATTTGAAGACATCCTTCTGGATCTTCTTGCGCTCGCCTCGCTCCGGCAGACGGGTGAAGTCGGCTTCGGACAACTTGCTAAGTGCTTGTTGAACACTGCTGTTCTTCTGGACGCGCTCCTCTCCGAAAAGAGCTTTGTTCTGTTTGCGTTTTTCTTCGTCCTGGCTCGCGAGGTCGCTGAGCTCGACGATCTTCTCCTCCGCGAAGGCAAGGTGCTTTTTGATGCTCTCCGACAGTATATTCTCGGAATCCACTGTGTATGGAACGTGCAGCAATGAGCAGGAGGTGCCTATCACGATGTTCTGTGGGTCAACATATTCCCCGATTTTTCCTAATATTGCGTTCTTCTTCTCGTATTCGCTTCGCCAGATGTTCTTTCCGTTCACCACACCTGCGAAGAGAAGCGTGTTCTTAGGGAAACCAGACTTCAGGAGGTCAAGCGTCTTCTTCCCTTCGATGAAGTCCAGGCCGATACCATCGAAGCCTAGGGAAGTCAGTTCGGCGTACACGTCGCGCACGTCCCCGAAATAGGTCTGCAACGAAACCTTCAGCCCAGTCGCATGGATCTTCCCCACGAGGGTCGCATAGATCTTCTTGAATAAGCTCTTCTCCTGCTCGCTCATGTCGAAGACGAGCGCAGGCTCCGCGATGGAGATCCATTCCGCACCCGCCTTGCGGAGCTGCTCGGCGAGTTGTGCATAGGCGTTCAGGGCGTCCTCCACGAAATTCTCCGCCTTCAAGCCTCCGCTGTAGTTCGATAGGCGTAGGAAGGTGTAGATTCCGATGAGGCTCGGAACCGTCTGTATGCCGGCCGCCTTCGCTTCGTTGTACTCGAAGAGAGGCTTAGGGTTGTTGGCGAGGCGGATCTTCGTTTGGCCGTCAATCGAAGGCACGATGTAGTGGTAGTTGGTGTTGAACCACTTCTTCATAGGAAGCGCCTTCACGTCGCCCTTCGCACCCTGATATCCGTGCGCCACAGCGAAATAGGTCTCCAGATCGCTGAGATTCAACTGTTTGTACCTGTCAGGAATGACGCTGAGCAAAAATGCGGTGTCAAGCAGATTATCGTAAAAAGAGAAGTCGTTCGAAGGGATGAACGAGATGCCTGCCTTCTGTTGCTTCTCCCAGCCATATAAGCGTATTGCCGCGGCTGTCTTCTTTAGCTCCTCCTCAGAGATCTCTCCCTTGAAGAACTTTTCGCTTGCGAATTTGAGTTCGCGGTCCTTCCCGATGCGTGGGAATCCAATTACTGATGTTTTTCTCAATGTCATATATTCTTTTCTTTGGTTTAATTTTGTTTTTTGCAAAGTTCTGCCTTTTTTTGCAATTGGGAAAATACTAATTTTTGTACGTTGACGATAGGTATATCCTATGACAAGATAAATAGATTTATGACTTTACAACAGTTGAAATATGTTGTCGCGGTGGCTGACACGCGCAACATAACGGAGGCCGCCAAGCGGGTCTTCATCTCTCAGCCAAGTTTGACGGCATCCATACAAGAGCTTGAGAATGAGATGAATATCGTCATCTTTAATCGTTCCAACAAAGGTGTGACCATCACCAATGAGGGGGATGAGTTCCTGTCGTACGCAAGGCAGGTGTTGGAGCAGGCTTCCCTGTTGGAGGATCGGTACAAGGGGGGAGCGGGAGGAAACACCATCTTTTCGGTTAGCTGCCAGCACTACTCGTTTGCCGTGAATGCCTTTGTGGATGTTATCCGTGAGTTTGGCGGGGATAGCTATGATTTCACGTTGCGCGAGACGCAGACCAATGAAATCATCGATGATGTGGCGAAGATGAAGAGCGAGGTGGGGGTGCTCTATCTCTGTGGAAAGAACGAGAAGGTGTTGAGGAAGTTGCTGAAGAAGAGCAACCTGGTCTTCGAACCGTTGTTCAGCACACCGCTCCATGTCTTCCTGTCGGTTAGGAATCCTCTTGCACAGAAGGAGCGCATCTCGCTGTCGGACCTGAGTCCGTATCCCTACCTCACGTATGAGCAGGGCGATTTCAACTCGTTCTACTACGCTGAGGAGCCGCTGACCGCCATCGACTTCGATTGCCCGCGCAACATCAAGGTGCGTGACCGTGCGACCCTCTTCAACCTGCTGATCGGTCTGAACGGGTACACCATCTGTTCGGGTGTCATCAGTACCGAATTGAACGGCCAAAACATCATCGCCAGACCCCTTGCGGTCAGTGACCAAATGACGGTCGGTGTTGTCACACGTAAAGGCGTTCCGCTTTCCCGCTATGGCACGGCCTATATCTCTGCGATTCGGCGGTATATTATGTAGGACAAATTCACACAACATGGGTTGAACCCCCAGCCTAAGATGTGACGCCCATTCTGGGCTAGCGACGTGCGATAATGGCTTAACTTAAAATCACTTGCGAAACTTGAGCTAAATAGTAAATATCGTGCCCAAACATCTGCAAAAGGGGGAAACTATAAACTATATATATTTTTTTATATACCTTTACACAACCATAAGGCGACGGTCGATTCGTTAAAGCCAATGTCTTACGGAAAGATAGATTCTATAAACATTAAATGATAAAATTATGAAGAAAAAGATTATCCTTTTATTTTTGGCTATTGGAACAGTTGTTTTGCTTCCTCTCGCTTCATGCGGCAATGACGATGACGAAAACGATAACAACACTAAACCGGTTCCTGCTGACACGACGGACGTCACACCATCTATCATCACGGAAGATACCACGAAGGTAGAGAGCGATACCACTACCGTAAAAGAAGAGGAGGTGGTACAATACACCCTCGACGACGTACAAGGCATCTGGCACGTGAAGAAGGAGAATGGCCCTGAAGAATATATTCAGATCGATGGTGTCAACACGCACATAATACGTTACAACACATCCTATATGGGGGAGGACAATTGGATTTCCCTGAAATTAACCGGCACCAATGTCACCAATAATTTGTTGGGCTATTCCGCTTCGTTCTTAACAAACATTTATGGCTACACGTTGAAAAGAATCTCCGACACGGAGATGCTGGCCCAACCTAAGTCGGAATACTTCGAAAATGCAGATTACTCCATTGATGATGTTATATTAACGAAGGAAAGCGAGCTTCCTGCCCGGTTTAATGATCCATCGTATGTATTCCAACTCTCAATGGACTACACCAACTATTAAAACAGCTTTTTGATTACAATCCAAAAACGATAGGAGAAGCGTCCGTGTGGGATGTTCACACGGACGTTTTTGCTACCATGCCAATCGATACCGATCCCCCTCAATGCTCCACAATGTGGAATCCATCTCGCCTCGCAGTATCCGCAAAGCATCGTCGTACGCGTGATTGATGCGTTTCTTATCTTTCGGACGCAGCTTGATTACCTCCTTGGGGGTGTCGTGCGCCTTCACGACGGGGAGGACTCCGATATGGTCGGACCGCCAATAGTTGTAAGTGGGTACGACATAGACATTCTTGATGAAGGTGCTATCCCGCCGCTTCACGATATCCACCTGCAGGATGGCTCCGATGTCTTTGGGTATGCTGTCATGGAAGACTTGGCTGGAGAGGAAGTTCCCTAACGAGTAGGCCACTAGGCTTCGTGGCAGGGTGCTTTCCGCCGGAAGAATCTCCATGCGCTGGAGGATATGCGGGTGGGCCATCAGGATCAGGTCGCATCCCGCCCGGTGGAGCGAGTCGGCCATCCTGCGCTGGTAGCGGTTCGGTTGTTTCTGGTATTCCGTCCCGCAATGCAGGTACGCCACGGTGAAGTCCGCCCCCGCTCGCCGTAACCGACGGATCGTCTCGCACATGCCACTCACCTTCGCCGAGTCATATTTGCAAAACTCATTGACCATGAATCGTTTATCCTTAGGCACGAAGACTCCATTCAGGCTATAGGTATAGCTGCAGAAACCTACCTTGATTCCGTTACGCTCCACGATGCAGAGCCTTTCCCTCTCCGCGGAGTCACGTGACGTGCCGTGGTGGAGGATATGCAGGGAATCCAGCAGGTTCAGGGTGGCCGCAGCCCCCTCCGGATACGAATCCATCGTGTGGTTGTTGGCGGTCGCTAAGAGGTCGAACCCAGCCTCCGCCAAGGTAGCGGCGAAGCAGTCCGGCGCATTGAAGTAGGGGAACGAGGCATACCCGTAGACATCCGCCCTGCGTCCCTTCTCCTTGCCTGCGAAGACGGTCTCCAGGTTGCCTATTAGAAGATCGTTTTCGTCTAGATAAGATTGTATCTGACGGAAAACGGGGGAGAAATCGAACGTGTCGGTATCATTCCGATAGGCCTTCTTCATCTGGTAGTCATGGACCATGAGGTCACCCACCGCACCGATGCGGAGCATATGAAGCGGTTCGTCCTCGGACAATGGCATGGTGTCTGGCATGATGGAGTCGACGCAAAGCGTGTCCGCCTGCCCGCCGACCTTTCCCTTGGTGGGATTGTCTTGCCCGCAAGATGTCAGTAGGATAACGTACAGGAATAGCCACCCTAAGGGGTTTCGGAAGCCGTTTCTACATACCATGATCAGTCAAAATATACCTTAAACACGCCACGAAGGTAAGAAATTAAGAATTAATAGTTAATATTTAAAAATTAAAAATTCAACAAACCGTGATTTCCAACAGCCGTAGTAGGAGGAGAGTCGTTAAATAGTAAATGCCACAGGTCTAATGCGAAAACGGAACCATCGTGTGATAAATCAAAAATAATTCTAAAAATAGAGTAAAATACGAATTAATCATTAAATTTGGCTTTTGAATGGTAAAATAAACAGGATTGAGAAAATGGATATTAAATACAACAATATGCACAACAAATTCCATATACAATTAATAATCAGTCTATTATTTCTATTTTCGATCGCTCAAAACATCTGTGCGGACACTTTGAACGTGCAGTCGGACATACGTACGGTGACGATATACAAACAGGGTGCGTTGGTGAACCGGAAAGGCCATGTGAAGGTGCCAGCGGGCGTGACGGTGGTCAAGATGCCGATGCTCAGCCCGGTGTTCAACCAGAAGACCCTGCAGGTGGGTATCTCCAACACCGACATCAAATTGGGCAAGGTGGATGCGCAGATTGAGATGCCGAACCGCAAGGAGATCTCGCAAACCAGCGATTCGCTGGGCAAGCTCTCCAAAATGTACGAAGATTCCATCAGCCTGATACAATACTTCAACAGCGTGTTGGACCATGAGCGTTCCATCCTCCTCTCAAATGATAACATCGGAGGGAAAAAGGGATTCAACGACGCGCAACTGAGCGGTGTGGCCGCCTACCTGCGCAAGGACCTTGACGAAATCGTGGAACTCCAGATGGATTACTCACAGAAACAGAAACGGTACGAAACGGAGGCACAGACCATTGGTCAGCAGATCAAGATATTGGACGAACGCTCCATGGCGCCGAAAGGGGCGGTCTACATCTCTTTGGTGACGGAGGCGCCAGCCGAAACGGAGATCGATCTCAGCTACATAGTGGAGGATGCGAACTGGACTCCCTTCTATGAGTTGAAGATCGCGGAGGACAAACCTATGATGGAGGTGTCGAAAAAGGTGATTGTGCACCAGAACTCCAAGGAAGACTGGAACGATGTGAAGTTGACCGTCACCAAGACCAACCCCTCCGAGAGCAGCTCGAAGCCAGAGCTCAAGCGATACACTGTGCCTAATTCCTCAAGACGACAGGCAAGCACAACCTCTTCAGGGAAGAACATGATAAAGGTGATGGGTAACGTACGAGACGCCAGAGGAAGCATCCCTGGTGTGATGGTGCGTGCGAAGAATAACCAAACCACCCAAACGGACGAGTCTGGTTTCTACCAGATTTTAGTGCCGGAGAACTCCGAATTGACATTCTCCCACGCCAGCCACAAAGATGTGACCCTATCCGTCGACAAGGGGAATATGCAGGTGCTGAATGTCGTGATGGTGGAGAACAGCATGAACATCTATGGCCGGGGAGTCAAGGTGAAAGGAAGAGTGTCGGACAATCAGGGTCCATTACCAGGTGCGGATGTGGTAGTTGTGAACACGGATAATTTTGAAATCACCGATGAAAACGGCTATTTTGAGATAGAGGCAATGGTCGGGAATGTATTGGAAATATCATCCATGGGGTATAACACCAAAAAAGTGCAAATAGACAACATGAACTACTCAAGGACAATCGAAATCATGCTGGAGATGGAAGTGCAGTATCTTAAAGATATACAAGTCGAAGCGGCCTATGGGAAGAAACATAAAAGATCCAATAAAAATGGGCTCTCCGCATCTACCAGCAGCGTAGGTGAAAGTCGTTTGAAGTCCGCTGTGGAAAACTCAGCCAAAACAGTCACAGTCAGAGGTCTTAGTAGTATCAGAGGTACAAGATCCTCTTCAAGGGGTAGTGACGAACCGCTCTATGTTGTGGATGGCATACCTGTAGGCGGTGGTTCCGGCAGCGACAATCCGTTGGCATCTATTGACCCGGATGATATCGTTTCGATGGAGGTCTTGAAGGATGCGTCATCCAACAGCATCTATGGTACACGCGCAGCAAATGGTGTCGTCATGATCACCACGAGAAGCAAAAACTATGGCTCGGATCTATATCGCTCCACCTTCTCCCAATTGGAGGATTACACAGCGGAGGCGACCACCCTGAACTCCGTCCCTTCCGACGGCTCGGAGCATGAGGCGATGATCGGCACGGAGTCCATCCCTGCCAAATATACCTACTACGCCGCCCCTAAACTCTCCCCGAATGTCTTCATGCTGGCGGAAGTGCCCGATTGGAAGAAGTATGAACTGATGAAAGGCAAGCTGAGACTCTTCCATAACAACACGTACATCGGGGAATCTTACTGGACCCCGGTAGCGATCGAAGACACCCTGCACTTCTCCGTCGGCGTCGAAAAGAACATCGGCGTAGAACGTAGGCTGAAGGCGACCAACAGGAGCAAGAACCTACTGAAAACCTCCAATAAGGTTTTGCGGGAATGGGAGATCATCGTGAAGAACAACAAGGATTTCACGGTGGACGTCACCGTCGAGGACCAGATCCCTGTCTCCACCCACTCGGACGTCAAGGTGAACCTCATAGAGTCCTCCCAAGCGAAGATGAACGAGGAGACCGGCAGACTCACATGGGAAGTGAAACTCGCGCCAGGGGAGAAAAAGGTCATCAACCTCCAGTATGAGGTCTCTGTGAAGAATAGCAATTACAAGTATATCATATCGAACAATAATGATTTATAAGATAATGAAACATACGATGAAACGCATGAAGGTTTATAGTTTCCTATTGTTTGGATGTCTCTCATTCCATGCCCTTGACGGGGTAGCCGCCGCCACCGAGGCACGGTCGCAGATCAAAGAAGTGATGGTATATGCCACAGGCGCCATGGTGAAACGCACCGCCAACGTGAACGCTAAGAGCGGCACGACGGAGGTGAAGATCCCTCTGCTGACTCCCCTGCTGGAGCAAAACTCCATACAGGTGGGCGTGAAAGGGGGTAGCGTGACGCTCGCCTCCATCAAGTACGATGTGGAGATACCTGACCGCAAGCAGATCGGCAAGGAGGTGGAGGACCTGACGAGACGCTCCGCCGCGCTACGGGACTCCATCGACATACTGATGGGTAAGAGCGGTGTGCTCGACAAGGAACGTGAACTGATCCTGAAGAGCAACAACATCGGCGGCGACAACGGCTTCACGGCTCCTACCCTGCAAGGCATCACCTCGTATGTGCGCAAAGACCTCAACGAGATCATCAACATGCAATATGCCTACCAACAGAAGATCAGGAAGTGCCAGGACGAGCTGGTAGTGAACGAGCAGAAGGTCAACTTGCTTTACGAGAAGCAGATGGAGCCGATGAGCGTCGTGCTGGTCACCCTGGACGCACCTTACGGCACGAACTGTGAGCTGGAGATCAGCTATTTCGTGAAGAACGCGGCTTGGATGCCCTTCTACGAGGCCCGCATCGACAGGAACGACACGAAACTGCACCTGGTACAGAAGGCTTACATCAGCCAAGGTAGCAAGGAGATGTGGCCGAACGTGGACCTCATCCTGTCGCAAAACGACCCGAGCGTGAGCAACGAGAAACCTGAGCTGGGACGCTATAGCATCCCTTCCTGCCGGTACATCGGACAGAAAATATCTACCGTCTCAAACAACAACCCCTATGTGAAGGTGATGGGTGTGGTGCGTGATAGGAAAGGTCCGCTGAAGGATGCCTTGGTGACCTGCGGCGAAGACCGTAAGACCCAGACCGACGCCAACGGTTACTACGAGTTGCTGGTGCCGAAAAGTAGTACCGTGAAATATGACTATACAGGCTATAAGACTGCCCAAAGCTCGGTCGACGGAAAGAATGCGGTCATCAAGAATGTCAACATGGAGACCAACTCCTCCCAGGTCTTGGAGAACCGAATGGACAAGAAGTACCTGAACTATATTGACCAAAACAGATCGTCGAACGCCCTTGTCGCTATCCATATCGATTCCAAACCCAAGAGTGGCATCGAATCGGACATCCCGCTCATGATTATCCGCAACGTCACGGACAATGTGCCCGGAAAGAACACGATCCCGGACGATGGCGCAGACCATGAAGTGATGGTGAAGGATATCCTCGTCGATGCGGAATACAACTATTTCGCGGTCCCGAAACTCTCGAAGGACGTCTACATGGTGGCTTCCATCCCGAACTGGAAAAAGCTGGACTTGCTCGACGGAAACGTGAAGATATACCTCAACAACGTCTACATGGGCGAAAGCTTCATCAACGCCAGACAGGTGGAGGACACGCTGAACCTCTCCATCGGAAAGGATAGGGAGCTGGCTGTGGACCGCAAGGACCTGAAGACCTACGCCTCCAAAGGCCTGATAAAAACATCCGACAAGATGGAGCGTGAATGGCTGATCACGGTGAAGAACAACAAATCGAAACCGGTGAAGATCACGGTGGAGGACCAATTCCCTGTCTCCACGTCGGACGACGTCAAGGTCGTGCTGATAGACAACGGTGGAGCTGAAGTGGACGAGAAAGAGGGTAAACTCACTTGGAAGCTGAACTTGAAACCGAACGAGAAGAAGGAGCTGAAGTTCTCCTACTCCGTCAAATCCAAGGTCAGGGGATTCACGGTGGACTAATCTGAAACGAACCACATAAGAGATGAAAGCATTACTGAAATATTGGACAGGGGCTCTGCTCGGACTCCTTCTCTCCGCTAACCTCTCCGCCCAACAAGGCGCAACCGCGGCGAAGGGGGAGGCGACTGTTCCCGCCGCACAAGATACGGTCTACTCGCAGGTGCAGACGGACCGCAGGGCGATCTACCCAGGAGGCACATCCGCCTGGGAGGCCTTCTTCGCCAAGAACCACAGATACCCTGAGGTGGCAAAAGCCTCCGGACTACAAACCACCGTCGTCGTCCGTTTCATCATCCAAAAGGATGGTAGCGTCACCGACCCCGAAATCATCTGCAGCTCCCATCCTCTCTTCACGGAGGAGGTGCTCCGCCTCCTGAAGATAATGCCGAAATGGAAGCCTGCGCTGAAACAGGGCAAGCCGTGCGCCTCCTACTACAAACTCCCCTTCATATTCGAACTGAAGGAGACTCCTGTGGATTGGGCGATAAAGCGTTACGGAAGGAAATGAATCTCCCCTTTGGATCGCCCCTCCATCCTAAATTTTACATTTACTGCATGTTAAGGCGGGTTTCCTGAAACTCTTGGATTATGTCATGGAATCTGCCTTATATGCTACGTTCTTGCCTCTATGTGCGTTGACCTTTTCGTTGAAAAAATAATTTTAGTAGAAATTTTTTACCTTATTCCTTTGATAACAAATAAGTTTTCATATAACTTTGCAAATAAATTGTCGACTGACAGTGTTGATGTGTATAAAAACACGTGAATATTTACAAATGTGTATGTAGGTAAGTGTCCGTTATAGGAAGACGAAGAGTGATTTTTGGTTGTTTATTGTGTATGTTTCCATGGGTTTCCACGCTTGCTCTCTCCTTTGTAAGTTGACGAAAGATAATTTTTTGTATTAGGATAAAATATAACCATTATTGATCATTTATTATGCTAAAGCAAGTAATCATGCTGGCGACGTTGACGGGGGTGCCGATACTATGCCACTCCCAGACGAACGTCTACAGTTCGGCGGCCGAGCGTACGGAAGATGGTATGACGCTCTACCATGTGGTAGGGAATGCGGTGGCCTTGGAGGCGGAGGACGGTGCGTTATCGACGGGTAATCTCATCCCGTATAGCGTGGCGACCACCACAGGGCTGGAGCTCACCGACGTCACGCTCCTTTCGGTTTATCCGAACCCCACGAAAGATGTGCTCGTGCTAAGTACGGGCGAGTTAAAGAACCTGACGATGACCCTGACCAATGCGGAGGGACAACAATTGTTGGCCGCCCCGGTGAGGGATAGCGAGACACGGATCGACTTCTCCCGCTATGCGTCCGGGCTATACCACCTCACGCTGACAAGTGGCGATTCGGTGGTTAAGACATTCAGTATCGTCAAGAGATGACGGAGGAGCCTAGCGGTGGTTCCATGTCGTCACAAGCAAGTATCTAGAGAAACATAAAATATTAATCATTAAGTTATTACAAATGAAAAAAATTTTTACGATTGTCGCGATGACATTGTTGTGGATAGCGTCGCTGTGGGCGCAGGTTCCACAAAAGTTAACCTATCAGGCTGTAATACGCGATGTTGTGGGTAATGTGGTCAACAACCAGGATTTGGCGGTACAGATCTCCATCCTGCAAGGCTCATTGGATGGTCCTGTTGTCTATTCAGAGAACCACACCACCAGCACGACCGTCAACGGAGTGATCACGCTTGAGGTCGGAGGCGGAAAGACGTCGTACGACTTCACCTCCATCGATTGGAGCAATGGTCCTTTCTACATCCGCTCCACGGCTGAACTGAACGGCAAGAGCATCTCTGTCACTTCCCAGTTGTTGAGCGTTCCCTACGCGCTCTATGCGCAGCGCTCATTCTTCTCTGAGAAGGTGGATGAGAAGTTCCTGAACGATATCATCGACGCCAAGATCCAGAGCGCTTTGGAGGAGAAGGAAGCCGAGTGGCAAAGCAAGATCGAGGCGCTCGAGGCGGCTTTGGACTCCATCTCCGCACAATTGCAGGTGCCACCGGTCGACACGATTCCTAGCGACACCATCCCGACTGACACCACGGAGATTATTCCTACCGACACTGTTCCTACCGATACGACACCTGTGGACACAGTGTTCAAGTCGGCCGCCGTACATGGAGTGTTGCCGGGTAAGTTCTCCATGGGAGAGAATTTGAAGGTGCATTTTTCCAAGGGAATGTTGCAATACCTCGCCTACAAGAATGTTTGGAGATTCGCGAAGACCCAATATGACATGATTGGGAAAAGTTTCTTGAATTACTGGATGTATCCTGCCAAAGGGTGGGTTGACAGGTATGAACATGGAGCTGGCACTGTTGATAAACCAGAGTGTGAATATGATCTTAGAGATTATGTATTCTGGGACATTCATTATGATTATTGGGGAGACGGACAAATGGGCGGTCAAGCTGTCCATAATGGAGGAAACATAGCAAACAAATGGTGGAATCCTTCTGCCGAAGAATGGCGGTATCTTTTCACTAAAAGAGAAAATGCAGGCAAGCTCCTTTCAAAGGGAGAAGTGAATGGTGTAAAGGGATATATTATCTTGCCGGATGATTGGTCTGCCCCTTCCGAAATAGTTTTCACTCCTCTATCAGAGGATTGCTCAGTTAATGCCTACGATAAAAAGAGTTGGGAAAAGATGGAATCGCTAGGTGCGGTCTTCATGCCATTTGCTGGCTATTGGTCATGGGGAGGAATGGAAAGTACGTCCTTGAGCTTGTCAGAAAATGGGAAATGCCCTGTATGGGATGATGAACTAGCTTGGCCCGAAAATGACCCTATTAACGAGTTTAATAGTGGCAGAGAAGAACATTATTTGCGACTCGTAGTAACGGATAGCATAGCGAAAGGAATAATGCAGGGAGGAGACATTGAGAATGAAGATCTTGATGGCGAAGATGATGTGACACCAAACAATTACATGGCTGAAGGTCAACCAGATTTGACAAACGTTGACATGAAGGCTGGTCTCCTTAACGGAAAGTTCTCTGTGTCCGATACCAAGCAAGTGAATTTCTCCCAAGGAAATCTTCAGTACAATTCGGAATCTAAAACATGGCGTTTCGCAGCAGCCCAATATTACCATATTACACCAAGAGGATGGGAGCAGAACGGCCTGTCGCGTACCGAAGATGGTTGGTCAGATGCGTTCTGTTGGGCTTCATCTGGTTATGCCTATGATCCTCTTTTCCGTATAACACATGACGACTTTTTCAAAGAAATTCCAGACATCTCAGGCACAAAATATGACTGGGGAGTATATAACGCTATCTCCAATGGTGGAAATACACCGAACATTTGGCGTACTCTCACCGACGTGGAGTGGAAATACCTTGCGTCAAGAAAAAAAGATGGGAATAGTCTCTGTTTTCCAGCTGCAGTGAATGGTGTGTCCGGAATGCTCTTCTTGCCAGACGATTGGGATTTCGATAACGGAATCACCATCTCATGGCATAATGAAGATGGAACCACTGACTATGGTACCAACATTATTAAGGAAGAGCAGTGGTCTCAGATGGAATCGCTTGGGGTTGTTTTCTTGCCTAGCGCAGGAATTGTTCAATATGGACGCACCTTTGACATGGACGATCTAGGATATACCAGTTGGATTGATGGCTCTTATTGGAGCTCCACCAAATATGATAAATACATGTATTCGTGGGGAGCTCTTATTCATGTAAATTCGATAGATCCTTACGAGAGTGCCAATCCATATATTTTAGACACTGATGTAGTATTTGATGGCATCCGTCGTCATGTCGGTTGCTCCGTCCGCCTAGTACGTGACGTGACCGAGTAAGTATTGGAGATCCCTGACCGGATCTGTTGATAAACAATAGATTCCTATCAGGCACATTTATGGCAAGCCCCCCTGGTCAGATCTGACATCTGCAGGGGGGCTTACTTATTTACTGCGCCCCTGACGCAAAAAAGAGTGTGGAGTGGGAAGATAATGCCATAAGAATCCATATATTTGCAGAAAGTGTTGGTCTCTGATATTATCTGAAAAAAATCCGCACCCATATCATCAAGAAATTTTAAAACATACTTTCCCTAAAGATTCACGCAACATGAAGAAATATTCTGTGAGAAATAACACCCTGACCTACCACGACGATGTCGAAACCATAGGATGGATTGACACCCCCGGCGAAATAAGCAAAATCAAACGTATTGTCATCCCAAGCTCCGTGAAGGAGATCGAAAAAGAGGTCTTCAAAGGGTCGGAAGCCTTGGAGGAGGTTGTGCTTTCGGAAGGGTTGGAATCAATCGGAGAGAGTGCTTTCGCAGCCTGCCCACGACTGAGGGAGGTCATTTTCCCACAAGGACTGGAAGACATCGGGGAAAACGCATTTTCGGAATGCTCCTCCTTGGAGCGCATCGTCATCCATCCGGGAACGCAGGAAATCAACATCTGGGACGAAGCCTTCGCCAACTGCACCAACTTAAGGGAAGTGGAGCTGGACGATACGTTAGATTATACCAGCTTCAGACTCAATGTGTTCAAGAACACCGCTTTCCTGACCGAACTGCGCAAGAAGGATCCTTTGGTGATCATCAACGACGAGATTATCGACGGAAAGGAATGCCAAGGCGACCTGGTCATACCAGATTACGTGAAAGGGGTCAACTGTGGAGCTTTCGCTGATAACACCAAGCTCACCAGCGTCGTCTTCCCCGACACGGTGGAATTCGTTTCCTACGCAGCTTTCGATGGATGTACTTCGCTGAAGAGGGTTGTGCTGCCAGCCAACATGAAGAACTTGTCCGAAGCCACGTTTAGGAACTGCACTTCGTTGGAGGAGGTGGTGCTTCCGAAGAGCGAGGACCTGCACATATATGGTTACGTGTTCCGTAACACCCCATACCAGAAGGTACGGCAAGAGGAAGGCGCTCCGTTCATCCTCAACGGGTGGGTGGTCGACGGATCATCCTGCAAAGGGGAAGTGCACCTTTCGGGCATAAAAGGCATATCGGCCTATGCCTTTCGTCTCAATCATGAGATAACCAAAGTGGTAGTCGACGAAGGATGCGAGGTGATCGAAACGAACGCCTTCAGGCATTGCCTCGCTCTTAGGGAGGTCACGCTTCCCGACTCATTGAGAGAGCTCGGCGACTCGGTCTTTAGGGACTGCCATCAACTGAGTAAGATAAACATCCCCGAAGGCATAGAAACCATTCCTCGGGACGCATTCGACAGTTGCTCATCGTTGACAGAGCTCAAATTGCCTCGTTCCTTGAAGGAAATAAAGAGAGGCGCGTTCGACAATTGCCTGAAACTCAAAAATTTGAAAATCGATCCTAAGGTGAAGGTAGCCTCCCGATACTTCGAGAAGAGCGAGTCTCCCTTCATAGGGTGCATCGTCACGGCGATAGCTACGAATGCCTGCCACGAGCGTTACCATGACGGGCAGGAGGAATGCCTCATCGTGGAAGAAGAGAAATATCTGGATAGGGAAGACATTGTGGCGGCGGTCATTCCCGAGGGGGTGAAAGTAATCGGGAACAGGGCGTTCTGCTCTTGCTACAATATGAAGAAGGTGGTGCTTCCCAATAGCCTCGAAGTGATTGATAGATGTGCTTTTATCGGTTGCAAAAATTTGGAAGAGATCTTCCTCCCCGAGCATTTGGTGGAGATTGGAGCTAACGCGTTTGAAAACTGCGAATCCCTAAAGCGCATTGTGCTTCCGAATAGCTTAAAAAGCCTCGGCGAATTCGCATTCTATTCGTGCGGCCATCTGAAGAAAGTGGTTCTTCCGGAGAGCCTGGAAAGGATCGGGAAGGGGTGCTTCAGCGGTTGTGAAAGGCTGGAAACCCTCAGTTGGCCCGCCAACACAAAAACCATTGAAGAGCACATGTTTTCAAGCTGCACATCATTGGAGCATGTGGAGATTCCCGAGGGTGTAACCACCATGGAGGAAAACATTTTTCAAGAGTGTACAAGATTGGAAACCATTCAGATACCATCCACAATGAAGGAGCTCGCAGAGTATGCGTTCCGTGAATCGTGTCTGGAGGAGGTGGTATTGTCGGAAGGGGTGGAGACCATCCACAGCTATGCCTTTGAGGACTGCAAATCGTTACGTTCCATCAACTATCCATCTTCCCTGAAAAGGATCGAGGCATGGGCATTCATGGGATGCGAACAGCTGCAACGCCCGAAGGATCTGAAGAACGTGTATGTAGACAGGGACGCCTACAAACGAAGCTTCCAGACGGCTCTCCATGAGATAGTCAAAGAGTTTTATCTTGTTCAACTCACAATAGCGATGGTCGTCATATCCGGCATATTGCACCATTTTTTCGCCTTCTCCTTAGGGATGACATTATTGCTGGCGTTAGGGGTTATCATAGGCATCATACTGTTGATATTCGTTTTTATCATTCTGTTTTATGCTCTATTTTACAGATATTCGATATGATATGACCATCCTATGATAGTACTTATTGATTGATTATTTTACTTATACACAATAGATTATAAAATGGATGGAATAGCAGCAGTCTTATTTTTTAGTATCGTTTTATTTCTATTTTGCATTATCGCCCACGAGGTGGAGGAGATTGTCTTCCAACATGAATGGGTGCAGAAAAACGCACCGGCCCTAAAGCAACGGCTTCCTAAACTGGGGAAAGTGTTTGACCATCTGCTTACGATGGACACCAAGGCGTTCGCATTTGCTGTGATAGTGGAGTCTATCGTGATCGTGCTGGCAATCTACCTATCCATACAAAGGGGTTGGGACCTCTTCCTCTTCGGCATTTTCCTCGCATACACCTTGCATCTGCTGGTTCATATCATCCAAGGATGTTTGATCCGCAGGTATGTTCCAGGGATGGAGACTTCCGCCACACAAAACCCCAGCATCGGATTCTTCTCATACATCTATACGTCAATAGTCTGTCGACACTATGTTCCCGGATTGATAACCGCCGGCATACTATTCCCTATTTGTGCATTCTGCACCTGCATCTGGGGATCTTTTAATTTAGAGATTCTCTCGTTTCTCTTATCTGGATTGGCGGGCATATGCTTCCTGTCGCTGAATCTTTTGTTCTCCCATTGGATAGGGAAAAAGATCAGTTCGCTTTTTTAGGAGTTCCCATCATCACTTATCCACCCGTATCCGTACGCTTCCCGTGTTCGTCAGGAACTCAGGGGCATAGAGGCATTGTGCGGAGGTGATTCCGTTGCTGTAATCGCCCGCATGGGTCACCCAAAGCGGGTACTCGAAGACATAGGTGCCCTTCGCCAGATGGTCGAAGAAGTAGTACATGGCGGCGTCCTTCGGCGACTGGTAGTAGCAGGTTCCTTCGCTGCAACGGTAGCCGGAGAGTTGTCGCGTCGGCTCCAGGCAGCTGGCCCGTTGGTCCTTCAGGGAGACATAGTCCATGTCGCGGTCGGTGCGCAACGTCACACGCACCACCAGCTTATCGCCCACGGAGAGCTTCGTGCCCTCCTCGATCGTCTTCAGGATAGGCTTGCCGTTCTCACGCGCCTCCAGCATCACCATCTTCTCCACGTGGAGCGCTGTTTTGTTCTTCAAAACCTTATCGATCTCCTCCTCGAACTGCCAGTAGAGCGCACCCCAAGAGATATTGCCGCCAGCCTCGCTTTTCAGCTCCACATGACCCATGGAAGGCTTCACATCGTCGCCATTGATGTAGTGCGTGAAGTAGCCCGTGCCCGCCTCGGCCTTCTCAGGCTGGACGGCCTTGCCTCCCAGCTTGATGGTCACCTGGTTGTCGTTGGAGAGCCAGTCGGAACCGCTCAGCAACAGCACGTTCAGGGCATCCACGTTGGCGATCGTATTGTCCCAGTTCTGCGTACGCTTCTGGTTGAGCAGCCACAGGCGCATCTCGTCCTGCTCCTGCACCTTAGGGTCCACCACCTCCAAGGCCTCCATGATGCGTGTATGGGTGGAGACGGCGGCGTCGGACCATAGGTAACCGCTCGTGTTCTTCAGCCAGAACATGCCCATCTCGTCGGTCGTCGTGGAGAACTCACGGATCGACTCCACGATGGTCTTCGCCAACTCCTTGTCACCGCCCCGATGGAAGGCGATGGCGGCCAATGCCTTGCCGTAGAGGGAGAACTCCTTCCAGGAATCCTTCGCCAAGTCGTAGTAGAACGCAAAGGCCTCCTTCGCTTTGTTGTCCAATGCCACCTCCGGGAAGAGGCTACGGACTTGGAAGTAGTAGAGGTCGGTCATGCACACGTAAGCCAGTTTCTTGTAATCCTTCGGGTGATGTTTCTTCAGGTACTCATATTTCTCCCGCAGCTCGTTGTCCAAGAAACGGATCGAAGCGTCGTACCGTGCCTTCTGCAGCAATGCGTCATTCGCGATGCCCTCCTTGCGCAGGCGACCGAGGTTGTCGAGCACGAAGAGCGTGGTGTGCGTGCTTGGGTATATGCTCTTGAACCATGAGTAGGCGCCGCTTTCCAGGCGGAAATCCATCAGTTTATCGAACCATAAGGTGCATTTGTTCTGCAGGTCGTTCACGTCGAAGAGCGTGGAGAGACGTTGTTTCATCTCCGTCTCGTTTTTGGCCTCCATCACCCAAGGCGACTCGTTCAGCAGGATGTTCTTCACGTCCTGGTTCTTCTCCAGGTTGGAGAGGAGCGTCTGCTTGTCCAAGCCCTGTTGCTTCCACATGTTGATCACGTTGAAGATCTTCGGGTTAGACTTCGCGATATGATGCGACAACAAAGACGCGAAGTGGGCGGCGGAATAGCTCACCGCGTTCTCATGCTCCACCGATGCCACCGAAGGCAGCGCCTGCACGGCGTACCAGATAGGGTCCTTCGCGAACTCGAGCTTCAGGAAGCGGGAGGAGAGCGTGGTGGATAGGTTGTTCACTAAGTTGTCGAACGTGTAGTTCTTCGTTTGTCCACCCCTTACGTAGAGCGGCAGAGACTGCGTCACGACCATGCGGTCGGAGAGGATAGGAAGCAAGGTCTGCTCCGCATCCGAGAAGTTGCCCGCCACGGCGGAGGTGCGCACCAGCACGGCATCCATGTCACGAGGCACGTCGAACGTCCAAGTGGCCGCCGTGTTCTTGCCAGCCTCCACGGAGAACTGGGCATTCAGTTTTGCGACCACCTTCTCCGTCACAGGGTCCAGCAGTTCCATGAGGGCGGTTCCGTTTATCGCGGACTCGGAGAGGTTGATGACCTTGGCGGATAGCACGCAACGGTCGCCCTTGCGCAGGAAGCGAGGCAGGTTAGGAGAGATCATGAAATCCTTTTGGGTCACCATCTCTTCTGACATCTGTCCGAAGAAGAGATCCTTGGTATGCGCCAAGGCCTTGAAGTTCCAGCGGGTGAGGCTCTCCGGCATCTCGAAGGAGAACTGCACATTACCTTCCTTATCCGTACGGAGCTGAGGGTAGAAGAAGGCGGTCTCGGAGAAATTCTTGCGTACCTGCGGCGCAGGTGCGTCATTGTTCTCAGGTGCAGGGGATTCTGGTTCTGGCTCTGGTTCTGGTTCTGGTTCTGGCTCCCCATCATCAGCCACTTCTTCTTCCACTATGTTAGCATTGTCCGTGAGATCATACATCGCATTCGAAGCCATCGCCATCTTCATCATAGGAGCTCCCGCCATACCATCCTCGCATCTCCAGGTATTATTATACCTCCTGTATCCCTCCGGTAGTTCTATGAACCGATCAAACGACCAGTTTATATCTTCGACATAAGATATCCAATCATAGGAAAGGGTGGCTTGCAACCATCGGTACATATCCCAAGAAGGGAAGCGGAACCATCTGTGATAGATTGGAATGAAAGACCAGTCATGTCCACTGAATTGGTCCAACGAGGCGTCATACATCGCCGCCATCACCTCCGCCTGTCTCTCTTTCGGCAGGGTGAGTGTCCAAGTCTCCTTCGAGCCTGGCAGCATCTTATTCCTGAAGACGGAGAGTTTGATCGGCAATGCCTTAGACTCCTGTTGCTTCTTGATGGTGAATTGTGATTCGTGGCAAGTTCCCTCATTCACGAGGAAGAATCTAACGTTCATATTTTCCCCGTTCTTCTCCTCCAGTGTAAAGGAGAAATCCTTTATCTCATCGTTCAAGCCAATCCAGCGTTTCTCCACCTCACCCTGCTCATCGTTCACCACCATGAGCAAGTGGGCATCCTTCAGCGAGGAGCCGACACGCACCGTGTGCTTCTTCCCATATGGCAGGGAGACATCCTGCACATCCTCGGTCCACAAGATCGTATGCACAGGCGGGCGCTTATCATCCTTGCGGTAGAGCACCATCTCGTAGGAGGCAGTCACCTCCCTGTTTTTTTCGTCCAAAGCCTTCAGGTTCACTTTGTAGGTGCCGGAGAGCCACTTCTTCGTGTCCACGTTCAATGTGAACGCTCCCTCCTTGTCGGAAAGGGCGCTGCCGGTAGCCACAGAGGTACTGTCGCGCAACACTTCATACGACACGTTCACAACCTGACCTTCACCATCCAGGTTGGCAATCTTATAGCGTTTAGCAGCGAAATCATCCATTAGCATACGTTTCTGCGAATCGGTGGAGAAGAAGAGCGAACGGTCGCCCACCGATAGGTAAATTGAGGACTCATGCGTCTCTCCATTCGCATCCGTCACTTTCGCATAGACTTTGTAGCGATAGAAGGAAAGGCCATTGTCCTCCTCATTCTTCTGTGCCCGGAAAGGGATGTCGAACGAACCATCGTCCGCCACCTCGCAGGACCCCTCCGCCACTGTCTCATCGCTCCCTGCGGAAGAGAACGGCCACCACCATGCGTAAGTACGGACAACGGAGTATTCCACCTTGGCGCCGGAGACCGGTGTGCCCAACAAGTAATCCGCACGACCCTTCACTGTGATGGAGTCACCGAAGGAGAAGGCATTCGTCGGACGGGTCATCTTCACCTCGAAGGTAGGTCGTTTATACTCCTCGACACGGATGAATTCAGACCCGTACGATTCCACCTCAATCCTAAAAGTCCCTGATAATCCACCTGCTGGAATGACAAAGGAAGAAGCGATGGAGCCGAACTCGTTCGTCTTCAAGTTCTGTTCCGAGATTATTTGTCCATTCGCATCGTAAATAGCCACTTTCAGCTCTTTATCCGCAATCACCTCGACAGCCTTCCTTTCCAGCTTGTACAAGATAGCCTTGTAGTAAACCGTTTGGGAAGGACGATAGATGCCCCGATCCGTGAAGATAGAGAGATACGTTCCCTTGTTGTCATTGGTGCGCGAGCCTCCGTCGTACGAATAGCGGTACAAAGAATATGTGTCAGGCGACAAGAAGCGGTCATTGCCCTTCGTAAAGCAGGTACTGACATACCCCCCATTGACAGGAAGCGTGATCTTCGAGAAGCCGGAAGGATCAGTGGATGCCTCCGCTAGGATTTCATCCCCTCCATTCTTTTTCTTAACGGTCAGATTCACATTCTGCTTCGGCGCACCATTTTTAGCGTCCACCACGACATAATTCGAAACGATATCCTCTTTCTGACGGTTGCGGGTCTCTAGGTAGAAGAGGTTGGAGACCTCAAAATCCATGTAATCTTGGGGCTCGGAGCTCAGTTTGACACGGTACATTCCGAAGTCGAGGGCAGGCAATTCGACGAACGTATCCTGCGGCACGCAATAGTTAGTTTTAGGCAGATCGTAGGAGAAAGTTTGCGTTGGGAAATTCTTATCATTCTTGATATTATCTTTATTCATCGACTTATATTCGAACGAGGAAGGGACATCCAGGCGGTAGAGTTTCAGTTCCACGTTCTTCAAATTCGCGTAACTGATCTTCAGACGCACCTTATCCGTGGAATAAACCTTCTTGTTTTCCACCGAGATGGAGACACTTGCGCTATTCAGTATCTCGACAATCACTTTCAACCCATTTATCTTATCGTGCCTAGGGAAGTCCTTGATGCCCTCCGTACAAATATCCATCAACCGTTGAGGCAGTTTCGAGTCCTCCGGCAAATCATGGAAGGATACATCTTGTTCCAGTTCTTTGCATAAGGCGATGCGGACCAATATCGAGGCACGCTCCTTTTTCATCTCCTCCAGGAAAGCCTCCAATTCCGAGACGAGCGGAGCACGGTTCTCCTTCCCTTCGTACATAAGAGACATGAGCCCCAACTTAGTCAGCACGTAGGCGTCACGCTCCTTGTCGTTCGCATGGAAAGCCACCCACTCCTTCATGTATTTCTCCTTTTCCTCGAAGGAGATGAATTTCGACGCATCATAACCAAACGAACCTTCTCCTCCCAGCATATCGTTGAGGAGCAAATCGTAGAGCGTAGGGTAATAGATACGGCTATCCTCCCCTTTCCGCAGGATGGCCTCGTATTCAGTGGAAGGAACCGTTTTCAGCTTTTCGTTGGAGAGCGCACCAAACGAGTATTCACGGACCTTCTTGATGAAGATATTGGAAGTCCATTCCTTGATGTCCTCCGGCTCATAGTCTCCCAGGTCCGTCCGCCGGTTGATGGCGAAAGCGTCCTGTTGATAATATTTCAAGTATAATTGGCCGATCATGTAGGTGGCGACGGAGCGGGCGACATCGTCCTTCGTCCGTTGCTGGAACTGTTTCATCTCCTCCAGACAATCCACGAAGGCGGAGTCTGATATGTAATTCTTCGCATTGCCCCTAGTGATGATGCTACGGATTTGTTGGGGAGCGTTTCCCTCCGATTTCGCATGCTTCTCGATAGCATCCACCTTAGAGAGAGCGGACTTCGGGTTGGACCGCATGAGCTCGTCCACAGCCTTCCATTCCTTGGAATAGTTGAAAGAAGAAAATAGTCCCCACATAAACACCAAACAGATTAACGTTAAACAAAAAGAGCCTCTTCTCATATATTAGATATTTTATCCTACTAAGTTACAAAAAATTGGTGAATGATATGCTACAGGACTAGTTTTTTCAAAATTGACTACGTCGAACTAACGTTTCAAAATTCATAATTGACCTCGTCCCTGCCTGGAGGATGTCGCCCCGATGGGGCTCAGGCATGCACATCGTGAAAAGAGACGCACTTTCCTCAACTCTTAATTCTCAATTCATAATTCTTAATTCATAATTGACCTCGCCCCTGCCTGGAGGATGTCGCCCCGTTGGGGCTCAGGCATGCACATCGTGAAAAGAGACGCACTTTTCTCAACTCTTAATTCTTAATTCATAATTCATAATTCAAAATTAGAACGGGTATCCCACCGCGAAGTGCAGTGCGAAGTTATCCTTCAGCCTAGGGTGCGTGACCACCCACTTGCTCTTCCCCGCATTCTCTTCCGATGGTTTTTCAGGGTTGTACAATTGCATGCCCGCATCGAAACGCAGGACGAGGAAACTGAGGTTCGGACGGATGCCCATGCCCCACGAGAGGCCGAATTCCTTGTAGAAATCCGCTATGTTGAATTGCCCGTAAGGCTGGTTCTTGTAGGCCATGACCGTCCAGATGTTACCGGCGTCGAGGAAGGAGGCCAGTTCGAGGAAGGAGGAGAGCTTAAGTCTGTGCTCGATGTTGAAGACCAGTTTCACATCGCCCGTACGTTGGAGGAAGTCTGAGTTCACGTCCGAGTGGTAGCGGCCCGGTCCTAGGGTACGGGTGCTCCATCCCCTGACCGTGTTCGCTCCGCCCGCGAAGAAACGTTGCTCGTACGGTAGGATGTCGGAGTTGAGGTACGGGCAGGCGAAGCCGAAATCAGCGTGCAGCACCACCTGGTTGTTCCGCTTGGTCAGGAAGACCTTGGAGACGTCGAAGGTGGTCTTCACGTATTGGGCGAAAGGGGTATCAAAGATCATGTACTTGCTTTTGCCACTCTCGTCGGAGCCCTCCACAGGCTTCTTGTCGACGCCCGTCGCCGCGCAGACCACGAAAGGTAGTGTGCCCGCCATGTCGATTCCTCCGCGCAACGTATAGTCATTGCCCGCGGCGCTTCCTTTCCGACGGCTCGAATAGGAGAACGAGTAGGAGGTGCGGGTGATGAACTGGTCCATGTAGCTCTCCTTCAGCAGGGCGTTCTTTCCACGCTCCAGATAGGCGGCGAACCAGTCGGACATATCCCTCGTGATGACATAGTTGATGTTGTAGAGATCGAACGTGTGCGACATGCGTTGGCGGTGGCTCTTCCATCCATAGCCCCAATCGAGTCCCACGAATCGTCGGTTATACTCCGGTCGGTTCTGCCAATTGATGCTGGCGGAGAAGTTGGTCGATGACCCCACCTGCTTCCTGTACTTCTCTGGCAAGAGTCCGAAGATGATGCGCGGATAGGAGATGGAGGCCTCCACTCCGTACTCGTAGAAGTTGTTCGAGAGCAGTTGGACACCCTCGTCATGGCTGCTGATATGCTCGTAGGCGCCGTTCAGCTTGATGCGGAACGTCTCGGAGCCCTTGAAGATGTTCTTGTTGGAGAAGGAGATGTAGCTCGCCACACCCAGGTCGCCCGCATTGTTCGTGCCGTCGACACCGAACTGGAAGTAGTAGATGTTGGCGGGGGATAGGTTGATGTGGGCATCCAGCGATGCGCTATCGTCCGGCACGGGTGTGAAGGTGATGTTCACCTGCTCCACCGCGCTGAGGGAGTTGAGCGACGAGTGGGTCTTCTCAAACAATAGGTCGCTGTAATAACGCCCGGAACGGATGAAGTTGTTGTAGTAGAGGATGGATGGGCGGATGAAGGTCTCTTCACCGCGGACTACCTTAATCCGTTTATAATCAATTGTATCGATACCCCTGCTATAGGAGTTGTTGATGATGACGTTCCTCACCTTATAGCGTACCAGGGAAGGATCCACGCCCGTCAGCGAGTCGATGGCCTTCGTCGGACGGTATTTCAGGGCGACGTCCACCTGATGGTTGCCCACCGTCGTGTCCACCAGGAAGTAAAGGTTGTCCTTGCTGATGTTATAGTAGCCCTGGTTGCGGACATGTGAGATGATGCCTGCGGTCGACTCGTCCAGCTTAGCGGCGACGAAAGGTTCGTCCTTGGCGAACTCCAGCCAGCGGTGTACAATCTTATAATCCACGATGTTCCGCAACTCGGAGGAGTCTATCGCGTTCTCAGAGTTGCGTATGGTATATTGGGTGTTCTCTTTCAGGCAATAGGTGAGGTAGGCCTTTCTGCCCTTCTTCGTCAGACAATGTCCGACCTGCGCGTTCAGGTAGCCTAGGTTATTTAGCTCCTTGCGCATTTGGGTCTCCGTCTTGAGCGTCAGATCCTCCGCATAGATGACGGGTGCGCTACCCACCTTGCGAAGTAGTCTGTTCATCCATTTCGTGGAGTCCCTGCCGGAGAGGGAGTAGATGCGTAGGCCCAAGCGGGAGGCTGGTTTTTGGCGCAGGAGGTTCTCGAATTGTCCGGGATAGACCTTCCCGTCGACCGATTCGATCTCCACGTCCCTGAGCAAGTATTCACCTTCCGGTACATACTTCGTGGAGCGGCAGGCCGAAAGTGTCAGCAACACCGCGAAAACGCAACCGATCATCCTACTATTCACCATCCTCATTCCTCCTTTCCTCCGTAGCCACTGTGTCACGTGGTGCCAGCAAATTATTCCCGTAGACATCCTTGCCGAAAGGCAGGAGCCCCCGGAAGGTCTTCGCCTCCTTGACAAAGACCACTCCGACGCCTTGCGTATTGCCGGAGGCACGGTAAAAATCATTGTTTGTATGGTTATAGGCTTTGAGCCTGACCACTTTCTTTTTGCCCAATAGATATTCCGCGTCGAAGTCGCCCAGGAACGATGAACCACCTTCTTCGTCGGTTGCGGTCGCCTGCCGCTGGTAGCCTAGATTCGTGCTGAGCAATAGCCTGTCGTTGAATAGTTTCGTGGAGACGGAGACGTTCATCTCCATGTCGGAGAAATCCTCCTGCGAGGAGGTGAAGCCCGTACCGATGGTCACCTTGTCGCCCAAGACGGAGGAGAGGGCGTTGTTCAGGGCGGAGGAGAGGGACGAGGAGGCCAACGAGGTGAGCATGTCGCCCTGTGCCTGCTCGTCTGGCGCATAGAACATGCCCAAGCCGATCAGGTAGGCGAACTCACGGATCCGTATCTCATCGGTCGTGATGATGCTGTTCACGTTCTGCGTCACGTTGTTGTCCGCCTTCGGCAGGGAGATGTCGTAGGTGAGGTTCATCTGCGAGAGCGACCCGGAGGCATGCACGCCGCAGCGCACCGGCTGGCGGGTGGTGCTCAGACCCATGCTCGAGAAGGTGCTGCTGAGCGTGGCGAGGTCGGCCGTCAGGTCATACGAGGCGGTGGCGTCGAACTTCAGCTTCATCGGGTCACCGTTGAACTCCACATAGGCGCCCTGCTGGATGGTGAACTTCTTGGCGGGGATCTCGCTCAGCTTGACCTTCACGTAACCATTGTTCACCGTGTATCGGTTATAGATGGAGACGGTTCCTTCGCTATAGGTGACATGGAGGTTGCCGTTTCCGTTGACCATGGCACCGTCCGCCACATTGACGAAGAAGGAGGCCTGGTCGGTCAGTCCCACCATGATGTCCGCCTCAATGTTCAGTGGTGGCTCCTTGTCAGCGTTGGCCGAGTCCGCATTTTCCGCTCCGGCAGGCTGGACGTAGACGATGTTGTCGTAGGTCTGCACCTCCGTCACCGTCTCCGGTAGGACAATGTTCAGCGAGGTCTTGTCACCGTTGCTGAACTCGCCCGTCACCTTCATGTGCGTGTCCGTCCAGTTCAGGCGCAAGTCCTTGGCGTTCGCGTAGAAGACGCCATAGACGGTGTTCGTTTTAGCCTTCGGGTTGTTTAGCAGCAGGAAGTTGTCCATGTTCACCAGGAGGTTGTATTTGAACGATTGAAGCCTTTCGTGGGAGATGTTACCCCTGATCGTCAGTTTGTTTCCGTTGTCGTCCTTCACGGTGAAGCGGTCCATCCGCAGTTGGTTCTTCTTGAACTTGATGCTATCCGAGATGGAGTAGCCCACCCCCGTGTAGTTGACCCGCATATGGGAGTCCTTCAGGAAGAGGAATCCGTCGAGCTCGGGGTCGGATATGCTACCCTCCGCCAGGATGCTGGCACCGAGGAAGCCACGTATATCGGTCACGTAGTCCGAGGCGAACGGCAGGAAGGTCTCCAGCGGCAGGGAATCCATGGAGATCACCATCTTCATCGTATTTTCGGCAGGCATCACCACGCCCTGCACCTGCGCCAGACGTTTGCCCCTATCGCTCAGCGTCATTCTGGACAACACACCTTTCCGTTCGTTGTGCCAGCGCATGTCCGCCACCAAGTCGCCGATGCGGATGCCATCGTAGACGATGCTGTCGAGATGCAATCCGTTGGTCTGGAAGCGCATCTTCTCGCCCGTCAAGGCGGAGGCGCGCACCACACCGTTCAGGGAGCAGTGCAGCGGAATATATTTTCGGGCGACAGCAGATAGAATCGGCTCCAGATCCACATGGTCGAAGCGGGCGCTCAACGTGTCGCTCAGTTCGTCGGAGATGACGCCGGCGACATCCATGAGGAGGTTGCCGTCTAGGGAGACACCCACGTTCTTTACACCTATTTTCTGGCCCATTTGTCGTACGACGGCCGGGGATAATCCGAAATGATGCCCCGTTAATATCCATTCAGACTGTAGGGTGGAGAGGCACATGTTGAACCCGTCGGCACCCCACTTCTCGGAATGGATCACGAAGGGAAGCATACCCCTCAGCATCGCAGTGTCCGGCAAGGTGGTGAGTGCCAACCGACCGTCCATTCTATTCTGCGCGATGGAGGAGCGCAGATGCATATCCAGCATGGCGGCTCCGTTGGAGGCGGATGAGTCGGCCACCAAATCAGCATAGAGGCCCATCTTCTTGCCATCCGCATCCACGGCCAATTTAATGTCACGTAGTGTGGAGGTTCCGCTGCGGAAGTAGGGCAGTCCCAGTTTCATGTCCAATGAATTGTCCGGGGCGGAAAGCCTACCCGAAAGGGAAGCGCCCTCCTTCAAGGAGATATCTTGTCCGATGAAACGCATGAGGTCCTCCACCTCCTTCACCTTCAGATTGAAGGCGAAACGGTTCTCTTTGCCCCCCTCCGGCACCTCCATTTTCAGGAAGAGGTGTGGCCAATAGGAGCGCACGACGCCCATCACGGAAGGGTAGATATCAGCGAACTCATAGTGTCCTTTCAGGTCAACGTCCATGGCGGGGGAGGAGAAGTAGAGGTGTCTCGTGCCATCCGCGAGGGCCACGTGACGGGCGACGGATGGTTTGCTCCAGATGATATGGGCGGAGTCACCGCTCAGGTTGAGGCTATCGATGGCCACCTCGCCTAGGAGTGTATTGAGGTCCGTCACACGGGCGGAGAGCGCCACGTCGATGCGCGCGTTACCGAGCGAGTCGGCGAGATGGGTGGCTTGGGGCGAGAAATTGCGGATCACCGTCGACACAGCGAAACGGGGCACCTCGCCCGTCAATGCCGCCGCTTCAACCTTTGCGTTGCAGAAAAGGTTGGGGTCGCGGACCTCCACAAAGGAGGAGAGTGAGTCTGTCGTGAAATAATGGGCGTTGAGCCTCAACGTGTCGTAGGCATAGCCCTTATAGGAGAAATCAGGGAGGCGGGCAATGAGGCGGGCGTCAGGCAAAGCCTCCATCTTCCAGTCTAATTGGAGGTCCGCCGTCATCGATAAACGTTTGAAATCATTCGAATGGAGGATGGAGTCCAGCGCCACGTCCGTGAAGGAGGTGGAGAGGTCGCACCCTAAGTAGTTCTCCCGGTTCACATACCGCAACGTTCCATCCAAGGCGAGGGAGGCCAGCGTGGAGGCGAGGTCTCCCTTCAGCTTCGCATTCGACAGCGGACCGTCGAACTGGAGGGCCAGCCTCATCGGCAGGTATTCGGAGAGTGTAGGGTTAGGCTCCTTGCCGACCATCGTCATGATCCTATCCATGCCCTGTTTCGTCAGGGAGAGCTCGTCTATGCGTAGCACGTAGGCGGTGGAGTCCCACGCCAGGCAATCCTCCATCTTCACAATAGGAGCGGAGAATTGGAGGAGGGTAGGGTAATTGATTTTCAGGTTCTCCACATGCACTGCGGGGAACTTCCCGGAGGCGTGGAGTGACAAGGCTGTTGAATCCTTCATGCAGGTGAACATCGGCACGAAGCACCGCAGGTCCGCCAAGGAGAATGAGTCGGAGGAGAGGGTGACATCGTAAGTGAGGTCGTCCAACGACCCCTCCCCCTTCAGGGCAAGTTGGCTCTTCGGCAAGGCGAGCGCCAGCGAAGGCAAGGTGAGCTTGTTATCTTCCAGCGTAGCCTCCAACGCTAAGTTCTCCACCCGCAGTCCGGACTTTTCGGAGAGGGAGAGCGCCTCCACTTCCACCTCGATAGCCCCCTTGGGGGACAAGGCGAAGGAGGCGTCCAAGCATAGGTTGGAGCAATCGATATGTGAAGCGTTGAAGAGATCGGGCGTCTCCTCGGCGGAGCGCACGTCATAGGTTACACGGCCGTTCTTCAGGACAACCGATTTGATTGTCATGGCGAATGGATCAGCCTGAGGTTTCTCCTCCTTAGGCTCATCACTTGCGAAAGCGTCGATCAGGAACTGGAAATTGAAGGCGGAGGAATCCGTCTCCTTGTGGATATGGGCGACGAAGTCATCCAATTCCACCTTTTTGATTTTCAGGTTGTTAATATTCAGGAGGGCATGCACGTTGATGTCCGCCTTGATTTTATCCGCGAAGAGCAGCGTATCCCCCTGCTGGTCCTCCACGTAGAGCCCCTCCACGAAGAATCCGTTGAGGAGGTCGAAGCCAATATAACCGAGGGAGAGTTCCGTATTGGTCCTCTCCCTCAGCCAGTTTTCTCCGTATGAAATCAGCGATTTCTGCACACTCTTGTTGCTCAGCAAGGCCACCACGACGATATTCAAGGCAAGAATAACAGCGATGACCAGCAACAATATGCGGAACGCCTTTTTCACGGAATGATATTATCTTTTCTCGAAGTTGCTACGTCTGATGACTACGTCGAACCAACCCTTTACCTCGTTCATCTCGAACCTATTCTTTGATATGCTATCCTCTCGTGTGATAGTATCATTATAAGAGAGATCGATATCTCCTGCCAGGATGACGGAGTTACGTTCGCCGTCAATGCCGATTAGTCTTGAACGGGTGAATTTCAGTGTGCCGCCTTTCACGTCCAGGGTATCCGTATGGAAGTCTTGTTTCCACACCACGAGGGCGTTGGTCTCCTTGAGATCCAAGTCGAGTTGATCCAAAGCCACCACGTCGCTGAACTTCTCGATTTTCATGGAATCCAACGGGAAGGTGATTGAGAGCGTATGGTGGGTCCTCTTCCTGTCCCATGCTTTGTTACGTCCGCACAAATCACCGTGCAGGGAGAAGCATGCCTTGCCATCCTCGATGATTAAACTGGAAGGGTCGTAGGAATTACCCTCCGTGAAGTGTTCCCCATCTACGTGGATGTCGAACACATCGTTTCCGATTTCTGTTTTTTCCAACTCTTCATCATCTGGTTCGTAGCAAGAGAAAGGCAAAAGGAGAAGAGCCGCCAAAAATATTTTATTGAACTTATTCATAACTTACAATTTTAAGAGTTAAAAATCCTCGTTAGGCATGATGTTTTCCTGCTGGATGTTGGAACTATAGGAAGTTTCCACTGCGGTTGCGGCAGGTTTGCTGTCTCTACCTATAGGGAATTGAACCGCCACCTTCAGCTCGGCGCTTATGAAGGCGTCTTCGTTTTTGATGAAGGAGATAGGTGAATCCGTCAGTTCAAACTTAGGGAAGGTGAGTTCTGGAGCCACATAGAATTTGTTGCAGTTGATGCGGATGCCGATGGCTGAGGCTGCGCTGGCGTGGAAATTCTTCGGCTTGCCCATTTCATCCGTGATTTGCTCCTCGTAGATATGTCTCATGCGTTCGTTGTAGAAATCCACCTCGTTTCTTGTGGCGATCTTTAGGTCGAAGCATCCCTCGAATTTCAGGTAAGGACGCACACGACGCTCCTCGGAGTTGAAGAAGACGCGGAAGGAGAGCGGAATGCCCAGGTAATAGTTGCTTTGGGAGAGTGAGTGCAGCGTGACGTAGTCGCTCGTCTTATCCTCTTCCTTTACCAACCAATACAAGTCCTCATAAGGTTTTTCAAGCCAAGCGTACTGATTCGAGAATCGGATGCCCGTAGCGAAAGAGATGCGCTCTCTTGCGGGAAGAAAGTCTGACGTGAATTCAATGTGCCAGGATGAGTGGTCGGCGAGGTTCTCTTCTTTCCCACGATACAGAAGATTCTTCAGGTTCACCTCATTCATTTCACTGATGGAGAAACCACATGCCACTCCTAGATTTACTTTTAGCCTGTCTGCCGATTCCTCTCCCTGTGCGGAAGAAGAAAAATGGAAGGCGGTCAACAGGGCAACCCATACTAATAACTTTTTCATACTATAAATCAATATAAATTAATGATTATACTCTAACTTTCAGGGAGAGCGGATCGATTTCCACCTTGATCTCCTTGCCCATTTGCAATGGGTCTCCGTCGATGTGGAATTCACCCTCCTCATCGCGGATGAGTGTCGCCTCCTTCGCCTTCAGGACGGTCACGTGGCGGCTCTTGTCGAACGTGCCCATGAAAAGTCTCATCGCCAGACCTGGTGCGGAGTAGATGGGGAATTTACCCAAGACGCATATGTCCATGAGTCCGTCGCGGACGCTTGCGTGTGGGGCGATGTAGGCCATGTTCCCCCATTGCGCCGCATTGGCGAAGGTGACAAGGAATGCCTTTTTCTTTACGCTAGGGAACGAGGGACTCTCCAATTGGTATATCCTTGGTTCGTATGTTTTATATTCCCGGAGGATCACCTTCAGGTAGGTGAGGAATCCGCGCTTGCCCTCCTTCGCGAAGGCATGGCTCACGTGGGCGTCGAAGCCTGTTCCGCACGTGCAGAAGAAACGTTTCCCATTCGCCAAACCGCTGTCGACGTCACGTTCCTCTCCGTCACGGATCTGCGCCAACGCCTCCTTCGGATGCATGGAGTAGCCTAAGTGACGGGCGAAACCGTTGCCGGAACCGTAAGGGACAATCGCAAAGGCCGTGCCGGTATGTACAAGTGCGGAGGCTACCTCGTTCATCGTGCCGTCTCCACCACAAGCCACCACAACATCATAGCCGTCCGCCGCGAATTGGCTTGCCATCTCTTTCCCATGACCTGCGTATTGGGTTTCCGCAATCGTGACATCCCATCCCTCCGTGAAGGTCTGTTTGACCAAGTCAGGCAAATCCTTCTTGTCGCTCGTGCCGGAGATAGGATTAATGATAAAAGCTATTCTTTTCGACATATAATCCAATATTAGCGTTGCAAAGTAACAAAATTATTTATGATAATCGCTATGCCTATTGAATTTTAACTTTAACAATCTGTGTAAGGAAGAGAAAAAATGATGGGTTAGCGGACTTTTATATCGGTCGGCGCTAACCCATCTCAAAAACTAACCAAATGATATGCTATTTCTTCACGAGCTTTAACCCCTCTTTGTGGTTGGGCGAAATGGCTACGTATGACTTGTTCTTATGTAAGTTTTTCCGATGGATCTGGTTCCCGTTCATGTCATAGAATTGCGCATCTTTGAGGGCCTGAAGCGCCTCTTCGTTGAGGGTGTCGAATAGGCGAGAGGGGTCGCCTGGCTCGAATTTCAGCCAATCAACGTTCACGTAATTGCCTTCGATGAGCATCTTTAGGATGTGCTCTCCCTTCTCTAGGCGTATGCTGGCGATGGACACCTCCTCATACACGCTCCAGTCTTCACTGGTCTGTGGTATCACATAACTCTCCGTGATGCGTTGGTCGTCGATGTAGAGCTGGAATCCGTCCACTTCTCCTCCGTTGGAGACTTTGGCCGTGATGTTGTACTGGCCTGATTCCTGCACGTTGATCGTGTATTCCAGCCACTCTCCTTTCTCCGTATAACCGATCGCATAACCGTCTCCCGCTTTCACGACGTCTACGCCTTCGTCATCCCGGTAGCTTCCGTCTCCTTTGTTTTTCTCGTCGTTGTCATTGTAGGAGAATCCTTGTCCGGCCACGTCGTAGTTCTCCGCCTCCACTCTCCCCGGTATGCTGGCCGCCTCGTTCTTATAGGGCGTTTGGGGTACATTCAGCGGGGTGATGTAGATGCGGTAACCGTATAGCTCGTTTTCCACTTTCACCGGAACGGTGAGGCTTCCGCCGTCCACAATCATGTCGGACTCTGAGATCAGGTCTGTCGAGTTGACGGGCGTGTTGATGCTTTTCCAGGTGACTCGCTCGACTTTCACTCTGACGACGCCGCTGAGGAAGTCAGGCATTTTTTGGAACACGACATTCACGTCTCCCACTGTTTTACCGCCTAACACGAGGCTTGCGCAGTTGTGTTTCCTGTCTACCGAGGCGAATCCGTCCACGCCCTCACTCCTGTCGTTGGGTGGTGTGACGCTGGCCATGTAGCCCTCCATATCGCCGTACCATTTGTAGAGCCACCATCCGCCGCCTTTCTGTCCATTGTCGGTTAGCAGACTGCCCAAGCGGCCTGGGTGCGGAACATGCCACCATGAGATGGTCGCACTCTCCACGTTGTAGCGTTCGAACTTAGCGATGAATGGCACGGAATAGCCCGGACATCCCTCATACTGCTGCTTGCTCGATTCCGAGCCTGCGCAATACTCATTGATGCAATACGGACGCTCCGGGATGCCCAACTCCTGCTGTAACTTGCGCACACTCTTCACAGCGTCCGCAAAGCCGGCGCTTCCCCACTGATGCCAGCAGATCAGGTCAGGAAGGCAGTTGTTTTGCTTACAGAAGGTAAGGAAAGACCTCATCCTCGACTCGTTGTAGTAGGACATGCCGGGTCCGACGATTGGCGTCTCAGGGTCCAATTTGCGTAGGAGTTCGTAGGTGGGTTTCCATACCGTAGTGTTAATGTCTCCGTTGGAGTTGTTCCAAGTGCCATCCGGCTCGTTCCAGATCACATAGCTATGGATGTTGGTCAGGCCTTCGGAGAACTTTTTCTTCACGACCCGCTCCACGGAGCTCAGCCAACTCTGCTGTCCCGGCCAACGGTAGGGCCAGTTCGGGAGCAGGTCCGCTAATGTGATTTGTACTTGGGCGGTAGTGTTTTTTAGTCTACCCGCCACGATGTAACCATCCCCGAAGTTGTGTTGGTTCCCGTTCTTCCCTTCCGGCGGTTGGCAAAACATGTGCGGCTTCAGAGGTGCGACTAGCTCATCTATATTTGCTGGCTCATTTTCCGTCATACCATAAAGGGAGCCTGACGCGCAATGGGTTACCGGACGGATGCTGTCCGTCAAGTCTACCTTCAGCGTCTCCGCGGAGGAAGCTGGCTGAAGCGCGAACGAACTCATCACCCATGCGATTACAATTCCTTTGTTAAATAGACTGCTCATGTTGTTAGAATTTTTTTGTTGGTTCTGATATCGCAAATTTATGATGGGGGGTGGGTTGGCTCCTGTGATATTAACATCAAATTTTATGAAAATCGGTTCGATTTGTTGGCGCGGAAATGTTTTTTTTTGAGATTTTTGAGGGTGCTTGATTGATTCATTTTTCCTGTTCCGTGAAATATTTGTCTGATTGAATATGGCTGATAATCAATAGTGTAGATATTTTTATTGATGTTTTTTTACTATTTTAGTCGCATCGGTTGGACGGTCGTTGTCGGGAGACTTTTCCGGAGGGGTTTTGGTGCTGCTTTCGGAAGAACATACAGGGCGGGAAAACCATCCGATTGGGTCGGTACGTTTTCTCGCCCTGCGATTTTTGATGATGGATCTATTGTCCTTTTCCTTGATCGATTAGTCGATGAGGATAGGCAATCCCTCAAGATCCAGTTTCGCGTTTTCGTCGATAGCGACGGTTCCCGCTTTCTTGATGACTACCTTTACGCCTGGGAATGCCTTGGCGCTCTCCTTGGCGCAAGAAGCGACGCAATAGTCGTAGCATAAGCCGACGAGGTGTAGCTCCTTCACGTTGGTGAGTCCTTGCAGTACGTTGATGCCGTACTCCTCCACGCTGTTGTTCATGCCTTTGTTGAGCGTTAAAGCCCTAACTTGCAGGTGGGCGAAGTCCGCATCGATCTCAGCGCCTTTCTCTCCCTGTACGCAGTGGTTAGGCCATATGCCTCCCTGCGCTTTGAAAGAGCAGTGGTTAACTGGATGCCAGTCCTTCGTGAAGATGATTTTATCGTAGTCTTCTTGTTTCACGAGGTCGAAAATCGCCTTCTTCGCTTTGTTCCACTTTTCTGTTCCCACGCCCATGCTTCCGTCGATGAAGTCGTTCTGTGCGTCGATGATGGCCAGAACCTTTTGGGAAGGCACGAACTTCGGCAGGTTCAGCAACTGGGTTTTCCAACTCATTCCCTTGATTTTCTGCTCTATTCTCTGTGCCACGGCTGGGTCCACCTCATTGAATCTTCCCCTTGCCACCTTCTCCACGTCGGCGTAGGTGAAGCCGAGGTTCTCCTCGTCCGTCTTTCCGCACATACCGTCAGAAGGTGCTTTCTTGACGAAGTACTCCGGCAAGCCTAGTTCAAGACCTAAGTCGATCACATCGTTTACGTAGAGGTTTGCCAACGGAGCGAAATCGCCCGCGCCGTCACCCCACAAGGTGAAATAACCCATGAGGCACTCCGACAAGTTGCCGTTGTTGGAGATGCGGCAGTTACCGATGATGGCGGCCACACCGTATAGGGTAGCCATTCTCAGTCTGGCTGGGGTGTTCGTCTTGAACTGTGCGGTCAAGTCCGAACCGGTCTTCCCTGATATTTCGTCGGCAAGGCCCTTGTAGGCGTTCTGGATGTTGACCTCGTAACTCTTGATGCCCAAGAACTCGATCAGCTTCTTAGAGTCAGAGATGTCGCTCTGCACGCCGTTCGGCATCATGACACCCACTACTCTCTCTTTGCCTAAAGCCGCCACGCAGGCCGCAGCCACTACCGAGCTGTCCTTACCACCGCTGATGCCGATAAGAGCCTTTGTGTCCTTGTCTCCGTTTTTTGCGAAATAGTCCTTGATCCAAGCGACCATCTCATCTTTGATCCTCTTCATAACCTATCCTCCTTTTTTAAATTTAGAGTTTTGTATGTTTACTATTTTCTTATTAATCCGACGGCTAGCGCATGCTCCCACGCCAAGCGCATCATCGCGTTGTAATCGTTTTGGTAAACGATGCCCTCCATGTCCGCCTTCTTGACGATGACCGTCTCCAGGAACTCGTCCTCGTCCGGGTGGTTCTTCCCATAGCCGTTCACCACCACATGATAGCAGGTGATCTTGTTCTCCATGAAGGCGGGGTTAGGACTTGCGGTATACAATTCGTTGATGCTAAGTATATTGGCCTTCGTGATGCCTAGTTCCTCGTCCAGCTCGCGGTAGAGGGCCTGAAGCGCCTGCTCTCCCTCGTCCACCATTCCGGAAGGGTATTCCACTATCTCGTGGTTGATACCGTGCCTGAACTGTCGTACCATCACGAATTCATCACTCGCTTCGCCCAATTGCACGATGGCGCATACCCAATCGGGGGCTTTCATGGAGATGTACTTCCGCTCCACACCCTTCGGGTCGATTTTCCTTGTCGTGTTAAAGCTTCCGATAGGAGTTTTTAACAGCGTTTCCGTCTCTTTTATTTCCCAATTCATCATATTATTATTTTAGGCGGGTTCCGATGACCGGAATCATCAGAACCCATTGTTTCGTAATTATTGAATAAACACAATCTACGCTCGGATCACATTTCCGGATGGTTCATCCTCCAGTCGATCGCTCTTTGCAGGTAATCGACGTAGGCAGGATTCTTGCACATTCCCTTGCCTGGGGTGTCGGAGATCTTCGCCACGTCGCCGCCGTTGCAGAGCGTTGTCTTCATGACGATGTTGAGCGCTGGCACATCCGTGTCGTTCGCGATGAACGTTCCGATACCGAAGGCGGTCTTCGCCTTTCCTTCGAAGTATTTCTTCAGTTTTGTCGCCTTCTCGAAATTCAGGCTGTCGCTGAAGAGCAGTGTCTTCGTCTTAGGGTCGATGCCGAGCTTTTGGTAATGGGCGATGATCTTATCTCCCCACTCGTACGGGTCGCCGGAGTCGTGGCGCACACCGCTGAATACCGTGGCGAACTCCTCGTCGAAGTCGCGCAGGAAGCAGTCGGTCGTGATCGCGTCCGTGAGGGCGGTGCCGTTTTGTACTTTGTACTCGTTGACCCATGCGCGCAATGCGTAGAGGTTAGAGTAGGCTGGGTTGACGGACCTGTTGCCTTGTCCGACGCACATGATCCACTCGTGTGCCATGGTGCCTACCGGAATCAATCCATATTTCTTCGCGAGGAAGACGTTGCTGGTGCCCACGAATGTGGACTTACCGTTCATCTTGGCCTCCTTCAATGCCTTGACCGCCATCTCTTGGCATTCTGCGGACAAACGACGGCGTAATCCGAACTCAGAGAATGCCCCCAATTCGTAGATGTCCTGCTCCAAAAGATTCACCTTCTCGTTCAATTTGCGGACGAACTGCTGGCGCAACTCGTCGTAGTTGTAGGCGTAACGGAAATAGACCTCGTTCACGATCGCCAGCGTCGGGATCTCGTACATACTGGTGTTCAACCATGTACCCTTCGCCTCGATGCTGAGACCGCACTCCGCCTTGTCGGTGATCTCGAAGTCCTCGTATCTCGGTTGCCAGATGCGGAGGAAGTCTATGTATGAACCCTTGATCCATCCCTTCTTGATGATGTTGCCGTTGCTGTCCCTCCTTGCGCCGATGTTCTCGAGATAAGCCAACTCGTCTTCCGTGAAACGTAGTTTGCTGTATTCCTTCAACTGGTGCTTTATCTCGTCGATCATCTCGGATGTGAATTTCACATCTTTGTTACGGCACTTGAATGTCCATGTGGTTTTGTAACCTGGGAACTGATGAAAAATCGCCTGACCCATAGAGAACTTGTACAGGTCGGTCTCCAATAAAGATGTGATAATTGCTTCCATATGCTATCTCCTTTTTAATTACACGTCAAAAGTACACAATAAAATTCATATAAAAAAGTAAAACCTACATAAATCCGCATAAAAAATGTTAATTCGGCTCTCATACGGTATGTGGATGGTCTTAAATGTCATGATTCTATTCTTTCATTGCCAAAAATAATGTAATTTTTCAAAGCGGGCATTATATATACGAGGAAAAATTTCGTTCGTGGTGAGGGGAGGGTGATTTGTTAAAAAAAAGGCGCCTTCACAAAAAGAAGGCGCCTTTCTCGATGGGTCTATTGATTGGTTGCCTTTTTTCTTATCGATAATTTCTTTTCCCGCTCGAAAATGTTTTTTGAGACATGTTCTTTATCGTTAGGGAAATTGGAGGCGGTGTTGTACCACGTCATGAATGTATTTAATTGGTTGACGTTTTCTTCGTCCGCCATGAATGCCTCGTATTCGGCAGGGAAGGCTTGTCTGTAGATGAATATATTGTAGGCCTTCCAGAAGCCTGCCTCGATAACCTTCTTTTGAAAATTGAAGAGCGGGAGGTTATCGTCAGACCCGACGAGGCTATCGGCTACAGTCGCTCTGATTTTACAGAAGAGGTCGAAGTCAATCGTGTCCTTGTAGCCATGCATCATGGCGGCGATGCCTACTTTTGATTCATATGCCACCTCGAAAGAGCTATAGGCGGATTCGAGGGCATTCAGGATTTCTTCTGGCTTCGCATTCTTGCGCATATAGATGTTGTTTCTTTTGGTCAATGTGACATGCAGCGTATCATTCTCCTTCTTTATATTATTCCTTAGGATTTCCACGACACGTTTATTGAGTGCGGCACATTCTCCCGCTTCTGGCTTAAGCAGAGAGAACATCTCCGCGTATATCATTCCCCAGACCGGTTCGGTGGAGCTTAGGTAAAGCATCGATGCCCTCAGGTAGCCGGTCGGGTACAAAGGATCCACCTCGATGCCTTTTTCGTAGTAGGACATGGCCTCGTCGTATTTCCGTTGGTTGAGGTAGACATTTCCCTGCTCCACATACAATACTCCTGCGTTCGGGTATTTCTTCAAACCTTCTTGATAGGCTTTCAGCGCTTTGCTAGGCTGCCCCATGTAGTCGTAGGTGTTTCCTATCATCGCGTGTAGCCTGGCGTTCGCTTCCGGATAATTCACTAAATTCCTTAGGATCTTATTCGCTTTCTTGAACTCTCCTATTTGACATAGGGTGTAGGTGTACTCGTAGTTTACCAAATAGCTTTTAGGGTATTTCTTTACTAAATCCTCCAAAATTAAACGGGAAGAGTCTGCCTGGCCTTGGTCTATAAGATTAACGGCGTGGGCTAGTCTCTCATTGTCCACCTCAGACAATGGATAGCTCTGGGAGAAGGCGGTCAACGTGCAAAAGATGCAGGCCAACAGAGAGACGATGGTTCTTTTAGTTGTGTTCATAGGCAATGTGTTTTAGATGGTTAGATAAAACGGGACGCTCAGCATTTGTGGGCGCCCCGATCTTTGTTTATTTCATGTTTTTCAGTTCCTGCATCAGGATTTTATTCTCCTCTGGCTTGCCCACCGTGATGCGGAGGCAGTTGCCGCAGAGTTGCACCGTGTTGCGGTTGCGGACGATGATGCCCTTGCCAACCAGATGCTGGTACGTCTTGTTCGCGTCCTGCACCTTCACCAAGATGAAGTTGGCGTCCGTAGGGTATATCTTCTCGACGATCGGCAGTTGCGCGAGGGAGTCTTGCATCAAAGTGCGCTCGTTCAGCAGGATCTTCACCCATTCCGCTATCTGTCCGGGATTGCGCAGCGTGTCCAACGCCTGCTTTTGGGTGAGGACATTGATGTTGTAAGGGTACTTCACCTTGTTGAAGAGCCCGATGATCTCCTCCGATGCGAAGGCCATGCCCATACGGATGCCGGCGCTCGCCCACGCCTTCGAGAGGGTCTGCAGGACGATGAGGTTAGGGAACTCACCGAGACGGTCCTTCCAGCTGGCTTGGGAGGAGAAGTCTATGTATGCCTCATCCACCACCACGATGCCCTTGAACGCCCGTAACAGTTTCTCTATCTCTTTGTCATCCAATGCGTTGCCTGTGGGGTTATTCGGAGAACAGAGCCACATGACACGTGTCTTGTCGTCCGCCTTCGCCAAAAGGCTTTCCGCCGTGAACTGGAAATGGTCGTCGAGTAGGACGCTGCGGTACTCCACGTTGTTGACGTCGGCACATACACCGTACATGCCGTAGGTTGGCGCGATGGCCACCACGTTGTTCTCCTTCGGCTCGCAGAAGATACGGTAGACGAGGTCGATCGCCTCATCGCTACCGTTGCCGAGGAAGATGTTCTTCACCTCGACGCCCTTGACCTTCCGGATCTCCTCCTTCACCTTCAGCTGGAGTGGGTCCGGGTAACGGTTGAAGGAGTCGTTGTACGGATTCTCGTTGGCATCCAAGTAGACGGATGCCTCGCCCTTGAACTCATCCCTTGCGCAAGAGTAGGGTTTCAATTGCCAGATGTTCGGGCGAACTATATTTTTTAAGTCAAACATAATCAATCAGTTTTAATTCAGGAACATACGAATACGATGCGCACGTCGTCCCGCATCCATCATTTACGACGCAATATCACCGCGTTCTGATGGGCGAAGAGTTGCTCGTTGCTGGCCATGATCTCGATCGCGTCGCCGATGCGTTCCAACCCCTCCTTCGTGATCTCCTGGTAGGTGATCTTCTTGCGGAAGCTGTCGAGGTTCACACCGCTGTAGGCCTTGGCGTAACCGTTGGTCGGCAGGGTGTGGTTGGTGCCGGAGGCATAGTCGCCTGCGCTCTCTGGCGTGTAGTGTCCCAAGAAGATGGAGCCGGCGTTGTCGATCCGCTCCGCGATCTCCCGGTAACCATCCGCCGAGATGATCAGGTGCTCCGGCGCATAGGCGTTGCTCAGCGTTACGGCCTCGTCCATGTTCTTGACAATGAATATCTTACTGTTAGCTACGGACTTCTCCGCGATCTCTTTCCTAGGCAATTGCGCCAACTGCACATCGACCTCCTTCATCACCTTCTCCGCCAACGCTTCGCTGGTGGTGACCAGGATGGCTTGGCTATCCACGCCATGCTCTGCTTGGGAGAGCAGGTCGGAGGCCACGAATACCGGGTTAGCCGTATCGTCCGCCAGCACCTCCACTTCGGAAGGCCCGGCAGGCATGTCGATGGCCACGTCCTTGAGGCTCACCATCTGCTTGGCGGCGGTCACGTATTGGTTGCCCGGACCGAATATCTTATAGACCTTCGGCACGCTCTGCGTACCATAGGCCATGGAGGCGATGGCTTGTACGCCACCGATCTTGAATATCTTGCTCACGCCCGCTGTCTTGGCGGCGAACAGTACGGCTGGATGCACCTTGCCCTCCTTGTTGGGAGGAGTACAGAGCACGATCTCCTTGCAGCCCGCTATCTGTGCGGGGATGGCGAGCATCAGCACGGTCGAGAAGAGGGGAGCGGTTCCGCCAGGGATGTAGAGTCCGACCTTCTCGATGGCCTTCGCCTTCTGCCAACAGGTGACGCCCGGCATGGTCTCCACGCATGGGAGCTCTTGCGCCTGCGCCTTGTGGAACTTCTGGATGTTTCCTTTCGCCAATAGGATAGCCTCCTTCAACGCTGGGGAGACGATGGCTTCCGCCTCCGCCACCTCCGCCTCGGTCACGAGCAGGGAGGAGAGCTCCACCTTGTCGAATTTCAGTTCGTAGGCCTTGACGGCCTCGTCGCCTTTCTCCTTCACATCGTTCAGGACAGTGCGCACGGTGTCGAAGAGCGTCGCGTTGTCGAACGTCGGGCGGGCGAGTAGCTGCGTCCATTCGGAGGCAGCAGGGTATTTATAGATCTTCATGACGATTGCGGGATTAAAGGATCATTTTCTCGATAGGAACCACCAAGATACCCTCCGCACCCAACGCCTTCAGCTGGCTGATGATGTCCCAGAAGGTTTTCTCCGAGATGACGGAGTGGAGCGAAGACCAACCTTCCTTCACCAATGGAGTGACGGTCGGCGCCTTCATGCCTGGGAGGATCTCGCACACTTGCTTGATCTTATCGTTCGGGATGTTGAGGATGATATACTTCTTGCCCTCAGCGTTCTTGTAGGAGTCGAAACGGAATAGGAGTTCATCGAGGATCTGTTTCTTCTCGCCGCTCAATTGAGGGTTGCCGATGAGGATGGCCTCGGAGTTCAGGACCACCTCCACCTCCTTCAGGTTGTTGCTGACGAGGGTGCTGCCGGAGCTGACGATGTCGAAGATGCAGTCCGCCAACCCGATGCCAGGGGCGATTTCCACCGAGCCCGTGATGACGTGGATTTCCGCCTTGAGTCCGTTCTTGTCCAGGAACTGTTGCAGGATGTAAGGGTAGGAGGTGGCGATCTTCTTTCCGTTGAACCATTCCAACCCTTGGTAGTCCACCGCCTTAGGAATTGCCAGGGAGAGTCGGCACTTGCTGAAGTCGAGGCGTTTGATCAGATCGGCCTTCTCATGGCGCTCCACGTATTCGTTCTCTCCCACGATACCTACGTCGGCGATACCGCTCGCCACCGCTTGCGGGATATCATCGTCGCGCAGATAGAGGATCTCGACTGGGAAATTGGAGGCTGGAACCAACAGGGTTCTCTTGCCCGAACTAATCTTGATGCTGGACTCCGACAACATGGTCATCGTCTCTTCAAACAAACGGCCTTTGGCCTGAACTGCAATTCTTAGCATATTGAATATTATTGTTTTGTTATTATTTCCTGAAAAAACAAAAGGCTCACCGAATCTCGGCAAGCCTCATTATATCGCACACACAACCGCTCACCGAACTTATCGCTGATAATGATGATGGTTATGATGGTGTTTTGTATTAAACATATTCCTCTGTAAAATTTCTACAGCGCGAAGATACATAATTTTCCGATTTTTAAACATATTATGACACATTTTTTTAGGGAAGTGGATGTCCGATATTGCTTCGGTCCGAAAAGTACAATAAGGGGATTTTGACGTTTTTTTTGTTTTATATGAAAATTTGTTTTGGTTGTCGTTCCATTTTATTGTAATTTTGGGGGTTAATATTCTAGGGCGAACGAGTCGGGAAAGAAAGAGGAAATTGAGCCATAAAAATCGGTTGCCGAGGTGCTTTATGTCAGTTTTTTGTGAATGGTCGTCGCCATATTTACTTTAACAGTAGGATGTTATAGAAGTTATGAGTGGGAATTTTTATTGCATGCCGTTTGATTTTGCTTCCGCTGTGGAGGAGAATGGTCCGGCTTTGCGGAAGTGTGATGAATTGGAATCGGTGTATCGGCACATAGAGATGCTGATCAGCACCTATCCTGGCGAGCACACGTTCGATTACGAATACGGCACGGACATCTGGGAATTGGACTTTGAGAGGATTGTATCCTTGAACGCATGGAAGACCCAATTTACGGAGTGCCTGAAGAGGTCAATATCCAAATACGAGACGCGCATCACGGACTGCAAGTACCAATTAGAGGTCGAAGAGGTTTTGAAGGAGAATTCGATCGTGAAGAATGTCAGCGTGAGGAAAAAGGTTGACATCTACATGGAGGCCACGCTGATTTCCACGGGAGATCCTTGCCGCTTCCACTATACATTGTTCTTAGGCCCATTATCTAAAGATTGATTTACAGTAAGTTATGGAGAATTATAGGGAAACTAAAGAAGAAATTAAGGACCGGATGATTAAAACCGCCTTGGATTACTGGAATGTAAAGAAGGTGGAGAATTTGGATCCGTTTATACGTTTGTTGATTGAGGCCTTGGCGGTGCAGCTGCACAGTTTGTCGGAGGACATTTCGGACATTGAGACGAGGGCCATGCGCCGTTTGAGCGAGGTCTTGTTGCCGGAGGCGCTCACGGTGGTTCATCCTGCCCATGCGATCATGTATTCCACTCCTCAGGTGAGCGATGCCTGGACGGATCTGCGCGGTGGCTACACGGTGAATGCCTCTTCCTCCAGATCAAGGGGGGGAAACAACTGGCAATTTTATCCGGTGTGCCGCACTCCATTGCATCAGGTCAGCGTGAAATCAATGGTGATCGAAGGTAATGTATACGAGGTCTCTTCCGACCAGAACAAACGCCTGACGCTGCGTCTGGAGCCTACTCCTGATGTCGTGGGTAAGGTCTATATCGGCTTGGACACGAACATCAAGAACTTCAGCCTGGAAAATTTCTCCTTCTATTTGGACTTCCCCAACATAGATAACCGTAGCGAGTACCTGCATTTCCTGAAGACTACGACTTGGAAGTGCAACGGTCTGCCGCTGGATGTCTCTTCCGGATTGTATGCGGAGACGGAATCTTCTCTCTCCGGATTGCCTGATTTCTTCTCTGCGAACGAGAACATCGCACGCGTTAACCAAGAGATAATGGATTACTACAGGGATCGATACATCACCATCAATACGCCGCTGAAGGTCTCTTTGAAGGACTTCAGAAAGGTGCCGATGGTTTATACGCCTGAGCTGGAGCAGTACCAACAGGTTTGTCTCCAAGACCTCCTCTGGCTCGAAGTGGACTTCCCTTCTAACTACTCGCCTTCCGTCTTGTCTGACTTGCAGGTGTGCCTGAACACATTCCCTGTCGTGAACAAGACCTACAAAGACATGACGATGTTCGTCGCAAAGGATTTCGGTGTGGTGCCTCTGGATGTGAACGAGGGAGAGTCTTTCTTTGACATGGACAGCGTGTCCGATGAGTTCGGAAGGTCCTACTGCCGCACATACGGCTACAAGGAAAATGCGTCCGACTTGACCTACACCCTGAGACATGGCGGATGTGAGTCATTCGACCAAAGGGATGCGAGCGAACTGCTCCTTCGCCTTCAATCTCTGTTGGAGGACGAGTTGAGCGTCTTCTCCTCTTCCGAATTCGCCAAGAGCTCGGAGAATGTGAACGCCATAGAGAAACTGCTGCAGAAGATAACCTCAATGCCTGCTGTCCGTGCCGAAAAGTGGGAGGCTCCTTATTACTTGTTCGTGGAACCGCCTCAACAATCCACCCTCTTCTATGTGCATTATTGGACTTCGGCTGGCGCATCCGCCAACGGGTTGCACATCGGACAACCTGCTAACGGAAACGGTTCCCTATACACTATGGTGGGCCAATCCATGCTCATCACTCCATCGGTCGGTGGTATGAACACGCCTAACGAGAGGGAAAAGATCGCCCGGTTCAAACACGTGCTGACGAGCCGCAACCGTATTGTCACGAACAGCGACATCAAACATTTCTGCATCGCGCAGTTGCCGGATACGATCCGTGACGTGAAAATCGAGAAGGGCATCAGCAGGGGAAAGGGGCAATGCCAAGGATTGGTCCGGACTATCGATGTCCATCTGCTTCCTTATCGACCTATTGAGGATGGAGATCAAAAGAGACAGATAATCGAGAGCATCAGTGCTTCCCTGTCGGTGCTTTCCCCAATGACTTATAATTATAGACTATTTATAGATTGACGAGATGGAATCTGCAATAGCAATGTACTTTGTAAATTATATGCTGTTACCTGTGGTGATGCTCATCCTGGGCTTCCTCGCAGTGATAATCGCAAAGAAGAATGAGTTGCTGTCGAATAGGAAAGCGGTGACCTATGTCCTGCTCTCTTCCCTTTTCTTCGCACTGTTCGGAGTGAGTGGTTTCTTTGGTTCGGTTTTCATGCCTTCCATCTTCTTGTTCCTGCAGTTCCTCTTCATCGTGCTGGGTTTGGCGAATTACAAGCTGCTGATGCACTTCGCGAGCGGACTGAAGGAGAAGAACCCGATCCTGACCCTTCTGATCATCTTGCTGCAGGTGCTTATATCATGGGCTGTCTTCGCGCTGATATTCAACCTGTCGAACGGACTGCAGTATGGTTATTGGGCCGCTACGCCTGTCATCATGCTCTTCTTCATACCTCTCTTCATCTATATGTACGAGGCGTATCTGCAGATACCTGCGGAAATTTACAAGATGCGCATATACAACTCCAGCGAACATTTCGAGCCGCCTCAAGCCTCCATCGACGTCGAGAAACTCTTGGTGTGCGAAATCGAGGTCTCTCGCTCCATCGGAGATAAAACCCCTATCCGTATTAAGGCTAAAACCATGAGGTCGTTCATCTTCGGGGAATGGTTCGGTATGATCGTCAATGACTATAACACCAAGAAGGTGGACAAGCAAATCGAAATCTGCAACGACAATGATCCGTATGGATGGATATTCTATACCGAGCAGTCAATCTTCCAGTCGAGGAAATATGTCGACCCTGACTTGTCTTTCGAGGACAATAAGCTGGAGGAGAGGGACGTGATTGTCGCTAAGAGGGTTCGTAAAGTGTAAGGAAAAACAAGAAAAATATAAAATACAATGAGTAATACAGAATTTAAGCAGATTAACTGGAAACAGGGAATGAGCGTGTCTTCTTCCCATTTCATCGCTACTGAGAATTTTATGTTGGAGCGTCTCATGCAGACCGCTAGGATCTTCCAAAACCGCTTCTATTACGGCCTTTTGCCGATGCAGACGGAAGACCCTTCCATGTCGATCTCTATCGTCGGTACCAACGAGTATGCGAAAGTGGTCTTGAACTCTTATCATGGAATAACTCAGGGCGGTTATCTCGTCGATTACGAGTCGAATACTGACTCGGTTAGTTGCGCTTGCGTGACGGATGGACAGGTGTCCGAACAGGGATGGGACATCGTTTTGTCCGTCGAACCATTCGATCGTAACCCTTGCGGAGAGCCTGACATGAGGGAAACGCCTCCTCGTTACCCTTTCGTGGAGCCTTCCTATAAACTGTCTGTCGTGGCAAGGGAAAAATCTTATATCAACCACTATGGCCCATATGATGTGGTTGTGGGTGTGCTGCTCAAGAACGACAACACGTATAGACTGGATTCGTCGTTCATCCCACCATCGCTTTCGATGAACTCCACCAGCGAATTGACCTCCTTCATGAAGGAATTCTCTAAGTCCATCGCTTCCATCAAGAATAGTGTGAGCACTATCATGGAGAAAGCTTATATACAGGCTGAGGCTAACAACAGAACGACTATCATGATCAACATCCTTGAGATCTGCAAGGATTTGCAACGTTCGCTCACCTCTCTTTTCTTCAAGTGGCACAACTTCGGCATGTCCCTCACTCCGTATGAGGTGGTGGAGCTCGTGGCCAACTTGGCTGGTACGGTTTCCACTAGCCTTACCTTCTTCAAGAAGTCGGAGCGCGAGGAGATCCAGAAGTATTTCCACGAGTGGAACGGTATCCAACCATCTTCCTTCGATCAGGTCCTTTCCGAATTGGTTACGAACGAGTTCCAACAGAATAGGATCAGCAACTCGATCGTGCTGGCGCAAAGGGTGCTTAGGATGTTGGAGGAACTATTCGTGAGCCTGAGCCGTCTCGACTATGTGGGTCAACACAAAGAGACAATCGTCATCGGCGTCAAGGATGCCGAGCAGAATCCTAACAATAAAACAAGCTGGCTTGAATTATGAGTTCTGATTCAACAGAGAATTTGGATAAAAACACACTCTACACCAACTACAGGCCGGAGTTCGTCGCCGCATGCATTGTGGACAGCGGGTTCGAGGCGGATGAGGTGCGCCTACTCAGGGAGGGTGTCAATAAAGGAGGAAAAACCATCTCCAAGGTCCGCCGCGAATATTCGCGCGGCAACATGGCGGAGTACCTCGACATCTATACCCGAAGAAGAGGCTTGTACGATTCCCTCCCGGAAGGACTGTTCCACCAACGCATGGATATTCGGGACAAGAAGAACCGGGGTGAAGTGGTGGAATCGTTCAAGAAAGAACGTGAGGTGGAACTGAGCGCCCGCATCTTCTTCAGACCTTTCGAGATAACAATCGATAGGATGCTCATCCAAGCGCAACGCTACGAGATGGCCCTGGAGAAAAGGAACAAGAGCGATGAGTTCGTCCGCTTGCTGAGCTCTTATTGGGGGCTGCTCAAAAGGTTGCCGCTGGACAAATCCTTGTTTGTCATCAGCCTTCTCTCCCAATGTTATAGGCTGACGACCCCGCAGCAAATATCCGAAGTGCTCTCCGTGCTTCTGGGTTGCGAGGTGAACATCCAACTGACATATAAGCAGATGAGGATGGAGACGGATTGCGATTGGGAGCTGGGAAAGAGCATGCTGGGTGTGGACTCTGTCATCGGAGAACTTATTGAGGACGCTTTCCCTGTCGTGGAAATCTCCATCAACGGGCTGCGACGTAGCCAAAGGGGTTTGGTCATGAAGGGAACCAAAGCTTATGACCAATTCATGGAGATCCTGGATCTGTTCATCCCCGCGGATGCTGAGATCGAGATCTCTTCAACTGTGGCGCCTGAGGAAGCGATGTTCTTTATGTCTGACTTGCCGGAATTGGCGCCTATTCTAGGTATAACTTCAACAATATCATAATGAAAGCTTTAAACAACAAGGAGGTCCTGCTCTCGCATTTGAAGTTCGCGATGTACATGGTCGTGCTTGTCATCCTGACTCAGTTCGCCATCTTCACTTACTTCAAAACTTCGGAGGCTGAAGTGAGCGAGATTAAGAACAAGACGGGTGATTGCGAGAAGATTTTCGCCGAACAGATTTCCATCTGTGACGGGTTCTCTGAAATACTCGACATCTATCACCGCTTTGACACGAAAGAGGGTTACGTGAACGCCGAGGAGTTGAAGAGGGCTATCGCGGAAAGGAAAATGAGGATGACCTCAATTGCCAATCAGTTGCCGGACAAGGACGCGGCCGTCCATAAATATCTTATCAATAAATTCGACGGACTGATGAACCAAAGGGATTCCATCACTTCGTTGAGGAAGGAAGAGACTGCCAAGCGAAACGCATTGGTGGAGTGTAACAACGAATACCGCAGAAAACGGTATGAAATCGATAGGGGGAAAGCAAATGGCAGATAAAAAAGTGAATAGGTTTACAGCGAAAGAGAAGACGTTGGGCCTCTTTTATATGATTATGCTCTTTCTCGCGGTGTCGGGCACATGTTCATATTTCATGTTTTTCTCTAACCCGAACCTCGGTTCTTCCGATGGTAAGGCACTTGCGATGGAGGGTCTGAAACGAATCAGCGCTTTCCAAAAATTCCAGGGTGAAAGGATGGAGAAACTTGAGCTGTTGGACGGAAAGGTCAACGCCATCGACCCCGGGCTGAAAGCGTCTTATGAGAAAAGCGAAGTCAAGTATATGCTGGGCGAATTCAATAAAGATTACGAGGATAACCGTTTCGACGACCGTTTCCGCATCTTCGCCTTGGTGTCAAGGTTCTACGAATACAAGATGTTCACCAAGGAACGTATCTGGGCTTCCAAAAAGAACATCCAGCACTTCTCGGACAAGTATGATTTCTGCGAGGGTTGTATCGAGTCTCTGAACAAGGAGTAGCCATCGTTTAATCTCATGGTGTTCTCTCCTTTTACATAACAAAGAAACCTAATGCTGAAATTACGTCATGGATAGAATTTTCTCGAAGGGAACCTTACTGGTCTTGGGCATCATGGCCGCTATCGTCTTCTTGGCGTCGATGATCCGCAATTGCTCATCGGAGACGAAGATATGCGCGTCTGTCTCCGCGAAAGAGGTCTGCTTGGGTGAAGCGATCTATTTTGTGGATAGTACCCCTGGCGTGAAGGATGTCCTTTGGGAGTTCGGCAATGGCGATTTCTCCACCGACCGGAGGGGCTCTTATGTGTTCGACGCTCCGGGTGACTACCAGATTAGGGTGAAGATCGATTCGTCGGTGTACCAGAAGTTTGTGGTGAAGGTGCGTTCCGAGGCGCCGACAATAGGGAAGGCTCCTGTACATATTCTCGCCCCTACCATGGCGGTAAAGAACGAGGAGGTCATCTTCATGGGTGAGGGTGAGGCGGACTCGTGGCGATGGAATTTCGGGGATGGAGGGCCTGAGGGCTCAAGGGAGCGCAATGCGATTGTCCGCTTCGACTCGGCGGGTACCTACCGGGTGAGCTTGCTCGCCGGCGCCATGAAATATCCGGTGTACCACACCATCCGTGTTGTGGATGACGTCATCGGAAGGAAGGACGATACGACTACGGCGGATGACAAGATAAGGAAATACCTCCAGCGGATCATCGATCGTGAGGGCAAATTCAACGATAACTATCATTGTATCGTTGGCTTGCTGAACGGAAACAGCAAGTTGATGGTCCTCATCAACAATACCAACGAGAATGATATAACTTCGTATTGTCAGGGGTTATACTTCATGGGGAAAGACGAGGGGATTTTCATCGAAAAGTCTGTCCGAGACATGGAGGACAAAAAGATAAGGCGATTGCTTGTCGAAGAGAAAAGAAGTAGATAGAATTTGTAAAATAAAGAATTAGCACTTCCCCCCAAACAGAACGGGTTGGAAGCCTAAAATTAAGATTATCATGGATAGAATTTTTTCAAAGGGAACTTTATTGGTCTTAGGCATTTCGGCTGTCATCATATTGTTGTCTACGTTGTTCCGCGGATGTTCCTCGGAGACGAAGATACGGGCATCCGTTTCTGCGAAAGAGGTCTATTTGGGTGACGCGATCTTTTATAAGGATAGTACACCTGGTGTGAGGGAGGTGATCTGGGAATTCGGTAATGGCGACTTCTCCACCGACAGACAGGGTTCTTATGTGTTTACTACCGTCGGAAACTACAAAATCCGTTTGAAGGCTGGATCAAAGAGCCAGGAGTTCGTGGTGAAGGTGCGTCCTGAGAAAACGCAGGAGGAGAGAGAGGTGGTCAGCATCCTTGCCCCTTCGTTCGTGGTTAAGAACGAGGAGGTGGTCTTTATGGGCGAAGGCGATGCGGACACGTGGCGCTGGAATTTCGGGGTTGGCGGACCGGCCGACTCGAAGGAACGTAACGTGATCGTCAAGTTCGATAAGGCGGGTGACTATCAGGTGACCTTGCTCGCGGGCAACATGAAATATCCTGTTTACCACAAGATCCATGTCGAAGAGGATGTCGTCGGTAGACGTACAACTGGCGGCGGCGAAACTCCTCCGGAAGATTTGATTCAGAGATACTTGCAGAACATCATAGATCATCAGGGGAAATACAATGACAACTACCATCGTATCCTTAACTTGCTGAACGGTAATAATAAAATGACAGTCCTCATCAATAACGTGAATGAAAACGATATTTCCTCGTATTGCCAAGGCCTTTCCATCTTGGGCAAACAGGATGGAACCTTCATAGAGAAGGTGGTACGTGACATGGATGGTTCTAGGATCAGACGTTTATTGATTGAACAGAAAACGGCAAAATAGAAATTGTTAATATAAAATGGTTAAGAGAAATTTAGGTATCGGTTTATTCTTGGGGTGTTTGGTTTTGATGCTTGTCAACGCTTGCACACCTGTAAATTCCCATACGCGAATCAAGAAGACGCCAGACGAGTACACTCGTAATTATTGTTGTGGAGAGGTTAATGTGCCAAAATCCGCTGAGAAGGGTAGTCCTTGGATTGTCTATTCCGATAGGGAGAACAATCCTTCCTTCTTCAATCCTGGTGGCAAGATAAAAATGAAGGAAGCGTCTTATCTGGAGGCTTTCGCAGTGATCGGAGAGGAGGGTGAATACCTGAAACTCGTTAAATACGACCCTGCCGTGTTCGAGGAGCGCAAGGTGAAGGACCCTGCCAAGGCGGAATATTTCGGTTGGATGAAAAAGGACAACCTGATCCTTTCTTCCCGCGCCATGACGGATGTGGCTACCGGTTTCATCATGAAGATGATCACGATGTTCAGGGACACCTTCCCGTTGTCCCGTACGGAGGATTATTTCTCGAACGACTCGCTCGTATTGTTCAGCGAGCCTGAACTGGTTAACCCTATTGGCATGGTCCCTTTCCAGAAACCTATTTATTTGGCTAAGAGGAGCTTCGATAGAAGCAAATGCTTGGTCATTGGTAAGGAGAACATCTCTCCCGAGAATTCTTCCGAACTGGTTTCGGGTTGGATCTCTTCGTCGTTGGTCATCCCGATGGGCGAGTTGCTCTATGCGGATTACTCTACCATGCCGATCCAAGATGTCTCTTTCATCAGATACGACAAGGGCTCCTATCCTGTCCCGAAAACAAGTTACGCGCGCTACTTGAGGTCGTTCAACCTGCCGGACTTCATCGGCTTGAACCCTGTCTATTCCATACGGGAGGGAAATGACGACGTGGTCACTATCAAGTCCACCGTCCCTGTATCTCTGATGAACGACGAGAACAACAAGGTCTCTAGCTTGGCGGCGACTCCGATCTCCAGACCTTATTACGAGGATCTGTCCCGCGACCTGAAGCATATCAATATCATGGTTGTCTTCTCGGGACAAAACCAGGTGCATGAGAAGTTTGAGCAGTATGTCAACTACATACAGAAACTAAACGGTGTCATCAAGAACGACGCGAAGGATTTCTCTTTCCGTCTGGGTTATCTCGTGGGCTTCGACGCTAAGAACACCAGGCTCTCGAAATGCAAGCCTAAGGAGAATGTGAGTGGCGTGCTGGCCGCCTTGGAGAAGTACGCCGACGACCGTATGAGGAGAAAGGCTACGTTCGATACGGACGCGTGGGGCGCGCTGAAAAACGCGCTGAGGATGCTGCAACCTTACAAGAACGAATATAACATCATCGTCTTGATCGGTGAGAACGGTAACCAGAAGGAACAGATCGATGACGCTTTGGTCAACGAAATCGTGAAGGTGAACGGCCATATCGTCGCTTGCCAGCTGTATGCTAACAAGGGTAATGTCTTCAATAACTTTGTCCTTCAGGTCGAGGATATGATCTCCCGCTCGGCGGAGAAGATGTCTAAGGAGAAAAAGAAGAAACTGGTGCACTCTTCCCAGTTGACGGCGACCAACCGTTACAAGGAGTTCGCTGAAAACGTGTATGGATTGGATTACCCTCGCCACTCTATGGTGCCGGGATGGGTCATCTTCCCGAAACAGAAGGAGAACTTGTCTCCAGACTTGCTGATCGCCTACACGGATTCCATGATCCGTAACGTGGAGCGTGACGCTGACAACATCCTGAACCGCATCCAGCTCTCCTTCAAGGAGGCCGGCGTGGGTCATACCGCCATCAACCCGATGTGGCTCCGCCTAGGCGAAATGCCTGCCGACTACCAGGTGGAACCGAGGTTGTTCCAACCGCTCATCGCGATGAACCCTCACACCAACTTCTCCGTCAACCTGAAGGTGGAGATGTCTAAACTGAAAACGGGTAAATACGTCTTGTTCGTCTCCGAGTCGGAGCTGGCTCGCATCCGTACCTTCATCGACGACTTGCTGCAGGAACGTGTGGACTATAAGTACTCCGCCTCCAACAACAAGAAGGAGAACAACCGTAGCTGCCCTGATATGATGAGGGCGCCAAGACCGACCTCCGCTAATGTGGGACATCGTCAGTACAAGAGCACGAAGAAGGCCCGCAAACATATGCAGAAGGCTTACTTGCGCTGGGCCCAGGACGAGAAGGTTTACCCTATCAAGAAGAAAAAACTGAAGAAGATGTCCCTCTCTCAAAACCAGCAGCAGGTGATGTCTATCCCTTCCTTCGAGCCGCTCCTCTTCTCCACAACCGTGAAGGCGTTGAAACGTGGCATGACGGACGAGCAACTGGATAAACTTCAGGAATATCTCGCTGAAAAGCAAAAAGCCCTCGAGGAGGCTATCGTCAACGACTCCAAGTTCGAAATCAATGGACAGGTCTACTATCGTGTGGACGCTGAGAACTTGCCGTGACGCATCCCCTCGGAGGTTACCAATATGTTGTAATATTTGTAATAAAATTATTTGAATATGGATTTTTTGAATTTAAACAGTGAATTGCAGACTGCTATCCGCATCGCCAAGTCTTTGGCCCGCGAGTATGGCAATGCGAAGTATACGCCTGCGCACCTGCTGAAGGCGATGCTGCATAAGGAGGTGGGGCTGGGTGCCTTCATCACTTCTATAGGAAAGGATACTTCGTATGTGGAGGAATGGGCCGAAATACGCATGGAGGAGTGTGAGAAACTTTCCGGCGTGGGCGAAATCGAACCGGACAGCAGGATCCCTAAAGTCTTCGAAGAGGCTGATAATGTCCGTCTGAAACTTGGTCTGTTGGAGATCACTCCAATCTGTACCTTGGCGGCGCTCGCGCGCCCGGAGATCGGTTTCTCGGTAGACCAGCTGAAGTCTTTCCCTATCCGTGAGAACGACGTGCTGGGCTGCTTCATGGATGGAACCGGCGCCCAAAAGGCTAATACGGCTAAGATGGAATCCCTCACGAAGGAGGCCGCTAACATCGCCGCCGGCAAGTCTACGGCTAACCTCCGTAAATACTGTGTCAACAAAACGGATGAGGCCCGTGAAGGAAAACTCCACGCCATCGTCTGCCGTGATAGCGAAATCAGACAGATGGAGGAGATCATCGGACGTTGCGGCAAACCGAACGTGATGATCACGGGTGACTCCGGTGTGGGTAAGACCGCTCTGGCGGAAGGCCTGGCATTCGATATCGTCAACGGTAATGTGCCTTCCTTCCTGGAGAACACGGAGGTGTGGCAGCTCGATTCGGGCGCGCTGATCGCTGGCGCTACCTACAAGGGTGAAATCGAGGACCGCCTGAAGAACCTCATCAACGAACTGCGCCAAGAGGACCGCGTGATTCTCTTCATCGACGAGATCCACGTGCTGCTCGATACGAAGCAGGGCAATAGCGGTGCGGCCAACATCCTGAAACCGGAACTCTCTAAGGGTGATTTGACGGTGATCGGTGCGACTACGGTCGACGAATATAGAAAACTCATCGAGCCTGACCATGCGTTCAGCCGCCGTTTCGAGGTGCTGCAACTCGCGGAACCGAATGTGGACGACGCGGTCGCTATGGTCCGTTTCATGGAGAAGCATTATGTGGACTTCCACAAACTGGAGGTCGAGGATGGCACCCTCGCCGAGTGCGTCCGTATGGCGAAACGCTATGTGAAGGACAGACGCTTGCCTGATTCCGCCATCGACTTGCTCGACCGTACCATGGCCTCCGTGAAGATGGTGAACGAGGCTACCGCCTCCGAGCAGGCTTGGATCGCCCAAGAGTTGGGCAAGATAGAGGGCATGAAGGCGGAATTGTCCGCTGACGACCTCCTGACGAAGCTGACCCGCTTCCAGACGGATGTGCTGAGCAGACTGAGCCCGATCATCCAAGGCATGGTCGATTTCACGGCGGAGAAGTGCACCGACCCGCAAGTGCTGTTCGATAAACTGCACAAGCTGAGCGATGACATGACGGCTATCTCTAAGGAGAAGATTACCAAGGTTTCCCCTGATCATGTCGCAGCCGTTGTGGCAAGCAAGACGGGTATTCCAATTGGTAAGATCAAGACGGGCGAGAAGGAACGTATCCTGAATATGGAGTCCATCCTGATGAAACGTGTCGTTGGTCAGGACCGCGCGCTGAAGTCCCTGACGGACGCCATCCTGGAGTCCCGAAGCGGTATGAACAAGCCGGGACAGCCTATCGGTTCCTTCTTCTTCCTCGGCCCTACGGGTACTGGTAAGACGGAGTTGACGAAGGCATTGGCGGAGGCGTTGTTCAACGACGAGAAGGCGATGATCCGTTTCGATATGTCCGAGTTCAAGGAGGAGCACTCTGCCGCATTGCTCTACGGAGCGCCTCCGGGATACGTTGGCTACGAGGAGGGTGGTCTGTTGGTGAACAAGATCCGCCAGCAACCGTACTCAGTGGTTCTCTTCGACGAGATCGAGAAAGCGCACCCTTCCGTGTTCGATATCTTCCTGCAGATTCTGGACGAAGGTAAGTTGCACGACCGTTTGGGCAAGGAGGGAGACTTCTCCAACGCCATCATCATCTTCACCTCTAACGTGGGAAGCGAATGGATCTCCAAGGAGTTGTCGGAAGGCAGGGTGCCTACGACGATGCAGATGATGGAGGTCATGGGAGGACACTTCCGTCCGGAGTTCCTGGCGCGTCTCTCCGAGATCGTCCCGTTCTCTCCTATCGGCGAATCCATCCTGATGCAGATCTTCGAGATCCAGTTCCAAGGCTTCCGCAAGCTGCTCACCGCCAAGAACATGGACATCGAGCTGACGGAGGAGGCGAAACACATGCTGGCCTTCAAGGGCTTCAACCCGAAGTATGGCGCGCGCCAAGTGTCGGGTGTCGTCCGAAATTACCTGCGACGGCCAGTCTCCAGGATGATCCTTTCCGGGGAGCTGGCCAACGGAGACCTCCTGAAAGGAGATTTGGACGAAGAGCAAAATTTATCATGGAATGTTGTCCATAATTAAAAATTTTTATTATATTTGCCATCACGAATACGAATTGTCGTGGTGGCATTTATATATTATTAATAATTAAACGTAAAATTCTATGTTTGGATACCAAGTAATTCTAGAAGTCGGGGGGAAGAAGTTCGACCTTGAACAAACCGAGTTCGCTTTCATGCAGGCTGCTGACGAAGAGGGTAAGCCGCAGGGTGACGTCTATTCTGGCGCCATCACGATGACCTACCCGAATCTGCCTACCAAGGAGTTGTTGCAGTGGATGCTTAATGCCCGCAAGTATGAGGATGGCACAATCACCACGTATGGCGAGGATGGCACTCCTATCCAAAAATTGGAGTTCAAGCAGGGCAATTGTGTGAACATGAAGATCGATTACCAAGACACGGGTTCTTCTTACTGCAATACCCAGTTCATGATCGTGGCGAATAAGATTAACATTGGCGGCACTGAGGTCGACAATGAGTGGCCTCGTTTCAAAAATGGCTAAGACCACTTTGGCGTGATCCTTCGGAATCTCCCTTCCTCTTTGTCTCTCAGACCTTTTTGCCTATGGCATGGTGCATTGAGATGTCGCCATGGCCTTCTGAATAAACGGGCGGATGGCAGGGAAAGCCGGGAAACGTCTAGATTTAGCGAATAAATAATAAAAACAACGGAATAACAAAAGCAAAACTTTTTTGTAATATGGGACAGACTTATTTCTCATCCGATTCGTCGGACGTTAACATAATCGCGGAATTGCATCTTGATGGTAAAGTATATGAATTGGAGCGTTTCAGCACGGAGCTGAGGCAAACCATTTCGGACAAGAACATGGAACCGAAGGGTGAAGTGGGCGGCGGTACGTTGACCCTCACGATGGTTCAGGTGCCTGATAACGGCTTATTGGCCTGGGCGGCAAGCAAGTATATCCGTAAGAGCGGGGAGATCGTCTTTAAGAACGAGACGACGACACCTCCTTTGCGTATCCAATTCCAAGATGCCGCATGCGTCAACTTCCTGCAAAACTGTGGCGTGGGTGTGGGCAGCTACATCTCGCTCACAATCTCTCCGAAGACTGTGAATTTCAACGATATTTCGCTTGAACATAGCTGGGAGGAGTAGCATATGGGTGGAAAGGGAAATAACCGTAGTGCAAAATCAGGGACGAGTGTTGGCATTGTAACCCCTGATATGCTTCCACCTCTTGATGCCCCCGGTGGGAAGGTGAAACAACATTGTTACGTATTGGGGTTAGGTAGGTACGATTCTAATGGACAGAAAGCTACCTTTGATATTAATCAAAAAGCAGTAAAAAAGTCTTTCGAAGATGTGCAAGGTAACATTGAGAGCGAATTAAAGCATGCTCTTGGTTCTTTTTATAATTCGGATAAAAACTACTATTACAGGAATGGCACAAGATACACGCTAAAGGACACTAACTTTAAATTGGAGTTTAAAATAAAGGCGGATGTATTGGCTTTAAATAAAACTGAGTTCACCTATGTATATAAGTTTGATTTAAATTTTTCTGATAACGTTATTCAAATTCGGTTCAATGATAAAATTGAGAACTTATCTTCTTCATTGAAAAGGTTTAGGAAAGATTTGGTGGATACATTCAATAAATACATCAAGTCTAGCAAAGAAGTTTCCAATAAGAGGACTGAAAATGAATTGGATTTAAGTTCAGTCGAAAGTATTATTACGCAATGTAACTTTGCCGAGTTACAGAAATTTGCTCCTGTTGTTTCTGCTTTGAACGGAAAGTTTCAGTTGTCTCAGGTGGATGAAAGACTGGTGAGAGTGAATAATCTCGGCAATCGTTGTATCAATGTGGGGGAAGAGAATCCCAAAAAAACAAAAAACCAAAGTGGAAAGTTTAACGAAGCTGTCTTTAATATGTATTGTGACGGTATGAGTGATTACGACATCGCTTTGGATTTTGGAGTAATGAATCTTCTCACGTTATCAAACCATGCTAAGGGAAGGAACGCCCGTGCGCTAGCAGATGTTGGTGGTTCTATTATTAGAGATTTGTGGTATTCATTTGTGCCGGGTGCGTGTTGGTGGAATGATCTTAAAACCATTGGACCTGGTGGTTGCGTAAAAACGCAAGGTTTGACAGAGGCTGTGAGTACATTGCTGAGTGCAAAATCTCCCAAATTAGCTAAACATATAGACAAGTGGTCTTCTAGAATATCTGCGGCGATTGATCTGTATTTAACAGGGAAAAGCGGTGTGCTAGCGGGTATGGCAGCGTATGCCATGGGTGGTGATGGGGTAATAGCCCAAGTCGGGGCAGTAACCGGGGCAGTAATCGGGGCAATAGTCGCTCCAAACAATGTCGGGAAGTTTAATTGGGCCGTACAATTTTTAGCTACCGTAAACCAATCAGCAAGTATATTTAGTAATAGATTAAGTATGCCTCAGGCGATGCTAAATGTGATAGATAATTGTTATAAGCGGGATTGGATAGCTCGTCAAACGATTGATGTCCCAAGCCATGACCAGCTGATGGATTTTTGCGAAGATTGGCGAACAGACAAAAATCAGAAAATTAATGTCGGCGTTTCAGAAACAAATTATTCCGTGATAACGTCGCCCTTTAATAGTCGTTACGGCGAATATGAGGGACCCCATCATAATGGGAAGAAGGAAAAAAAAGGCAGATAGGACTCGGATGAATTTTCACAATTATAAAAAATGTCTATATGAGCAGAAAGTATAAAAAAACATATCAAACCACACAAAATCTAGGTGAATCTTCTCCTTCTGTGCAAAATAAGACAAGTGATGAAGATTTGGAAAGTCCGGTCGGGTTCGTGAAGTTCCTACTGTGTGGTCCTAAGAAAGAAAATCCGAAGCCACTCACATTCGGTGTTTGTTTGCGTCGATTCTTCACCGTGTTGGATAATCTGATAGCGGCAGCGTTGCTCTATTATGTTCTCACTTGGATCAAATTCTATTCGAATGGTGCGGACACTTCGTTTAATGTGATCATAGATGACATGTCAACATTGTGTTATAAGAATGCGATAGGTCTTTTCTTCATAATAGTTGCCACATGGAGATTTCTTTACTATAGCGACTCTTTGCCGTGTCTGAAAAATTTCACATATCCAATGCCGTATCTTTATAGCATTGGGCTTATTGTAGTTCTTTCGTTAGGTAATTTTGCTGTTTGGCTAAGATTGCTTGCGGCTCATGGATTTGACATCGATTCCATTTCGCAGCCAGTCGGGGATGAAACTTGGTACAAAGATAATGTTTCTGACTATTTGCCTTTTTGGGCACAAGAGATTAGGATTGTTATACTGGGAGTTGTTTTTATGATAAGGCGTTTTTTATTAAACGACACTGACATGGATTTTTGAGAAATGTACAACAACATGACATAATAGTTTGAGAATAAGATATTTGTTCTATACAATTTGTCTAAATAATTAACGATTACCACTTATGAAGAGGCGTAAGAATAATTACCAACCCCCAAAGAATTTGCCTCCTCGAATTTCAGAAGAGTCAACTTCTTCTGTGCAAAGTAAGAAAGAAGAATCGGATGGTCCTATAGAGGTCATAAAATTCTTGCTATGTGGTCCTAAAAAAGATAACCCGAAGCCGCTCTCATTCGGTGTTTGTTTGCGTCGATTCTTCATTGTGTTGGATAATCTAATAGCGGCGTCGTTGCTCTTTTATGTCCTCACTTGGATCAAATTCTATTCGAATGGTGCGGACACTTCGTTCGATGTGGTCATAGATGATATGTCAACATTGTGCGTAAAGAATGCGATAGGTCTTCTCTTAATAATAGCTGCCACATGGAGATGGCTTTACTATAGCGACTCTTTGCCGTGTTTGAAAAACTTCACATATCCAGAGCCGTATGTCATTTGTTTTATACTTATTGCGGTTTTTTCCCTTTTTAATTTAGGGGTTTGGCTAAGATTGCTTATGTCTCATGGATTTGACATCGATTCCCTTTCACAGCCAGTCGGGGATGCCTCTTGGTATGCTGATAATGTATTTGACTATTTGCCTATGTGGGCGCAAGAGATTAGGATTGTTATACTGGGAATTGTTTTTATGATAAGGCGTCTGTTATTAAACGATATTGACATGGAGTATGGAAATTTGTTTGAATGGAAATCTTCCAAGCCGCAACAGACCACCGATGCCCAAGAGAATATCGAATCTCAAAGTGGGGAAGAGGCCCAGTAGGTGCAGCCCCCGCAATGGGACCATATGACTATGTTGACCATGAATATAGAAGCTGGAATGGTTTAAGACCTCAGAAGAAATGGATGAAACAAATTCAAAATCGTTTACGTAATCACAAATAAATATGTTATATGCCAAAGTACAGTTGCAATGATTCGGAAGCATCAGGATGGCGTGATGTCTTTGACCTTTCGACGGACAAAAAGATCAGCTACATGATAGAGGACCTCTCCGCATGGGTGGTCATAAAACGTTTCTTGATCGTGGTGGACAATGTGGTCGCAGCCCTTCTTTTCGGTTTCTTTTGGGAATGGTTGAAAAATTACCTGGGGTATGATTCGGCAGGGTGTGATTTTTCATGTGCGATCAACAAGTCTATCGATGAGATCGCATCCAATCCCGAGGGAGAGATACTATACTTTCTAATGTATTGTGTACTATTCTGGCGACCGATAAGGCTGACTAGGATTATGCCATTGAGATATTACTTCGCACACAAACTGGGTCGGTTGATGTTGGCTGTGGTTGCAATGAGTGCTGTGTTTATCGGGATCTTATATTGGAGTTATCCTAGTAAAATATTTTATCCTCGCTCTAATATTGTCGAGGATTATCCATATGTGGTTACAGTTATATTAGTGAGTGTCGTGATTTTATTGCTTTTCTATCGCCGTCTGTATCTGACGTATTATATCACAACAAAATGGTGTCCATTGCGAACATTGGGGTTGGAGGAAAAGATAGAGGATACATGGACAGAGAGGCATGGAAATGAATTATAGAGTGATGTCAGCAAAACTTACTACAACATGACGAGAAAGAAGGAAAAAATTAACGACAAAGGTTCCATTGCCACAATGGGCGAAGGCCATCCGTCTCAAGACAACCAAAGAAATGGCTTCAGGTGGAAACTGAAAGGGTTCCTTGAATTTTGTGACAGCGCCACAGAACCAAGGTTGGAAAGCATGATGGAAAAGCTCTCCGCTTGGGTGGCATTTAAACGCTTCCTGAACCTGCTGGACAACATAATCGCGGCAGGGTTATTCAGTCTTTTCGTGGCGTGGACGGCCAACTATTTAGGATATCATGCGGAGCCCGACCTTGGTGCCGCCATTAGCAAGTCGCTCAACGAGATTGTGCCCGGTTCCCCTAAAGAGGCGCTTCTTTTTCTGTTCTACCTCTGCGCATTCTGGAGAACGATAAGGATAACAAGGGTGATGCCATTAAACCGATACGTTGACAAGAATATCCTCCTCTATGTCGGCATAGCATTCATTGCAGTCTTCATTTTTATCTCATCGGTAATCTATGCCACAGAGATGAAAATGATATTGATGTTTGAGCAGACTGAAGAGGAAGCCAAAGATCCAAACATCCCTTTTTATGTCGCGGGTCTGCGATGGGGCGCGTTTGCCGCACTGTTTGCCTATCGTAGGATCCTGCTGCCAAGGAGACTTAAGGAATATAAATTGCCCGACGTCAGGATTCCTTTGCCAATTAAAAAGAAATAAATGGCCACATTGTGGTCGCTTGTAAATATCCAAAGGACAGGGGATGTGACGTGTCGCATGGATACCCTCTGCGCTTTTTCATGAAGAAACCGCAAAACATAAATACATTTGACTATCTTTGCTTAATGAATACATGTCTAGGAATATATGGGAAATTACAATCGACATATGGAAGAGGAGCAAAACAACAGTTCAGAACCGCAGCCCCGGCAGGAGGTGGAGGTAGAGAAGAACTTGTGCGGAGAGAAATGGTGGGTGAGGCTATTTAGGAAGGAAGAGGTTGAGGAATGGAGGTCATCATCCAAATGGCATAGGTTTAAAATGCTTGTGATCGGCATACTGGGCTTGGCAGATAATTTATTGGCGCCTATCGCAATGGCAGGCATCATTCTTTATGAGCAATGGTTGTTTTCGGATGGTGAGGATTTTGCCTCTTTTGCCGCAGGAAGATCAGAAGAGTGTTCTGTTTATTGGTGGTTCCCGATTGTATTTATATTTGCAGTACTTTTTATATATATGTGGACGTGGAGACCCTTACACTTATATGGGATACCCGATGTACGTTTCATATTCAGCAAGAAGAGAGTATTAAATTATCTGTCGGCATTAGGTTACTTGTGTATTGCCGGATTAATCAGCGTTGTCGGATTATATATCCGCTCTTATTTCGAAGAAGACAGCTCAATTTGGATCGTTTCCGAAAGGGCGAAAAATGTTTTATCCGCATCTTTCCCATTGTATCTTCTGAACGCTATAACCTTATTTTTCCTCGTCTGGCTAAGAGTGTTCCTTAAGGCAGATAAAGACAGTGATGGACTTTGGTTATTTACGCTTCCGGATTGACGGGAGTTACCCATTTATTCCCTCTATAATAAGGTGGACGATCCTCTCAACATTGTTTTACTATCGTCACTTCATCCTGTCATGGCTTGCCACGGCATTTGGGGGGTCTCAGAAATAATGCATCAACTTAAATTGTCTTCTAAATTGCAGGGTGCAAGGAGATGAAATGCAAAATTCTGTGTTACAGCATTATAAATATTGAATGGAGTCGGAAGCCATTGCCAGCGATGTAGGGTTGCATCCCCTGTCACGAAAAAAAATCACTTTTTTCTTAAAAAAAACGCTTCGGATTATTGTTTTTACGAAAAAAATTGTATCTTTGTATTGTCTTGTCAAGGGGACAAGAAGTAAAGGTAATTTCTTTACAAGCGATTGAAGGGCGAAATGACAGAATCGGTTCGGAAGAACCCTGGAAATGGCGTGGAAATCGTGATTATTTGTTGGGAAATGTGTAATAAGAAAAAATCACAAAAATTATTCAAAAATATTTGGTGGTTTGGATTTTTATCATTACCTTTACGCTGTAATAATTAAGGCTCATTGAGTATTGTAGATTGGCCAATCGAGACAATTTGAGTTATATATTAAATATTTATTAACAGTTAATTTTTAACAACAATGGCATTTAGATCAACTTTAATCTTGGGCGGTAATGAGTACGATGTGCTCGACTGCAAGTATTCTCTTCGTCGTGACGTCGATTCTAAGGGACGTCCATCATCTAACATTTACGGTGGTCGTATCACTGTACGTGTTGAGTCAACAGCTGACACGACGATTTTGGAGACGATGGTTAACCAGTTCAAGCCTTTCAGCGGAAGCATCCTTTTCAAGAAGGGTGATGAGGAATCTAAGATGAAGGAGCTTGAGTTCGAGAACGCATACATCATCGAATTCGAGGAGGGTATTAACATTGTGGGTACTGCTCCAATGTCAATCTGCGTCACAATCTCTGCTCAAACCATCAAAATCGGAGGTGCTGAGTATGAAGAGAACTGGCCTACTGCTTAATAGTAGTGCAAGAATAATAAGAAGGACAAGGCGTGGGGTTTCCTCACACCTTGCTCCTTTTTAATGTTGCCGTTGGGATTTTGGGATTTTGCGTCTCCGCAGAGATGAGTTGTGGGGTACAAAAGATCAAAAGCCCTTGGTGAGTTTTTATATAGAGTGTTTTTTCAATCAATTATAATCGGGGATTGGGTTCCCCATAATTTAATTAGAGATGCTGAATTACGAAATTGGTGGAAATGAGAAGCCGGTTAGCGTTAGCGAAGGTATAACTGAGATCCCTCAGAACCGGACTCTTTTTGTCGGTCAATTCACGGCGGACGATCCTATCGCCGCAGAGCCTATCACTGGTTTGAAGACCGTCGAGGATGTGTATAATAAGTTCCAACCGAATGTGGACGTGGAGTTCGAGGACGCTGAGGGCCAGACGGTGCAGGAAAACTTCAGGTTTGCGAACACCGCTGATTTCCAAGTGAAGCAAATGACCGCACGCAGCAACTTCCTGAATGATTTGTCCGTGCAGAAGGAGTTCTACGAGAAGTTGGTGAAACAACTCCGTACGAATAAGGTGCTCCAAAGGGCGTTGGAGAACGCCGACGCGCGCCAAGGCATGATCGATGCCCTAACGCAACTTCGTGAAGAATTAAAGAGTGTTGGGGAGTAGAGTCTAAGACGGCTCGATGGGTTGGAATGTTCTATGGCGTGTCGAATCTCGAGAAGATTTTCCCAAAACTATCCATGGACGGTATCCGGCCATTCATGCGCTGTCCTTTATTCCTTTAACCTTTCAAATATAAGGTAGAACGGGGATTCCCCCTATAAAATTGTTTTCTATATCATGGCAGATGATCAATTGCAACAAGCGGAGCAGCCTACCGCTGCTCAAGAGGGTGCCGCTAAAGCGGGTGCTGGTGTATCACTAGAAAGTGCGCTCAACGCTTTGGCCCGTTATGGCGGATTCACTTTTTTGGAGACAGCTATCGACGGCATTCAAAACCTCAACCCTGACCGTAAGGCTCGTAAGAATATGTTCCTTCAGGATGCCCAAAAGAAGGGCGAACGCAAGGAATTGGCCAACAAAATTAATCTTTGGATAGACCTCCTCGAAAATTGCAAGGATATCCCTGAAATGGTGGAGAAATGCCAGGCTAAGGCGGCAACCGTGGGATCCTTGTTGTCAAAGAACCAACTTGCGGCTGTGCAAGCGGTTAAAAACCTGGAGAAATCCTACAGGGCAATCCAATTGTTCTACAAGAACACTGAGGTCGATAAGGTTTCCAATATCACTATCGTCAATGCTTCTCCGGAGCAGTTGACCGACCTCGACAACCCACGCTTCATCGACTGCGTTTCAGAAGAGCTGAAACAAAATTATGACCGTCTCGACTTGCGTGACAGCTACTCGTTGCTCGTCGTGCCTGGTTACCTCGGCTCTAACGCGGTGCTCGATAAATGGTCTAAGATCGCTAGCTCGAACAAGGTGATGCTCTTCACCGACTTCGCCGACCTCGACCATCCTGATGATGTCGTTGAGCTCTTCGCTAGCGCTGACCACGCCGGTGGCGACGCTTACAAGAGTAACACGGTTATGTGCTGCAACTGGTTGATCGGCCGTAACGCTTATAAGGAAATCGGCGAGGAGGATGACTTGCGTGTCTCTCCTGCTGCTGCCCTTGCGGGTAAGGTCTACACGACTCTTATGTCCCAGGTTACCGCTGGTAAGAAATATGGTGGTTTGAACGAGGTGGAATCTGTTGCCTTCCCGTTGCGTAAGAGCGAAATCTCCCAATTGGAGTCCATGGGCTTGGTTCCTATGGTGAACGAATACAGCAAGGTGATGGCCTTCTCCGCTAAGACGTTGTTTAACGGCGACAACTTGGGTCTCCAGACTTATTCTGTCGTTCGTGTGTTCGACTACGTCACGAAGGTGCTGTTCGACTTCCTTAACCGTCGTTCCTTCGAGAATTGGAGCGGTAAGACAGAACGCGACCTCCGTTCACAGATCGTTAAGTTCCTTGACGGTATCCAAGGCCCTAGCAAACTCATCGAAAGGTCTAAGATCATCCGTCTGGAGAAAGACCCTGTACAAAAGGATCGTGTCTATTTGGATATTCACATCACTCCTTACTTCCCGGCTAAGAGCTTTGTCATTAAGCTGGACGGACAGAAGGGTGATGACGGCACAGAGTGGGACAGCTCATACGACCAAGACTAATATCAATCTGATATCGTCTTTCGTAAACGAGTTGGATACTCCTATCCATACGTCGCCACGTCAGCGATCTTGATTCGCTGTTGGCATGTAAATGATTTGGAAACTCCCGTCTATCTTTGGCGGGAGTTTCTTTTCCTGATGCTTTTATCGCGGGATGGATTCCCTGAGGACACGCCCTCCCGCCTTTTGCCTATAAACGTTTTCTTTTCCCCCGTTTCCCTTCTGGTTTTTTGGGGATTTTGGTTGTTGTTGTGAACGTTTATCGCGCGCCATAAACATATCTATGGTCCCTGTCGCATAAAATGAAATGTGAGTTGTTCGGGTACTGCCATACCCTATGTGTGTGATGATTTTTTGTGTCTGAGGCATCATTTTTCGAGTCTATCCTCGATGTGTTAATGTGAGTAAGTTCCTTAAATTTAGTAGGAAACACCCAGATAATTTTGTAGAAAGACAATGGAATATTTAGAAAAAGAAAAGACAGACGAACCGAAGCTGAGTGAAAATCCACGCTATGCGAATGTGGGAAGCTGGGGTTTGACCTCCGACGGATGGAAGGTGTTCCGCCCCGTCCGCTTCATCGTCGAATATTCGCCATCTGAAATTTTTTGTGCATTGGACAAGGAATACCATAGGAACGGAATGGTCAAGGCCATCCACCAAAGGTTGTTCAACAGGACAATAGGTATGACTCTCCGTTACGACTCGGAGGGCAATTTGGTCGAGAAGGAAAACGAGGATTTTTATTACAGACAACTTGAGGTGAAGCCTCAGAATCTGGCCGACTTCCTGGAGAAGGAGGGCTGGTATGACCGCAAAACGGGCGTCTCGTATCTTGGCGACATGGATTATGAACCGAGGACTGACGGCGAATTCACATATATGGTCTTTCAAAGCGTTAAGGCTAAATATGCTTCCGGAAAGTGGTTCGTGAGGTTGAACCATATCCGCGCCATCCCTCCTCAATTCCTGGAGAATTATGGCAAGGGAATGGTCGACCCGGAGGGAAATAAGTGCTTGCCGGACTGGCAAACCGGGCAGTATAGGGAAGGCGCCGTCTGGAGCGTTATGTATACGATCGATGCCCAAACAAGCAAATCTTCCGTGAAGTGGATGTATGGCGTCATGATCCAGGTCGATGACGAACCAAACGAGGAGTAGTCCATTTTTATTGATGGAGACGGCTCTACAAGGTTCGTTTCTCCTGATGCGCAGGTCCTTTTTAATCATGTAATTAGATGTTTTTGAAAGAACCTAACGGAATTATACTACTCATTTGATAAATTTGGTTAACTTTGCATTAAAATTAGGAAGTTTGCATATCATTGCGCAATAAACATACAATGATATGCTATTTGTTGGCTACAGGTGGCGTTGAATAGGATATGTTTTTTGCCCGAGAGGATGTTGCGCAGGTTGAGCAAGACACTATCCATCAGTGATTTAAATTTAAGGATGATAGTATCCGAAGTGAAAAAGATATAATAAACGAAGGTTAACGATGAAACCGTTAAAATTGTTGCTGTTATTGTGCTTGATGTCATGTTTGGAATGCTGGTCCCAGGCAGTTTACCACGTGACGGTACAAGGCGCAGGAGACCATTCCGGAAGCACTTGGGCGAATGCTCTGGATGCGGATGAGTTTTCTGACATGTTCGATAAATCTCCTTCCGGGACGAAATTCCTAATGGAGACTGGAGTTTATCGTCCTAAGGAAGGGAAGAGTGGCTTTTCTTCGGATAAGGCGTTTGTCCTGGAAGGTGGCTATAAGAGTGTCAACGGTGAAATGATGCGTGACCTGTCCACCATGACGGATGATGACATGACGGTTCTGCTGGGTGACATTTCCACTGATCCGAAACAGAATAAGCCTATCTCATTTATTCCGGAATCGGACGGAATGGATGTTTCGGGTATTATATTCGAGAGCTCCGCTCTTGAAGATTTTTTTGTGCTGAATAGTACATATTCAGGCGGTGAGATCGTGATGCGGAAGGGTGTGGGTCGCAGACCACAAAACAAGCCTTGCGAAGGCAGTGTGGATGAAACCTACACGGAAACTATCGTCGTGGGCGGCATGAGTAATTTCGGTGATGATGAAGTTGATATTACGCGTGACAAAATCGGGACATTCTCCGTCATCAAGGAAAAGGTGGGGGCGGATGGATGCTCATCAAAATACACATACATCGTGAATGTCTTGCCTAAGCCAACGAAGATTGACGGCAAGCCTCACTATTATGTGAAGTTGGGCGGGAAGGGAGACGGATCCTCGTGGGAAAAGGCCATGGGAGACACCGCATTCGCCTACTCTATAAATAGGGTGGAGGATGGTGCCACATTCCACATCGCTGAGGGTGTCTATCATCCGATTTACGACATGAATGGCGCTTTGACTACTGTCAATCCAAACAGGATGTACTACACCAACAAGGCTATCAACCTGCAAGGTGGATACCCTGCTAATCCGAGCGGGGATGTGAAGGCACAGCCTGACCAATTCGTTGCGATGCTTAGCGGCGATCTGACCAATAATATGTATGCCATCGACTCGGCCGGAAAAGGCTCAAGGAATGTTCATAACATACTCTATTTCGACTTGCCAGACGGAGGTGATATCCATCTTAGCGGACTTGCGATGAAAGGTACAGGATCCGCCTTCTCCCTTGGCTCTTTGCCGCAAACAGGAGATCCTGCGCTTGTCGGTGTGAAAAGCCTGGGTGAGAAAGCCACACTCACGATGGAAGATTGTCAGCTGGTCAACTCAAACGATGGATTAAGGGCTAAAAACTGTGATGTCAATCTGGAGAATTGTTACTTCTACGACAATTTCATGGGATCCTCTGTCGTAGGCGACTATCTGTCAATCAAGAAATCGTCATTCGAGAACTCGTATATAGATGTTAGTGCGGAGAAATGTCAGGTGGAAAACTCCTCATATATCTCAAAAACAATCTATACATTGTATGGCTTGAATATCAAGAAATCCGGAACGACTTCGCTGGAAAACAATACTTTCCTGACTAGCGTGGACATCACCGGTTGTTCAAGTATAGCCATGACGGGTAATATATTCGTGGATACTATAAGGAAAGAAAGTGATTTGATAAAACTCGCTTCTTCCTATAATGTTTACAAGGAAAATAGTTCATTCTCCTCGTTTGTGAGCGACAACGACATCGTTTTACCTTCCCAAGAAGACTTCCACATGTTCTTGCGTACAGAGACCAAGAAGGTGGACGGTAAGGACACTGTAGTGTTTGCCCGAGAAACTTATAGGAATGGAATTCCTGTCATCCCGATGGACGAAGACCATTATGGGTCGGTGTCGTTGAGATTCCCGTTGAAGGAGGTATCCCTGACGGAAGACCAGATGGGTAACCCTCGTCCGGATTCTACTTGCGTGGGTGCGTTCGAGAAGGGATTCCCTCGCATAACCATCACATTGGATGATGCCGTAGCGATTGCGGGCGAAACCTTTACAGATAAACAAATGGGCATCGACACTGTCTTCACGAAGATAGGCGATCATGAGGTGGAAAAGAGGCTGGAACACGGCTCATTGTTCGTCCATGACACCATATACACCCGTCACATCAGTGTTTTGCCGAAAAGCACTAAGGATGGAGCCGGCAAGCCTCACTATTATGTGAAGTTTGGAGGAAAGGGAGACGGATCCTCATGGGGAACGGCTATGGGAGACACTGCGTTCGCCTACTCTATAAACAGGGTGGAGGACGGCGCCACATTCCATATCGCGGAGGGAACTTATCACCCAATCTATGATATAAACGGAGTGGTGCCAACCAATAATAACCGCAAGGTGTTCTATACCACGAAGCTAATCAACTTAATCGGTGGTTATGATAAGGATGCGGCAGAGAATGCGATCTCCGATCCGAAGGAAAACGAGACCGTCTTCTGCGGTGATATCAAGGGAGACGATAGCGGTGACTACGCTAAGTCAGAGAACGCAAATGATGATGTTTATAACATCTTTGTCTATAACCTTTCTAATCCGGGATCTGTCCATGTGGATGGCATGGTATTCAAACACTCATGGATTTATACGGGAGATAGCCAATTCCGCCATGCGCATCTGGCTGTTTCCGGGAATACTTCGGACGTTGAATTCGAGGTGAACAATTGTACTTTCTCAGAGGGATACACCTTCCTGGAATTGAACAACTGCTCCAGCAGAATCAACGAATGCTATTTCAAGGGAGCTATCCTTCAGGCGATTCATTCCGAGTCGGGCTCTGTTAACGTCAGGTCATGTACCTTCGATAGGGGAGAATTGCAAATCATCAATGTGGCTAATTTGGATACGCTCGGCATTGTGAATTCCACCTTCTATGGCGATACGTCCGCATATGCGGCTGGCATTTCGTTGCAATACGCGGTAAAGGAATTCATGCTGGTCAACAACACGATCGTGGTGCCTGTCACGATAAGCGATCAGGTTGAAAAAGCTGAAATCATCGGTAATATCTTCGGATCGGCGCTGAATTTGGAGGCGAAATCCGTGAAGACAAGTGGCAACGTCTATGCTACCCACAAGAAAACGTTCGCTGGATTCTCATCGACGGATAAGCCGGCAACGATGGCGGATCTGATGTCCATCTTGGATAATAAGCAGAATGAATATGTGCTGAAAAACAATGGAGGCTTCACTCCGACGATCGGGCTGATTTCCGATATGATGGGAAGCACCTCCATCCGTTTCGATAGAGTCGGTCTCACTACTGTGACCACCGACCAATGTGGCAATAGCCGCCCTGATTCTACGTGTGCCGGTTCTTTGGAGAAGTCATTCACGCATATAGTTCCTCCTACGACCGATACGCTGACGACGGAGATAAGCACGCTTGCGGGCAGTTATGTGAACAAGCGGTTTGGCATCGATACGACCCTTTCAATAGGCTCGCACGAAATAGTTGTGGCAAATGCTACGGCTGACACGGTGTATGTCTGTCAATTCGAGGTGTTGCCTAATGGAACCAAGGATAAGGATAATCACTTCCAATATTATGTGAAGGTCGACGGAAATGGTGACGGCTCTTCTTGGGACAACGCGATGAGTGGTGCCGCCTTCGCTTACTCAATTGGTAAAGTCGATGACAACTCCACATTCTACATCGCGGAGGGTGTTTATCATCCTGTGTATGATAAGGAGGGTAAGCCGATGAATACTAAGTTGGGTAACGGAGTGTTCTTCACGACGAAGTTGATCAACTTGCAAGGTGGTTATCCGAAGAATGCGAGCGGAAACGTGATGGCGCGTCCAGATACGTTCCGCGTGGTTTTGAGTGGCGACTTGGGCAGTAACACTTATAAGTCCGATTACGTGGCTCGTACCGGCAAGAAGGATGTATACGATGTGCTCAAATATGAGTTGAAGAAGGGCGGAAATGTACGCCTTAGCGGAATTGTTCTGACGGGTTCAAAGAAGGATTCGTTGTCAGGCGCTCTCCTCGGTGTGAATGCCCTAGGCGATAGGGTTACATTCATGATGGAGGATTGCGAGTTGTCGAATTCCTACTTGGGCTTGATGACAAGCAATTGTGACGTCACAGTGAAGAATTGCTTCTTCTACGACAACTTGATGGGTTCTGAGATCGTGGGTGGAGTTTTGTCGATCGAGTGTTCTTCGTTCGATGAGACGTATACCAAGGTTTCCTCGGAGAAGTGTCAGGTGAGGAACTGTACGTATATATCCAAGACGACTGAAGGTGTGGCCGGTCTGCAGTTGGGCTATTCTAAGAAGGTTGAATCGGTTGTGTTGGAAAACAACACATTCCTCACGGGTGTAAGCGTCGAGAAATTCTCCAGCTTGACCATGACGGGTAATATCTTCGCGGATACCATAAAAGTGGTGGATGCAGGTTCCACAATGTCTTCATCCTATAACATCTACAGGTCAGAACATTTGCCGAACTATAGAAGTGATAATGACCTCGCATTCTCCGAACTCGATTTCCGGAACTTCTTGCGTGGACGTATCGTGAATAAGGAGACCAAGGTCACTTTGGAATTCGTACGTGAGACCTATCGGAACGGAATCCCTGTCATCCCTATGGATACGGATTACATCAATGGTGTTTCATTGCGATTCCCTCTGAGTGCGGTCTCTGTAAATGTGGACCAGCGGGGCAAGATCCGTCCGGAGAATACTTGTATCGGCGCATACGAGACGCGTGTAGTGTCGGAACCTACTCCGATTGTGATACCGGATCTTGACAAGTATTATGTGAAGGTTGGTGGAAATGGTGATGGTTCTTCTTGGGAGAAAGCTATGAACAATGAGTACTTCCAGCGCTCTTTGCTCAAGTCGAAGAGAGCGAATGTGGTATACTATATCGCGGAAGGTGAATACGAACCGCTCTTCGATTCTGTGGGCAATGTGCCTGCGGAAGGTGAGCAGATGGATATCTATTTCTATTCGAAGAATCCGGTGACCCTCATAGGTGGATTCTCTAACGACGCTAAGCCGGGTGATGTTACTCCGGATCCTGCTAGTTATTCCACGGTGTTCCGAACCGCTGGCAATGACCAGTCATTAGGCAACTTGTTCTTGTTCGACTTGATCAGCGCAGGTAACGTCTCTGTCTCTGGAATTAACTTCGTAAGCACTCGTACGGGTGGCGGAGCGATTGTCGTGAATGCTTATACGTCGGGTTCTAAATTGTCGATGGAGGCTTGTCAGGTAAGCAGCTCGTCCAACGGACTTGTCTTGAATGCATGCTCTGGAGCCGTGAAGAATAGTTCATTTAAGGATGATTCCATAGGCATTGTGTTGAACGGAAATGCGACATGCACGTTGGAGGTCAATGCTTCAACGTTTAGCGGCAGCGAAACGGGCATTGTTTCTGAAGGTCTGTCGGGAGAGATGAATATCTATAACTCCACCTTCGCCGGCCTTGGTAAAGCCGCCATCAACTTAGGTGCGGCTGGCGCATCGACTTGCAAGTTGACCAACAACTCTATTTTGGGAGATGTGACGATCTCCAGCACAGGTAAGAACGTATGGTTGGGCAATATAATCGCTGGACAAATACGTAGGGGTGATAACGCAACCACTCCTATTGGAGTTGTCTCTTCCTTCAACTTATATCTGCAGGATGACGGCGGTGTCAACGAAACCACGTTGGCGGGTAAGACGGATGAGACCGACTTGTGGGCATCCCGCAGTGAGTTGTGCAATGTTCTGGAGTGTTCGGGTAACGGGTCGTTCGACCTGAAAGACAACGGAGGATCCACGCAAACTGTGGCTGTCGTTTCCGATGCTCTGTCGGATTCGAAGACCATCCGTTTCCGCAGGGAAAATACCTCGTGCGGTCAGGATCAAAGAGGTATCGAAAGGTTGCCGTTGACATGTAGGGGTGCGTTTGAGTTGGCTCAGTACACCTCCTTGACGATTCCTTCCGCCTTCACGCCGTATACGCAGGATGGTGTGAATGATAGGTTCATGCCAGGTTTCGAGGTTTACATTTATGACCGATATGGAATGTTGATTGCTCATTCCATGGATGGATGGGATGGATATTACAAGGGTTCTTTGGCAACGCCTGGAGTTTACGCATATGTGCTTATCATGCCGGACGCTGAGAATAGGAAAGGAACTATAGAGATATTAAAGACTAAATGATGTTGCGATGAAAAGATTGTTATTCATATTGGTGTCCGCATATTCGCTCTCGGTGTGTGCGTTTGATCGCAGGTTTGATGAGAACCATTATCGGATTGTACCATCTTCCGCCAATAATAGGGAACCGATTTCCGCTATTTCATCATTCAATGATAATCTTTTGTTCATACGTGACGGACGGGTCTATATGGGCAAGGTCAACGGTAATGCGTATGACGTGTCGAAGTGTACGGAGCAGGTGGACTTGTCCGCTTTGAATATCGAGGGTAGATTCGCTCAGTTCGGTAACAATACCATCTACTATTCATCGGGAGGCGTGTTGTATCAGGCTGTGCTGGAGAATGGTGAGTGGAGATCTCCTTCGGAAATTGAGATCGTAGGATATGAAACGGAGCGCGTCATGGGGGAGGGTTCTTCTTTAGCGCATCGTCGTTGGGGCTATAAGGCTAAATCGAAGGCCAAGGAGAAAATGTATAATCCGTCCATCGGAGACAAAGGTCGCAGAATCTATTTCTCTTCATCTGAATTGCCGGGTGGAAAAGGTGGAAGAGACATTTGGTATATTGAACGTAATGCTGATAACAAGACTTGGTCCGCTCCAGTCAATTATGAGGAGGTGAACTCATCGGCTGACGAGGATTTCCCGGAAATCTTGGGGGATACACTTTTCTGTTTTTCTTCCAATAGGGAGTCCAATCTCGGTGGATATAACATCTATAAGAAGAGACTGAGGGGTGATAGGTCCCTTTCTCTTATGTCTAACGGATTCAATGGCAAATCGGATGACAAAAACCTAGTCGTTGTTATGCGTACTCCATTCTTCCTTTCCGACAGGTCTGGTTCCTTGCAGATCTGGAGGCCGGAGTTCTACGATGCGGAGTTGCAGCTTTCGTCTGACGATGCTGTAGACCATATGAAGAGTATCGTCAAGGTACAGAAGGTGCAGATGAAGGGTAAGACTTGCATATTCTCTCCGGAGTTCGATGGCAAGAGGCTGGCCGCACATTACAATGATGAATTTGATTTGATCTTCCAGTTCGTCAATGATCCACCTGATTGCAGAATAGAAATCGTTGGTTATGCCGATGACGAGGGAAGCGATGAGCATAATATGGCTCTTTCCTTGCATAGGGCTAGTCTCGTGATGGACAAGTTGGTGGAGATGGGTGTCGATGAACGTCGTATCAACTACCGAGGTGAGGGTAATAAAAAACCTGTTATCAAGGAGGCTAAGACAGAACAGGAGCATCGTGTGAACAGGAGGATTGAAATCATCAAAAAGTAGAATGCTTAGTATAGAAATGATGGGAAAAAGATTATATATATTGCTTGCCTTGGTGTTGGCTTCGTCGGCTTTCACGGCGAACGCACAAGATCTTTTATTGTCTCAGGAGATTTTTTCACGTGTGAATAAGAATCCTGCCGCCACGGGTAACTCGAATGACATCGATATTTTTCTCCATGGACGTATTCAGTGGCTTGGACTTGACAATGGCCCGAAAACCTCTGTCTTGAATGTCACCAACTATGTGGAGAAGATCAAGTCTGGTTTCGGACTCTCTTTCTCCTATGATTGCTTCGGTGTGGCGCATACCTCCACCAATGCTAAACTGGCATACTCCTTCCAATTGGATTTGAGCGAGCGTTGCGTCCTTTCCCTCGGATTGGGTTCTGGCGTGAACATCGCAGGTATCGATTATACGCAGAATACGTTTGACGACGCCCGCGATTATGGCTCTAATGATTATCCTTGGGAGAAGAAAATGGAACTCTCCCCGGACTTCGATTTCGGTGTTGAGTTGTCCAACCCTCTTTGGACTGTTGGCGCATCCATGACCCATCTGTTGAATAGTGAGACTACAACGTTCAGGACAGGTCGCCATATCTATGCATATTGGACGAGTTTGTTCCCCGTCAGTGATAATTTTAGCTTATCTCCTACGGTTTCTTTTATGTACCATGACCGCACGAATGTGATCGAGGTGGGAAGCCTCGCTTTTTACAAATGTTTGTTTTGGGGGGGGGTGTCGTGGAGGCCTGACTTCCATGATAAGATGAACCCGTCCATGTTGGTCTTTACCCTAGGTTTTGAGAAAAGCAGGTTCCGTTTCGGATATTCTTATGATTTGGGTCTCGGTTCTGAGAATTTGTTGCCGAAGAGCTCTCATGAGATTCTCCTCTCATACGGTATAGCGAAGAAAGGCAAACGTTGATGTGTGACATGTCGCGTTGCTGTTGCTGTTCGTTTTAAATCGTTTGTGCGATTTCTTTTTTTTATTTATTTTTGTAGGGTTGATTGCCGACTTGTTCGGCGGTTATAATTAATTCATTTTTAAGTATATAGAAGTGCTTGCGAGCTATGGCTTGGCACCTCTGGATGCTTTGAAATGTAAAGGATGCAGAAAATGAAAATTTTGAAGCTTTCATTGGCCGTCTGTGTGATGGCGTTCTTAAATATCTATTGTGGAGTCGCATCGAATCTCGATTATTCTCGAACTACATATTATGTGAGTAGTTCCGGTTCCGCATCGGGAAAGGGTACTTCTTGGGATGATGCGTTGAATACGGAGTCCTTTGTCGATGTGCTGATGAAAATGGATTCGGTCCATGCGTGCACGTTCTATTTGACGAAAGGCACCTATATGTTGCAAGATTCTGCCGGGAAATTGGTGTATGCTAATTTAGGAAAGAATGTGACGATAAGAGGAGGGTATTTTCCGTCAGGTTTGTCGGATGGTTACAGCCCGGATAATAAGACGATATTTATGCCAGGCGGATCCCTTAATTATACTATTTCGTTCTGTGTGGATCCGAATGCTTTTTTGTCTCTATATGACATTTACTTCGAAGGTCGACGTGATCAGGCATCGAGCACGGAATCGACTGTGGGGGTGACGATATACTCTAATAATCAAATGGAGTCCGAGTTGTTCCATGTGGAGCGTTGCTCGTTTTCCAATGGATGTTATTGCACTGTAAGGTCCTGTAGTGGTACGTTCAATCAGTGCGATTTTGATTTCTCCATGGGTGGTAGCTTGTCGGTTGATGGAGGTGGTAATATGCATCCGTTTAATGTCTTGTCATCCTCTTTCTCAGGTGTATCCTGTTTGCATTGCAAATCTGATAATGAATTGAGGGTGGAGAATTGCAACTTTGTGGGGTATGATGGTAAACTTGCTGATTCGGATGTTATTTATATCGGCCCGTCGTCAACCGCTTCTGGGGAATTAGACCCTATGGCTGTATTGGTTCATAATACCATATTGGGTGGTGTCCAGATTTCAGGTGTACGGAACTGGATGAATGGAAACTTTATAGACGGTACTTTTACAGTGGATTCTCGTGTAAATATTGATTCCCTTCCGCAGTGCAATCTATATGTCCATAGGACGGCTTCTGATTGGAACTTAATAAACGCTGAGTCTTGGTTTGCCCCCAATCACCTTTCTTATTTGTTCGATTATGAGAGCGGAGTCTATTCTGTAAAGGTGGCGAAAGACCAACGCACAAAGTATATTAAGTTGAAGAAAGATGCATATGCTTTGAGTGAAGATGAATGCTTCTTGTTCCGTGTGCCGCTCGTAGATAAGAATGCTTTGCGCAAAGACCATTTGGGGCAAGACCGTTATTCGGCTCCTTGTTTCGGCGCATATGAATATCCGTTCGTTGTGCGAAAGGATTATTATGTGAAGAATGGTGGTGAAGGCGATGGATCCAGTTGGAAGCATGCGATGGGATCCTCTGATTTCTTCAACTATTTCCAGATCGCGCCTACCTCTTCCACCTTCCATATAGCGGAAGGTTTATATACACCTAGACAGATCCCGGTTGGATCGGGAAGAAGCTATCCATGTTTCTTTACCCGTCGATATGTGAATTTGCAGGGAGGTTACCCACCATCGCCTAAGGATGGTGATCGCCCGAAGCCGTTTGTGTATCACACTGTGTTCAGCGGGGATTCCAAGCGAGAAGATATCCTAGACGATGATGACAAGGCTGGTGATCTCGTTACGATTCTTAATTATTTCTTGCCCGATGGTGGAGAGGCGACTGTCTCTGGCATAGATTTCAGATGGCAATCCAACCATCCGAAGTGCCGTGATTGTGCGGCTGCTGAGGTGGAATATGCGCTCGCCATGGTGGAGAAGGATAAGTTGGATAGTGTGGTGGTCAAGTTCAATTTTGAGAAATGCTCTTTCTCGAAGTGCTCAAATGGAATCTATTCCGATGTGCCTACATTGAATGTAAAAGAGTGTTCATTTGATAGAATTGATGCTGCTGGCGTGGAAAGTTTTTCCACGGATAATTTGAATGTGGAGTCGTGTACATTCCATAATTGTACAACGGGTGTGATAGCAAGTTATGCCAAGAATATGAGGGCCTACAATTCCACATTCTTGCAAAACAATCAAGCTTTCTATTTTGATGTTCCGAACGAAGGCTCTCTCACTCTTGCGAACAACACGGTGATGGATGATTCATACGTGATCATGTCTTCCGCCGAGAAGTCGAAGGTGAACATGGTGGGTAATATCATACCTTACCCTATGGAGGGCAAGGCGAATATCACCGAGGCCAGCATAAAGGAGTTTAAGTCTACGAATAATCTTTTCCTGTCAGATTATTTGAATGAACTGAAACCGAGTGCGAATATGACAGCCAATGATTTCACCACCATTTCAGATTTTTATTCCGTAGTTCAGAATACGATGTTCGTGGGTGGTAGTCAGCTTCCTGTCCTTTCGTATGAAAACAGCGATTTTCCTCCTACGATTCCGTTGAGCTCGGATATGACGCAGGATAGTATCGATCTTCGTTTCCCATTGGAAAACACTCCGGTGAATACTGATCAATGGGGAAATAGGCGCGGCGCCCGTACCTGTATGGGTGCGTATGAGTTCCAAGGTGAATATCCGTTTATCCCTTCCGCCTTTACTCCGTATTCTCCAAACGGTAAGAACGATATCTTCATGAAGGGTTATGAGGTCTATATCTATAACCGGTATGGCTTATTGCTATGTCATTCTAGAAACGGGTGGGATGGTTCATACAAAGGAAAGTTGGTTGAGCCAGGCGTCTATGTTTACGTAGTTGTCACCCGAGTGGAGAATCGAAAGGGTACGGTGGAAGTAATTAAATCTAAATGATTCCGAGGAAGATGAGAAGGATTCTGTTAGCAATGTCCGTTTTATGCGCCTTGGCTGCGCATGCTGACGAGAGGGATTTCATGGATGCATACGAAATCCTTCCGTTGAGGGTTTGTGATTATGGAAAGGAGACAAGTGTCTCTTCTTTCGACGATAAGGTGTCCTTTGTGCGCGATGGGCGTGTTTTTGTCGGTGTCTCCAATAACTCATGGGATGCGAGCGATTTCACGGTTAGAAAGGACCTCCAACTATTGGAGATGGAGGGCCCGTTCTCCCAATACTACTCTTCGTTGTACTACTCTTCAAATGGACGATTATATGTCGCGACGCTGAAGAATGGTGAGTGGGGGTTCCAGAGGGAATTGGATATCCAAGGGTATGATAGGGAGAAAAAGCCTTTCCAAGGATCCACGTTCGCTTACCGTCGTTGGATCTACAGAAGCCGTAAGAAGTCTAAGGAGGGTATGTATAGCCCTGCTGTCGCATCCAAGGGGAAACGCCTCTATTTCGTCTCCGAGATGGATGGCGGCAAAGGAGGTAAGGATATCTGGTATATGGACTGGGATTCGTTTTCACAGTACTGGTCGAAACCGATGAACGCCATGGAGCTTAACACGGAATATGACGAGGACTTCCCGTATGTCTTGGGGGATACAATGTTGTATTTCTCCTCCAATAGGCCTGCTAAACGGAAGGGCTATAATATCTACAAGTATCAATTGGCGGAGGACCATCCTCGTGTTGAGTTGTTGCGCGGAGAATATAATGGCGATGCGGATGATATGAACCTTGTGTTTGCGGGGGGGATTCCTTTCTTCGTCTCGACAAGAAGAGGCGGGTTGGATGTCTTTGCTCCCCAAAAGGGATTTGATGACGAGGAGTTGTTGTCTTACGAAAAGGTTGCTCGTAAACCTTTGATTGAGAAGAAGGACCAAAGAACCATTATTTTTTATTTCGATCTGAACAAAACCACCATGGTGTCGAATTACGAAAATGAGTTCAATACCATCTATGATTTCATCAACGAAGACCCTAACTGCAAGGTGAAGATTGTCGGGTATACGGACGAAAGAGGAAAGGAGTCGAACAATATGTCTCTCTCTCTCGAACGGGCCAAGGTGGTCTATCAGCAGCTTATTAAGATGGGTGTCAGTAAGAATAGGCTCTCTTTCGAAGGTGCGGGAAGTTCTAATCCCGTTGTGAAAAGGGCGAACACGGAAAGTGAACATCAGAAAAATCGCAGGGTGGAAATCATAAAACAGTAAATACTATCGGGTGATGAAGAAGGTTTTATATATATTGATTGTTGTCGTTTCCTCGATGCTGGGCCAGACATCCCGCGCCCAGGAATTGCTTTTGTCCCAGGAGATTTTTTCACGCGTGAACAAGAACCCTGCGGCCACTGGCAATACGGATGATATAGATATTTTCCTCCATGGCCGAATCCAGTGGGCTGGGGTGGAACATGGACCTAAAACGACGGTGTTGAATGTGACGAATTATGAGGATGCTATCCGATCCGGATTTGGGTTCTCTCTCTCTTATGATTGTATCGGAATCGGGCATAATACCTTGAATACAAAGGTGGCATATTCCTATCAGATCAACATGAAGTCCCGTTATGTTCTCTCCTTGGGATTAGGTGCGGGAGTGAATATCGCCGGGTATGACTATTCCTCTAACACGTTGGCGGTTGAGAGCGAAAGGTACGAGGAGGATGTGCTCTCCGAAAAGGAGAGAAAGGTTTCCCCAGATTTCGACCTCGGTTTTGAGTTGTCCAATCTCTATTGGACGTTGGGTTTTTCATGTACGCACTTGTTGAATGCGAAGACAACATCATTGAAGACTGGCCGCCATATTTATTTGTATGGAACGAGTCTAGTCCCGCTTAATGAGGAGTTCGATTTGGCCCCGACGGTTTCCTTGATGCATCATGATAAGATGAATGTGGTGGAGGTCGGTTCGTTGGCTTTCTACAAAAGGATTTTTTGGGGTGGAATCTCTTGGAGGCCTGATTTGCACAGCAAGATGGAACCTTCCATGTTGGTCTTCACTTTGGGCTTGGAGAGAAATCGTTTCAGGTTCGGTTATTCATATGATTTAGGACTCGGTTCGAAAAACCAATTGCCTTCCAATACTCATGAGATTCTTCTCTCCTATGGTGTGGAAAAGAAAAGGGCGAAACGTTGATTCTTCAAATGATTGCTAAATTTTAGGGGGATACAGAGACGCATTCACAGTCTCTGTATCCCCCTAAAAGCATCTAATTATTATTCGTCAAGGTACGAAGTCATACTCTCCCAGGAAGAGCAGGAGACCCGTGGCGTTCTCGCGGATGGCGAAGGCGAACGGACGGTTGCAGTTCATTTTGAAACGATCTTCCGGGTCTGGCGATATCAGTTTCATTTCGCCCACGATGGAAGTGACTGCGGCTGCTTCCGTACCCTTTTCGTCTACCTTGATGAAATAATCCTGAGCGATCTGTGCGATGTAATAAGGACTTATTCCATTCCCGCTCATTATGGCGTTCGGGTAAGTAGAGAAAATGTCTTCGATATTGAATTCTTCCAATGTTTTAACCAATTGATAGTTGCCCTTGATTTCGAACTTAGGCATGATCAAATCACCAGCTTGAGGTTGGAATGGAATGGATTCCCATTGGATGGCTGGCAATACTTCGTCGATGTTTTTCCCCTCTTTCGGCAGCACGACAACCATGCTGTAGGCGTAGGTGCTATTTGCGTCTATCGAAGCGGAATCACCTCCGAAATAGTCTAATGCGATGGCTTGGTAATCATCCGTTTCGGCATATGGTAGCTTCGGGTGTGAGATTCCCATGAAATCCGTCTGTTGGGATTCTCCTAATGTGCCGAAGAAATCCTTTTGTCCAGCGCTTTGGAATGCGACCTTCCAGTTCGCATTGAAGTAGCATGCGTTGTTGAGGACAAGTACCACGTTGTCGTGGATGTCTACTCCCAATTTATTGATGCGGTTGTTGGTCATGAGTGCTGCCCAATGGTCTATCGTGTCCTTCGCTCCTTGGGGATTTCCCATGAAATTGAGGTGTCTGACGGTCGCATAGTATTTCTGTCTTGCCGTTTCCAGGAAATTATCATAGACAGGTGCTCCCTCTTGTACCCATAGCGCGTTGGCGGTATGGATGTCCACGCTGTCGACATTCGAGTTGAGGGAGAGGTATACCTTCTGGTAGAAATCGTTCATATCCTTCAATGCGTTCTTCGATTGGAATCCTAAGGCATCGGTGATCTCCTTGGCGCCTTTGTCGGATGCTCCGTTGGCGCAGAATCCCAAGGCCATGTTGAGGCTGACCGGCGAGAAGAAATGGATAGCCCTTGGGTCTGTCGATCCCGGCTTCACCGGCAACTTGCGGATCTTAGCGTAGCATTCCATGGCGAATGCGTTGTTAGCTTGTACGAACGCTTGTTCCTGTGCGCTTACCGTAAGCGGATTCGGCTTGGAGAATGTCGGAGGCATGGTGTTTTCCGACAGCGGTTTGTAGACCACATCTTGGACTGCCCCGAAGGTGACGCTGTCCACCTCATTGATGTTAAACACTTGTTGTTCGCCGTTCTTCAGCCAAACTTGCATGTTGCTTGGCGTCTCGGCGAATGATGCGGCACAGAATGTCAATGCCGCAAACCCTACTAATAAACTTTTTTCCATATCCATCTAATTTTAAATTAATAAAAAGTCTTCGCAAACATTTGCCGAGGAGGAGGCGCGGAGTGACCGTTCCTCCTCCTCAACAGAATATCATACAGTGGAATCCCTAAGGAGTTCCAAAATCATTCATTGACCGGTTGATGGGGGTTCCCCCCTATCTGTTTAGCCCCCTATGGGGCACAAATTATCCCTATTATAAAGATAAGAATAATTTTCCAAATTCCAACGATTAATCAATCTTTTAATCTAAATTTTTGATTGACCATGTTGAATCGACATTAATTCCCTTCCTCATGTGGCACGAAGTCATATTCTCCTATGAAGAGGATCAGTCCCGTGGCATTCTCACGGATGACGAATGCGAACGGACGGTTGCAGAACATAGAGAAATTTGGGTCATGCATTCCTGTGGTTTCTTCGACCTCAACGGTCGTGACGGCGGCAGCCTCCGTTCCGAGCTCGTCCACCCTCAGGAAATAATCTTGGATCACATTAGAGACCGCATAAGGATTGTCTCCTTGGTAAAGCTCTATCGCATTAGGGAAACTATTGTATATGTCTTCGATGCCCATTGAATTGATGACGTTCAGTCCAGGGGTGGTGTCATTCAGGTTATATCCGCCCTTGACCTTGATCTTCGGCATATAGATATTGCATGCTTTATACTTGAAAGGGATGGAGTCCCATTGGAAGGTAGGCAATAGCTCGTCAAGACTATGGCCCTCCTTCGGCAGTACGACAATCATGCTGTATGCGGTGGGTGATTCATCGCCCCATTCTATCTCCTCTCCGCTTGAATAGTCCAAACTGACGGCGTCATAGTTGTCCGTCTCTGCGCATTTCAGCTTCTGCATTTCGATCTCCATGAAATCTGTTGCCTCAGGATCTCCTACTGATCCGTAAAATATGCTCTTGTTATAAGGTTCGAATGGAATTTTCCATTTCGCGTTGAAGTAGCATGCGTTGTTAAGGACAAGTCTTGTCCATGTGTCTATATCGACGCTAATGTTCTTGATGCAATCGTTGGTCATCAAGGCGGCCCACTTGTTGATGGTGTCTTTTGAGCCGTCAGGATCCCCCCTGAAATTGAGGTGTCTGACCGTCGCATAATACTTCTCCTTGGCAGTCTCCAAGAAATTTTCGAGGACATTGTTCTTATTGTCCGCCCATAATGCGTTGGCGGTGTGGATGTCCACGCTGTCAACATTCGAATTGAGGGAGCAATAGAGCTTCTGGTAAAAGTTATTCATGTCCTCTAACGCATTCTCCGTATGGAAGCCTAGCGCATCTGTGATCTCCTTGGCACCTTCCTCGGTGGCACCGTTAGCGCAGAAGCCTAAAGCGAAGTTGAGGCTGACCGGCGAGAAGAAATGGACAGGTCTCGGTTGAGGTTCCTCTTCTTTCATTTGGTTTTTAGGAAGCTTCCTGACTATCTGGTAACACTTTTGGGCGAACTCATTATTCGCTCTGATGAACGCCTGCTCCTGCTCATTCACCACAAGCGGATTGGGCTGGGCGAACTTTGGTGGCATGAAGTTCTCTGTCAGTGGAGTAATCTCTGGATTCTTGTATGTGCCAAAGGTGACACTGTCCACTTGATCGATGTCGAAAATCTTTGGTTCCCCGTCCTTCAGCCAGACCTGCATTTTGTCTGGTGTGCCGGCGAAAGATACGGCGCTGATGGTCAGTGCCGCAAACCCTAATAGTAAAGTTCTTTTTTTCATAAGCATATATTTTAATTCAAAATTCAAAATTGACTTCGTTGAACTAACGTTTCATAAATATCTATGTTTCGCCCCTTCAGGGCTATGTCCGCACCCGTCGCCTTGTGCACAGGGGTTAACACCCCTGTCTGGAGGATGTCGCCCCGTTGGGGCTTAAGGAGTGCGCATCATGTAAAGATACGCATATCCCCAAAATTCTTAATTCCCCTTTGGTACTGAGTTATATTCACCCATGAAGAGGATCAGCCCTGTTTTGTTCTCGCGGATGGCGAAAGCGAACGGACGGTCGCATGTCATGCGGAAAAATCTCATGGCAGCGCCTCCCGCACCCACGATAGAGGTGACAGCGGCAGCCTCGGTACCTTCCTCATCCACATTGATGAAAAAGTCTTGTGCGATATCATCGATATAATTTTCTCCGGAAACGATGTATGGACATGTTTGGAAAATCTCTTTGATGCCTAGATTCTTGACGCATTCCTTCAAAGGAGATCCTCCTGCGGCTTTAAACTTCGGCATAGAAAGAAACCCCATCATGTAGTTGAAAGGAATGGAGTCCCACCGGACCGTCGACCATACTTCGTCGAGGTCATGACCCGTGTTCGGCAACACGACGATCATGCTGTAAGCGCAGTCGCTTGTGGTGAAACCTGGTTTGTACGAAAGTTTTTGGGATTCGAGCCCATAGTCCAGTTTAACGGCTTGATATTCATCTGTTTCCGCATACTCCATACCCTCTTCTCTGATAGACATGAAGTCTGTTTCTTCTATGATGTCTGGCGTCGGGTAGAACGCCGCCTTCCCGGCCGGGAGGAACTTCGTCACCCAACTGCCTTTGAAGTAGCAAGCGTTATTAAGGACGAATTTAGTGTCATCTTTGATTTGTATGCTGAGGTTTTTGATGCAATCGTGGGTCGCGAGTGCCGCCCAATGGTCGATGGTGTCTTTCGACCCACTAGGGTCTCCATAGAAGTCGAGATTTCTAATCGTCGCATAGTACGTCTCCTTTGCGAGCTTCACGAAATTCGGGTAGGCGCCACTTCTCGCATCTAGCCATACTGCGTTGGAGGTGCTCATGATCACGCTATCGACAAACGAGTTGAGGGAAAGGTATATCTTATTGAAGAAGTCATTCATATCCCCTATGGCGTTATTCGAATCGAAACCCAATGCGTCAGTGATCTCTTTCGCACCTTCTTTTGTAGCCCCATTAGCGCATAGGCCCAAAGCTATGTTGAGGCTAATTGGGGAAAAGAATCTGACACCATCTGGATCCCCCTTCCGCAACTCGACAAAGCACTTTCTGCCGAACTCGTTGGTGCTCTTGACGTACTTCAGTTCCTGGTCGTTCACCTCGAGCGGAATGGGCTGGGCGAATGTCGGAGGCATGGTGTTCTCGGTCAGCAGTGTGAATTCCTGCTGAGGACTATTGCCGAATGTGACGCTGTCCACTTGGCTGATGTCGAAAATGCTATGTTCTCCGTTCTTTAGCCAGACCTGCATGTTTTCCGGTGTGCCGGCGAAGGAGGCGAGGCTGGTCGCCAACGCCGTAAATCCTATGAGTAATGTTCTTTTGTCCATGAAGTTTTATATTAATTCAAAATTCCCTAGGGCGTTGCCCCAGGCTATATATGTTACGCCCTTTCAGGGCTGGGAGTTTGCGCATCGTGTAAAGATACGCATTCTCCCATAATTCTTAATTCAAAATTCAAAATTCTTAATTTCCCGGTGCGTAGTCATATTCTCCCATGAAGAGGATCAGCCCCGTTTTGTTCTCGCGGATGGCGAAGGCGAACGGGTGGTCGCATGTCATCGTAAAGCGCTGTACCATCACTCCACCGAGAGTTCCCACAATGGAGGTGACAGCCGCGGCTTCGGTACCTTCCTCATCCACGCTGATGAAGAAATCTTGACGAACTTGAGAGATATAGATAGGGAATTCTTCAACAGCATTAGGATAGTCCTCAAATATATCTTCAATGCCTAGTCTAGGCAGTACATCCTTTTCCAAATCGTATCCTCCGTCGCTCTTGAATTTAGGCATGAATAAGTCTCCTTGCATGCGTTTGAAGGGGATGGAGTCCCATTGGATGGTAGGCCATACCTCGTCGAGGTCGTGACCGTTCTTCGGCAGCACGACAATCATGCTGTAAGCGGCGCTTTCTGCCGATGCATTCTGGGATCCAGTGTTTTTGGACTCTTGCCCATAATCCAGCTTGATGGCTTGAAAATTATCCGTTTCCGAGTAATCCATATACCTGTCATAGATACCCATGAATTCTGCGGAGTCCTTCTTGGTCGTTCCGTTGAATAACGCCTTGCCGACAGGGGTGAATTTCGTCACCCAGTTGCCTTTGAAATAGCAGGCATTGTTAATCACGAGTCTGGTGTCCGATGTTATATTTATTCCAAGGTTTTTGATGCAATCGTTGGTCATGAGTGCCGCCCAATGGTCGATAGTATCTTTGGATCCTAGGGGATCGTTCCTGAAATCAAGGTTTCTGACAGTCGCATAGTAAGATTCCTTGGCGGTGTTCACGAAATTCTCCTTGGCCTTGGTACCCTCGTTGACCCACAATGCGTTGGCGGTGTGGATATCCACGCTATCGACCCCCGAATTAAGGGAGAGATATAGTTTTTGGAAGAAGTTGTTCATGTCCGCCATCGCATTCTCTGATGTGAATCCCATGGCGTCAGTGATCTCCTTCGCTCCTTTTGCAGTAGCCCCGTTGGCGCAGAAACCCAAGGCGATGTTGAGGCTGACAGGAGAGAAGAAATGAACTGGTGTCGTGTCCAATTTGCGCATGAGGGAGAAACACTTCGAGCCAAACTCGTTGGTGCTCTTGATGTACTTCAGTTCCTGGTCGTTCACCTCTAGCGGAATAGGGGCGGCGAACGTCGGTGGCATGGTGTTCTCGGTCAGCGGCGTGTATTCCTGCTGAGGACTATTGCCGAAGGTGACGCTATCCACTTGGCTGATGTCGAAGACGCTATATTCTCCGTTCTTCAGCCAGACCTGCATGTTTTCCGGTGTGCCGGCGAAGGAGGCGAGGCTGGTTGCCAACGCTGCAAATCCTATGAGTAATGTTCTTTTGTCCATGAAGTTTTATATTAATTCAAAATTCAAAATTCAAAATTCTTAATTCTCTGCCTTTGGCACAGAATTATATTCTCCCATGAAGAGGATCAGCCCCGTTTTGTTCTCGCGGATGGCGAAGGCGAACGGACGGTTGCAGTACATGTTGAAACTTCTTCCCGAACCACCCCATTGGGATGCCACGATAGAGGTGACCGCCGCGGCTTCTGTGCCTTCCTCGTTCACATTGATGAAATAGTCTTGCCGGACTTGGCTGATGAATATATTTTCCTCCAATACGGCATTGGGATATATTTCAAATATAGTTCTGATTCCCAAGTAGTCTTTAAGTAATCTTTCAAGATCGTATCCTCCGTTGGCTTTGAATGTAGGCATGTAGATGCTGCCGGTCATGCGTTCGAAGGGGATGGAGTCCCATTGGATGGACGGGAGCACTTCGTTCAGGTCATGCCCACTTTTCGGCAATACGATGACCATGCTGTAGGCGCTTGGGGTATGGACATCTTGACTCCCCCATGTTGTTGAAGCCTTGTTCTCCTCCGTCCCGTAGTCCAATTTGATCGCTTGGTAATATTCATCCTCTGAGTATTCCAATGTTTCGCCTTTAAGTGACATGTATTCTGTAGAGTCTGCCTCATGCGTTCCGTTGAACAATGCCTTGCCGGCGGGGGTGAATCTCGTTACCCAGTTTCCTTTGAAATAACATGCGTTGTTAATCACGAGTCGGGTATTTGAACCTATTCTTATTCCAAGTTTTTTGATGCAATCGTTGGTCATGAGTGCCGCCCAATGATCTATTGTGTCCTTTGAAGGTATGGGGTTTTCCCTGAAATCGAGTTTTCTGACGGTCGCATAGTATTTCTCCTTTACGGTTTTTACAAGATTCATGTTGACGGGGCTTTGCTCGTCGAACCATAGTGCATCGACGGTTCTGATTGTCACGCTATCGACGTTGGAATTGAGGGAGAGGTATAATTTGTTGAAGAAATCGTTCATGTTGTCCAAGGCGTTCAGGGCATTCTCCGATGGGAAGCCCATCGCTTGGGCGATTTCTTTTATGCCCACAGTGTCAGCTCCGTTGGCGCAGATACCTAGGGCCATGTTGAGGCTGACAGGAGAGAAGAAATGGATGGGGAAAGGGTCACCATTTTCCTTCTTGTTTGTTCGAAGTCTCGCATAGCATTTTTTCGCAAACTCATTGGTGCTTTTCACGTATGCCATATCCTGCTCCGACAACTCCAACGGAATAGGTGCGGCGAACGTTGGTGGCATGGTGTTCTCGGTCAGCGGCGTGTATTCCTGCTGAGGACTTGTGCCGAAGGTGACGCTGTCCACCTGGTTGATGTCGAAGACGCTATATTCTCCGTTCTTCAGCCAGACCTGCATGTTTTCCGGTGTGCCGGCGAAGGAGGCGAGGCTGGTCGCCAACGCTGAAAATACTATGAGTAATGCCTTTTTTTTCATGAAAACTATATTAAACTTTTAATCAAAAATATCCATGTTACGCCCTTCCAAGGCTATATTGGCACCCTTCGTTTTGCGCACAGGGGTTGACACCCCTGTCTGGAGGATGCCGCCCCGTTGGGGCTAGGGGGTTGCGCACCATGAAAAGATACGCACTTCCCCTAGGGCGTTGCCCTAGGCTATATATGTTACGCCCCTTCAGGGCTATATTGGCACCCTTCGTTTTGCGCACAGGGGTTGACACCCCTGCCTGGAGGATGCCGCCCCGTTGGGGCTAGGGGGGTGCGCACCATGTAAAGATACGCACTTCCCCTAGGGCGTTGCCCTAGGCTATATATGTTACGCCCCTTCAGGGCTATGTTTGCACCCGCCTTTTTGCGCACAGGGGTTGACACCCCTGCCTGGAGGATGTCGCCCCGTTGGGGCTAGGGGTTTGCGCATCATGAAAAGATACGCACTTCCCTTAATTCAAAATTCTTAATTCAAAATTCTTAATTATCATCCGGTACCGAGTCAAATTCCCCGATGAAGAGGATCAGTCCAGTCCTTTTCTCGCGGATAGCGAAGACGAACGGGCGGTTGCATCTCATGATGGTAGGAGGAGTCATATCAGGCTCTCCACTACTCTCCGCATCCATTATGATGGAAGTGACAGCCGCCGCCTCGGTGCCGAACTCATCCACACTGATATAAAAATCCTGACGGACTTGAGAAACGGATATTTTACCATCTATCCCCTCGTCCTCAATAGCGTTAGAGAATTCGTGGAAAATATTATTGATGCCTAATTTTGGTAGGATTGTATCCATGTCATATCCGTCTTTGCTTTTGAACTTAGGCATATACAAAGAGACCTTTTCATACTTGAAAGCTAAGGAATCCCATTGGATAGTAGGCAACACCTCCTTCAAGTCATGACCGCTCTTTGGCAATATGACGACCATGTCATAAGCGTTGTGGAAGAGTGTGGATTCCGATATGGTGCCGTAATTCAAGTTGACGGCCTGGTAGTTGCTTGTTTCCGCATAATTCTGATACTCGTCAATAATGCTCATGAATTTTGCCGTCTGCGTTCCCTCTTTCCCCTCGAATTCAGCTGCCGAATCCTCTGCGAAAGGGGAGATCCATGCGCCTTTGAAGTAGCAAGCATTGTTGATTACAAGTCTCGTCAATTCCGATACTCTTATTTGGAGATCATCGATGCGATTGTTGGTCATGAGCGCCGCCCAATGGTCGATGGTGTCTTTGGATCCTAGGGGATCTCCTTCGAAATCAAGGTTTCTGACAGTTGCGTAGTAAGATTCCTTGGCGGTCTTCACGAAATTCTCCTTGGCCACGGAACTCTCGTTGATCCACAATGCGTTGGCGGTATGGACATCCACGCTGTCGACCCCCGAATTGATGGAGAGGTATAACTTATGGAAGAAATCATTCATGTCTTCCATAGCGTTCTCCGATTGGAAGCCCAATGCGTTGGCTATCTCTGTCGCCCCTCCCTTTGAAGCACCGTTGGCGCAGAAGCCCAGTGCGAAGTTGAGGCTGACAGGAGAGAAGAAATGAATTGGGAGATTAGTCCCGTCTTTCTTTTTTGTCTCACGCAATTTGGCGAAGCATTTCAATCCGAACTCATTGTTCCGCTTAATATATGCCAACTCCTGGGCGTTCACTTCGAGCGGAATAGGTGCGGCGAATGTCGGTGGCATGGTGTTCTCGGTCAGCAGGTCATGGCTCTGTTGCTGAGCCACGCCGAATGTGATGCTATCCACTTGGTTGATGTCGAATGTCCTTTGTTCGCCGTTTTTTAGCCAGACCTGCATGTTGTCTGGTGTGCCGGCGAAGGAGGCGAGGCTGAGCGCCAACGCCGAAAAACTTATGAGTAATGTTCTTTTTTCCATAAAACTATATTTAATTCAAAATTCAAAATTGAATACGTCGAGCTAACGTTTCAAAATCATCCATGTTTCGCCCTTTCAGGGCTCCTTTTGTCCACTCATTCATCACACAGGGGTTAACACCCCTGCCTGGGGGATGCCGCCCCGTTGGGGCTAGGGGAGTGGGCATCTTTTCATGATACGCACATCCTCTAGGGCGTTGCCCTAGGCTATATGTGTGACGCCCTTTCAGGGCTATGTTTGCACCCGTCGTCTTGCGCACAGGGGTTAACGCCCCTGCCTAGAGGATGTCGCCCCGTTGGGGTTTGGAGTTTGCGCATCATGTAAAGATATGCATTCCCCAAAAATTGATTTCATCGAACACTGACGTTTCAAAATTCTCTAGGGCTATTCTTTGCTTATTTCTTCCACCTCCGTCACCTTACCCATGAAGAGCAGCATGCCGGTGGTCATTTCCCGGATGGCGAAACCGAACGGGCGGTTGACGTACATCTCGGCCATATTCTCCGGAGGAGCAGCGCCGGCCAATCCGATGGAAGTGACAGCGGCGGCCTCAGTACCCTCCTCGTCCACCGCGACGTAAGAATCCTGCACGATTTGTGTCACCGAAGCAGGAACACTGATGGCGTTAGGGCAGTCTGAGAATATATCATTGATGCCAAATCCGGCCACTGTCTCATTCAGTTCAAGACTGCTACGGATTCCGAATTTCGGGAAGCGGAGGAATACGTAGTCCCTAGCCAGTGGCAAGTTGTTCCAGTCGATGGAGTTGAACGTCGTGTCCAAGTTTTTGCCCTCCGCAGGCAAGACGATCACCATGCTGTAAGTGCCCTTGCCGTTGTTGGATATCATGCGATCTGAAGGACCGTAGACGAGTTCCACCATTTGGTAATCATCAGTTTTCGCGTAAGAATAAAATTCCAGCGATTGCATCATGTTGACGCTTTGGTACTTGCTCGGGGTATTCCAGAACGTATCTACCCTCGTCATGTATTTTTCGATAGGCGATCTCCATTTGCCTTTGAAATAGCATGCGTTGTTGAGGACGAGGACGGTGGAATTGTCTATGAGGACACTTAGTTTCTTGATGCAGTCGTTGGTCATGAGCGCCGCCCATTTGTTTATGGTGTCTTTCGCGGCACCAGGATCAGACCTGTAATCCAGGTGTCTGACCGTAGCGTAATATTTCTCTTGTGCCGCCTGGAGGAAATCATCGTACACGGAAGCTCCCCAAACCGGCCATGCGGCGTTGTTCACGCGTAGGATGACACTGTCCACCTGCGAGTTGAGCGAGAGGATGACCTTGTTGAAGTAGTCGTTCATCACATCCAATGATTTCTTCCCTTGGATGCCGAACGCATCCGCAATCTCCTTGGCGCCCTTGTCTGTGGCTGCGTTGGCGCAGAAGCCCAAGGCGATTTGCAGGCTAATTGGGGAATAGAACGTGTTGGGGTGGGTGCTGTCCCCCTCGCAGATGGAGGCGAACGATTTCTTGGCGAATATGTTACCTGCTTGGACGAACTCCTTTTGCTCGTCGGAGAGCGTGAGGGCGGTTGGGCTCTCAACCGTAGGGATGTAGGTCCAGTCGCATAGTGGTTTGAATTCAGGCGTTAAGCGTTCCCCGAAGGTGACGCTGTCCACTTGACTGACGTCAAATACTTGTTGTTCTCCATTTTTCAGCCACACTTGCATTTTGTCTGGTGTCTCGGCGAACGATGCCGCACAGAGCACCAAGGCTGAAAACCCTGTGACGATTAGTCTTTTTTTCATGCGAAAACCTCCTATTATATTAAGCGCTATAGTTTCTAATCAATAATGTATTCTCGGAATTTTAAAAACCCTTATTGTAATTTGTTATATAATAATGGTCGAATGCGTGTCTTTCTGTACCCTTTTCGCAGATCAGGCTGAGATGTCAGATCCGTTTTTCATCCTAAATAATACACTCCACCTGTTTTTGCAAATATACAAATGATTGCATTATTTTCAAAGATATCATGTAAAAATGTTGTTATTTGCCAAAAAATAACCACAAATCACTATTTATGATACGCATAAAAAAAACTTTCAAAAACATAGTCGAAGATGTTTGGCGAAAATAATAAATTAGTTAAATTCGCGGATGAAATGCCCAAGTGGTGGAATGGTAGACACGCTAGTTTCAGGGACTAGTGGCCGTACGGCTGTATGAGTTCGAGTCTCATCTTGGGTACAAAAAATTTATCGAGAGATGGTGAAAACGCGTATTCTTTCCATCATAGTCTTCCTAGCCATTTCTTTTGATGTTTTCGCTCAAAACTCGGATTTGGACAACGCTGTCGTTCCTGTCTATGCTTTCTTGCAGAAAGAGTATTCTGTATTGAAACATAACAAGTTAAGCAACGATAGTTCTTTCCTTGATGTGAACAAGAAGCGAATTGATATATATCTATCTAAATATGTGGAAGGTATTGCGTTAAGGGAGGACATCGTGGATCGGATTTATGATTCTGTTTCCGCCAATCTGCCTAGAGCTTTCAAGAACTTTGATCTCACACTCTACGTCAATCGTTATGAATTACATGATTTAATACCCAATTGGACCCGTTCGAACCTGAAGTTGGACAAGGGACGTTTCGAGAAGGAATACTTCAAGGGGCATCAGTTGGTGCGTAATGTGAGCAAACCGTATGTGCCTGAGAAGGGTTTGGTGAACCGTCACATCGCCATGTGGCCGAGCCACGGATGGTATTTTGAGTCGAACTCGAAGGGTAGCCAATGGCAGTGGCAGCGCCCTTGCATTTTTCAGGTAGTGGAGGATACCTATACCCTAGGATATGTCTTGCCCTATATTGCCCCCATGCTGGAGAATGCCGGTGCGACCGTTCTTTTGCCTAGGGAGCGTGATATCCAGTACAACGAGGTGGTCGTCGACAATGACACGAACGGCGACTATCTCTACGAGGAGTTGAACGGGAAGGACTGCATCTGGATGGGGTGCGATTCAGCAGGCTTCGCCAACAAGAAGAAAATGTACGTGGAGGGTGACCAGCCTTTTCGGATGGGTACCTGCCGTCAGGTGAAAACGTCGAAAGAGAAGACCGCGGAGGCTCATTGGGTGCCGGATATCCCGGAGGATGGCGACTATGCGGTCTATGTCTCCTACCAGACTTTGCCGGAGAGCACGGCGGAGGCGCATTACAAGGTGAACCATGCGGGTGGTTCCACGGAGTTCATCGTCAACCAGCGTATGGGTGGCGGTACGTGGATCTACTTGGGGACCTTCCATTTCAAGCAGGGCCTTCATCCTTCCATGGGTATGGTCGTTTTGACGAACCAGTCGCGGGGCGGCAAGGTGGTCACGGCCGATGCGGTGAAGTTCGGTGGCGGTATGGGTAATATCGGTCGACCGGTGGTCACCGCGGAGGGCGATACGGTGGTGCAAGTCAGTGATAGGCTCCGTTTCCTGGAGGGTGCGCGCTATTGGCTGCAGTGGGCCGGATACCCGGACTCGGTATTCTCCCGGAATGACGCGCAAAACGATTACAAGGATGATTACATGTGCCGTGGCGAGTGGGTGAACGACCTGATCGGTGGCTCCCCGAGGGCGAAGGATAGGCCCGGCAAACGCATCCCTATCGACGTGGCGTTTGGTCTGCACACGGATGCGGGACAGCTTCTGAGAGATTCGATTTTTGGCACCTTGGCGATATATATGTCCGAGAGTTACGGGAACCGTGACTATTGGAATGGGCAAAGACGTCTGGCGGGCCGTGATTTGACGGACATGATCCAGACGCAGGTGGTGGAGGACATCCGCCGTGCCTTCCGCCCTAACTGGACCCGCCGTAAGATGACGGACGCCTCCTACTACGAGGCCCGTGTGCCGGAGGTGCCGACCATGTTGTTGGAGTTGCTTTCCCACCAGAACTACACGGATATGAAGTATGGGCTAGACCCGAACTTCCGCTTCTTCGCCAGCCGCTCCATCTACAAGGCGCTCCTGAAGTTCATCGCTTATCAGTATAAGACGGACTATGTGGTGCAGCCATTGCCCGTGACGAACTTCAGCACAGAGTTTTATGACAAGAAAAAGAAGAGCGTTTTCTTGAGTTGGGAACCGCAGGAGGATAGCCTTGAGGTGACCGCCACCCCTTCCAAATATGTGGTCTATGTCTCCCGAAATGATGGAGGTTGGGACAATGGAACCTTGGTGGATGCGCCGCACTATGTGATGCCGATAGACTCTGGCGTCATCTATAACTTCAAAGTGACGGCCGTGAATGACGGAGGCGAGAGCTTCCCTTCCGAGGTGCTTTCCGTATGCAGGGGTAAATCTTCCCAGACCGCTTTGATAATCAACGGTTTCGATCGTGTCTCCGCTCCTGAGTATTTCGACACGGGAGACTACTCCGGCTTTTTGGATGATTCTGACCAGGGAGTGCCGGACCATTATGACCTCAGCTATGTGGGCAAGCAATATGGCTTCCGTAAGCGGCAGAAGTTCCGTAGCAATGCGGAGCCGGGACACGGAGCTTGTCAGGTGGACTATGAAGGGGTGGTCATTGCGGGCAACACGTTCGACTTCCCTTTGCTGCATGGCAAGTCCATCAAGAATGCGGGTTATTCGTTCGTCTCCTGTTCCAAGGCGGCTGTCACGGAGGGTAGCTACAACATCAGGCGGTTCGCCTTCGTGGACTTGATATTGGGTGAGGAGAAGGAGACCCAGGTGGGTTTGGGCACACGGTATAAGACCTTCCCTCTTCGTCTGCAAGAGGAGCTGCGCAACTATCTGTACCATGGCGGAAAACTCTATGCGAGCGGTGCCTATGTCGCCTCCGACCTGATGGAGCGGGATTCCCTCTGTGTCGATGACGACATCTATTTCGCGGAGAAGGTGTTGAAATACACCTTGCGTCAAAGCGGTGTCAAGACGGATGGTAGGATCTCCAATTACTTCTCCGTCAACAAGGAGTTCTCGAAGAAATATTACAATTACAACAATACATTAGGAAAATTCCAGTATGCGGTGGAGTCGCCGGATGCGATAGATTGCGTGAACGGCTCTTCGGTGGTACACTCTTTCGAAGGGTGTAATTTGCCGTGTGCCGTGGCGTACAAGGGTAGGTATCGGACGTATGTCTCTTCCGTGCCGTTCGAGTCAATTGTCACGCAATCCGCCCGTGATGCGTTGATGAAGGAGATCGTAAGTTTTTTACTGAAAAAGAAGAAATAGTTTATGGTGGATTTTTTTATGCCTTACGTGCCGGGCGATGAGACTACTTTGTCCGCGCTCGGAACCGCTGATGGGGTGGGTACAGTCACCCTGTTATATACGGGTGCGCAACCTGCTGTGACGGGTGTGCGTTCTTTGCGTATTGAGCGTTTGGACACATGCAGTGCTTTGTGCTCGATAGCGGCTGCCGCCAGTGCTCCGTATATCGCTTTGGCGTGCGACGTACGTCCGTTCCGTCTGGGGCAGAATGCTCTGCGCAGGATTTCCCAGGTGATGGAATATACGGGCGCCACCATGGCCTATGCCGACTACCTCGAACGCTCTGGTGACGAGGTGAAGCCGCATCCGTTGATCGACTACCAATTGGGAAGCGTGCGGGATGATTTCGACTTCGGTCCGTTGCTCTTTTTCGAGGCGGGCAGCTTTAAGCGGTGCGTTTCGGAGATGGATGCATCCGTCGCTTTCTCTTCCCTCTACGACTTGCGGTTGAGGCTTTCGGAGCAGGCGCTTCCTTTCCATTTGAACGAAACATTGTACACGGTGTTGTCGGAGGACAAGACCTCTTCCGAGGAGAAGCAGTTCGCCTACGTGGACGCCCGCAACCGGGAGGTGCAGATCGAGCGTGAGAAGGTCTTCACGGAGTATCTGAAGCGTGTGGGGGCCTACTTGAAGCCCTCGTTCACGCCTGTGTCGTTTGATAATGTTTCCTTCGAATATGAGGCTTCGGTCATCATTCCTGTGCGTAACCGTGTGAAAACCATATCGGACGCTATCCGTTCGGTGCTTGCCCAGAAGACCGATTTCGCCTTCAACCTGATTGTGGTGGACAACCATTCCACGGATGGGACGACGGAGGCGATAGATGCCCTCGCGAAGCAGGACGCCCGCATCATACACGTCATCCCTTCCCGAGACGATTTAGGCATCGGAGGATGCTGGAACGAGGGTGTGAACCATCCTAAATGTGGCAAGTTCGCCATCCAATTGGACAGTGACGATGTCTACAGCGGAGAGGATACCGTCCGCAAGATCGTCGCCGCTTTCTACGAGCAACAATGCGCCATGGTGGTGGGCACGTACGCCATCACTAATTTTAAGATGGAGACCATTCCGCCGGGTGTGATCGACCATAAGGAGTGGACCTATGAGAACGGGCGGAACAACGCATTGAGAATAAATGGATTAGGGGCTCCACGTGCCTTCTACACGCCTTTGCTGCGTAAGCTCCAGTTGCCCAACACGAGCTATGGGGAGGACTATGCGATGGGACTGACCATCTCACACAACTACCCGATCGGCAGGATATACGATGTGCTCTATCTTTGCCGTCGCTGGGAGGGCAATTCGGACGCTAATCTGGATATCATTAAGCAGAATAAGAATAATCTATATAAAGACAAGTTGCGTACCATCGAGATGATGCGCAGGATTAAGGAATCGAGGTAATGGACGTCAGGAAATTTTACGAGGAACAACTGGCCGAATGGCCGGAATTTAGGCAGAGAGTAGAACAATTGGAGCAAGTGGAGCTGCGTGAGTTCAGGCTGAACGGTTTCACCATCAAGGCGCAGTTCAACCCGGCCCGCGCAGTCTCATCGGGTGCCAAGTTGGACAAGGAATCGATCGCTAAGCGCAAGTGTTTCCTGTGCGCTGAAAACCGTCCGGAGGTGCAACGCGGACTTAAGTTGAACGATCGCTTCATGCTCTTGGTGAATCCCTTCCCGATCCTCAGGGAGCATTTCACGATTGCCTGCGACACGCATTGCCCTCAGGAGATTAAATCCAATTTAGGCGACATGTTGGACTTTGCCCAGCTGATGCCCGACCATATCATTTTTTATAACGGTCCGCGTTGCGGGGCCTCCGCGCCCGACCATCTGCATTTCCAGGCGGTGGCGAAGGGCCAGTTGCCTTTGGAGCAGGAGTGGAAGAAGGCGGAGAAGCGGGCGCTCTCCGAGTGGAACGGACATAAATTGGAGCAGTTGATGGGCTTTGGCAGAAGATGCCTGCATGCGGAGTCTGACCGGAAGGATGCGTTGTCTTCGCTCTTCAACCAGACGTACACCCAATACATGATGATGGAAGGGGGCAATGAGGAGCCTCGTTTGAATCTCTTCGCCATGTACGAGGAGGGACGTTGGCATCTGTTCATTTTCCCGCGCAAGACGCATCGTCCGGTGCAGTTCTTTGCGGAGGATGAGACCTATCGCATGATTAGCCCGGGTGCGATCGACATGGCAGGCGTTCTTGTTTTGCCCCGCAAGGAGGATTTCGAGGCGTTGACCCTCAATGAACTGAAGGATGTTTATCTTCAAGTATCGCTATAGATTATGGGTAGGTTGACGTTGATACTATTCTCTTTTTTGCTGACGATGGGGGTGTTCGCTGAGGAGCAATCCCCGCAGGTCGGTGATGTCAACATCAGGGAGGTGAGCCGTGGGAGTATCGGTCTGTTGAGGACACGGGAGGGCTCTCCGTCTGTCATCTTCATGCGGGAGGGCAGTACCACGCTCTATTTCCTTGAAATGATCACAACACACCAATTGGACAACCTGATGTTGTTCTATTTAGGGAAGTCTAAGGATCAGGTGCGTGAGTGCCTTGAATATTTCCAGAAGATTTTGGACGAGAAGACGCAGGTCATTGTGCGGGACGATGTCAAGAGTGTCTATTCCATTTCGTATCAGCCGGAGTCGGGGAAGAATCTCCGCTTTTCGACCAAAGGCTTTGTGGGGGATGGTTATCTCAGCAGAGCGAACATTAAGAAATTCATCTCTGATCTGGAGAAATTCGTGGAGTAATTAAATCCCATACAATCAATCACTTTGCATGTTCGTATAAAAAAAAGACCCAATGTGCAACACATTGAGCCTTCTTGTAGTCGAGCCGGGAATCGAACCCGGATCTAAGGTTTAGGAAACCCGTATTCTATCCATTGAACTACTCAACCAAACCCATGATATCCTTTTGGGAATCACAGCGCGAATTTAAGAGAAAAATGCTCCGCTCCCAACTCTTTGGGGAATAAAATTTACGATTTTCCGCACGGCGATTCCATTTGCTATGTTGGTTATTTACTATTTAGCTATTTACGATTTACTATTTTGTGTGGCGGTGCGCACGATTTTATTCTTCTCTTCTAGATGGAACTGTCGGTGCTTTTTCTGTGAGTGCGCCTGGTAATATACTGTTCTTGAAGTTGTTATATAGTTTTAATGACTATTCCCCTTCCATTCTAGGCGCTCCTATTCACTTATCATAATACTCGAGTTCGTATATGGAGCCGTTCTTAAATTCGCCTTTCTCGTAGGTGAGGATTTCCGTGGCGTTTGTGTGGCTATCGGTTTTAGACAAAATAGTCCGGAACACTTTCCCTTCGTGGTAAACCTCGCTTTTAGTGGGGCGGTTATATCCTTCGTAGCGGGCGGCCATGGCGAGGTGGCAGTCGCCGTATGCGTCGCAGGAAGTGAAGGCGGTTTCGTTCCCCCATTGGTCGTATTCGAAGATGCTTTTGGAGTCCGCCCATGGCTCGTCCACATATTCGTATGGCGAGACGAAGATCACGTCTTCGTCCGAATCGGTGCTAGTCAGCTTCTTGCGGTACTTGTCGCCTTTGCCGTAGTAGGTGGTGACGGACGTCTCCTTTCCGTTCTTGTATTCCCAGACCCTTTTTTCCCAGTCGCCATTGCTTTTTTTCACGAGCGATTCCAGTTGGTTGCCCTCCGCATCGTAGGTGTAGATGTATTCCTTCCCCTTCTCGTTTGGCTTGGAAATGCTACATTTCATCAATCTCACCTCCCTGCCAGCCTGGTCATATTCCACGGAATCCTTACGGTCCCCCCGCATGTCATAAGTGCACACGACACGTTCCGAATCATCATAGAGGCGCAGTTCGACGAGTCCTTCGCCCTGATGGTAGTACTTCCTGCCGCGCAATTTCCCCGAATTGTTGTACTCGTATGTGTACCGGGATTCTCCGTTCCATTTTTGTTCTACCCTTTCAGTGATTTTACCATCCTTATTGAATGTGTTGTGGATGACCGAATAGGGGACGCATTTGTTCTCCGAGTGGGAGTAGCTGGCATAAACCGAGTCGAGCATGTTCCCCTGCTTGTCGTAGGTTATCTTCAATTCGCTGTAGGGTATGCCTTGCGCATGGTTATACCAGTTTGAACCGATCAGTCTATTCTTTTGGTCATAGGTGTTCTTTTTCTCCATGCTCAGTTTGCCTTTCGTGAACACCTGTTCCTCCGCCAATAGATTTTTCCCCTTGAATTTGCGTAACGTTTGTTCGTAGAAGACAGAGTCTGAATTGATGAGTGTCTCTTCGATGCAATCCCCGTTCCTGTCGTAGCGCATGATTCTCTTCTTCCATGAGCAAGCGTATTCCGTGAGCTGTTTATCCTTGTTGAACTTCCACGTGTTCATCATCTGGTCCTTCTGCGGCTGGTTCTTCACCCATTTCACGGAGTATTGGGTCACCGACTTCACGTTTCCGACGAATCCGGCTCTTTCGACGTCGTTCTCCTTTTCGGGGTGGGGGAATTCGGACTGCGCATTTAGTGATGTGCAGTATGCAAATACGGAAAGAATGAATAAATATCTGAAATTCATAACAATTGCTTTTTCAATGGGTATTAGAACTCACCTTAACGTAATAGTGCAAATGTAAGGAAAAGGGTTGAAAACACAATATGTGATGGATGTGCCTTCCTTTTGAAAAATATATTATACTGATATTTAATGGATTAAGTATGTGGTAAAAATCGATGTAATAGAAGAGAATGGTGGTGACACATGCTTTTATCACACTATGTATCGACTTATATCAACCAAACATAAATTCATTACGGAATCTTTACGGAGGCGAATTTTTCACATGCATATATTTGCATTTTAATAAATTTTAAGTTATCTTCGTTATAGTTGAGTGAAAATAAAACGAAGGTATATGGATGTGAAATATGATGTAACATGATATAGGCAATAAATGGAAAATGAAGTTTACGAATAAAGGGTATGTATTTTAATTTTTTAGTTATGGGTTTTAATTTGTAGGGAGGAGTTTCGATGGTATCGGGGCTCCTCCAAAAAATTTATGGGGGGCTATTTGTCGGGTTGTGCTCTCTTTCCGTATAGACGTGTAGGGATAAAAAAAGTGCGGACACCTCAGCGCCCGCACCTCGTTTTCTGTAATCAAGAAAGATTATTCAGCGATTTCAACGATGTGAGTGATTTTCTCCTTAGCATCGTCCAACCAGTAGCTAACCTTCTTGTTGTTCAAGATTGATTTTTCGATGTTAGCGAAAGGAATCGTATCGAACACGCCGTCCTTGAGGAGGATAACCTCAGCGTCGTTAGCCAAGAAAATCTTCTTGAGGTCGCCAGCAGCTTCGCCGTTAGCGTCAGTGTCCTTCAAGTTGAGGGTCCATCCGCCGTCAGCCTCTTCGTGCAAGCCGAAAGACTTAGCTGCGATACTGTTCTCCTGCAAGAATTTGTTTACAGCCTCAGCTGCGGTAGCTGCTGCGCTTTCAGCGGCATCAACTGTAGCCTCTACAGTCTCTTGAGCCTCGTTCTCACTCTTCTTTTGTTCCTTTTTACAACCAGCCATGATGAGAGCCAAGCAACCCATCAAAAGAAAAATCTTTTTCATTGTACTAAAATTTAATGATTTATAAAATTGAATATTGTTTCTGATTATTTAACGAACACCGTGTCGATGGCGCCCTTAGCGATCTTTTGGTTAGAAACCAAAGAAGCGGAAACCAACTTCGTTGTTCCACCCTTCAAGGCGAACAATACCTTAGTAGGGTCAGCCTCAGCGTCGGCCATCTTGATCTCCTTGTAGTCGTTGCTGATGTAAGAAGCGGCTTGGTCAGCCAACTCGATGACGTCGCCGTCTACCTGGATCGTCACAGCGCCAGCCTTTGCGTCCAGCACATTAACTTCGCCAGTCTTTCCGAGGTGGTTGAAGCGAACCATGGTAGAATCCTTCAGACCTGATAATTCCAATTCCTTGCTGCCTTGAGCGAAAGTAGTCTCGTTAGCAGGACCGCTGATAGCGGAGTTTGAGCTCTCGGTAGGAGAGATGAGGGTTGTAGACTTTGCACCCAACGCCAACAATACGCCAGCAGGGTTAGCCTCTGCCTTAGCCTTGTTGATAGCCTCCAATGAGGTGCTCAAGTAAGAGCATCCGGCGTCGGACAAGTTGATCGTCTTTCCGTCGATGATGAAGGTAACGTTACCAGCAGCGATTTTGCCCGCTACGATCTTGATTGCTCCTGCATAGTTCGCATTGTTGCATGCGATGATGTCGTTGGCGCCGAATTTTGCTAAATCGATTGAATTTGCCATCTTTCTATAAGCGTTTAAAAGTTAAAAAATATATGTTCTTCAATATCGAAATTATCGGGTCACTAAATTATGAATATATTATGAGAATTCAAAATTAAAAGAAAGTATTTCTTTTTTCTTTGATATATTTAGTTTTTAGACTCTCTGACCTATATTTTGTCTTTCATGAAGATGCAATAGGGAAGAAAAGCTTTAATGTAATGAATAACAATACCTCCTACTTTAGACTAAACTTTTAACACATTTTTATTGGCGGCAAAGGATTCTCCTAATGTATTGCCAAATATTCGTCATTCCATCCATACACATTACTCGTTTGCAAAGTAGCTGATTTAAATTGAGAATAACAAGCATATCCGATAGTTTTTTAGTCATGAAATAGCAAATCGCATATAGCTAAATAGGAAAATAGTAAATCGTAAATAATCGTAATAAATCCCCATGACCATCCAGCCTCCCTGCCGTTTTTTATTTCTTAACTCTTAATTTCCCAGCCAGTTGCCCGCATATCGTTTTTTATGAGTATCTTTGCGCCGGAATTTTTTTGCGCAATAATTGATTCGATAATATGAAGTACTATAGTACCAACAAACAAGCGGACAAAGCCACGCTGCAAGAGGCGGTGGTGAAGGGATTGGCCTCTGACAGGGGCTTGTTCATGCCCGAAGTAATCAAACAGTTACCTGCTTCCTTCTTCGATAAGATGAAGGACATGTCTTTCCAGGAGATCGCCTACGTGGTGGCGGACGCCTTCTTCGGGGAGGATGTGGACGCGGAGTCGCTGAAGAAGATCGTGTATGACACTTTGAGCTTCGATGTGCCTCTGGTGCACGTCAACGACCATATTTTCAGCTTGGAGCTCTTCCACGGACCTACCTTGGCGTTCAAGGACGTGGGCGCCCGCTTCATGTCCCGCCTGCTGGGCTACTTCATCAAGAAGGAGGGCCAGAAGGAGGTGAACGTGCTGGTGGCTACCTCCGGCGACACGGGCTCGGCTGTGGCGAACGGATTCCTCGGTGTGGAGGGCATCCACGTCTACGTGCTCTACCCGAAAGGGAAGGTGAGCCCGATCCAAGAGTGCCAGTTCACTACCTTGGGCAAGAACATCACCGCCTTGGAGATCGACGGCGTGTTCGACGATTGCCAGGCGCTTGTGAAGTCCGCCTTCATGGATAAGGACCTGAACAACCACATGAAGCTTACTTCCGCCAATTCGATCAACGTGGCCCGTTTCTTGCCGCAAGCGTTCTACTACTTCTACGCAGTGGCGCAATTGCATAAATTGGGCATCAAGGATAACATCGTGATCTGTGTGCCTTCGGGCAATTTCGGTAACATCACCGCGGGCCTCTTCGGTAAGCGCATGGGCATGCCGGTCAGCCGATTCATCGCGGCCAACAACCGTAACGATATCTTCTTCAACTACTTGAAGAGCGGCAAATACGAGCCGAAACCTTCCGTCCAGACCATCGCCAACGCCATGGATGTGGGCGACCCAAGCAACTTCGCTCGCGTGTTGGCGCTCTACGGTTCGCACGAGGCCATCTGCAAGGACATCGCGGGTTGCACCTACACGGACGAGCAGATCCGTGAGACACTGAAGAATTGTTACCAACAACATAAATACCTCCTCGACCCTCACGGTGCGGTGGGCTACCGCGCGTTGTGCGAGTACCTGAAGCCGAATGAGGTGGGTGTCTTCCTGGAGACGGCCCATCCGGCTAAGTTCAAGGACACCGTGGAGGCGATCATCGGAGAGCCTGTCGTGATCCCTGCCAAGCTGCAGGAGTTCATGAAGGGTAAGAAGCAAAGCATCGAATTGCCTAAGACATTCGAGACATTCAAATCCTATCTGATGGCGCAATGAAAGTAGTGATCATTAAATACAACGCGGGCAATATCTTCTCGGTAGACTATGCGATGAAGCGCTTAGGCGTGGAGGCGGAGATCACGGGCGACATCGAGAAGATCAAGGCGGCCGATAAGGTGATTTTCCCGGGTGTGGGTGAGGCGGAGACGACGATGAAGTACCTCCGTGAGCACCGCTTGGACGAGGTGATCCGTGGCTTGAAACAGCCTACGTTGGGCATCTGCATCGGCATGCAACTCATGTGCAAATCCTCCGAGGAGGCGGCCTCCGGCAATGTGGAGTGCCTCGGCATCTTCGATGAGGAGGTGAAACTGTTCATCCCTGACGCGCACATCAGCAAGGTGCCCCACATGGGCTGGAACACCGTGGCGGCGAAGGAGAACCCTCTCTTCAAGGGCTTGCTGGCCGACCCGTACTTCTACTACGTGCACAGCTACTATGCCACTGTGGGCAAAGACACCATCGCCACGACAGACTATATCCACCCATACAGCGCTGCGCTCGCCAAAGGAAATTTCTATGCGGTGCAGTTCCACCCTGAAAAGAGTGGCTCGGTGGGCGAAACGGTTTTGAAAAACTTCTTGGAATTATGCTAGCGAAACGTATCATACCTTGCCTTGACATCAAAGACGGGCAGACCGTCAAAGGCATCAACTTCGTGAATATACGAAACGTGGGCGACCCTGTGGAGCTGGGCGCGGAATATAGCCGCCAGGGCGCTGACGAGCTTGTCTTCCTCGACATCACCGCCTCGCACGAGGGGCGCAAGACCTTCGTGGACTTGGTGAAGCGCATCGCTGCCCATATCTCCATCCCCTTCACGGTGGGTGGTGGCATCCATGAGCTGAAGGATGTGGATACCCTTTTGGGCGCGGGCGCGGATAAGGTATCCATCAACTCCGCGGCGATCAAGAACCCTGACCTGATCTCGGAGGTGGCGAAGAACTTCGGCAGCCAAGTATGCACGGTGGCCATCGACGCCAAGCTGGACGAGAGCGGCGAATGGACCTGCTACCTGAATGGAGGAAGGGTACCGACCGAGAAGAAACTCTTCTCTTGGGCGAAAGAGGCGCAGGAGCGTGGCGCGGGCGAGATCCTCTTCACCAGCATGAACCACGACGGTGTGAAGCAAGGCTTCGCCAACGAGGCGCTCGCCAAGCTATCCGATAGCCTATCCATCCCTGTCATCGCCTCGGGCGGCGCAGGCAACATGGAGCACTTCAAGGACGTCTTCGAGCAAGGAAAGGCGGACGCTGCCTTGGCGGCCTCCATCTTCCACTTCCATGAGATCGCCATCCCAGACCTGAAGCAATACCTGGCGAAGGAAGGCATCCCCATGCGCATCGTATAATTCTAACTCCTAACTCATAATTCAAAATTGACTACGTCGAACTAACGTTTCAAAATTGACTACGTCGAACTAACGTTTCAAAATTCATAATTCCCACCATGGTTGAATATTTCCCTGTCATCGATGAGGATGGTAACGTGATAGACCGGGCCACTCGCCAAGAGTGCCACAACGGTTCCAAGATATTGCATGCGGCGGTCCACCTGCACGTCTTCAACAAAGAGGGTGACCTATACATGCAGAAACGCGCCGATTGGAAGGATATCCAACCCGGCAAGTGGGATACCGCAGTGGGTGGCCACATCGACTTCGGCGAGAGCGTCGAGATTGCTCTGCTGCGCGAGGCGCGCGAGGAGCTGGGGCTGGAGAACATCCAACCCGAACGTCTCTTTAACTACATCTGGGAAAGCCCGAGGGAGCGCGAGATGATCTACGTGCACCGCATCACGTATGACGGAGAACCGCAGCCAGACCATTCCGAAGTGGTGGACGGCAGGTTCTGGAAGATCTCTGAGATCGAGGAGAGCCTCGGCAAGGATGTCTTCACCCCTAATTTCGAACTGGATTTCAAGAAGTTGAAGGAAGTGGGCGCTATCACTTCCAAATAGATATAAAAGCATGGATTACAAGGTTTTAGTATTGGATATCGACGGTACGTTGACCAACTCTAAGAAGGAGATCACCAAGGAGACAAAGAAGGCGCTGCACGAGGCGCAGGAGCATGGTGTGATCGTGGTTCTGGCTTCCGGCCGGCCTACGCCTGGCATCGTACCGATTGCGGATGAGATCGAATTGGACAAGTTCGGCGGCTATATCCTCTCCTTCAACGGAGCCGTCATCACCAATTACCAGACCAAAGAGGTGGTCTATGAGACCGTCCTGCCGATGGACGAGCTCTCGAAGCTTTACCAATCCTCCAAGGAGCATGGCGTGACCATCGTCACCTACAAGGATGACTCCATCATCACGGAGAACGAGGAGGACCAATACGTGGCCATCGAGGCGCGCATCAATAAGATGCCGGTGCGCAAGGTGGACAACTTCGTGGCGCAGATCACGAAACCCGTGACCAAATGCCTGATGGTGGGCGATGGCGACTACCTCGCCGAGGTGGAGCAGGACATGTGCAAGGAGTATGGCGACCGCCTGAACGTCTACCGTTCCGAGCCTTTCTTCCTCGAGATCATGCCACAAAACATCGATAAGGCGTATTCGCTGAGTAAATTATTGAATATCATAGGACTAACAAAAGACGAAATGATCGCTTGCGGAGATGGTTTCAATGACCTCTCCATGATCAAATACGCAGGCTTGGGCGTCGCCATGGGCAATGCGCAAGAGGTGGTGAAGGAGTCCGCCAACTACGTGACCGCCACCAACGATGAGAACGGAGTAGCCAACGTCGTAAACGAATTTATTCTGTCATGAAAGCGTATGTGAAGGCGTTCGTTTCGATCTCCGACAAGGAGGTTAGGCTGAATGGAGAGAACCTCCCCATCCAGGTGGAGGAGGGTAAGCCATGGCTCACGAACATCTACTACTCCTTAGGCTTCCAATACCCTAAGTTCTTCAAGATGGACAACCTATGCAAGGCAGGTTTCCTGGGTGCGGAGTTGTTGATGGGCAAGTTGGGGCTCACCCCTGAGGAGCCTAAGCGCAATTGGTCCGTCGCACTGATGTCGCGCTCCGGTTCGCTGGACGATGACAAGACCTACCAGCAGACGATCCAATCCGCAGACAATTACTTCCCAAGTCCGGCCGTCTTCGTCTATACGCTCTCCAATATCGTGACGGGGGAGATCGCCATCCGCCACAAAATCATGGGAGAATCCACCTGTTACGTGACGAAATCCTTCGAGCCTAAGACCGCCATTGCCCTCTCCGAGTGCGCTTTCCTGCCTGAGAAGGAGGTGGATCATCAGATCTTCGGGTGGTGTGAGTATTTGGACGGACAACTCTCCGTCAAGATGTTCGCCCTTTCCTTGGATGGTGAGGGGGCTTTGAGGGAGTGGGAAACGAGTATATTTACTATTTAACTATTTACAATTTACTATTTTCCCATTCAGTGTCATTTACGATTTTCCTATTTTCCTATTTAGCTATTTATTATTTGTCTATTTATTATTTGGGGACGCTTGCCTGTGAGTTGAAAGGCGCAGGAAGTTTGGTGCTATAATCAACAGACGGTTTTCACCACTTCGACTCTCATCCCCAATGCAGAAATCATTCTGTAAAATGTGCCGACACTCGGTATGATGACACCGTTTTCCACCTTAGAGATGTATGACTTAGTGGTTTGAACTTTTTTTCGAAGCTGAACTTAAGGGATTAAATTCAATACAATAAATGAATCATGCTGTGCCTCAAACTCAATTTGCGGAGAATAAAACATATATTTACCGCGAAAATGCGGAGAATAACGTGGTTTTGAGCCGTCGTGAACAGTAAATCGTCAAACGATAAATAGTAAACAAGCAGTAAATATTGTATTAAATTCAATGCAATAAATGAATCATATTGTATCTCAAGCTCAATTTGCGGAGAATAAAACGTATATTTGTCGCGAAAATGCGGAGAATAACGTAGTTTTAGCTGTAAAAAGAAAAAATGGACACAATGATGAAAAATATATATTTATGGCAGCAAAGTAAATTTCCAAAATTTGAATGGGACTCACGCGTTTTGCTTTCTCCTCTTGGAGAGGTACACACGATGCAAGGACAGTTGCTTGGGCGTATGTCGGCATTGGGTTTTGATGGACTGTCGCAACAGGTGGAAACCATCACAAGCGAGATTGTCGGTTCGTCGCAGATTGAAGGAATAAACCTTAACGTCGACAGCGTGCGCAGCAGTGTGGCACGGCATTTGGGGATTGATAGCAATGAACGCTCCGACCACTACACTGAGGGTGTAGTCAATTCGCTCATGGAAGCTACGCATTCGTTTAACCAGCCGCTGACACAAGAACGGTTGTTCGGCTGGCATGCCGCTTTCTTCCCGACAGGTTATAGCGATGGGTACAAGATAACCGTTGCCAATTGGCGTGTGGGCGATGAGCCAATGCAAGTGGTGAGCGGACCAATGAGCAGAGAAAAAGTACACTTTGAGGCTCCGCCAAGCAATGAGGTGCCGTATATGATGTCACAATTTATCGACTGGTGTAACAATGACGACACTACCGACCCGATACTTCGTGCTGCTATTGCCCACCTGTGGTTTGTCACGGTTCATCCATTCGATGACGGCAATGGGCGCATGGCTCGTACAATAACGGAAATGATGCTGGCTCGCGCCGACCAAAGCAGTCAGCGTTTCTATAGCCTTTCCTCCGAGATAATGCGTCAGCGAAAAGCTTATTACGAGGCATTGGAGCTGGCACAAAAAGGCGACACGGACATCACCGCATGGCTACTGTGGTTTCTGCAGGCATTACTTGGTGCTCTCAAATATTCTCTAAAAACAACTGAAAGGGTTCTGCAGAAAGCAGATTTCTGGCGTAATCATCAAGACGCAGAGATAAACGAGCGGCAACGCAAGATCATCAATCGGCTTTGGGACGGGTTTGAGGGCAAACTGACCACACAGAAATATGCCAAGATTAACCACTGCTCGCAGGATACGGCTTTGCGTGACATACAAGACCTAATCGTGAAACTCATCTTGCGCAAGACTGACGAGGGCGGACGCTCAACCAATTATGAACTTGTTGTTTAATGCCTACTAAATTAGGAATTTGCATTTCCATCATCAGTCCGATGATGGGGCGCCATCAATCGTCAATCGTCAATCGATAAATAGTAAATAAACCGTAAATATTATATTAAATCCAATGCGCTAAATGAAGCCGTCGTGACTCTACAACCATGCGGTTGCCTTTCCGTTTCTTTTTTTATATCTTTGTTGGCAAAATAAAAAGATGATTTGTAATGAATGAATTGATAGCTACTTTGAAAGAAGAGATCATCGAGGTGCTGAACCTCGAGGGTATGACACCTGATGGTATTGATGACAATGCGCCACTATTCAACGGGGGTGACCCTTCAGTGGCTGGTTTGGGCCTGGATTCCATCGATGCGCTTGAACTGATTGTCTTGATGGAAAGGAACTACGGCATCAAGTTGAAGAACGCCAGCGAAGGGAAAGAGATCTTCAAATCCGTCGCTACGATGGCGGACTATATCTCCAAGAACAGAACGAAATAAATTTTTGTATGGGTAGTATCGTCGTAACCGGTATGGGCATCATCTGTGGCTTAGGCTGCGGGACGCAAACTGTTTATGACGCGCTCCGTGCGGGCAAACCCGCCATAGGCACTGTGCGCCATCTGCGCACGTCACACACGGAACTCCCGGTCAGCGAGGTGGCGATGAGCGACGAGGAGATGATCGAGATGCTTCGCCTGTCCTCCGACATGGTGGTGACCCGTACCCCGCTCTTAGGTATGGTGGCCTTCCAACAGGCTGTGAAGCAGTCTGGCTTGACAGACGCTGTGCGCACCGCCTTCGTCAACGGTACGACCGTGGGGGGTATGGAGAAGAGTGAGCAGTACTACCTGGATTTCTTCGAAGGAAAACATACGGAATATATCGCCGCACACGACTGCGGGGCGGGCACGGAGCAGATCGGCCGCCTCTTCGGTCATCTGGATGCGATGTATACCATTTCAACCGCCTGCTCCTCCGCCACCAACGCCCTTATCATGGGCGCTAACCTGATCAGAAGCGGCAAGGCGGATGCGGCGATCGTGGGCGGCACGGAGTCGCTCAGCAAGTTCCACCTCAACGGCTTCAATTCCCTGATGATACTGGACCACGAGCCTTGCAAACCATTCGACAAGAACCGCAACGGATTGAACCTGGGCGAGGGCGCCGCCTACCTGGTCATCGAGACCGCCGAGAGCGCACGGAAGCGGGGCGCGACCCCCTTGTGCGAGCTGAGCGGATACGCCAACGCCTGCGACGCATACCACCAGACAGCCACCTCACCCGAGGGCGAAGGACCTTTCCTCGCTATGACCGGTGCCTTGAGCAAGGCCGGACTGAAACCCGCCGACATCGATTACATCAATGCGCACGGAACCGGTACGGGCAACAATGACCTGTGCGAAAGCGTGGCGATCAAACGGGTCTTTGGCGACCATGTGCCACCATTCTCCTCCACGAAGTCTTTCACGGGCCACACTACCAGCGCCGCCGGTGCGGTGGAGGCCGTCATATCGATCCTTTCCCTGACGAACGGATTCATCCCGGCGAACCTCAACTTCTCTTCAGCGATTGAAGAGAGTGGTTTGACCCCCGTGACCAAAGGCGTGGGCGACGTGGAGCTGCGTCATGTGATGAGCAATTCGTTCGGCTTCGGAGGCAATGACTCCTCCTGTATCTTCTCTAAAATCAGTTGAACCATGGCAGTCTATATACAATCAGCGGCACAAATAACCATCCAATCGCCTTTGTGCGACGATTGGTTCACCTCCCCGATCCAAAGGGAAGGACGTTATTTCCGCTCCGTGGAGCCCGATTTCAAGGCCTTCATCGACCCGATGGCCTCCCGAAGGATGGGCAGGCTGCTGAAACGGGCCATCGCCTCCGCCATGACCGCCCTCGACGGGTATGAGGCGCCGCTGGACGCGATCGTGACAGGGACAGGCTTGGGTTGCATAGAGACCACGGAGAAATTCCTCAACGCTATGTTGCGGGACGGTGAGCAGGCATTGCCACCCTCCTTCTTCATGCAGTCCACGCACAACACGATCGGTTCCGTCATCGCCCAAAGGCTGAAATGCCACGGCTATAACAACACGTTCACACACCGTGGCACCTCGTTCGACTGTGCCCTGCAGGATGCGCTTGCGCAATTCGAGCTGAACGATATCTCCTCCGCCTTGGTCTGCGCCAACGACGAGATGACGGAGGCCTACTTCCAACTATTCGACCAGATCGGTTACTGGAAAGCCGAAGGGGTGACGGAAGCTATGTTCCATCACCCGACCACGGAGGGCAGCTTCGCCGGTGAGGTCTCCGCCGCTTTCCTTCTGAACACCCAATCCTCCCAACAGACGCTCTGCCGCATAGATGGGCTGGAGGTGCTCTTCGAGCCTACGGACGAGCGGTTCCGGCAAGCCGTCGAGGCACTTCTCGGCAAGGCGGGCATCACACGTGAAGAGGTGGACGCGGTGGTCTGCGGATACAATGCGGACCGCACGAACGACGAGGTTTATACCCGGAGGCTAACGCCCCTCTTCCCGCAAACCACCCAAATCTATTACAAGCACCTCTTCGGAGAGGGCTTCTCCGCCTCCGCCATGGGTTACTACGTGGCGGCGACCTGCCTGAAACGGGGCGGGATACCTGCCCACATCCGCTACAAGGAGGGGAAGGCGACCCGGCCGAAACATATATTAGTCTATAACCATTTCCAAGACAAGGATCATTCCATCGCACTACTATCATGCTGAAGTTATTGTTACTATCCATCGTGCAGTCTTTCTGCTTGGCCATGGGACAGGTGTTCCTGAAATTCGCCGTGGTGAAGATGCATAAGTTCGCCTTCACGTGGGAGTGGTTCAAGGAGGTGCTGACCAATTATTGGCTGGCCCTCACAGGCGTTTCGATGGGTCTTGCCACGGTTTTGTGGTTGTATATCCTGCGCCACTACCCGTTGTCGGAGGCGCATCCGCTCACTTGCCTGAGTTTCATCTTCGCATTGCTCGCCTCCGCCCTCTTCCTGCACGAGTCGGTGCCCGTCACAAGGTGGATAGGCGTGGGCATCATCATGGTCGGTGTGTTTTTTGTGGCTAAATGATGAAAGAGATGTTTACCATACAATCCTATGACACGAAGGAGGAGAACCTCTTCGGACACCTGCTACGCTTCGACGAAGCCCATGAAGTGTTCGCGGCGCATTTCCCCGGCAATCCGATTGTGCCAGGGGCGGTGCTGGTGGATGTGATGCGTGCGGTCGCCACAGACATCCTAGGCGTTGAGGCGCAGGTGGTGACGGTCAAGAACGCTAAGTTCATCACCGTGATCGTGCCTAAGAACGATGTGCTCCTGAAAATCACGACACGCTACACCCTTGCCGGAGAAGACTACCTGTTCAAGTCCGTTATAGCTGATGAGGAAAAGATATATGCCAAGTTCGATTTATTGGTGAAAGGGAAAGCCTTATGACGGCGGAAGAGACCAGACAACTATTCGCTTCGAAGCGCATTGGTGTATTGATACCCACCTACAACAACGAGAAGACCATATTGCAAGTGGTGACCTCCGTCGAGCCCTATTGCGAAACAGTGATTGTGGTGGACGATGGTTCCACCGACACGACCAAAAGACTGTTAGACCAACTGCCGGAAAATATACATGTAGTCTCCTATGCGAAGAACAGAGGGAAAGGCTATGCGTTGAGGAAGGGCTTCGAGAAGGCCATGGAGCTAGGGCTCTCCGCCGTGGTGACCATGGATTCGGACGGGCAACACTTCGCGAGCGACCTCCCGCTCTTTGCGGAAGCGTGTGCGGCCGCCCCCGATGCGTTGATCGTAGGCAGCCGTTCGTTCCTCAACCCTAACATGCCGCAGAAGAATAGCTTCGCCAATAAATTCTCCAACTTCTGGTTCGCCGTGCAGACCGGCATTCGCCTGCCCGACACCCAAACTGGCTATCGGCTCTACCCGTTGCAAAGGATGAAAGGGATGAAACCCCTCTGCCACCGCTACGAGGCGGAACTGGAGCTCTTGGTGCGTAGTGCTTGGCGGGCCATCCCGCTGAAGAGCATCTCCATCAACGTCTTCTACCCCTCCAAGGAGGAGCGGGTCACGCACTTCCGTCCCACGGTGGACTTCATCAGAATCAGCCTATTGAACACCCTGCTTTGCCTGCTGGCGATCGTGTATGGCTACCCGTCCATGGCGCTCCGCAAACTCCTCCGCAAATGTTTCAAATAAGCCTATAAGTGCGGCTCTGAAATCGTAAATTGTAAATAGTCAAATAGTAAATTCTAAACGGCCCAATAGTAAATATCTAAATGTCTAAATCATAAATAGTAAATCGTAAATAGCTAAATAGCAAACAAATAGTAAATATCGTGTTCTCCAAGCACAAAAAAGGCCAGCTCCTTGCGAAGCCAGCCTTGTTTGAAAAAATCGTATGATCGATTAGAATGCCCAACCCAAACGGAGGGAAGGAACAGCTTGAGGTCTGAATGATACGCTGTGCGCTTTGTTTTCAGTCGTTGTAGTTGTTCCGTTAGTTTCAACAGAAACCTTCTTGTTAGTAATTATTTCAGCTCCCAATTTCACTTCAGCACCGATGAAGATGTTCTTTGCGAAGTAGTAGTTGAAACCAGAAACGGCTGATATGGCGAATGTGTTGAAACCACCGTCGTTCTTTTTGATTTCCTTGTTGTTCTCAGACTCTGAGGTCACCTTCGTGGAATAGATTCCGAATCCGAGCTCGCCACCGATGAATGGAGCCAATTTGTCGGTTCCGTCAAATACGTAGTTGATTCCTGGGTTAATAGAGAACAAAGAAACACGGTCAGTGCTCTCTGTTGCGCCATTTTCATTCGAAGTCTTGTAGATGCTAAGACCTAATCCCAAGTTCAGTTGGAGGTTGTCAGTCATGACATACACACCTCTCAAAAGTCCACCTTGAAGGTTAACCAAACTACTATTTGAGTTTGCCCCTGCCTCATCAACAACTACAGTGTGGAATGGAGCGAAGCCCACTTCCATCATGAAACTGCCTTCTTCAGGTTTGTAAGAACTAGATGTGTTTGTTGTCTCTTGGTTTGAACTGAATGATTCGTTCGTGGCTTCAGAAGCCGTCTGCGCATTCAATGCCAATGTCGACATGAAAGCTGCGATAGCTAAAAATAACTTCTTCATGTTTCTAAATTTTGTGGATCCAAATAGTATTAGATTCTCCTTCGGGAAGTGCGGATCCATTCATTCCCCAAAGAAAGTATGCGCAAACATATAGAAAAAAATCGAATAAATAACTATCTTCGCGACGCAAAACGTATAAATATAATTTTCAGAAGTATGAAAGTCTTGAAATTTGGTGGAGCGTCCGTAGGCTCCATAAAAAACTTGAAGCAAGTCAAGAAGATTGTTGAGGGCGTGAGTGAGCCCGTTGTGATTGTTGTTTCAGCTGTGGGAAATGTCACCGATATGTTGCTGAATACCACATTGTTGGCTGCACAGGGAAATGCTTCATATACAGAGACCTTAAATAAAATCATCAATACTCATAATCAGTTGATTGAGGAGTTGATGTCCTCATCTTTGACCTCGGAGGTGAAGAAAGAGGTGGACACGCTCCATGAGGAGTTGGAGAACATCCTGAAGGGTGTATATCTGATCAAGGACTTGACGGACAAGACAGGGGACGTTATCCTTTCGTACGGAGAGCGTATCGCTTCGTTGTTTGTCGGTAAGTACCTTGATGCGCAATACCTGGATTCGCGTAACTTCATCAAGACCAACAATTCGTTGGGTGGTGCGAACGTGGACCTTGAATTGTCCTACAAACTTATCAGGGAGCAATTCGCTTCTTCTTCCAACAAGCGTACGGTGATTGCCGGTTTCATCGCAAGTGATGCGGAGACGTCTGATGTGACGACCTTGGGTCGTGGCGGGTCTGACTATACCGCCGCTTTGGTGGCCGCTGCTCTGGGTGCCTCCAAGATTGAGATTTGGAACACGAATGATGGCTTCATGACAGCGGATCCTGCCGTGACGCGCAAGGCTTACAAAATAGACCACTTGAGCTACTCGGAGGCGATGGAGCTCTGTAACTTCGGCGCTGCCGTGATTTTCCCTCCGACTATCCATCCGGCTTGCGTGGCGAACATCCCTATTCAAATCATGAACATTGAGAAGCCGGACTGCCTTGGCACGCTGATCTCGACGGACGTGAAGGATGAGAAGACCATCAAGGGTATCTCTTCCATCGAGAACTCCGCACTGGTGACGATCCAAGGCATGGGCATGATGGGTGTGCATGGAGTGAACGGACGTATTTTCGCTTCGTTGGATTATAGTGATATACGACCTTTCTTTGTGTCCCAAACATCTTCCGGAAGCTCCATCTCCATCGGAGTTGAGGCTGAGGATGCGGAAGAGGTGGTGAACCTCTTGAGCGAAGAGTTCGACGAGGAGATGTCCATGGGCGCTATCGGCTCCATCACTGCTGAGAAGGACCTCTCCACCATCGCTATCGTGGGTGATAATATGAAGCAGACGACGGGTACCGCAGGCAAGCTCTTCAATGCGTTGGGACGTAACAACATCAATATCATCGCATTGGCGCAGGGTTCCGCCGAGACGAACATCTCTTGCGTGGTGAAACGCGCGGACTTGCGTAAGGCGTTGAACTGTATCCATGAATCCTTCTTCCTCTCCGAGTACCAACAATTGAACCTATTCGTGGTCGGAACGGGTACGGTGGGCGGCAGCCTCTTGGAGCAATTGCATTCCCAAAAGGATTTGTTGATGAAGCAGAATAACCTGATGGTGAAGGTGATCGGTATCGCTGACGTGAGCAACTACATCCTGGACCGTGACGGCATAGACCTGACGCAGTACCAGGAGTTGCTGAAGAGCGGCAAGACCTCCACGCCTGAGATCATCAAGCAGGCGCTGATCGATTTGAACATCTATAATTGCGTCTTTGTCGACTGTACGGCGAGCGGCGCGATCGCGAACATATACAAGGATCTTTTGTTGCATAACATCTCTGTCGTGGCGGCCAATAAGATCGCTGCCTCCGGGGATTATGACAACTACATGGAGCTGAAGAACATCGCCCGCAAGCGTGGCATCAAGTACTTGTACGAGACCAACGTGGGCGCCGGCCTTCCGATCATCAACACGATCAACGACTTGATCTTCAGTGGTGATAGGATCGTGAAGTTGGAGGCTGTCCTTTCCGGTACGCTGAACTTCATCTTCAACACGATCAGTAAGGATATTCCTTTGAGCAAGGCTATCCGCATGGCGATGGAGGCACGTTTCGCCGAGCCTGACCCTCGTATCGACCTGAGCGGTAAGGATGTGATCCGTAAGCTGGTCATCTTGGCCCGTGAGTCGGGTATCCGTGTGGAGCAGGACGATGTGGAGAAGAACCTCTTCATCCCGAACGATTTCTTCGAGGGCTCGCTGGACGACTTCTGGAAGAAGGTGGAGGGCTACGACGCTGTGTTCGAGGAGAAACGCAAGGCTGTCGAGGCGGAGGGCAAGCACTTCTGCTTTGTCGCCAAACTCGAGAACGGCAAGACCAGCGTAGGCTTGCAGGCGGTGGGACCATCTCACCCATTCTTCGATTTGAGGGGCAGCAACAACCTGATCATCATCAACACGGCGCGCTACCAGGATCCTATGATGATCCGTGGCTACGGTGCGGGTGCGGCGGTGACGGCTGCGGGTGTCTTCGCCGACATCATCAGCATCGCGAACATCCGATAAGGAAGGTTCCCCTATAGAGACTATCGCTGAACTCTTTCAGCGTCAAAATAATGGAGACGGTGTGTATGCATCGTCTCTATTTTTTTATGAGCAAACCATTCATTTAATCGTTCAAAAACACACTCTTTTTTTGCGTATGTCGGCGGAAAATGCTATATTTGTTCGCTTTATATTGGTGCGTATGCGAAACCATGAAAGCATAAAACTGGAAAGATTATAAATTCATATAAAGTATGAGTGAACAAAACAAAGAGACCTCCTATTCCGCCAAAAACATTCAGGTGTTGGAAGGCCTTGAGGCAGTGAGGAAGCGCCCTGCGATGTACATCGGAGACATCAGCGAGCGTGGTTTGCACCACCTGGTATACGAGGTTGTTGACAACTCCATCGATGAGGCGTTAGCCGGATATTGCAAGAATATCAAGGTGGATATTTTGGAAGATAATTCTATTTCGGTAGAGGATGATGGTCGTGGTATTCCTGTTGATCTCCACGAAAAGGAGAAGAAATCAGCGCTCGAAGTCGTCATGACGGTGTTGCACGCCGGCGGTAAGTTCGATAAGGGAACTTACAAAGTGTCCGGTGGTCTCCACGGTGTGGGTGTATCTTGCGTGAACGCCCTCTCCACGAAGCTGGTGGCTGAGGTGTGCCGTGGTGGCAAACGCTACATCCAGGAGTACGCCTGCGGTAAGCCGCTGTACGCTGTGAAGGAGGTGGGCACCGCCGACAAGACGGGTACGAAGGTCACCTTCCACCCGGATAGCTCCATCTTCACGGAGACGGTCTATAAGTACGATATCCTCGCCAACCGTCTGCGCGACTTGGCTTACCTGAATGCGGGTATCCGTATCACCCTTACCGACCACCGCGTCGATGCGGAGGGTAATATGCGTTCGGACGTCTTCCACTCGGAGAGAGGTCTGGGCGAGTTCGTCGAGTACTTGGACAGCACCCGTGAGCACTTGATCCCTGATGTGATCCACATCAATACGGACAAGTACGGTACGCCTGTCGAGGTGGCGATGACTTACAACACATCCTACAACGAAAACATCCACTCCTACGTCAATAACATCAACACCATCGAGGGCGGTACGCACGTGACTGGCTTCCGCATGGCACTGACGAGGACGTTGAAGAAATATGCCGAGGACTCCAAGATGTTGGAGAAGGCGAAGGTGGAGATCAATGGCGATGACTTCCGCGAGGGTCTGACTGCCGTCATCTCCGTGAAGGTGGCTGAGCCTCAGTTCGAGGGACAGACGAAGACGAAGTTGGGTAACGACGAGGTTTCCGGTATCGTGCAACAAGCTGTCGGCGAAGCACTTACGAACTACTTGGAGGAGCACCCGAAGGAGGCGCGCATGATTGTCGACAAGGTGATCCTCGCCGCCCGCGCCCGTATCGCCGCCCGCAAGGCCCGCGACCTCGTGCAGAGGAAATCTCCGATGGGTGGCGCTGGTCTGCCGGGTAAACTGGCCGACTGCTCCGACAAGAACCCTGAGAACTGCGAGCTGTTCCTCGTCGAGGGAGACTCCGCAGGTGGTACGGCTAAACAGGGCCGTAACCGTATGACGCAGGCGATCCTGCCTTTGCGTGGTAAGATCCTGAACGTCGAGAAGGCTATGCCTCATAAGGTGCTCGAAAGCGAGGAAATCAAGAATATCTACACGGCCTTGGGCGTCACGATCGGTACGGAGGATGACGCGAAGGCGCTGAATATGGAGAAACTCCGTTACCACAAGGTGATCATCATGACCGATGCCGATGTCGATGGTAGCCACATCGACACGCTGATCCTTACCTTCTTCTTCAGACACATGCGTGAACTGATCGAGAAGGGTTATGTCTACATCGCCGCGCCTCCGCTCTACCTCTGCAAGAAGGGTAATGTGGAGGAGTATTGCTGGACCGACCAGCAGAAGCAGGCCTTCGTGGACAAGTACGGAAGTGGTAACGAGAGCTCGGTGAACATCCAACGATACAAAGGTTTGGGTGAGATGAGTGCGGAGCAGTTGTGGTCCACGACCATGAACCCGGAGAACCGTACGCTCCGTCAAGTTGCCATCGAAAACGTGGCGCAGGCTGATTACACCTTCTCCATGCTGATGGGTGACGATGTGGCTCCTCGCCGCCAATTCATCGAAGAGAACGCTACTTATGCCACTATCGATACTTAATCTGAATAATGATGAAAGAGGAAATCGAGCGGATAATCAAACATGAGGCCGAGGCGGTCTTGAACATTCCGATCACTGACGATTACAAGAAGGCGGTGGACTTGATCGTGAAGCATGTCCACGAAAAGCACGGCAAGCTCGTGACGAGCGGCATGGGCAAGGCGGGTCAGATCGCTTTGAACATCGCCACCACCTTCAGTTCCACGGGTACGCCCGCTGTGTTCCTGCATCCTAGCGAGGCGCAGCACGGCGACTTGGGCCTGCTGCAGGAGAATGATGTCATGTTGCTCATCTCCAACTCCGGCAAGACGCGTGAGATCCTGGAGCTGATGCCCCTTGCGCGACGCCTTCGCCCTGACATTAAGTTCATTGTCATCACAGGCAATGCGGACAGCTTGCTGGCCCATGAGGCGGATGCGCTCCTCTACACGGGTAATCCGAAGGAGGTGTGCGCCTTAGGTCTGACGCCTACCACCTCCACTACCATCATGACGGTCATCGGTGATATCCTGGTGGTCAGCACCATGAAGGCCATCGCATTCACCAATGAGGAGTATGCGAAACGTCACCATGGAGGGTACTTGGGCGAAAAGTCCAGGGAACAGAGCAATAACGGATGATATATATCCTACCTTATAGCAAAGGCGGTGAGTCTCAGGATTCACCGCCTTTTGTGTTTATGTCAGCCCTTTATTTTAAGGGATGGCGCCGATTCTTGACTTAATGGAGGAAAAAAACAATGAAAATATTTGTCAGATAAAAAAATAGGCATTACTTTTGCACCGCATTTGAGACACAGAACTCAAAGGCAAAAAGGCTGGCCTCTTCGTCTATCGGCTAGGACGAGAGATTTTCATTCTCTAAAGAGGGGTTCGACTCCCCTAGAGGCTACTAATAAACAATAAAGACATATTAAAAAAATGGCAAATCACAAATCATCAATCAAAAGAGTAAGACAAGCTGAGGCCAAAAGATTGCAGAACAGATACTACGCAAAGACTGCACGTAACGCTGTCCGCGATTTGAGGGCTACAAAGGATAAGGAAGAGGCTATCAAGAGACTTCCTGAGGTATCTTCCATGTTGGATAAGTTGGTTAAAACGAATGTTATCCACAAGAACAAGGCTTCTAACTTGAAGTCTAAGTTGAGCATCATGATCAACAAGATGTAATTAGTGGCGACTTGTTTGAGTTAGGAATATGAAGCCCATCTTTTCAGGTGGGCTTCTTTTTCGTGTTTAATATGCAACTAGAGTCTATGCCTGAATCGTTGTCCCTCAAAGACTTCCTCGTGAAGGTCAGAAGGGTGTTGTCGGATGCTTTCGAAGACATCTATTGGGTTCGTGCGGAGATCAGTGAATTGCGTGAGAACGCAAACGGAAACTGCTACCTCGTTCTGGTCGATAAAGGCTCTTCGGACAAGCTGATCGAGGCGAAAATCAATGCAGTCATCTGGCAAAACACATATAGGCTGATGAAGCCTTTCTTCTTTTCGGAGACCCAACGGGTGCTCTCCCCGGGCATGAAGGTGCTCGTGGCGGTGAACCTCTCTTTCCATGAACAATATGGCTTGCAACTGAACATCCGTGATATCGACCCCTCCTTCACCCTTGGCGACATGGCTAAGAAGCGTCAGGAGACGATCGACCAGCTGAAGAGGGATGGGGTCTGGGACATGAACCGGCAGGTGGAGTTCCCTGTTCCTGCAAGGCACATCGCCGTGATCTCTTCGGGTACGGCGGCGGGCTATGGCGACTTCTGCGACCAACTACTGGCGGACGGTAACCGCTTCGGCTTTGCGCCTAAGCTATTCCCGGCGGTGATGCAGGGCGATCAGACCGCAAGGAGCATCATCAATGCACTAGATAAGATTTACGAGGAGATAGACCACTTCGACGTGGTGGTGATCATTCGAGGCGGTGGCGCCACAACCGACATGGCCGCCTTCGACGAGTATAATTTAGCCTGCAATGTGGCGAATTTCCCGCTGCCTATCCTTACGGGCATCGGGCACGACCGCGACGAGTCTGTCGTCGATATGGTGGCGGCCGTTCGCTGCAAGACGCCTACTGCGGTGGCTGCCTTTCTGGTCGAGACAATGATGGATCTGGAGGCGGAACTCACTGCCGTATCCAATGGTATAGTACATGCCCTCCGCAAGCGGTTGTCGGACGAGGAACATGAGCTGGAGCATCTCTCCCATGCTCTTGCGGGCGCTTGCCGGTTGTCCTTGCAGACTGCCTCGCAACAGATTGGCTTGTACGGCGTGCGTTTATCGTCCGCCATACGTACTTGTTTGCTTGAGGAGAGCCATCGGCTGGAGATGATGGAGAAATCGCTGTCGTTGGTCTCCCCGGAAGCGATTCTCAAGAAAGGGTATAGCCTGACGATGTGCGGAGGCAAGGCGGTCTCGTCTGTCGCGGGCCTGCGGAAGGGAGATACGATCACCACCTATTTGCGGGATGGTAAAGTGGAAAGTGTAATCAATAAATGCGAAGAATATGAAGAAGGAAATGTCTTATAAAGCGGCCATGACCGAGCTGAAGGAAATATTGGACTTGCTAGAGAGCGGACAGGCGGACATGGATGAGTTGACCAAGAAGGCCAAACGCGCGAAGGAGCTGTTGCAGATCTGCAAGGACAAACTTTACCGTACTTCGGAGGAGGTGGAGAGCCTTATCGAGAAGTGAGCCCGCATTTCTCGGATTGCCCCATCCCGCCTGGCTGCCCAGCGTATATGAATGGGTATCGAATAGACTTGCTTTATTGTCCAAATGAAATATATTTTTGGAAATAAAACATTTTCCATGCCTGTTATTGGAAATATATGGATATATTTGCGCTTTCCAATTTGTTAGTGTTGCTTATTACTTAAAATATTACAATTATGAACTTTAAAAGATTTTCAGGGGCAATCTTGTTGTGCTCTAGTTTTTTCGTGATCAATGCTCAAGATCTCGGCAGTCAAATCTTCGATGCGGACGTGACGATTAATGGTTACACATTGATGAATAATGGAGGGATTGTGAATGGATCTCTTGCTGTTTATACGGGTTATGTGGGTGATACGCCCGATACGGAACAGCACATTCAACTATCTGGAAATGAGACGAGTTATGGAGGTATCATACCTGCGATAGCCTCTTTGTCGAAGTTTGGGACGCTGATGCCCTTGAATCTCCATTCCAAGGATTTTAATTTCATAGGTGGACCGATTCGCGTTGACAGCACACTGACTGTGAAGGGCGAATGTTCCCTGCAAAATACGTTGACCGTATTCCCTATAGTTGGCGCGCCGTACAATGTGAAGATTTCTGCGGACGACATGACCCCAACCATAAGTTTCGGGGGGAAAGATAGACAGTTCATCGGCGGAAAATTCAAAGCCTCTTCGTTCTCCTTCGTCGGAGGCCCTGTGGATTTCGACACGACAGTAACCGTGCAAGGAACCTGTAAAGTGCTCGATGAGTTGTTTGTGTGTCCGAACATCGAAGCCCCATTGGGTGTTAGCATCATGTCAGGGGATAATTACACTCCGACAATAGTGTTCCAGGGCCCGAAAAACGGTATCGAAAGAGGAAGTATCAAGGCCTCTACGCTTTCCATCGACGGTAATGTGGGAATAGGCACGAGTGAGATCGCTGCGGATGTGAAATTGCAGGTCGCTGGCAAGATTCTGTGCAAGGGTGACATCGAGGTGGCTAGCATCGACGCAAGCGATATTAAGACCAATGACATCACCGTTAAGATGAATGATGTGGCCGACTATGTCTTTGAGGAGGGCTATGATCTGAAGAACTTGTCGGAGGTGGAGGCTTATGTCAATGCGAACAAGCATCTGCCTGGTATTCCTTCGGCTGCGGAGATAGAGAAGGATGGCGTCAGCCTCTCTAAGATGACCAACCTGTTGCTGGAGAAGGTTGAGGAGCTGACTTTGCATATGATCCAACTGGAGAAGGAGAACAAGGCGTTGAAGGCTGAGGTGCAGAGTTTGAAGAAATAACCATAGCATTTATTGTATCATGAAACAAATAGTCCTTTTATTGTTACTTTCTTTGTCTATGTCCGTCGCCGCCTCTGCGGGTGAACCGGGCATGAAAGGGCGTGAAAGTAATCCGAGCGATTATGGGCTTTCTATGGTTCGCCCTGCACCTGCGGATGGGGGCACAAGAAGCAAAAATAATTATCTGATCATTACCACGGATAAATATAACACGGCTGTCTCGAGATTTGTTAGATGGAAGACGATTCAGGGTTTTAATTGCATCGTTTTGACGAAACCGTCGTGGGCGGATTGTGATGAGGTCCTTTCCTATGTGAGTGAAGCACATGTTTTGCTTAATCCTAAGTATTTGCTGATCTTCGGAGATGTCGAGGATGTGCCGTCTACTCATTACGCATGTGAATATGCCCAGGAACATCTGGGCGTCCCCTATTTCCTGTCTGATGTGCCATACACGACGTTGCATTCGCCGCTGCAGATACTTCGGCCTGACATGATCCACGGAAGAATATCCGTGTCGAATGAGCAAGAGGCGAATGTGGTGGTTGATAAAATCATCAATTACGAAAGGTATCCCGTTGAGGATGAGGAGTTTTACAATACGTCCACACATTATACGGTTCCTCAGGATGTGATTGACGAAAACGGTGACGGCAAACAAGATGATTATTTCCTGCTTAATTCGGAGCTTATCCGTAATTATATGATGGGCTGGGGCAAAACGGTGAATCGGGAGTATATCTATGGCAATACGCTTCCTACGCAATACATGGATTACAGCCTCCAACAGGGATATCTGGTGTCGGAGGATCTTCAGGACCCTAGCGTGTGGCAAGCTACCCGTGAGTCGTTGGCTGAGGAGATAAACAAGGGCCGCTTTTATGTCATGTATTCCGGACATGGCGGTATTGATGGTTGGCACGATTTTACTGTCGACGATGTCTCTAGGCTGACGAATGGAAACAAATTGCCTGTCGTGTATAGCGAGACTTGCTTGTCGGGTTCGTTTGGTGCGCCTTCTTGCTTCGCTGAATCCATGTTGAGGAAAGAGGATGGAGGATGTGTGGGTATCGTGGCCGCGTCGATGACTTCCCACTTTTTGTGGAACGAGGCATTGAACATCGGTATGTTCAACTCAATCTACCCGGCTCCTGGAATTAGAGCTAAAATCGGGGAATATGACACGCCTCAATGGTTTCTGGACACAAGGAAAATGGACAACGGGGAACCTTGCTACGAAATGGGTAAGGTGTTGCAGAACGGTAAGTTTAAGATGGTTGAGATGCTTGGCGACACGGCGATAATTGATTCTATAATGATTTATATGTTTCATTATTTTGGAGATCCAAGCATGGAGATCTATACGGAAACGCCTGCTTGCCTCGACCCGTCCATCGTGCAGGATGGTTCCACCGTCTCGGTGAGCACGAATGGTGTCGACGGCTGTAAGATCGTTTTGAGCAGTTTGTCGGGCGACCATATCCTTGTGGAGGAGAACACTGATTCCGCCAGCTTTACGGATGTGACATTCCCTTATACGGTGTTCATCTCTAAGCATAACTACAAACCGTACGTGATGCATTCGGTGAATTATCTGCAGGATGAAAACGTCAAATACAACAGGGATATCCTTGCGGATAGTATCATCGCGGGTAGTGACGTCACTTCCCTCTATGGAGGTGGGGATGTGGTTGTGAACGGTGGTAAACTGACCCTCGTGGCGAAAAACTCCATCCAACTAAAGCCTGGATTCAAGACGAATGGTGGCAAACTGTTGGTGCATAAGGGAACGGATTATATTTGCCCGTTCAGTTACGACGAACCGGTTAGTGTGTTCAATGGTTCGCAGATGGTTCAGGATCCTGATGATCCGTACTTGACGAAATCCGACGCTTTTGTCTCTGCGGATGGTTCCATTTATGTGGATGGCAACACATTGGTTCTTAAGTTCATGGATCCTACTGACGTCGAGGTGTATGACATGTTGGGAAGAGTGGTTTACGCTCGTTCTGGCCTCCGTCAGGGAAGCGTGGATCTGAGCCGTGGCGTCTATACGGTGAAGTATGGTGATTCTCTGAAAAAGATTCTGATAACGAAGGAGTGATAGGTTTATCCTCTTCTGTGGAGCAAGGCACCGTCGGAGCAATCCTTCGGTGCTTTTTTTGTGGTGCTTCCTCCCTTAGCGTATGATGCTTTCCGCCTCTCCGCTATGTCGCTTTCTGTTCTTCTCCACCACCTCCCTTGACGTGTTGGCGTAGCAGTAGGCGCAGAAGTGGCTGCACGTGTTGTACATGCCTATGTCTTTGCTCGTCATGCAACCGCAGGCCAGGCGTTGCCCTTTGTCCTTCATCTTTTCGGGCGACAAGGGCGGACGACTGAAATCCATACCGAACAAAGAATTCTTGTCGGGCAGTTCGCCGTAGTTGAGGTAGTAGAGCAAATCCTTATCGTCTGCCCAGAGTCGTTTCATCAGTTCACCGTCGATACAGCGGTTATGTTCGATGCCATACTTGTCGAGGTCGATCTGTTCGCCGCAGGTGGCGAGTTGCAGGTCCCAGCCCTCATCGTGCCAGCGGTCGCGGCATTTAGCGAGACCGTCAGCTATCTCGTTCATCTGTGCTTGGGTGAACTCCGCCTGCTCGATGGTCTCCTTCGAGAATTGGTTGGTCTCCTTCACGAGGTTGGCCTGCACCTTGCGGTAGCCTAGGATATCGATGAAGCTGAAGACCAGTTTGTCGGTCAGTCCCCGCAGTTGGTTGCCGAGGTTCCAAACCTTTTTCAGCAGGTCACGCACGGAGAGTTGCGGGGTGACGATGAGCGGGTCGAAACGCCAGATGACCCGTTCCCTGCCGATCCGTTCAGACAGTTCACGGAAGGTCTCCACCCGTTGTTCCACGCTGGGCACGTTCGGCTCGAAGCCCTCGTTGTCATAGTCGTTGAGGGTGAATTGGAAGTAGTAGTGGATGCCCCGCTCGTCCAGTTCGTGCAGCAGCGGCAGTATCGGGCGGGGGTTCTTGGTCCAGAACACCACCACCTTGCAGTTCTGGAAGGAGATGTACATTGGCCTCTGGTTGAACGGGTTGTACCACACGCAGTAGCCCGCCCGCAAACGGTTGATGAACCATTGCGCATAGAATGCCGGCACGTCCGTCGATCGGCTGGCGGAGATGATGACGGGGGCGGAGGCTTCAACGAGTTCGCCTGATGAGGTGATGATGAGGAGTTTATCGGGCATGGGGGCTGGTTTTCGGGCTATTCTTAGGATATTTATATGCAAATATATTGTTTTTATGGCGAGAAGTACGGTTGTGGGGGAAGAATAAATTACAGTTTTGTTGCGTAAGATTTGGCAATGACTGTGTAAAGTATTAATTTTACACAAAATTTTTACGGAGTAATTTCTTCCATAGTTTTTAACTTATTTTTCTATGAATATTATGGAGACAAATAAACATACGGAATATGTTCCATTCGCAGCGGTCCATCCTACGGAAATCGTTAAGGATGAGATAAAGGCGAGAGGCATATCGCAGAAGGAGTTGGCCTTCAGAATGGGGATGAAGACTTCTGATCTGAGCAGGTTGCTCAAGGGGGAGGACATCACTCCTGCCGTTGCGGCCCAATTGGAGGTGGCGCTTGACATACCTTGCGATTTCTGGCTAAACTTGCAGTCTCAGTACGAGATTGATTCGTCAATTATCCTTTCCAAGTAATACCTCAAATTTATCTTTGATGTGTTTTCGGATCTTTGAGAGGAAACATGTTCCCTCGTCGATTGTTTCTGCCTTTTCTACTCCTTCCGAAATCTCTCTCAGGGTAATGTCTGATTGTGTGTGGCTGAGAATGCTCAATACCATTCCTGGCCAGTGAACATATAGGTCTGGCGGTCCGTATACCCCACGTTTCTCCATTTCGGATTTGAATGACTCATGGTATATCGATTTGAGAGTCAAGTGGTTGCCGAGACCCAAGTAAAAAGGCACCCAACCTTCTGGCGCCAAGTGATCAAAAGAGTTGAATATGCAATCCTTCAAGGTCGGTACGACTTTCAATAGATGTTTGTACTTCAGCTTTGCATGGAGGTCCGCATAATTGGTGTAATATATTTGGCCATTTATATCAATAATGCATACGCTTCCACCATCTCCACATGCTCCTGCTTTAGCATACGAAAATGCTACAATATCAAGGTTGCAATACTTCTTGTAATTCGCTTCTTCAATTTTGATGATCTGTAACATGGTGGCTTTATGTTAGCGGAAAGACATCGTTATAACACAAAAGTAATGGATTTTTTAATATCAAGAATATGCATGCAATTATTCGTAATCATATTCCCCGAATTTAGCCTCAAGTGGGGGACAATTTGTCCCCCTGTTTGCCTATTGGTGTAGGCGGGAAAGCCTACAAGATGTAAGCCTATGAAATAAGGGTGATTTTATCATTTTTGACAGGCCATTTAGCTTCTTTTGTGGTAAAATATAAATGATTGTATATTAGTTATATATAACTCAAACTTTAGATTTTCACCACCCTAAACTTTAGATTTTCACCATACAAAACTTTAGATTTTTACTATGTCAAACTTTAGATTTTTACTATATTTGCTTCTGAAATAACAAAAATGCAATGGGTATGTATATAAATAGAAGTGCTCGTGAGGCTTTGCTGAGACTCGCTTCCCAGTTCCCCATCGTGGGACTAACAGGGCCTCGGCAAAGTGGGAAGTCGACATTGGCAAAGATGACGTTCCCTCAGAAACAATATGTCACCTTTGATGACAAAAGCCTTCGTGAACTTGCAATGTCAAATCCTAAGGACTTTTTACAGGCGTTCCCTGACGGTGCCATTATTGACGAAGCACAGAAGGTGCCCGAAATCTTCGATGCGGTAAAATATTTTGTGGACAACAAAGACATGGAGCCTGGATCATTCATCCTTACAGGTTCCAGCCAGTTTAAGCTAAAAGAAAACATGTCGGACTCTTTGGCTGGACGGGCTGCCTTTTTGAAATTATTACCGCTCTCGATCGCTGAGGTGAGCTCCACTTCAGAATCGTTCGAGACTCCTTACGACATGATTCTCAAAGGCTTTTACCCTCCATTGCACGACTCTCGTAGACATTTCATAAAAGAGGATTGGTTCGAAAGCTATATCGATACATATTTGGATTACGATGTGAAGGATTTAATAAATGCAGGTAATCTTTCTTTGTTCAGGCAGTTTATCCAGATTTGTGCCACCTATAGCGGTCAAATGGTTTCCATGGAAAGCATCTCTAAAAAATTAGGTCTGTCATCGCCTACGATCAAAAGCTGGCTTTCGATATTGGAGTCATCTTACATTATCCACTTCTTGGAACCTGACACAAACAACCTTGGGAAATCAATCGTCAAAACGCCTAAATTATATTTCGTCGATACTGGCTTGCTTTGTCATTTGCTACGCATAGAAACGGTATCTGATTTGATTCTAAGTCTCAGCAAAGGGGCCATTGTTGAAACATTTGCCGTGTCCGAGTTGCTGAAAACAAGGCTGAACAAGGCGAAAAAGGCTAACCTGACTTATTTCCGGGACAGCAAGGGATTTGAGGTTGACATCATAGCTGACTGGAAACATTCTTTTGCCATCGAAATAAAAAGTTCGAGTGATGCGGAAAAGAAATTGTCTGAGAATATCCGTAAATACATTGATCTGCGTTCAGACCCTCAATGCGAGGGAACAGTGTTGTATTTAGGTGATTTGTCTTGCAAAATAAATGACATAAACTACGTGAGTTGGAAGGACTGGGGTAACTTCTTTGATGCCTTATAACTTCAAGCAATAGGAGCCTATCAACTTGCCTTGCCGCATAGGGAACAGTACATCTGCATGCCTCGTGCGTGAGGTAGCCCGTTGCCGTTTCTTCGGACGAAACCTATTCCCGAGAAAACAAGCTAGAGAAAGAGGCGAACAGATTCGCCGAAGACATTCTCATTCCAAGGGAGACATGGAGCAAGTTGATGTCCGCAGGCACCAAGAGCCTGTCGAACCAGTCTATCCTAAAGCGCCTCGCGCAGTTATCGTCAGACTACCATCTCAACTATCGCATTGTCGTAGAGAGATACCGATACGAATCAAACCATTATGGGATTGGGGTGAAGGCTATTGCTATTGGGTAGGCGTGCGTGAAGATCCACTTAGAATCATTTCATGCAAATTCGGGATGGCCTTTCGAATTTGCATGAAAATTAAGTATTTTGGTTGTATTCAAATAGTTATATGACTTTATTTTAGAAAACAGTCGAGTGGGTACAATTCAAAATCATATAATACTGCTTGCTGTTTTTGGAAGTGAATTTTTTTTATATTTGTGGATTAAATTCAACAAATTCACATAAGTACACCCAATAATATTACTATATGATAGACGAAAAGAAAGTTTTCTTACATACTGCAGAAATGGCAGAACATGCTAATGGTGCTGCACAGTATCTAGGAGCCTTATTAGGTGGTAGATTTGTCACGAGGGAACAAACTCGAGATATGGTTGACTTTATGTTTGCGGAAACAAAGAGAGATATCGAAAGTTGCCCTTTTGCGACACGAGAACAGAAGGATGCGGAGATACATCGTCGGGAATTATTATTGAATACTCTGAAACCACTTATGGGACTATAAAATCTAAGCCAAAACGAATTTGACACATATATGATGATACAAATATTGCAATTAACTAATACATAAGATTCTATAATAGCGGATTATGGACAGTAAAACATTAAAAAAATACTTCCACTTAGGTGACGATGTCGAAATATCCTTTACTGGAGGAAATTGTGTGGGTACGATTGTTGATTTCTCTTCTTCTGTTTTAGTAATAGAAGATGATGCGAGAAATCCCTATTTGATATCTTTTGATAATATTTTGTCATGCAAGAAAAAGGCCGATTCAATAGAACCTTTATCCGAAGTCGTACAAGAACAAAAATCAACAGAATTATATAAAGATAAAGTCATTAGTGAAGCTATTTCCGCATTAGACTCTATATATGAAAGTTGTACGATCAATCGTTCTGACTTGATAGAAACCAATGCTGTAGTAGTTGAAATATCTCCTTCTGGCGTTTGTGTTTTAACTGATGCTGGGCAAAAACTCACTTGTGCCAAGTCAGGTCTTGTTGGATATAGTAAAGAAAATGCAGCAATCGGGAAAAGAGTCTTTTGCTCTCAGAGTAATTCTCAAAGCAGAGCAGAAACTTCATATGCCAGTATAACAGAGATGACTTATGGGGAACTGTATGATAGATTCGTAAAAGCAATTAACGTCACTCCTAAACCAAGAACACCAATTCTTGGCTCTATACTTTGTTATCTTGGTAAGAAATATGAAAATACTATCCATGATCAAAAGAAAGTTATAAAACAAATAATTCGGAAATTGATTTCGGGCGAGAGTGAGAGTCCTAATGCTTTAAATGATTCTGTCAATTCATCAAGATTAAAGGTAGAAGATTTGACAGATGAACAGACTCGTCAAATATCAGACCTATTAAGGAACCATATAGAAGATTTGTCTCTTTTGAGACCAAACGATCAAATCATTTTTGCCGATAAATGTATTTTTGAAAATTTGGGTGTAAAAGTTAGAAGAGTCGGCGTGAAAGCATTTGTCCAAAAGGCATTAACGCATAATGGTTCTGACGATGTTGCTACTACGTCAGAATATCCTATTGCTGACGTTCCACAAATATCACAGATTGTAGAAGATGATCCTTTTGTATCTGCAACTTGTGAAATAAGAAAATACTATAATCAACACAAGAATGGCAATGCCACGGATGGGAAAATCGAAAAAATATGGTTCACGGATGACATGGTTGTAGATGAATCCTTGTTAAAGGAACTTAAGCAGTTTAAGTTTTGGGAAACTGGTGTTACGCCAATACCAGCAGTTTGCTCTTACCAGAAAGGAGAAAGGTGGACAGCAACCTTCATCATGAAACCCTGTTCTATTTCTGAGGTAAAAAATAAAATTTCAAGTTTGATAGCTAAAGGTAAGAAAAATTTAGCTAATAGTCTCCAACAATACGTTGAAGGCTTAGGGTATGTTTTAGGTGATGTCCCCAGAAAAATACAAGAAATCTCTTCTGAAGATCTGTTAAAGATAACAAGAAGACAGAGGCTTATTAAAAATTTTGAAGATGCAGAAGCTGGATTTCTCGAATTGATAATGCGTAACTATGAATTCGATGCGGTAATTCGTGATTTAGCAGCTATGTATCAAGAATGGGAATCCTCGAATAAAGCTATAGAATTACTGGAAAAATATTTGCCACAATTAGAAGAAAAAATAAAGACATACAATCAATTGTCTCTCCTTTATCAGTCAATTGGAGATTATGGAAAAGCAATTTCTGCAATGGAAAATGCTCTTAAACTGATACCTGGTGACACAAAAAACGAACAGACAAAAAGAAATAAACTTCAAAAGAGAATAGACTTAGTTAAGAAAAAACATAAAAAAGGAGCTTCCTCTTCACATGGGGATAATCAGGTGTTTGTGTTTTCTTTTACAAATGAAGATATACCGTCACCGCTTATCAGATACGATGCGAACAATGCTAGTAATGAGATTTTTACATATATCAAAGACAAATCAACAGAAGAAAAACTCCAATTCGTTAATAATAGAATTGGCCAGATGAAGGATTCTCCAGAGCTACCGTCTTATATTTTGGCCAAGATCCAATTACTAGAAGATGGTGGAGAGACAGGTTCTAGCAAAACAATTCTATCTTTGTTAGCAGATTATTGTAAAGCAAAAGCTAGAAATTATTTCAATGAAGACAATATTATATCTGCAAGGGAGTATCTTTTGCAGGGTATTTCTATATATGAAAGAGATGACCTATATAATCTTCTTTATCTTAGCTTATGTTGCAGTTCTAGAGATGTGTTGTCAATGTATAATACACCGGGACTTGACTATAATGTAATATCGTCAAAGTATACGATAAAAGAAAATGATGATTCATTTTATGTTATTCTGCGAATTATTAATGAAGATAGCGTCCTGTCTAGAAAGTTCATAAAAAAATTGTATGAGTCTGAATGTCTAACTTGGATGTGTGACGAATTGGAAGCAGAAATATCATCTCCTACCGAGTTCATTAATATTGTTGTAGGAGCAGCCTCTGATTCTACGCTTTCCCTAAAAACATTTGAACAGAAGATAGACCAATTGCTATTACAAAACAACGCATTTGATTTATCTAGGGAACTACTGAATGTACAAGCCCTTAATCCGAAACAGCTTCCAAGTTCTGATATAACTAATTTCTCCGTCATACGGGAAGTGGCAAATTATGCATTGGATTTTGAAAGAAATTTGGGTTATGATGAAAGTGATGATATTTGTAGAAATGCATTTGAGAAAATAGATAATACGACACAATTTATCACAAAGGTTCCAACAAGAGTCTCTACGCTAAAGATACTTCCAGTCTTATTAAAGCTAAAGGATCTTCTTGAAAGGGAACTTAACAGAAAATATACCGATACACTTCCTCATATTGAAATTGAACCGATTGATGATGCCAGACCAGTTGGCAATGATGTGGAAATACAAATTTCAATAAAGAACGATGATGGATCTTCACGTGCAAATAACTGTGTCCTATCATTAAAAGCCATCAATGGGAAGGACATTTCTCATCTGTCATTATCAAATACGTTTGAGTCGTCATTGCCAGGTGGAGTCAAATTAAACACAACATTTATTGTTCATGCTTCTTTTATAGAATCTGACAACCTACAAATAGATTATACTCTAAATTATATTGACGTTCGAAAGGTTAACAGATTTAATTCTGGACAAATCAATTTAAGCATAAACAAAGGTGATGATTATGAGGATTTCGAAAACCCATACATCGCTCATGTTAAGAGCAATGCAGTGAAAGACAAGTCCATGTTCAAAGGTAGAGATGAAATTATAAACACGATATGCACCTACGTTCTTGAAGATTACAAAGGATATGTCTTATATGGTCAAAAAAGATCTGGCAAATCGTCTGTTTTATACCATATCACTCAAAGGTTACGTTCAGAACACAAGGCATTTGCCGTCGAGTATACTATGGGCAATAATATTGTTCAGGATTCTGAATCGGAAAATGAAAGTATGGCAAATCTTTTTTATACTATAACATCTGAAATTGGAAGAGCTATAAAGGAAGTTGATCGAAATGTTTACAAAGAATGTGGATGTCGTATTATTAGACGACAAGAATTTGACATGTATCCCGATAAGACATTCAGTGAATACCTTGAATTATACAGAGATATTATAGTAGACAAGTTACATTATGAACAAGATAAAATCGTTCTTATTGTAGATGAGTTTACCTATTTATATTACCATATTCTCGAGAAGAAAATTTCTCCTCGAATTATGGAATTTTGGAAAGGTCTTATTGAGTCTAAAGTGTTTTCTTTTGTCTTTGCGGGGCAGGATGCTATGCCGCGATTCATGGACGAATTCCAAAATGTCTTCGCTAGCATGCATCCTCAAGAATTAACATACATAGATGAACAATTCGCTCGTGAATTAATAGAAGAGCCAATATGGAACCATAAAAGGGGATGTAGTAGATTCCATCCAGATGCCGTTAATAAGATTCTTGAGTTGACAGCATGCAGCCCATTCTATATTATGATTCTATGTTCGGAATTAGTCAAATTTGCTAGGCAAAGGAAACGTTTGCCAATTCAAGCAAATGATGTTGACACCTTGGTTCAAAAAATGATATGCAACGAGAGTTCGATTAGCAGAAAAGATTTCGATAATCTAATATCTTGTGGAGAATCCAGACTCGACATAATTGATAAAGATGACTCCATTAAGGTCTTAAAAGATATAGCTCTCAAATCTCGCAACATTGAATTTTACGATATTAATGAAATAAAAGTGTTTGATAAAGAAAAGGTTAAAAATATCATTAACGATTTGCTTCGACGCAGAGTTCTTGAACCCCATTCAGATTTTGGAAATAAGGTAAGGATAAAAGTCGGATTGTTTAAACGTTGGTTATTAAATCATGAATAATATGGAAAAAAATCCCTTTGCATCTGTCGGCTCTATTGTGCAAGGCAGTTCGTTTGTTGGTAGAACAAATGAAATAAGAGACCTGGAAGAACGGCTTATGGGCTCCGAATTTGGAAATCTTGCCATTGTCGGGATACCTAAAGTTGGAAAATCAAGTTTGATGCAGGAAGCTCTTTATGGTCGTTCCGAACAATTGTGGGAAAATCGACGTTTCATTGTTGTATGGTATACTCTTAAGACATCTGTCGATTCTATAAAAACTGAAAAACGGAATATATTTTTGCGTCTCGTATCTGATGTTTACCATTTCCTTAAACAAAAAAAAGAATTAGAATTGATAGAGTCACTTGATGAGTATTATGAAATTATCAAGGATTCTTCTATTGTGTGGACAGAGTTTGAACAAAACATATTATACTTTTTTGAAGAAATTGTATATTCTAAAATACGTGTGATATACTGTATTGATGAATTTGACTATAGCAAGGAAGTACTTGGTGAGTCAGAATATCAATTGCTCAGAGAAATATCTTATCGAAACTCAAATAAAATAGCAATAGTAACAACCTCAAGACGTTCAATTTATGATATTGAACATTATTCTGGAGGTGGCTCAAACTTTTATGGGACGTTTGAAAATATTTATTTGAAGCCATTCTCTAAAGAAGAACATCTACTTCAATGCGACCTTGTCCCAGGAATGCCTTCGTTGGATGTCTATGAATTATATAATATACATGGTGGCCATCCGTATTTGAATGCATTAATTCTAAAACTTTATATGACTTCAAAGAGCATATCCGATTCAAACTATAAAGCCAATCAAGATATTTTACTTTATTATAGAGATTTATTTTATGTTTTAGAAAAAGATGACCTCGCTGATAAAGTTGACAAACTTTATTGCGGATTTAATGATGGCGTTACAGAAGCCCAAGAAGACTATATTTATAACTGCTATGGCTTGTTCAAAGAGGATTCAAATGGGTACATGACTCCATATTGTACAACATTTGATAATGTCCTAAGACAACGATATAGAGAGAATCCCTTTAGATTAACATGGCCGGAGGCTGAGCGCGCAATAAGAAAAAGTATTACTTATGCTATGACGGAAGAGTATGGCGATGAAGATTTGTCATTGTGGGTTGATGAAATTTGTGATTTTCCCAAAGTGAACAGAAAAAGATTTAATGAATGGAAAGACCAAATGGATAGAGAAATTAGATTGTATCGTGGTCGTGCATCTCATAATATCATCGATCAATTATATCCAACAGATTATGCTGTTTTCTTTGAATATTTTTGGGGAAAGTATTTGTCTGCGATTTACAAACATACATTAGCATACTGGACGGAGAATCTTAAATTTATTGCAGACAGAGTACGTAATCCAGAAATGCATAGTAGAAAGAATCTGCTATTGCCTGAAAGTCAACAAAGAGCGACATTGATTTGTCAGGAAATCATAGAGTGTGTACGGGCTGCTAAAATATAATATTCTGTATGAATAACAACAATATATCTGTCTTCGACAAATTTAAAGAAGCATATGAGATACAAGATTTGCTAGTTGGTAAAGTATCTTATATTAGTAAGTCTTATATGATAGTCAAGGTCTTTGACTATCCATGTTTTATGCCATTTAACGAGATAGAACTTTTCCCGATTCTAAATTTCAACATATACAAGAACAAAGAAATAGTTGTTAAGGTGATTAACATCGACAACTATTCAAATGGCGAATTAAAAGTTCTAGTTTCTCATAAAATTGTCGCAGAAGAATCTCTTCTAGCAAACAGCATTAATGATTTTAGTGATGTTAAGAGGAATAAGACTTATAAGGGCATTATTAAATCTGTAAAGGACATCGGTATATTCGTCACTCTAGGAAATATTGATGGTTTAGTACCAAAGAGCCATCTTCCTGCAGGATATAAAGATAATCCCGAAAATTTCGCAGTAGTTGGTTCTATCGTAGATGTTAATGTGATTTTTATAAATAATGAAAAGCAACAAATAGCATTAAGTCTGCCAGAAATTGATCCTGTAAGTAAAAGAGAGAAATCTCCTTTTGAAAAGTTTCGTAATTCTTTGCGACCAAACGAAACTGTTCTAACAGGGCGCGTTGTTTTCTTAGAGAGAGATTGTGCAACACTTCATGTGAATTGGGAATCTAATGTCTTTACTATATATGTTAAAAAAGAAGACTTGGCATGGGAAAGAATACAACATCCTTCTGATGCAGTATTTTTGGGCGAAGAATTGGAGGTTAGGTATTTAAAATATGAAGACAATAGACTCTATTTTGATTTAAAATGGAAATTGCAAGATATTTATCCAAGCGAACTATTCGATTTGGACACAGATGACCTTTTACTTTCCATGGGAATTAACGAAAATAGATTTATTGGTAAGGTTTCTGTACTAAAATCAAAAAATAAATCATCCTTTGATGATATTGCAGGCGGCTTACTATCCAACATAATCACCAGTGATGAGCAAGATAAAAATGAGTTATTAGTTGATGATTATACCGGGGCAAATATAACAGCCTTTATTCCTGCAAAATATGTTTACGGTATTGAACATGACAAATATTATCAGTTCAAATTAAAGGCTGCAGACCCTTTAAGACGAAAGGAAGAGCATCGGCCTTATATGTTTTCTGCTATATTGGATAATGCAACAGCACACCCCAATCCATTTAAGGTACAAGTTGAGAAGAGTTTTAAAGAAAATAAAACACCTAAATCAAACAGGGAATCTGCCAGCTACTTAAAAGAAATTGGTGCTGACATGTACACCGATCGAGATAGGATGTTTTATGAGCTTTTACAAAATGCCGACGATGCTTCATCAAAACGAGGCGTTAAAGTAATGGTTCAGATTCAAAACAATTATCTAATATTTACTCATGATGGTTTATCTTTCTCACGTCAAGACTTTAGGTCAATTGTCTCAACTGCAAATAGTACAAAACGCCTTGATCGGAAAAAAACTGGATACAAAGGAATTGGTTTTAAAAGTGTATTTACCGACTCTGAAAAAGTCTATATTAAAACTGGAGGATTTTTCTTTGTCTTTGACAAAAAGGCAGAATTGTTCAATGACTTTAGAGCATTTTATAAATATGTTAATCCGCTTTACACGGAGGAACAACTCCAGATTTTCTTTGATGAGAACCAAGAATACGAAGATGAATTTGAAAAGGTTGACCATCTGCCATGGCAGCTTCTGCCTTTTTGGGTTGAAGAATGCCCTGAAGCGTTACGTGGAACTACATTTATGCGCAATTGTAATGTGGCCATTGCACTTGAAATGGATGCCACATCGGATAAATATCGTGATATAATAAAAGGTATTATCCAAAAACCAAGATTCATGCTTTTCTTGCGCAATACCCAAAGAATTCAATTCGAGGATAAGAAGTGGGATATACTTAGTATTGCAAAACAATCAGACATAAATACTGATGTTGTAAGACTTAAGAACTCTTTCGCCTATACGGAAGAGGAAGTATCTTATATTGTTAGGGAAGGCAGTGATGTTCTAGTAAACAACGAAAATTTCAAAACCTGTGGTATTCCAATGGTAAAGGAATGCATAATGGTTGGCAATAGAGAGAAATGGAAAATGTACCAAATCGTGGATGGTTTGTCCATACCAATAACATCCATTCCAGAGCGCATAATTGCCGCAGACACAACAACATTGTCATATGCTTTTATGCTTGATGAACAGGGATGCGTAATGCCTATACCAGATAAGACTCCTTCTTTATATGCTTATCTTCCAATGGAAGACCGAAGATATTTATTTCCATTCTTCATAAATGCAGATTTTGAATTGTCGTCAAATAGACAAGAAGCAAAACGTGTTAGCGTGTGGAACGAGTATCTGTTTTACAATATTGGTAAAAACATTGTTTCATGGATAGCAACCATGGCAACTTCATTTCATCCAGACTATCTTTCCTTGTTGCCACAATCATTCTTTATAGAAGAATTAGAAGAAGGTAAGATAGACAGGTTGGCTTCTCAGTTTAACCGTGGATATAAAGAAGCACTCACTGAAACAGCATTTATCCAAAATGACAGGGGGAACATCGTAACTCAAAAAGAGGTTATCATTGACGAGTCCGGTTTTGCAGACTTAATAGGTGCTGATGCTTATTGTAGCTTTATTGACATCGAGAAAAGGATGCTACATAAAAACATCAATATCTCTCCACTAAATAACAGAACTATTTTTACCGAAATAGAACACGTCCAGACGGGTGAACTGATTGAAAAGATATTAGCACCTAATAATAGGTTTAGATTACTTCGTTTTTGGCGTAGTCTTCCTGCTGACACAAGGACTCTGGTATTAGAACACATAGCCAACATGCCAGGTAACAAGAAAAACCTCAATGACTATATAGAGGATATACCTGCATATACCTGTATGGGCAAGCTGATGAGTTTTAACAAATTACTAAAGTCCGATAAGGTCATATTAAGATCAGATGTTATTGCAGGGATTGAAGATATCGTTGAAAAACTTGGCATAAGAATTACCGATGAAGAAGAAACTCAGCATCCTTTCCATGACAAAGTCGAGGAAGCGATGATTGGTTATTCTATTCATGTGTTTAACATTATAAAGAGCCTGTCATCAAAGAAAGATAGTCCTCTTTCTGCTTCGGAGAAATACCAACTATTCAGTCATTTCACAGCTCCTAAGAGGAATATTGATCATGACAACCTAGCAGATTGGAGCATTTTCTGTAATCAACAAGGCTACAATGTCCAACTATGTCAATTGACCCATATTGATAGTTCACTCTATAATAATATCACAGGTCAATTTGTTATTAGCGAAGATGAATATAGCAAAGGTTCTCGTGTCATCGATCGTTATTTGATGAAGGAGAAAGATCAGTACGAAGGTATTATTTTAGGGAAATGGGATACCTTGGTTGCAGAAGTTGGAGAAAGTGAAGATAAAGCATGCTCTTTGTACAAACTGGCATTGACTACATATACGGTTGCTGAACACGAACAAGTTAAAGAGATGCTAACTTTCCCTGTTGCTGAAAAAAGATTTGTGTTCTCTAAAGGGCAGATGCATTTACTTTCAGAAATTATCTTGAACGAAAAACTCTCCAAGAATGATGATGCTACGAAGATAATAGAATTGTTGACTGGGAAAAGTGTACCATCTGTAGAGGTTTCAAAAGCTGTAAAGCAAGTACCATTCGAATGTAAGAGTCAAAGGCTGGAGGATCTTACTATTCTTTCGGATGTGATTTTAAGCCCAGAACAGGTAACGGTCCTTCTTCAGTATTGTTTATCAAATAACGAAACGCTCTTTACTAACTATGCAATAGATGCGAATGAAGGTAACTACACCTTTATAGCACTACCAAAAGAATCTGTGGTTGCATATACCAACAGTAAAGTGTTGAAGGACTTTATCAACGATAAATGCAGTAGCATATATTTGCTGCCTGACGAATTCGCAAAGTATTCTAAATTGAGAGGTATAGTTACCGATGACGATCTTTTGATTAAGATTCTTGAGGTTATCGGAGATGTCAAAGAGCATGAACAAGTCCTCCTTCCTGTCTATAAAGAGGCTATAAGTAAAGTAAAGACATTGTATATTTCTCACTTGTCAGCAATAAATCTCAATGAAAACAGCTGCAGGGAGAAAAGCGACATTAACGTACAGACATTACTTCTAGCAAGTTCTATTGAAAAGCCGGAAGCAGAGCTGTTCGAAACTTTGCGTAACATCATTCATATCACATGTGGCGTTACCACAACTGCCTTGTCTAGTATTAAATTAGACCATACGGTAGAGGTTAATGGAAAATCATTCCCATTGTCAAAACTCTTGCCAAATGAAGACAATATGGCCAAACTTGTGGATACGCTGAAGGAACGAATTGAAGAGTTTGTTCCTGTATTATCTTTTACAAACAGTTTATTTGGCTCAGAAGTAGATGAAGGAAGGGCTTACTCTGTTTTTGAAGTGTTGAATAAAGCAAATGTTGTTCTTGAAAATGGTATTCAAATCGCATTTGTTTTGGAATACGCAGCCTACAATAAGAAGCATAGCATTGTTTGTAAAGTGCTTGATTCTGAAAGAAATCCAGTCTCAAAAGCGTTATGTGGGAAATGGATGCTCCAGTATTATTCATTTGCGAATCCGACTTCTATTCTTAACGATAAGTATGGAGATTTAGAAAAATATCTGGCTCTGCCATATTCAAGCAATAACATTCAATGTTCTATTGTTAAAGAGTTGTCAAACTTCAATTGTTTGAAGGAAAAATTGTCAGAAGGAGAGACTTTTGATTTGCTCGACCTCGTTTATAAAAAATCATCAGCCAATATGGTAATTTCTCCTGATGATGTTGTTTGTTTAAAAAGAAGTCTTGGCCTAACTGGTGCTCATTATATTATGTCTGATTACTATTCACTACAAGATGAGAAATTGCCAGAAGTCATTGAAAAATGGAGGATAGCAAAAGATTCTGACGTACGAACTGCCGTGCTATGCAATGTATTTGGCATTATCAATGAAGACTCAAATGTTGTACATATCAGAAAGTTCCTGGGAGATGGGACTCCTTTTGCTATAACTGATAAAGACAATATTACCTCAGCCCTAACTTGCAATTGGCTAAGTGGCAAAGAACTCTTGACAAACGACAATCAATATCTCCTTCTACAAGGTGTAATAAATGATGAAAGCTATATTTGTGAAAAGGATGAAGTTGCATTAACAAAGTACGTTTCTCCTGAAAATTTTTTCATGACCTTTTCTGATTATCACATATATCAATATGATGGAGAGATTCCATGGCATGCCAAGTTAAAAGCCAACAATTATATCTTCCACCACTATAATGAAGGCGATATTGCTTTATCGGGATTAAACATCTTCATAAACGGCAAGCAGATAGACAATATTATCAACTTAATACGTTCGTTGGTGAACACTGGAGACTTCTCGACAGATGACTTCTCCCAATTCTTTGAGCTGTATCAATCAAGATTGTCAGGATCGTTTGATGGTGAGATTGACGATGACCTGGATTCGGAGGTGCGTTCTGCTGCCAGTGAGATGGCAAAACAAGAAGCTGTTAATTGGCTTACAGCCAAGGGGTATGACACATCAAATGTTCAGACAGAGTATTCTTTTGTCAATGGTGTCAAGAAAGATGGAGTTGAGTACCATATCGTGGTAAAAAGCTTCCGGACTAAGAAAAATGTTCTGAATGTTAATCCTAACGAATGGCTGTACTTGTTAAACGCAAACTCTCGACTTATGGTCTATTTGGGCCATATGACATTTGCTGTTTTTGACAGAAAGTTACTATTGGGCAATCACGATTTCTTAAAGCTAAGAATCTCTACGTCTAATTTTGAGGTTGAGAATGGAAGACTTGATGATGTAATAAATCGATTGGCAAAGGATGTGCAATACTTTGAACGTACTCATTTTGTATTTGAGCATATTCATGAAGATATTCTTTCTGGTGCAAATTCTCTAGATGACTATAATTTCTACAGTGCAAATTCAGAAGAACAATTTACAGCAGCAAACGATAGCGATATATTATGATAATAGAAAGGCAGAAGCAACGGCTGTTCCTTCAAGACGAATTGAAGAAGCAAACAGATGAGTTCAAAAACAAGTTGGAATCATCTGCACAAGATTTGCTATTGGATAAACATGAGTTGTTCGTGGCAATATTTATCAAATATATGGAAAATGGAGAGATGCTGTTGAAGTTTTCTGCTTCCAGACCATTGCCAAGAAAGAATGAGCATTTCTATTGTTTTACGTTGCCAGACAGTTTGAGAAGATATAAAGACTGGGGCAGTCAAACATATGGAGATCTTATAAAAAAAGAAACACAAGCAACGGAGATAAGATGTATTTGGCATAGTTCGTCAGATGATCCATTATTTGTGTTGGCAGGTTTTAAGGGCGGTTCCGAAGATTTTAAGAACTATATAGAAAATACTCCGGGTGGAATCGTAGTACTTGGACCCCAAGTCCCTCCAGTTGAATACTTGGCTAATCTGGAGAAAGTTACGTACTCCGTTTATGACAAATGTTCTGAAATCTTAGATGCGGATTACAGTAGATTACCTTGGGAACCAGAATTAGTATCAACCAAAGACGATATGACTAGCATTGTCATGGAACAGTTGGCAAAGTTCGACTCTGTGATTATCCAAGGTCCTCCAGGAACTGGTAAAACATTTAGAATAGCAGCCTTGTGCGAGAAACTCTGTTCAAATGGTTATTCTGTTTTAGTGACAGCATTAACAAATCGTGCACTCATGGAAGTTGCCGAGAAAATGAAAGATTCATTAATAAAGGACAAAAAGGTCTATAAGACAAACCTATCTACTGATGAGTCAAAAGAGGTGCGAGGTATTTTGAGTGCAGAAAAAATGTTGTCTATACCAGGGAAGTTAATGTTGTCTACTTTTTATATTTCGAGCGGTTCAGCAGCCCAAAACTATCAAGGGCCATTGTACGACTATGTAATAGTTGATGAAGCAAGTCAAGCATTCCTTACTATGCTGGCAGCAGCAAACATGTTAGGAAAAAAGAATCTTTGGGTGGGAGATGTTTGTCAGATGCCTCCTATCGTGAAGACAACGAAAGATAGGATAAGGAAGCAAGGCTATGAGCCGTTAATTGATGGATTTGATACTCTAACGATGTCGAATAGGTTCAAAACATACCAGTTAAGTGATACTTATAGATTAGGAGAAAGAGCAGCTTCATTTACTGGATTGTTTTATAATGGGAATCTCAAATCCATGTCAAATAGCGAATTCCGCCAGATTGAACAATTTGACGGTCCTATTATAGTTCCCATGGACTTACCTGTAGGAGATCCGACTCCTACAATGGCAATTCAAAAGGCAGTTTCGATTGCTTCAGACGTACTCAGCAAAGACAAACATTGTAAAATAGCCATTCTAAGCCAATTAATTAAAACTACAGGCGCTTTACAAGTGGAAGTCGCGCGTCAATTGGGCAGTATCAATAACGTATTAGTTGATACTGTTGCTAGAGTTCAAGGCTTGACGCAAGATGTTACGATATATGTAATTCCTGATACCGATGCGAAGCTTTATAGTCTCGAAAAACGATTGTTTAATGTTGCAACGAGTCGTGCTATAAGGAACACGTACATTATATGCCCTAAAAACATAGCAGAATATACGTATATGTCGGCTGAAGTTAAAAACTATTTGATGAAATTAAAAAGTGAATTAGGTTAATATGACAGAACTCGAATTACAGCAATACCTGCTCCGCGAGTACCTGCAAGAGAATGCCCGGTGTGAGTGGAAGGAATCATATAGACGGATTGATCATGGATTTGGGGACCGGTCGGGAAGTGGTTGGATGATGTCTGTATTCCGTGCTAAATTTATACCGATGGCGTGATAATTAGTCGCCATGTGCCATCTTTCTCTACTCGTTGTATGTAGCCTTTGGTGGTCAGCTGTTTCAGTTGCTTGTTTACGGCTGCAACGTTGATACCCACCTCATTTGATAGCCTCTGAATTGTGATGTCTGGGGCAGCATACATAAGATTGAGGATCTTGCTTGTTGAGTCGCTGCGGAAGTTCACTCGCTCACCATCGAACCACCATACATTATTCCCTCGTTCTGTGAGGAAACGAATATTGTACGTAACTTCCTCTACAAATAGCTTGGTGAAATACTATCACTTTTTTGCCGTACCTTAAGGACCGATGTAATGCAACATGATAATTTCCTTCTTTTCGAGTAAGAGGATTTTATCCTTATGTCTTATGATCCACCTCCCAGTGTCCGCCCTTGTCCGGACCTATGCGACGAACGACACCTTCCGTTTGCATACGTTTGAGGTGCTTGGAGATGGCACTACGGTTTATACTGAGTCTCTCCGCCATCTGCGTGGAGGTGATTTGTGGATTCTCTGTGATGAGCGATAGAATGGCTTCACGATTTTTCTGTCCACCTTTTCTGTCCACCTTAGGGGTTTTCTGTCCACCTTTTCTGTCCACTTCGTCCTGCATGGATTTCTCATAGTTTTGTATGTCATGTCGTAGATGAGCGATGTGGAGGCGTGCCATGCAGTCAAGGAAGATGCTGATATCTTCTTTCTCTCGTGCGTCAATGAGAGACTGGATGTATTCGGCTTTATCTTGCTTCAGAACCTTTGTGGGCAAAACATCATATTCCATCTGCAATAGATTCATAAGCAGTCGACTGGTTCGTCCGTTGCCATCTGCCCAAGGGTGAATCGTGACAAGTTCGTAATGTGCCCAAAAACTGAGTTCATATATGGCACAAGTATCAGACGAGTCAACATCCCTACGTCGAGCGTTCAACTCCCTACAAAAATCCTCCAATCGTTGCGGCACTTTCAGATAGTTCATATACGAACGTCCTCCTGCTCCTGCGGTAACATTGAGTTTACGAAGTTCCCCTTTTGAAGCATCAAAAGAACCTCCAAGGGAGTTATATACCGAGCCTGTACGTGCCATTACTTTGGCTGCCAGATTAATAAGGGATTCAACTGTAATCTCTTCATGACGTTTAATCCATACATATCCATAGTCGTATGCCGCTTTAAGGTCGAGATTCATGTTTTGTTCAGTTATATTGCGTTTACTTGAGGTGATGCCCTCATCAAACAGCAATTGAGCCTCCACTTCGGTCACTGTACTGCCCTCAATGGCGGTGGAGTGGGTAATAAGAGAGTATAGATAGAACTTATCATAGTCTATCTGTTTTGATATACCCAGATCATGGTGCTTACTGAGTAATTGAATCAATCTCTCTTTATTCTCTTGTGTCATAACTTTATTGCCCGCTCAACATCTTGTGGATTGTATGTTTGCATATACTTGCAAATGTAGGAAAATAATTCCCATTCAAAGGGAGTATAGGAAGATTTTTTGGGCAAGAGATCAGGGGATGTTTTCTCTACTTATCCTTGTGGGATATGGTTTGCTTTGATGCATTCTTAATACCTATGCTTGGATTCTCAAAGGATTTTTTTTCAGAATATTTGACAGTTTATGGGAAAGTGCATATATTTGCGGCCGTTTTTCGAAAAAAGGAAAGGCATAATGCGACAGCAAAGATTGAACATATCATTATTGTCACAACTTCAAGGCACAGAAAGCTTTGGATGGATTTGTTATGTCAATTATGCAAGCATTACGAAGCGTGAACCATACACGCATACTTTCCGACGAAAATCATTTAGTGAGATTAGGATAATGTCATAAGTCTATTGACTACGATAAAAGATGCAATGAGACCGTTGGAAAGTGAACCCAGACTTTCCGACGGTCTTTTTTATGCCCATTTATTCTTCTCCACACCCGACAATATGGGCTGCCATTCATAATCATTATTAACCGCGCAGCGATGCGCACAAACAGAAAAGTAAAATGTTAGAATTTAAGAAGTACAACTCCATTGAGAATTCTTTCGACAGAAAGTTCATGGAGAAGGTCATGGTAGAGATGCCCGCTGACCTTGAGTATGTGGTACAGGAGAAAGTGCATGGTACCAACACCAGTTTCTTGTGTGATGGCAATGAGGTGAAGTTTGCCAAAAGGACATCCGTGCTCGCTGAGGGAGAGAACTTCTACGAGTATGCCGAATTGGTTGAGACCTACAAAGACCGAGTGCTCAGCTTGTTCGGGAAGGTGAAAGCCAGATACCCGGAGACGACCCATATCTCTGTGTTCGGTGAGATGTTCGGAGGCCGCTATCCCCATAACGAAGTAAAGGTAAGTCATAGAGTTTCATTGATTCAGAAAGGGGTGTGCTACACTCCCGATCATGAATTCTACGGCTTCGACATCTATCTCTTCGAGGATGGAAACAACAGGTTCCTGCCTGTGGATGAGGTGAATGAATTGTTCGAGTCGGAAGGTTTCTTCTATGCCAAAACTCTTTTCAGGGGTACGTTGGCTGAGTGCTTGAAATACCCGAATGCCTTTGAGAGTAAGATTGCCGAGTGGTTGGGTCTACCCACCATCGAGGACAATATTTGCGAGGGCGTGGTTATCAGACCTGTGGTGCCAATGTATTTCAGGAATGGTTCCAGAGTGCTCATTAAGAACAAGAACGAGCGGTTCGCTGAGAAGAAGAGTGTCAAGACTCGCAACAAGCTCTTTGCTGAGCCTGTTCCATATAGCGAGGCTTTAAAGACCCTGCTCATAGAGGCTGAGGTTTATGTTACTGAAAACCGGCTGACTAACGTGGTGAGTCATATTGGCGAGGTGCAATTCCCAAAGGATTTTGGCAAGGTGATGGGGCTGTTCTCCAAGGATGTGCTTGACGATTTCCTCAAGGAACACGGCAGTGCTTACACCGCCCTCGATAAGTGCGAGCAGAAATCCCTGAACAAGGCGTTAAACAAGCTGTGCACAACTCTCGTGAAGAGGGTCTATATGAGTCAGGCCTATATGCTCGATTAATTAACAAAACTCTCCGTGCTCCGTGTGGGCATGGGGAGTATAACTTCCTCCCTCTCCGCATGCGTCTCCTTTTTTGCATACGAAGGTGACATCCGCAACAGACTTGATTTCTTCCCAAGAAGGCGGAACCAATTCGTCTATGGTTGGCTGAAGTGGGCGCACAACGAATCGCCGCCCGAAGCCTCTCTCCGGGCGGCATTCTCTTACAATATCACGTACTCTTTTGGCTTGAAGTTGTCCTCCATGCACCATGCGTGCGCTTTGCCGTGCCGCATGCGGAACACCTGAAGGAAGGCGAAGAACGCCTCGTCGCCTTGCTGTGCCCTCCAAGGCTGGAGGAACTGGCGTGACGGGTGGTTGACGATCTCTTCCTTCAATGCTCTATCCTCGACGAGCTCGAATTTGCCTTCCACACGTATCTGGTACTTGCCGCAGGAGAAGCACACCTCGGCGCGCGGGTCGGCCACCAACTGGCGGTATAGATCCTTCGTCACTCCGGTATGGAACACGATGCCTTCCTCGTCGGCTTTGTACATCAATATGCCTCGTACGTGAGGCTGCCCGTTGTCATTGGTCGCAACGTACATCACTGGATGTTCGTTCATCAGTTTGAATAGCTCTTCTTTTGTCATTGTGTGAGTTTTTTATTGTTATCTACATCCCCCAATCTCTTCGTATGTATGTCCTGACTTGGGTACATCTTCATCCGTACAGGTATTGCGGTTTTCACAAAGTTACGCGAATCCGCCTGCACTTCCAAGAGGGTTCCTCCCTCCTAATGTTAAAAAACGCTTTATTTATGGCTATTCTGCGGTAATTTGGCAGACGCTGATTGCTCCAATTTGCGGTTAATGTTGTACCTTTGCGCCCTGTTTGTGAAACTACTCTGGTCTAACAGGGTATGATTGGATAAACCTAAATAATTAAGTAAGAGAGATTAATGGTTAGTGAGATTATATTGATTAGCATACATGGAGAGGATCGTCCTGGTGTGACTGCTTCCGTGACGGAGATTTTGGGTAGATATGGCACCACCATCCTGGATGTGGGCCAGGCGGATATCCACCATACCTTGTCGTTGGGTTTCTTGGTGAAGATTGATGACTCGAACGATTCGGGTAACATCATGAAGGAGATTCTCTTCAAATGCTCCGAACTGGGCATCCAGGTGCGCTTCTCGCCTGTCTCGTCGGACGAGTACAACGAGTGGGCGGGCAAGCAGGGTCGTCACCGCTACGTCGTCACGATGTTGGGCCATGCGATCACGGCGCGCCAGATGGCTTTGGTCTCCAAGGCGGTGGCGGAGCAACACCTCAACATCGACTCCATCAAGCGTCTTTCCGGTCGTCCTTCGTTGGACGTGCGGGAGCTGGAGAACGTGCGTTCCTGCATCGAGTTCTCCGTGCGCGGGCAGTTGTTGGACAAGGAGGCGCTCTCCCAACGTTTCATGGAGATCTCCTCGCAGGAGAATGTGGACATCTCCTTCCAGAAGGATGACCTCTACCGCCGCAACCGTCGCTTGGTTTGCTTCGATATGGATTCCACGCTGATCAAGACGGAGGTGATCGACGAGCTGGCGGACCGCGCCGGCGTGGGCGACCAGGTGCGCGCCATCACGGAGTCCGCCATGCGTGGTGAGATCGATTTCAGCGAGAGCTTCCGTCGCCGTGTGGCGCTGCTGAAGGGGTTGGACGAGTCTGTGATGCGTAATATAGCCGAGAACCTGCCGATCATGGACGGCGCCGACCGTCTGATGGGTGTGCTGAAGCGTTGCGGCTTCAAGATAGCGATTCTCTCCGGTGGTTTCACCTACTTCGGCCGTTATCTGCAGAAACGTTTCGGTGTCGATTATGTCTATGCCAACCAGTTGGAGATTGTGGATGGTAAGCTGACGGGCAACTATGTGGGTGATATCGTGGATGGTAAGCGCAAGGCGGAGTTGCTGAACCTTATCGCGCAGGTGGAGAAGATCGAACTGGAACAGGTGATTGCGGTCGGGGACGGTGCGAATGACCTCCCGATGCTGAACTTGGCGGGCTTGGGCATCGCCTTCCATGCGAAGCCTAAGGTGAAGGCGAACGCACAACAAGCGATCTCCACCATCGGGTTGGATGGTATCCTCTATTTCCTTGGGTTTAGGGATTCCCACATCGAGTCGCTCGTGTAGGGTGACGGTGTGTGGCGGGGCGGAATGCCCTCATATATGGTTCAGGTGGGTTCGTCCAATGATTGGATGAACTCACTTTTTTAGTTCCTTGGTGTATCTTTTCTTCCTGATAAAGTTGAAACATACCCCGAAAAGTCCGAGGAGGACGAGCGGCAGCGCTATGTTGGCGATCTGCCAGAAGGTGCGTTGCCCGATGATGGCGGGTTTGTTCAGCAGGCGCAGTTTGATCTCCCGTGAGCGGAGGGCCATCCATCCGTCGTCGTCCGTGAGGTAGTTCACAGCATTGAGGAGCAGCTCCTTGTTGCTGAATTGTTGGTTCATGTAGCGGTCGTAGCCGAGCGGTAGGATGTTCATGTTCTCACCCTTTCCCTGCACATCGTTTCGGATGACGTCGCCATCCGCGATGACAACCATCTTGGTCGGTTTGCTCTCCGTCAGCATCGGGTCTGATGTCGTCACGCCCTGAGGGACCATCCTGTTCTTGAAGACGGAAGGGAACACGCCCTCCAGCACGGCTCCGAGGATGATATTATGCTTGTTGAAGTAGTACCCGTTCTTTTCCACGTTGATGACATCCATGCTGACGACGGAAGGGATGTTCTGCACGTGCGTACCGGTCGAGGTGACGAGCAGCGGAGTCTTTTTCACGTCCATTTCCTCGTTCACGAAATCGATCGAGCTGACGAACTCCGTCTTCACGGGCGCCAGGTTCTTGGATATTGGGTGGATAGGGGTCGCCAACGCCAACGGCGAGTAGTACCAAGGCATCGGTTCGTACTTAGGTTGGTCGCCCATGCGCGCCGTGTTCACAGGGATCAGCAGGCATTGCACGTCCTGCACGAGGTCCGCGTTGATGCGCACGCCGTAGTTGAAGAGTTGGTCGCTGAGGTTCAGCTTGTTCTCTATGCCGATGGTTTGCGAGGCGGTGGAGAGGCTATCCAGCGAGATGCGGGCTCCGTCCACTAGCCAGAGCACCTTGCCCCCCTTCATGATGTATTGGTCGATCACGTATTTATCCTTCTCGGGGAAGTCCTCCGTAGGTCCGGCGATGATGAGCGCCTTGTAGTCGTTCAGGATGGAGGGGTCGTCGGTGATGGCGCCTCTATCCACCTGGTAGTAGTGGCTCAAGGCCTGGGTCATGTCGTAGACCAGCGGCTGCACCCATTCGCCGTGGCCCTCCAGGAAGGCCACCTTAGGCACCTGTTTCGTGGTCATGAGGCGCAGGGCGTCGGTGATCTCGTATTCCAACGTCTCGATGGAGGTGTTGAGGTTCTCTTCGCCCGACTTGTCCGGCACGTTCTTCAGGAGGTTGACGGGGCGGCTTTTCCCCTTGTAGATGATCTCGATCCACGGGAAGACCACCTTTTGCATGGCCTGACCCTCCTGGTCCCTGTCGTGGACCAATATGCCCCGCATTCCACGTTTCTCCAGCTCTTCGTATTTCTTGTCGCGCTCCTCGTTGGTGGCGCCTGCGGAAGGGTTCTCGAAGGAGTAGCGGACCCTCTTCCCCGCATATGCGTCAAACTCGTCGAGCATCTCCTTGGTGGCCTTGCGGAGGCGGAGGAAGCCCGCGTTGAGGTCTCCGTCCAGATAGACCTTCACCTCCAGTTCCTCGTCCAGTGAGCCGAGGAGGTTCTTGGTGTTGTCGGAGAGGGAATAACGCTTCTCCGAGGTCAGGTCGATGCGGAAGAAGTGCCGCTCCGAGATGAAGTAGACAGCGATGACCGCTATGATGAAGAGAATGATATGGATGCTCTTTTTTATCATTTCCATTCTAACGTGTTGATTAGGTTGATGATATCCTCCTTGATGTAGTCCACCACAGGGGCGATGGAGTCTTTGTTCGGGCTGGCGTTGAAGTAGAGCGCCCCGCGCAGGAAGTGGCGGGTGCTGTCCGACATGGCGAACTGGATGTTCGACGCGGTGTTGCCCTTCAGCTCATAGAGCATGCCGTAGACCTTGTGCTCGTCGCTGGAGAAGAAGGAGGTGTTGATGCCCTCCGCCTTGGAGACGTGGGGCTGGTACACCAGTTTGTAGGCCTCCTCCGAGAGTTGGGCGAAGTTGCCGTCCACCTTGCGGTAGGTGCCGTAGATGCGTGCGTTGTATTGCGGGTATATGATATCCACCCACACCGAGTCCGCCTCGACACCGCTTGTCTTGACGACGGAGACGTTGTCGGCGTATTCGAAGGAGCAGGGGAAACCCTCCGTATGGAATCTCTTGTAAGACTTCTCTTGCAGGTCTATGCGGAAGTATCCACGTGGCTTAGGCATGTATTCCGTGCAGGCGCTCAGCAGCACCATGGCGAAGAGGAACAATATGCCTTTATTCATTCTTTTCTTCATTGATGATGAACTTTATTTCCTTGATTCTGCGTTTATCCGCCGATTTGATCTCGAAGCGGTATCTGCTGCCCAGCTCGATCGTTTCGCCTGGGGTAGGGATGTAACCCTTCATTTCGAGGATGAGACCCGCCAGCGTGTCCGCGTCGCCCTCCGTCTCGCCGAAGTCCTCCTTGTTCACACCGTTGATGTGGTAGAAGTCCGAGAGCAGGAGTTTTCCGTCTAGGATATAGGTGTTGGCGTCGATCGGGATGATCTGTTTCTCCTCCTCGTCGTGCTCGTCGCAGATGTCGCCCACGATGACCTCGATGATGTCCTCCATGGTGACGATGCCCGACGTTCCGCCGAACTCGTCCACCACGACCGCCATGTGGATATGCTTCTGTTGGAATTCCTTCAGGAGGTCGTCAATCTTCTTGTTCTCCGGCACGAAGTAGGCTTCACGGATGTGGTTCTGCCACTTGAAGTCCTTTTTCTGGTCGGTGTATTGCAGGAAGTCCTTGATGTAGAGGATACCCTTCACGTAGTCGATGGAGTCCTCGTAGACGGGGAGGCGGGAGTATTCCGACTCGCGTATGATCTCGAGCACGGTGTCGAAGTCGCTGTTGAAGTCCACGTCCACGATGTCCACGCGCGGTTGCATGATCTCGTCGACGCTGATTTTACCGAAGTTCATCACGCCCCGCAGGATCTCTTTCTCGTCGGCCGTCTCCGCGTCGGAGAGGTTCAGCGAGTCTGAGATGTCCTCTATGGCCGCGCTATGTTGGGTGCGCGACTCCAGCCTGCGCTCCACGACACCCGTTTTGAGCATCAGCAGTTTGGTGAACGGGGAGAATAGCAGGCCGAACAGGCTGACGATGTTAGCGCTCCGGCACAGGTGTTTCTGGCTTTGTTTGTTGGCCATTTTCTTCGGGACATATTCCGCGCAGATGGTCAGTAGGATGCCTATTGTGGCGATGACGATGAGCCATTTCCCCCACAGCGCCACGCAGGTACCCGAAAGGAGGTGCCACAGCAGGAGGGTGGTGGTGGAGATGCCCGTCACGATGAAGATATAGCGGGTAGAGATCACGCCGCCTAAGGTTCTGAGCGGGTCTTCGGAGAGGTTCTTCAGCCGTTCGAACTTCTTGTCGTTGGAAATCTTGATTTCAGCTATTTCATTGCTGTTCAAGGAGAAGAACTCCGATTCGAAGAATGAAACGAAGGCTAGCAACACAAAAGAGATAATCGCGACAATGACCGCCGCCGTAAGAGTGGCCATCCACCAAGCATCCGGTGTGCCGGCCCATTCCATAAAAGATAAAAGTGGTATATCCAATTACTGAAAATTTCGTTAAACATAATACGTCGGAATTTTTCCGATAGTGCAAATATATAATTTTCCCTTCATTTGAGGAAATATATGCGCATGTTTGATTTGACCCTGTTTGCCAAAAGTCCGCCTGAAAAGTGTAACGATTTACAAAAACTCCGACTAAAAAGTGTATCGAACAGACAAAAAGTCCGACTAAAAAGTGTAATGATGGTGCAGAAAGTGCGACTAAAAAGTGTAATGGTGCGTATTCACTATGAACTTCGGAGAAGATGTTGATGGTAACGACACTACGGAAAAGAGTGTTTCCTGATGTTCTTTCAAGAGAATAAAATGACTATTATCCAATCACTTCTTGTAACCTTTTGAGAGAATGATAAATATGTTCCTTAGGGCTTCCTAACTCTTGAAATTTTCTATATTCATCTTCTATGAGATATTGAACCAAAATATTAATGTCTTGTTTCGTTTCTTTTGTCAAGAGTTGCATCGAGACAGCCTTTTCAATATCAAATCCACAATCTTTTATCCATGGATTATCTTTTACCAAATTGTCACATGCATTTTTCTCATTATCACCAAATGCACGTCCCAAAACCTGGCAATTTTCCACTTCCTTTTCTTCGTGTGGAGGAATTGTAAACCCCTCGTTTGTATAAAAAATATACTCGTTCATTTTAATATTTTTAAATTATAACTTCAATAGATTTTTATTTGTCCTCAACAGCTAGTAACGTGGTATCTTTATATGTGTGGAAAATATTAGGCTGAATAGGCTTGTAGTCAGGATATTGATATATCAACTCCAAATCAAACACTAGACGTGGCTCGTCATCTTTGCTTGTAGGGTGTATTTCTGCCTTTGTGCCTATACGTGCAACTTTAATGAGATATAAATCTTTGACCCCTTTCCCCTTAATATATGGCATAAAATAAAACAACTTATTCAACGCAATTGTCGAAGGGAAATGTTTTGTCTTCCCCGTATAGTAAATTTTTGTGGGTATGCCATCTAAGAAATATTCCTCATTATCTGCTTTAACAAGCCCAATTAGAACATGCTTCATTTTGTCTAATCCAATCGTTTTTTTCGGAGCAGTATAAATGACTTTTTCTTCTTCATTTTCAAACAATGATAATTCCAATGTCGGTTGTTTTGCTCGTTGCATCTCTATGGGATGTGTTGATATTGGTTCTTCCTCATAGATAAAACGATAAAGGGATTTACCCACTTCACGAACAATACCACAAACAAGAGCATTACCCATTAGGAAAGCTCGCCTTCCATCAGAAACTTCAGAGTGAAGGGTCTGATTGTCTGGGAACATATTTAAACGTTCCAACTCAATTGGTATAAGACGACGATAACGGCCTGATTCCGTTCGTATTACATGTTTAAATCGAGAGGGTGCAGAACCTCCTTCCCCAGTAATCATTGTCCGTGATGGACGGTCTAGATAGTCGGGGAATGCCATTCCTCCTTCTGAAAAATCATATTCAAAACCTTCTTTGCTGATTCTATGTATCTTCTTTGCACCTTTCTCGTATTGCCATTTGGGCAACTCATCATCTGATATGAAAAATTCTTCTGGAACGAATTCCTCGTCAACAATTATATCTCCCAATAATTGTCGTGGACCATCATATTTTGGCTCTGCATCAACAGTATAAACGTGACGATTAACCATTATACCTGCATTGCCAAAAGGAGTCTCTTTTTTGTCTTTATTAAAATTGTCAGAAACTTCTTTTATACTTCCTTCAATATCAAATTCATATTCTGAATTAGACTTTTGAACAAAAGGGAAGGCTGTTGATAATACACCTTCAAACAATACCCAATCACGTATGTTTTTTACTTTTTCAGCAACAACACTTCCTTTCTTATATGCCAATATGTAAGTGCGACGACGACGTTGAGGCATGCCATAATCTGCAGCATTGACAATACGCCACTCAACAGTATAACCAAGATCTGCAAGAGAAGCAAGGATAATAGCAAAATCTCGTCCACGCTGTGTGGCAGGAGAATTAATAATGCGATCTACATTCTCTAAAAATAGATAATTCGGTCGACATTCTCCCTTTTCATTTAAAATGCGATATATTTGCCACCATAAAACACCCTTCTTCCCTTCTATCCCACCTGAACGGCTTAATGATGCTGCAACAGAGTAGTCTTGACATGGGAATCCCCCGACTAATAAATCATGGTCAGGGATGTCTTCCGTCTTAACAAGATTGATGTCTCGATTACAATGACCTTCTTTGCCGAAACGCGCTTTGTATATTATTGATGCGTCTTGACGTTGTGTGGAAGGTTCCCATTGGTTATTCCAAATCGTTTTAAAAGCATCTGAAGCCCCTTCCAATCCTATACGGAAACCACCAACTCCCGCAAATAGTTCAATAACCTTTGTTTCTCTTTTCTTAGACATATTCAATCATTGTTTACAATACTTGTAATGTATTCATTATTAAACCAATAGCAAAACTTTTTACATTTACCTCCATGGGGATTATCTGCTAAATCATTACTGTTCCGTCCTTTGGGGCGTACATGAAATAACCGACCTAAGCTTGCACTCCAAAAATATTGAGAATCTATGGTGTTTCCCAGCACATTTTTTCGTATATCATTCCAATATGATTCTGCAATTTTAATATCTTCTTGCGGCATAGTCCAAAAAAATATCTTATCTAGCACGTAGTCACCTGTATTCGGAGTTTGTTCCCTATATACAACAAACAAAAAACGATTTGTGAAGATTTCATACAAGCGGCTATCGTACCAATTATCATTATCAAATATTTCTTGATAATCAATATTCTCGAATGACATAGCTTCTTTTATTTTTCCATTTGCTTGTACACGAATTGTTTTCATCATTAATCCTGATTTTTGAAACTCCTCAGAATGATTAACATTGCCACATTTCTTGTTTCCTGCGATGGCATTTGCTATTTGGAAAAACTTGTTTTTGCTATTGCTTGACAAATCTAAATCAAGCTCATTCTCCAATTGTTTTTCATTTTTGCCAATATGTGGTTTAAACCGACTGAAAATGATCTCTTCAAAATTGAATGATCTTAGTTCTTCTACACTGACAGTTTCTTTTCCCTTGGGTAATTTTATATTGGATATTGCATTTCCCTTATTTTTCTTCACGTACTCTAGAATGGTACGCATATAAGCTGTTTTTAGGGAAAAAGCACGTGTGGGTGCAGGGATGTCACTATTAAATTGTTTAGTCACATCACTTGCTTTAGACCCCTTACGACATGCGGACAGATAAAGAGTGTCTCCTTCCGTCAATGTGTGAGCCAAACCTTTGATTATTTTATCATGTATGATGTTGTAGTCATTACGAATAATTAGTAAATCCTTTTCTGGAAGTTTCCATAAAACAGAAAATAGGAACTCTAAATCCAATGGCTCTGCCTGTGCAATATGTAGGTAAAAAAGCAAAAGCATTAGACGACATTTTTCGTAAAAATGACTATGCTCAAAATCCTTCCCCGCCTCCTCTACATAATCAATCATTCCGCACACTAGACGTTCTTTGATGAGGAGTTCTCCTTTTTTGCTCTTTTTAAGGGGAGTGCACTTCAACTCAACACCTGCTACCGAAAAATCTGCTTCTGGATTATTGTTTTTATCGTAACCAAAATAAATTTCTTCCACCATTTCTCCTAGTCCACCCTTCCCTTTGCGAGCTTTGTAACTAGAGGAAACAAACTCCCGTAATGTGTGATTAAGCAGACCCTTGCTGTAATTAAATATTGAATTTATGTCGGTGGAATCGTAATTTTTATTCATAATTCACTCATCTATAACTCAATGCATAGACATATATTTAACACTTCAAAGATAAAGATTATTTTCCAACTTAGGAAATCATGCAATACATCATCGGCACAAATTTTCATTTGCGAAACGAACGGCTTCGTAAATGGAAATTCCTGATTGTTCGCTCATAGAGCTGCGAATCAATCTTTACATCAAGCGTACGTGTGTCCCAATGTTCAATGCGACACATCTCCATATAAAACTGGCGGGCGAGCGGGTCTGTCAAAGCGGAAAGCGAACGAATATGCGTCCAACTAAATCGGATACGCACTGCGTACCCAATCTCCTCTTCCGTAAAAATATTTAGTTGCCTCAATGTGGATTTTCCAGACACTGTCTGAGAAATCCAGGCAAACCTTTTCATCTAAATTCAACATTCGTTGTCAGTGTCCGTGTGCCACCGCAACGCAGCTCTGGTATGTTGATGCGCACGTCACAATCTACTACAAACACATTACCCTCTTTGGAAAGAATCACATTCTCATCGTGAAGGTCACTCAAATAGATTTCGGGCGTCGCAAAAGTCCAATTCCTCGGGTTTATCAGCTGAAAACCTAATCTCTGGATATATTCTGAAATGGCAGCATTAGTAATATGTGATCCTTCGACAAATGGTTGATTCACGATGATGTTGAAATCTTGCGAAGATGTTTTCCCAAAGCCAATAACCTCCATCGAAGTTTCAGGAAAGAGTGTGTTATGCAAAGAAACACGATCTAATGCTAAAATCGGCTGAATAAAATAATCAAGACCAATTGTTTTTACAAGCAAGTATCCGTTGTCATAAACTTTTGCTTCTCCTCCTTCCGCAATATGTTCTCCCAACGTTTGCGGGAGAGTCTTATCCACATCCTCAATCCAACACCCGGCTTTTCTTGTCCATTGCTCTATAATTGCCGCCTGCGTCTTTCCTCGTTCAATTTCTCTTTTGAAATCCCCGATTCCTTTTCCAGCATCTTTATTTGTCCAATTTTCTGCTCCCGCGAGTAGGGATGCAATGACATGCGTCGGACCTCCCGCAATGCAGCCATGCTGTTCTGCCGGTGAAAATCGTTGATATACAAGCCTTCCGCTGATGAATTGTTCTGCATAGGACTCCAATTTTGACAGACCCTCGGACGAAAATCCTTCGTCTATGATCGAATTTATATCGTTCCAAAAGTCTTTATTGTTCATTGATTCTATTTTTATTATAGCTAATGCTGTGATTCTTTCACTTCACCCTCCTATTCAGCATATTATTAGCCTTTTCGGGCTTGGATTTGCCGATTCGTTTTCCGCCCGAAGTTTTTTTGCTGTTCGAGTTGAATCGGAACGGGTTCTTCGGATTGCCTCCTACTGCTTTCCTGCTTCTGCCTCGGGCCATGTTAGTACATCTTGTAGGTGGTCTTCAGCACGCGGAACTCGGTGCGTCGGTTGATGGAGTCCGCGATCTCCTTCTGCTCGTCCGTCAGGGTCTCGATGTACTCCTCGTCGAGGGCAGCCTCCTCCTTCAGGAAGTTGTATTTCTTCTTGAGTTTCTTGTCCACCACGACCGGCTGTGTCTTTCCGTACCCTTTGGCGGTCAGGCGCTCCGCTTCGATGCCCCCCTTGATGAGGTAGTCGACAACCGATTGCGCACGCTTGCCGGAGAGTTGCAGGTTGCCGTCAGCGGAACCGATACGGTCCGTGTGGGCGCCGATCTCGATGGTGATGTTAGGGTTGTCGTTCAGCACCTTCACCAGCTTATCCAAGGCGGCGGAGGATTCAGGCGTTAGGGTGGCCTTGCCGAACTCGAAGAAGATGTTGTCCAAGCCCACAGGCTTGCTGAGGGAGGCGAGGGTGAAGTTGATAGGGAAGGTCTTGGAGTCTTCCAAGTCCACGGTCACGGCGTCCTCCTTCTGGTTGAGGTAGCCCCTGCAGTTGCCCAACAGCACGTACTTGACACCCTTGTTGAGGCTCAGCTTGAAGGTTCCGTCCTTCTTGGACTGCACCTTCGTGTTGGTGCCGTCGTCGCCCACGATGCGCACCGTGGCACCGCCCAGCGCCTCGCCGGACATGTCTGTCACCTTACCGTCGATAAGGAACTCTATCTCAGGCAATTCGAAGGAGTATATCTTGTCGTATCCTTTCTTCTCCCCACGGTTGGAGGAGAAGAGTCCTTTCTCTTTCCCTTGGATGAAGGTGATGCCGAAGTCGTCTCCGTTGGAGTTGATAGGGTACATCATGTTGGTGACCGTCCAGGAGCCATCCTCCAGTTCGTTGGCGTAAAAGATGTCCAGTCCGCCGAAGCCCGGGTGTCCCGTGGAGGAGAAGTAGAGCGTGCCGTTCTCCCTCATGCAAGGGAACATCTCGTCTCCGCTGGTGTTGATGGAAGGTCCCAGGTTGACCGGTGCGCCGAATGAGGTGCCGGTCTTCTCGCTTCGCCAGATATCCTTGCCACCGAAGCCGCCTGGCATGTCGGAGACGAAGTAGAGGAATCTATCGTCGGGCGAGATGGTCGGGTGGGCGAATGTGATGGAGCTATCCGGGGATAGTTTCACCTCGTTCACCTTGCCCCATTTGCCGCCGGAGCGGGTCACGTAGCAGATCTGTGCGCCGCGGCTCTCTCCTTTTTGCGCGACGCAGCGGGTGAAGTACATCGTCTTACCGTCCGCGCTGAAGGAGGCGGAACCCTCGTCCATGTCGGAGTTGATGTCACCCTCTACAGGTGTGATGTCGTCCCATTCCCCCAATGCGTTTCGCTTGGCGGTATAGATATCGTTGTTTCGGAGGCCTGTGATCTTACTGTTTCCGCCGCCGATCTCCTTGTTCTCTCTTGAGGAGTTGAAGTAGACGATCTCACCGTCACCGCCAGGGAATGCCGGGCTGAACTCCGCCTTCTTGGAGGAGAAGAACTCCTCCTTCTTCACGATGTAGCGGGTAGGGTTCTTTTCCCACTCTGCAGCCTCCTCGGCGGATTGCTTGCCGTTGAGGGCGCGCTGGTCGTTGGGGTGGGTCGCCAGATAGCTGTCGTATAATGTGATGGCATATTTCATCTTTTGGTTCTTCCTCAGCGCATCGGCGTAATACAGGAAGACGATGGAATCCTTGTAGTTGAACTTCACCGCATTGGCGAAGGCACGTTCGGCCCTATCGTCGAGGTTCGTGAGACGGTAGCAATCCCCCAACTTGAATGCGGTGTACGCCTTCAACTGCCTATCCTTGAGTTTCACCTTAGGGTAGGCTTTGTTGTAGATGTTCGCCGCGTTATAGTATTCTCCGATCTCGTATTTCTTGTCCGCCTTTCTGATTTTAGACTTGACGGAGCATCCGCTGAATAGGGAGAGGAGCAATATTCCGATGAGGTATTTTGTTAGTCGAATCATGTCTGAGATAATGTCTTTAACCCGTTGGTTGAATTAGTTTATAAAATAGACACCCGAAGGTTATGTATTCCTTTGATTTTTAGTGTATTGTTATTGTAAAAACAATCAAGTGCCATAGCTACGGACGTGCGTAAATATGTTACAAAATTCGAAAAAAATCTTAAGATTTGCAAGCGATTAGCGGAAAATATGGCGGTGCGCAGCGAGGGAAGACCCCTCCCGTAAAAATATGAGGCGGAATCGAATCAACGACTCCGCCTCACACCTATTTTAGGGTCAACCTATTACCGTACAATGAGCTTGTAGGTGTAATCATCGATTGACAGGAGGTAAACGCCCTTGTTGCCGATGGAGATCTCCACTGATTGCGCGTCCTCGACTTTCCGGATGAAAAGCACCCTGCCGTTTATATCGGTCAGGCGAATCGTTCCTGCCGCATTGTCGACAACGATTCCGTCGGTTGTGGAGACGATCGATACGCCTTGTCCGCTGGTCAATATCTTCTCACCCACCTCTTCCGGCTTCATGTTGTAGTAGACAGTGCCGTCGAAGGCAACTGTCCGAAGGGTAGTGTCCAGAGATGGTATATTCACGTTTGCGTTACCACCTGTGCGGAGAGTGACATCCTTCAGGTTCTGGTAGAAGGATTGGCTGCCGTCCGTCACGCCATGGTTCAGTCCGTAGCAAACTTCACCCGAAGCGAATTGGTCGGCCGTCATCAGGTGTGTCTCGGCAGAGGCGGAATCCCCTTGCAATTCACCTTGTGCGGATCCGATCAACGCATAGCAGTTGTGGATATAGATTGTGTCGTTATTAAAATCCGCGCTATCCTTGTGGGCGGACACATCGCTGACCTTCTTGTTCAGTATAGGTGCGATGGCGCCCAAATATCCTGTTGAGGAAACCACTCCTACGTTAAAGCAATCCGATATGCGCACGTTCTGCATGGTGCCGCCACAGATACCGCCTGTGCCATATTTCTCATTCTCCTTTGCTGTAGAGGTGATAGTGCCCACATTGTAGCAATCCTGGATGTCCACTTGGCCGGTTTGGGTGACAGCGATACCTGCCACGGATTCGGTCCGTGGGTTGCCGGTGATTTCACCCTCGTTCCAGCACTTCTTTATGGTCAAACGATAATCGGTTCTCCCTTGTGATCCATAGGATACGAAGGCGATACCTGCCACTGAGTTTTGACCGTATACAGAAGCTTGATTATAGCAGTTCACGAATGTGCAATTCAGCGCATTCCCCGCCAATCCGGCAGCTGATCCATAAAGGACTCCCACGTATCCGGAGACATGGCAGTTCTCGAAATATGAATCACTGGCGTTCGCGCATATGATAGCCGCCTCACCTTCCCAATTGTTGTAAAGGAAGGCATCCTCGATAGCCAGATTCCGTACCGTTCCACCCTCCATCGCATTGATGAAGCTGTAAGAACCGTCCCATTCTCCTGGGAAACGTTCATGGTAGAGACCCTTGATGACATGGTTCTTTCCGTCAAACACTGCGGAGAATTTCTTGATCGGGGTCCATTTCCTCAGCGCTGAAGTGTCACCGAATATTTCTCTGTTACGATTATATTCAACTGGACGATGAAGGATGGTGTCGTTCAAAACAATATCTTCCAACAATCTACCATTCAACCATTTGTGTCCTTCATTGACAAGGCTTGCGAATTGATATAATTCCTCTACGGTGGAGATGTCGAACCAATGTTGCTCCACGCTATCCACCACGCCGCAAGAGCAATCACCATAGGTGAAGTCATGGATATGTGCGGTGGTATCGACCACAGTCGTGTCTATGATGACTGGTGGTATGATTGTCGTGTCTATCACAGTCGTGTCTATGATGACTGGTGGTATGATCGTCGTGTCTATCACAGTCGTGTCGTTGATGACCGGAGGAATAATCTCTGTCGTATCGTTCAGGCATTTAATGGTTTTCGCGGCGCCCCACATCTTATCCTCTTGGTAGGCTGAAACGCTTTGGCAAGGAACATATACCCGCACGTCAAATTGTTCCATGTAATAATTAGACTCTAGAACGGGAGGTTCTTCCGCGAATGAGATAATGTTCAAAACAGTATCTTTAGGACTTACCACTCTTTCCATGTGTTTCAAGGAAGACGGCAAAACAATTTTTGTCTTCGTTTCGTCATATATCACTTGGTGTGCCGCGTCATATCCAAGTGAGTCAATGCCTTCAGGAACGATGCCACCCAACCGCTTTCCGTTGAAGAGAACGACCTCCGCGAGAATCGGTTGTTCGTTGTATTGGGCCAATGTGCCTAAGTAATTGACCGTGTCCACTTCGCACTCGTTCTCAATTTTTTTAAGTGTTTGAGGATTTACCGTGATTGTGCTGAACACCTCCTTCAAGGCGCATATCTTTTCGTAGGACATTTCGGTCACGTAGTCAGGCACCACAATTTCGTTGCCCATTTTTTTATTGTCCACATACAAAACTGTCTTTTTGTAGAAGAAAATGAGCTTGTTGAAAAGGTCCTCTATCGATCCCATGTAGTAGGTGGTGTCACTCGGGATGCCCCACATGTCCACTTGGGTGGAGCTAGGGATAACCACTTTTTTGACAGGCGTGATATCCTCGAACGCCCCATAATCCAATGAATCATTTTCCGCCAATTGGATAGATTCAATGGATGTGCAATAACGGAAAGCGCGTGTCCCCACATTAACGTTGTCCGAGAAGACCACCTTCTTCAATCCCTTACAGCTTTGGAACGCATATTTCTCCACATAGACGCCCTCTGGCAACACCACGGTTTCCAGACTGTCGCAACCGGTGAAGGCGCTCTCGCCAATACGCTCCAACGTCGATGGGAATTGAATCGATGTGAATTGCGTGTTGTTTTTGTACGAATTGGCAGGGATAACCGTCGTCCCCTCCTCAATGATCAGTGTTTTTGTGCTTGGATCGATTCCCGCAAAGGAAACCCACATTTGGAACAATGCGGCACACGTTAATAGTATTTTTTTTCTCATAACTGTTGATAATATTTATAAAATAATTTAGAAATCAAATGGTTAGACGTTCTTTTGAGTATCAAAATCTGATAAATAGAATATCCATATATGCTTACAAATGCGTGGCAAATTTCTGAATAATTCTTAATATTTGCAAGTTTTTTGCGAGAAATACGGCAAATGAGCGAGGAGATTTTTGCCGCGTCCTTTCCCTCACTCCTCCATAGGGAGGGTAGTGGGGACGCTTCTTTCGTTACGAAAAAAACTCCCTGCCGATTCAGACACCTCTAGGGTTCTTTGAATCGGTAGGGAGTCTAATCTGTATTTAGGGATGTAAACTGTTTTTTATTTTTCGAGGGAGTTCCAACCCTGCGCCTTCAGGGTGATTTCCTGTCCGTCGCGTGTGATGAGGCAAGAGCCTAATGAAGCGTCGGTCGTGTGTCCGATTACCTTGATGCCCGGCAGGTTCTGGAACACGTCGTTCATCGACAGCGGTACGGTGAAGAGCAGTTCGTAGTCCTCGCCTCCGTTCAGGGCGACGGTGGTGACGTTCATGTTGAACTCCTCCGCCATGACTGCGGTTTGGTAGTCGATCGGGATCCTGTCCTCGTAGATGCGGCAACCCACATTGCTTTGCTTGCAGATGTGCAACAGTTCGGAGGAGAGTCCGTCCGAGATGTCCATCATGGCGGTCGGCACCACGTTGATGCGCTCCAGCGACTCGATGATGTCCTGTCGAGCCTCAGGTTTCAGCTGTCGTTCGATGATGTATTCCTTGCCAGCGAAGTCGGGTTGGATGGAATTGTCTCCGGCGAAGATTTTCTTCTCACGTTCGAGGAGCAGCAGTCCCATGTAGGCTGCGCCGAGGTCGCCCGACACGCAGATGAGGTCGTTGGGTTGTGCGGTGTTGCGGCAGACCACCTTCCCCTTCTCGCCTTCGCCGATGCAGGTGATGCTGATGGTCAGGCCCGTCATGGAGGCGGATGTGTCGCCGCCTACCAGATCCACTCCGTAGTGGTCGCAAGCCAATTGTATGCCTGCGTAGAGCTCCTCCATGTCCTCCACGGAGAACCGTTTGGAGACGCCGAGGGAGACGGTTATCTGTTTGGGTTTACCGTTCATGGCGCAGATGTCGGAGATGTTGACGACCGCCGATTTGTAACCTAGGTGCTTCAGTGGCACGTAGGTGAGGTCGAAGTGCACACCCTCCAATAGGAGGTCAGTGGTGACCAGTACCTGTTTCTCCTTGTAGTCTAGGATGGCTGCGTCATCGCCTATGCCCTTGATCGAGGAACTGTTCTTCAGTTCGAAGGATTGGGTGAGGTGCTTGATGAGTCCGAACTCGCCCAATGTGGATATTTCTGTTCTTTGCATTTCCGCTGTTATTGTTCGAATGGGTTCTTTTAAATAGCCCAACCCATTGTATTATCTTTTGATTATCAGTTAAATGGGTGAATGTTAATAACTAACTCACTTTAAACCAAAATGTAGAGGCACGGAGTCCGAGCCTCTACAATTTAGGTATATGGATGACCTGGCAAGGCCATTATTCCAAGTACAGGGACTTACCCACAGGGTATTTGACTCTGTACGTGAATTCGAATTTCTTCTCTTCTCCTGGCTGGAGGGTCGTCCGCCATGTGATGATACCCGTGCTCTTGTCCACCGAAGCGCCTTGGCTCTGCAGGAGATCCACCGTGATATCCTCGTCGTTGGAGAGTGGGTATTGGTCCTTCACGGCGATGTCCACTGGCGTGTCCTTCGTGTTGCTGAGGGTGATCTTCCAGGTGCGGGTAGCCTTGTTGCTGGAGATCAGCACTTGCTTGGAAGAGTTGGACTGTACGATTTCACGGTTGACGGTGATACCCTTGTCGGCACCGATGGAGAGTTCCACATCGTTCTTCATGGCGTTGGTGGAGAGGTAGCTTTGTCCCTTGAACTCGTTGTTCCAGAAGATGTAAACCGGTCCGTCCAACAATTTGTATTTTGTCCAGTCAGGGATGAAAGCCGAGATGTATGCCTTCTTCTCCAACTTAGGCAATACCACATATTCGTAGGTAGCGTCGATCGTGTAGCTGTTGATACGGATAAGGGTAGGGATATTGTTGGAAGGAATCGTGTATTTGTTCGGGATGGAAACTGTGAAAGGAGCCAAGTTGAGCCATCCTGGCACGATCTCCTCAGACTCCATGTCCCCTTCTGTCAGGTGGGCAGGACGCAACTCCTTATGTGCGAGGTTGTTGACCTTCTTTTCGGTGTTGTCTGTGCTGACGGATGCGTTTGCTGTGGCGCTCTGTTCTTGATTGTTCCCTGCATTATTGTTCAACACCTCGTTGAGGTCGTTTTGCTTCAGCTCGGCGGATTCATTCAAGTTGATGTTGATCACGTCGCCTGTGTTAGGGGTGACTTGAATGTTTTGGGTGGTATATCCGAGGTGGGAGTACTCCAGTTGGCAGTTCTCAGGCACGTTGATCTCGTAGAAACCGTTTTGGTCTGTGATGGCGTAGAGGTTCGTTCCTGTGGCCACGATGCAGACGTAAGGGAGCGGTTGCATGAAGTTGGATACGATACCCTTGACGGTCTTTGTGCGTGGCTTGATCTTCGCTTGCGCTTTCGCCACGTATTGGGCGCTGTTGCCGAAGTTCAGTTTGTCGCTGGTGATGGAAGGGGAGACGTTATCCTCCAAAGGATCTTCCGTGGAGATGCGGATCGCCACGTTGCTCCAATCCTCGTGTACGTTCTGTCTCACGTTGGCGGCGTAGGTGAGTTGCATAGGATGCTTGTTGTCCGTGATGCGCGCCTCGTATACTGGGTTCCAGCCTGCCTCCGTCACGTAGTAGGTCAGTCTGACTTTTGTTTCGGTAGCCTTGTCCGTCTGTACCATGGCTTTGATGGTGAAGGAAGACTCGTTGGCGGTCAGGTTGAGAGCTATCTGCTTCTGAGTCAATGAGATGTATTGGTTGGTGAACTCCTTCTTTTTCTTCTTCAGTTTGTTTTGCTCGTTCTCGATCTCCGTCATCTTCTTGTGGTAGAAGGTGGTGATCTTCGAGAGGTCTTCCGCGGTGATTCCCTCAACGCCCTTGATGCTCTTGTTGGATTTCATCATCTCCTTTTCGGAGGCGTACACTTCCAACAAACTGTTGGTCTGTGCGATGGAGTCCTTCAGGGCGTCGGTGACCTTCTGTATTTTTGCGGTCTCCTCCAATATCTTCTTCTGGTTGGCGAAATCCATCTCATGGGTGACGGAAATCAGCGTCACGTTTTCGTTCGCCATCTTCACTAAAATGCTCTTCGGATCGATGGAAGGGGAGAGCGATCTGATTCTCAACTCGGTGATACCTGCAGGCAGGCTGACGGTGGAAGAGCGTTCCACTTCGGCTCCCGAACGGTAGATTGTCACTTGGTCTATGTCCATCTGTAGGTCTTTCTCAATGGCCCAGCTGCTCATTGGTAATGCCAACAAAGATAGTAGCATTAGCTTAAATGTCCTGTAGTACTTCATATTCATGTTCATATTTTCATAATATTTCTGTAGAAGTCTTGGCTACGGTACCATGGCTGTTTTTCCTCTCCATTCCACCATAGCATGGCAAAGTTAAAAAATTGCCTTATATTTTTTTAACTTTGTTGCATAAAATATCATTTAAAATTATTAATTTGGAATTATCCCTTTAGGACATTGGGTTCGGGGCATGTTGTTTAATGTAGGTATAACAATAAAAGAGTAAGAATATGAGTGATAGTAAGGCGTTATACATCGGCCATGTATTGTTGGATGGCGAGTATGTCAATGTGAGGATGGAGCATGGTGTGTTCACGGGCGTCGGCAAGGATGTCAAGCCGGAACCGGGGGATGAGATCTTCCATTCGGACCAGATGAAGAACATGGCGATCGTGCCTCCGTTTTACAATATGCACACGCATGCGGCCATGACGCTCCTGCGCGGCTATGCCGACGACATGGAGCTCTTCACGTGGCTCAATGAGCACATCTGGCCGTTCGAGGCGAAGATGACGGCGGACGATATCCGTATCGGTAGCGAGTTGGCCGTGCTGGAGATGATCAAGTCGGGTACGGTCTTTTTCAATGATATGTATTGGAACACGGAGGAGACCTGGAAGGTATTGGACCGCATGGGGATCCGTGGTTGCATGGGCGTCACGTTGATCGACAACATAGGCGAGGAGCGTATCGAGGCCTCTTTCGACGTGTTTGAGAAGTATGTGGGACGTTCCTCCCGTATCCTGATGTCGCTTGCTCCGCACGCCGTCTATACGGTTGGCGAGAAGCTTTGGATCCGTGCGGTGGAGGCGGTACGCAAGCACCACGCCTTCTGCCATTTCCACCTCTCCGAGACGAAGAAGGAGGTGCATGATTGCGTGAAGGAACATGGTCTGTCGCCTGTTCGCTGGTTGGATAAGTTGGGCGTCTTGGGACCCGACTGCATCGCCGCCCATGTGGTGCATGTGGATGCGGAGGAGCTTGCCATCATGAAGGAGCGTGGCGTGACAATCGCCCATAACCCTATATCCAACATGAAACTCTCCTCTGGCTTCTTCCGAACGAAGATGGTGATCGATTCGGGCTGCCGTGTGACCATCGGTACGGATGGTTGCTCGTCGAACAACAACTTGGACATGCGCGAGGAGGTGAAGTGCGCCTCCATGATCGCGAAGTGCAACTACGGTCCGGAGATCCTCCCTGTGGATATGGCGGTGGATTGGGCGACCAAGAACGGTTCGGAGGCCTTCGGCATCAATGGCGGAGAGATCAAGGTGGGGAAGGTGGCGGACGCTTTGCTGATCGACTTGGACAACGAGCGTTTCGTACCTTGCTACAACTTCAACTCCAACTTGGTGAACGCTTCCAGCAACGAGGCCTTCAACACGCTCATCTGCGATGGTAAGATCGTCATGAAGGACCGCAAGGTGAAAGACGAGGAACGCATCATCGCCGAGGCGAGGGAGTGCTGCAAGAAGTGGATGAAATAGTCTGATATAGTTTGATTAAGGAAAACCCTTCTCTGACGGAGACGTTAGGGAAGGGTTAGCATCCCAATAGAAATTCTGAGAGGAGCACGGTCAGGCAGCTGACGCATGCCACGGGAAATAACCCTGCTCCGAGCAACGCCGCCGCTATGCTGGTCAGCAGTGCGGCCAATCCCGCTATGGGGCATTGTGTCGCTTCGATGATGGCCGGGAAGGTCATGACCGAGAGGGTCACGTAGGGCACGTAGTAGAGGAACGATCTGACGAACTGGTTGGTGATAGGCTTCCGTATCAGTGTCAAAGGCAACACTCTGATGATGTAGGAGACCAGAGCGGCGACAAGGATATATATGATCGCGTTATGTGTCATTTCTTTTCCTCCGATTGATTGATTTCACTCTCTTTCACCGGTTTCACGAGGGCCGCCACGGTTGATATGATGACGGTCAGGATGATGGTGCGTGTGCCTGCCGACAGATCCTTGATGTAGGGCGTCTGCGATGCCCCGAAGCTAAACAGGAAGCTGGCGAAGACCGCCGCGGCGATGACCTTGTCCTTTTTGGCCGGTGGTATGATGATGGCGATGAACATGCCGTAGAGGGCCACCGAAAGTGCGCTGGTGATGTGCCCCGGCAACAGGTTGCCCAGCCAGATGCCTAGGAAATTGCCTAGTCCCCATAGCGGGATGGACATGGCCATGGCACCGTAGAAATGTTCGGGGGATAGGTAGCCTGGACGCGCGATGGAGACGCCGAATATCTCGTCCGTGATGCCGAAGCCCACGAGCAGTCTGTGGAAGAATGGTGCGTTAGGGTCGAACCGTTGGCTAAGGGAACAACTCATCAGCAGGTAGCGCGCGTTGGCGATGAAGGTGATGAGCGCCACTTCGGCGTATGTGGCCAGTTCCGCGATGGAGGTGTAAAGACCGTATTCGCCCGCCGAGGCGTGGTTGAGGACGCTGGCGAGATAGCCCTCTATGGGGGTCAACCCCGCTTTCCGTGCGATGAATCCTAAGGAGAATGCCACGGCGAAATAGCCCATCCCGATAGGGAATCCATCGCGTAGCCCATCCATAAAATTCCTTTTCTTTTCGTTCATTTTCAACTTTTTAGGTCTTTCCTTGAATTAGACCGCGAAGTTACAAAGAATTTACAGATTTTATGGATGGGCCAGCGTGAATTTGTTTTATTTATTTTACGATGATTTTAGTCGTTTGGGCTTCCTCTTCTTGGATGACCTTCACGTTGTAGAGGCCCGGTGCAAGGCGGGTGGAGATCTCGGATGAACCGTTTATCTCCTCGGATTGAACCAAGGATCCTGTCACGTTGTAAATCAATACGTTCGCTTTGTCCGGTACGGAGACGGTGAATCGACCTTTCTCCACGATGGTTGGGTAGACGATTGTCGGTTCTCCTTGAATGGCTGTTATGTCTGTCTCCTCATAGCATCCTCCGAACACATTGCAGATGAATTTTCCTGTGGTTGTCAAATCCCCGCCACAATTCTCTTTGAATATGGATCCTCCGTCTCCTCCGTACCCGTAGGAGTTGTATATCCAACTGATTGTTTTACTGCTGCCATCTGTTCCTTGACAGTGATTCAGGAATGTTTGGGCGGATTGGGTGTTTAAGGTGGATTCGGAGCCATTGTCTGGGTCAGGAAGATTCCCTGCGTTCCATTCTGTCACGATGACAGGAACTCTTTTCGTGGCTGGGAGAAATTCTGAGCTTTCAAGAGCCATGTGGGCGGTCTCACCTGCGTAGAAATGGAAGGCATACATGATTCCCGCCTTCCCCGAGATAACATTGTTGTCGGTTGCGTCCACCTGAGAGTGGATCCTTTGACACCAGTTCGGGGTGCCGACGATGATGATTGGCCTTGTTGTGTCGATGTCGGTGATGATGTTGGCGATTGCCTTGGCGTAGCTCTTGATGGTTTCCCAGTCCACACCGGAAGGCTCGTTGCATATTTCGTAGAGGATATGCTTGTATTGCTTGTCTGCTACTTCCTGCGCCACCATCTGGAAGAACTCCGAGGCTTCTTCGATATAGTCGTTCGGATCTCCGCTGCTCTCATTTTTCTCGTTGAGTTCACTCATGAAGTGCCAATCGATGATGCAGTATAGGCCTGCCTCATAGGCCCATTCCATCCACTGTTTGACCTGCTCGTCGCTGATTTTCCCCTCTCCCGAGATGTGCCGTGCGATACGTACGCAATTCACACCCGTTTCCCGTAGATTGTCTAGGTCTTCCTTGGTGTTCAGGCAGTTCTCGTACCCAGGGCTGAATGCGGTGAATCCTTTCAGTTGGATGGGGTTGCCGTTTTCATCGGAGAGTTGGGACCACACTATATTCAGTCGTCCCCAGTCCTTCACGTAGTAGTTCTGTCTTGGCCCATCCTTGTAGTTTATCGTACTGATATGTTCGCTGATGAATCTTCCGGACGTTGACAATTCTCCGCCGCATTCGTCTTTGAACATGGCGGCTCCGTTTCCTCCATATCCGTAGGAGTTGTAGATCCAGCTGACGAGTTGTTTCCCCGTGTTATTTACGGCGCATTTTTGCAGGAATTTGGCTCCTTGTTCGGTGCTGATTGAGTTGTCCCCTTCGGTCTCTCCTGATTCTTGCACTTTCCCAAGGTTCCATTCGGTCACGATGATAGGGATTGCCATCGTGGCGGCATCTAATTCTGAGAACATGAGATTCTGGTGCGCAGCTTCTCCCGCGAAGTAGTGGAAGGAGTACATGATTCCTGCCTTGTCTGTCTCGATGAGGTTTTGCGAGCTTGCCACCTGATAGGTTTTCTGGCACCAGTCAGGTGTGCCGACGATGATGATTGGCTTGTTGGTGTCGATGCTGGTGATGATGTCGATGATCGTCTCTGCATAGTTCTTGATGGTTTCCCACTCCACTCCGGAAGGCTCGTTGCATACCTCGTAAAGGATGTGTTTGTATTGCTTGTCGGCCACTTCCTGCGCCACCATACGGAAGAATGCCGAGGCCTCTTCGATATAGTCGTTCGGGTCTCCGCTGTCCTCATTTTTCTCGTTGAGTTCATTCATGAAGTGCCAGTCGACGATGCAGTATAGGCCGGTCTCGTTGGTCCATGCCATCCATTGTTTAACCTGTTCGTCGCTGATTTTCCCCTCTCCGGAGATGAGACGTGCGATGCGTATGCAGTTCACGCCCATTTCACGTAAATTGACGAGGTCCTCTTTGGATTTCAGGCAGTTCCCGTGATCTTGGCCGAATGCCGAGAATCCTTTCAGTTGGATGGGGAATCCCTCCTGGTCGCAGAGTTGTTTACTCATGTAATCAGGTTCTCCTCCCCAGCTTGTACGTTGGTGTTGCCCCAGATCTACTTCGTAGGGGTTCAATTGCAGTCGTCCCCATTCTTGTATGTAGTTCGTATTGTTGGCGTCATTGCCCGCATGTGCTTGAAAACAAGCGGTAATCCCTAATAGTAGGAAGAGAAAGTGTTTCATGGTCATAAGCGTAGGGTGGGTTCTTTGTGTTTACCCCAATTGTCAGGCAGAACCCGTTAGCCTGTTGAGTTGTAAGTAAAGATAGGACAAAGATAATTATTTTTTTGCAATATTGTTGCGGTGAAAATAAAAAAGGCTACCGGTTAGGGTAGCCTTTGGGTGATAGGGAAAGAATCTTATTCAGCCTTTCCGTTAGATCCAAGCACGTTGATGATCTTGTGCATGTACATCTTCTTCATGTTGTCACGAGCAGGACCGAGGTACTTACGAGGGTCGAACTCACCTGGCTTCTCAGCGAAGGTTTGACGGATAGCAGCCGTCATAGCCAAACGAGAGTCAGAGTCGATGTTGATCTTGCAAACGGCTGACTTAGCAGCTTTACGCAATTGCTCCTCAGGGATACCTACAGCGTCTGGCAACTTACCGCCGAACTTGTTGATCGTGTCAACCTCGTCTTGTGGTACGGAAGAAGAACCGTGGAGTACGATAGGGAATCCAGGGAGTTTCTTCTCGATCTCTGCCAATACGTCGAATGCCAACGGAGGAGGAACCAACTTGCCAGTCTTAGGGTCGCGGGTGCACTGCTCTGGTTTGAACTTGTAAGCACCGTGGGAAGTACCGATTGAGATAGCCAATGAATCAACGCCAGTCTTAGAAGTGAAGTCGATCACCTCTTCTGGTTTGGTGTAGTGAGACTCCTCAGCTTGAACCTCGTCCTCAACACCTGCCAAGACACCCAACTCGCCCTCTACGGTAACATCGTGTTGGTGAGCGTACTCACATACCTTCTTCGTCAAGGCTACGTTCTCGTCGTAAGGAAGAGAAGAACCGTCGATCATGACTGAAGAGAAGCCCATGTCTACACAGCTCTTGCAAAGCTCGAAAGAGTCACCGTGATCCAAGTGGAGGCAAATCTGTGGCTTAGCCCAGCCCAACTCCTTTGCGTACTCTACAGCACCCTCTGCCATGTAACGAAGCAAAGTTTGGTTTGCGTAGTTACGTGCACCTTTGGATACTTGGAGGATTACAGGAGACTTAGTTTCTGCTGCAGCCATGATGATGGCTTGCAATTGCTCCATGTTGTTGAAGTTGAATGCAGGGACTGCATAACCTCCCTTTACTGCTTTGGCAAACATATCCTTCGTGTTTACCAAGCCAAGATCTTTGTAATTAACCATTCTACTTGTATTTAGAAAATTAAAAATTTTTCGCGACCGCAAATATAGAAAAAAGAATTAAGAATTAAGAATGAAGAGTTAAGAATTATTGCGGTGAATGTTCGGCGGTATCATTTGTCTTCTTGAAGGCTTCGTTTATTTACTATTTGACAATTTAGCTATTTATGGTTTAGGTGGGGTCCGGAATTTTGTTTCGTGGGGTTTTGTCGTCGTCTCCGGTCCTGCAATGCGTTGCGTTCGGAGGTGCCCGATTGACGAACGGCGGGATGTCGTGGGTTGGGAACGGTTCAAAAAAATGTAGAGACGCACGGCCATGCGTCTCTACAAATCGTGGATTGTCTCCCGAATAATAATTAATACCTATTTGTTCCCCAATTTGTTACGGATTTATTTTCCGTATAAACCGTTGGACTGGCCCTCTAGAAAGGGAAATCGTCCTTCGAATTTTCCACTGGTGGCGGAGGCGTCTCCACTGCTGTGTTGGCGGCGGAAGGGTTGGTGGTCAAAGGTGCGACCCCTCCCTCTGGCTTTTTGCCCAACAACTGCATCTCGTCAGCGTATATCTCTGTGGTGTAACGGGTTACGCCCCCATTCTTGTCGTCCACCCATGAGCGGGTCCTGATTTTTCCCTCCACGTAGATGGATGTGCCTTTCCTGATATAGTTCTCCGCCAGTTTGGCTAGCCCTCGCCATGCGACGATGTTGTGCCACTCCGTCCTTTCCGGGATGGTTTGCCCGGAGGCTGTCGTGTAGCCCCTCTCCGTGGTGGCTAGGGTGAAATTGGCGACTGCCACGTCTTTGTCCACGTAGCGTACTTCTGGGTCTTTCCCCACATTCCCGACTAAAATCACTTTGTTAACAGACATAGATTTAATTTTTAAAAATTACTTCGTTAAAATTTTATGTTAATTCACTCGGATGCAAATGTAACCTTTTTTTTCATAATAAAAAATATATTGCATAAAAATTACACAAATATTAAGCTAAAATCGTGAAACAGACTTTGTATCCGCAAAGGTTGGATTTGTTTTCAGGAAGAATTTTTTATCTCTTAATTTTTAACTCTTAACGCTTAATTTATATCTTTGCGAATAATAAATTGATTTAACAAAATACATAATAATATGAAATTCACTGTTTCAAGTTCAGTCTTATCGACTCATCTTCAGACGATTAGTCGTGTCATTAATCCTAAGAGTCCGTTACCTATATTGGATAAGTTCCTTTTCACGTTGGAGGGGAAGCGTCTCACGTTGACGGCGGCCGACATGGAGTCTATGATGCAGACGCACATCGATTTGGAGGAGGCGGAAGGGACTGGCTCTGTCGCTTTAGGCTCTAAGCTTCTTTTGGACACGCTGAAGGAGTTCGGCGATATGCCTTTGTCGTTCAATGTGGAGGAGGGAACGCTTGCCACCACCATCAAGTCTGATTCGGGTGTCTATAACCTCGTTGCGGAGGATGGTGCGGAATACCCTAAGATGCGCACGCTCACGGATGCGTCTAATACGCTCACGATCTCTACGGAAGCGTTGAACACTGGTTTGAACAGTACTGTCTTTGCCACTGCGGACGATGAGAACCGTCCTGCGATGAATGGTATATTCTTCGACATCACCATGAACGATGTCACCTTCGTGGGCTCCGACGCCCAGAAGCTCTCTTGCCTGCGCACCATCTCGGCCCGTGGCGAGAGCGACTGCAGCTTCATCTTGCCGAAGAAGCCGACGAACCTCCTGCGCGCCATCCTCTCTAAGGTGGGCGGAAACTTGGAGATCAAGTTCGACAGCAAGAACGCTGTGTTCAGCTTCGACAACTACGTGATGGTTTGCCGTCTCCAAGAGGGCAAATATCCGAACTATAACTCTGTGATCCCTCAGAACAACCCTTATAAGGTGACGGTGGACCGCGTCTCTTTGATGAACTCATTGCGCCGTATCTCCATCTTCTCCAACCAGGCGTTGAACCTCGTCAAGGTGGAGCTCTTCCCGAACAAGATGACTATCTCGGCTCAGGATATCGACTTCTCCATCTCGGCTACCGAGGACCTCGTATGCAGCTATGACGGCGAACCGATGAGGATCGGCTTCAAGTCTTCCTTGCTGATCGAAATCCTCTCCAACCTCTCTTGCAACGAGGTGGTCATCGAACTGGCTGACCCTTCCAAGGCTGGTCTGGTCGTTCCTCTGGAGCAGAACGAGAACGAGGAGGTGCGCATGCTCATCATGCCTTTGATGTTGAACGATTAACCTAAGGGTGTTCATACTCATATAAGCGGAGATGTGCCCTTCGGTGGCGCATCTCTCTTTTCATTTTTTTAGATATCATATGGAACTGAATTTAAAGAAACCTATTGTTTTTTTTGACCTGGAGACTACGGGTCTGAATATCGCCAAGGATAGGATCATCGAGATATCCGCCATCAAAATCATGCCTAACGGTGACCAGGAGGTCAAGACCCGCCGTCTGAAGCCTGTGGACGATATGGGTAACCAAATACCTTTGCCTAAGGAGGTCTCCGACCTGACCCACATACAAGACGCCGATCTGGCCGACAAGCCTACTTTCAAACAGATCGCCAAGTCCCTGTCGGAGTGGCTGAAGGGTTGCGACTTGGGTGGCTATAACTCCAACCGTTTCGACGTGCCTCTTTTGGCGGAGGAGTTCCTCCGTTCTGGCGTGGACATCGACCTACGTAAGAGCAAGTTCGTGGATGCACAGGTCATCTTCAACAAGAAGGAACAACGCACACTGACCGCCGCCTACCGTTTCTACTGCGACAAGGACCTGGAGGGTGCGCATGGCGCGGAGGCGGACATCACCGCCACCTACGAGGTGCTCAAGGCACAGCTCGACCGCTACCCGGACTTGCAGAACGACATAGACTTCTTGTCTGAATATTCCGCCCATAACAATAACGTCGATTTTGCGGGTCGTTTCATCTACAACGAGAAGGGGGAGGAGATCATCAACTTCGGCAAGCACAAAGGCAAAAAGGTGGCCGAGGTCCTGCTCATCGAGCCTAGCTACTATAATTGGATCATGCAGGGGGACTTCACCCTGGACACGAAGCGTGTCCTGACCAACCTGAAGTTGAAGTACGGAATCCGCTAACCGATGTCGAATCCCTATTTCCGGTTCAAACAATTCACGGTATTCCAAGACCGCTGTGCGATGAAGGTGGGCACCGACGGTGTGCTGCTGGGCGCATGGTGCGGATTGGAGGGGGCCGCCTCCGTGCTGGACATCGGCACGGGTACGGGTCTGATCGCCCTGATGGCGGCGCAACGCTCGTCCGCCGAGGTCGTGGGTGTTGAGCTGGATGCCGAGGCTGCCACACAGGCGGTGGAGAACGTGGAGCGCTCTCTTTGGAAGGATAGGGTCTCCATCGTATGCTCCGCTATTCAGGCGTACGCCTCCTCGGCGGGACGTCGGTTCGATCGTGTGGTGAGCAATCCGCCTTACTTCGTGGACTCGCAGAAATCGCCCGTGGCGGGACGTTCGATGGCCCGTCATGCGGATGTGTTGCCGTATGATGAATTGGTCTCCTCGGTGGTCTCGTTGATGACGCCGGAGGGACGTTTCTCTGTGATCATCCCCACGCTGGACTTCCCCCGCTTGGAGGGCTTGGCGCAGGCGAGGGGCCTCCACTGCGTGCGCCGCACGGATGTCTATTCAACCCCCTCTTCGTCCTCAAAGCGTGTCATGGCGGAGTTCTCGCTCATGGAGGGGAAGTGCGCCTGCGATGAACTGGTGATCGAGGATGGCGGTCCGCTGCACTACTCCGAAGCCTACAAGGCGCTCACCTCTGATTTTTACTTGAATATGTGATATGGACTTCTCCCATGAATTGATAAGCTGGTACCAGCGGAATGGTCGCGATTTGCCTTGGCGGCAGACCCGTGACCCCTATGCTATTTGGGTCTCTGAGATCATACTGCAGCAGACCCGTGTGGTGCAAGGCATGGCCTACTACCTGCGGTTCATGGAGCGCTTCCCGGACGTGGTCTCCTTGGCCTCCGCCTCGGAGGATGAGGTGCTGAAGCTGTGGCAAGGCTTGGGATATTACAGCCGAGCCCGTAATATGCGGGAGGCTGCCCGTCAGGTGGTGGAACGGTTCGGAGGAGTTTTCCCGATAGAGTACGAGGATGTACGTTCGTTGAAGGGTGTCGGCGACTACACGGCCGCCGCCATCTGCTCGTTCGCCTACGATCTGCCTTACCCTGCGGTGGATGGCAACGCCTATCGCTTGCTGTCACGCTTCTTCCGTGTGGAGGAGCCCATCGACACGCCGCAAGGCAAGCGCCTCTTCACGCAGCTGTCGTTGGAGGTGATGGATAAGGGACGTCCCGCATTGTACAACCAGGCGGTGATGGACATTGGGGCGACGATCTGCTTGCCCGCTGCGCCTAATTGTGAAGCCTGTCCGCTGAAGGAGGGCTGTGCCATGGCAGGCTTGACGGAGGTGGTGGAGTACCCGAAGAAGGCGAAGAGGATGGTGCAACGAGACCGTTACTTCGTCTATCTGGCGGTGGAGGATGGCACGAAGACCTACCTGCGCCGCAGGGAAGGGAAGGATATATGGAAAGGATTGTACGAATACCCTATGGTGGAACTCCCCGCACCTCTGTCCGAGAGTGCGGATAGTGATTGGATGAAGCCTTTGGAGCAGGATTTCTCGGACTTGCATATCATTGGCGGACCTGTGATGAAGAAGCATGTGTTGACCCACCAGAACATCCATGCCGCCTTCCTCCATGCGGAGGGGCGTTTCTTGCGCAGGAAGGATTCGGCGTACATCGAGGTGGAGAAGAATCGGCTGGGAGAGTATGCGGTTTCCAGGCTGATGGAGAAGTTCCTTTTGTCGGAATGAATATTATGATATATTTGTTCCTCATCATATCGTAACAAACTAATATCTATAGATCTTATGGCAAGAAAAATTCTTTTAGCATTGGGGTTGGCATTGTTTTCTCCCATGGTCACCTTGGCGGTGGATGATATGTTCGATGTAGTCTGGGGGTTGTTTAGAAAGGATAAGGGGGAGGCTAACGATTTGGAAAGAGCCGAATGTTACGGAAATGTGCGGAGTGTCAGTGAGTATAAGACAAAAAAAACAGAGGATGGGAAGTATGTGAAAGGTGACTTCGTATGCACTTATGTGTTTGACAAGCAAAAACGGATTATTGAGTATATAAGAAATCGCGAAAAGTATACGTTTAGCTATGATTCCCTAGGCCATTGCGTGGAAAGAAAGGGATTTTATCTTGGAGATGAGCAAAAACTGGAATCCCGAAGAATTCGGCGTTATAATGCCCAGGGAAATCTTTTGACGGACAGGAGTTACCGACACAATGCACTAAAAGAAGAGCGAAGGTACATATATGATGAAGCCAACAGACTGGTTTGCTCTACTAAGATCTACGATGGGGAGTTATCCAAAGTGCTGCACATAACATACGATAAGAAGGGGAATATGGTGGACTCCTCGGAATACGACAAAGACAGGGATTCTATGGTGCTTGGCGACTATACCCGAAAAGAATATGACGGCGAAGGGAAACTCCTGAGCATGGAGAAGAAACATATATACTACACTACCCGTGAGGTCTATTCCTACGATGAAGCGGGACGATTGGAGATGAAGAGCCTCAAGTCAATAGGAGGTATTAGTGGCTCTGATAGTTTAACCTTCCACTATGGGAAGGATGGCCGTTTGTTCAGTATGGATTCTGCCGCATGCGGGGAAAACGGCATCTGTGGCGAGAAAATCAGCACTTCCTATTACGATTCTTTGGGACGTAGAGTCTCTAAACGGTTAGGTGAATGGGTGGATTCTACGGTTTATGATGCGAAGGGAAGGGTGGTGAGGATGTTTGGGTACAACCCTAAAACAGGCTATACTAGCGTTGGAACCAATATTTCATACAGTCAGAAAGGAAATATTGCGGAGAAGATTGAACAGACAGGTCGTATGACAGGGGAAAAGTGGATTTATAAATACAAAAATGGATATGAAACAGAACGCATCCACTATGTGAAGCAAGACGGGAAATATAGGAAACTGGTTGGAGAGAGAACCTTTCGGGTATGTGAGGAGGATTCAGATATCTCAAGTGAGGAAACAGCTCCCGTTTACGAGTATGTGGATAAGCCATGGGCGGAGAGCAGAGTCGTAAAAAAATATGACAAGTGGGGGAATATAACCTATGGTGCCATCTACAGTGAAGGGAAACTTTCTTCTCATTCGGTCTGCACGTACCAGGGTTTTCGTCGACCGTTAAAACTCATTTCGTACTATAGAGGAGAGGTCTCTTCGACAACCGATTACAAAACGGATAAATATGGCAATTTGTTGGAGATGTATACCTATGGCGAGTATGGTGAGGCTAGCGTAATAAAAGAGTACGAATATTATGACGAATAAAAAATATTTTGGGGTGTTGTGGATCCATGAATCGCACAACACCCCAAAACTTTCGAGGCAATAGGCCTTTATCTCCTTATCAATGTGAAGTGGCCTGAGAATTGTTTGCTGATCTCCTCAATCTCAATGACATACCAGTAGTCTGTGGATGGAAGCGCTTTCCCTTGATACGTTCCGTCCCATCCATCTGATTTGGCGCCGAGGTACTGAGCCATCAATTTACCATAGCGGTCGAATATGTTGACTACCGCATTCGGATAGGTCTCGGCTAAGTTTCCGATGATCCAATGGTCATGGATTCCGTCTCCGTTAGGGGAGAAATACGAAGGGATGAAGATCTCCGGCGGATCCAACGTGAATTGGAAGTCCGAGCCGCATCCGTTCTCGTCCACCACATGGATGACATGTGACGCGAAGGTCAGGTCCGTAATCATTGTATTGGTCGTCTTGTGGGTTACATCGTCATCAATCCAATAGGTGAATACCCCTGAGCCTCTGTTAGGCTCCATCACGATCTGACGGTCTCGGATGCCTGCGGAATCCATGCTTAGGATGATTGGATGGGTGGTCACCATAACCTTTATTTCGTCGGTAGCGGTACATGCGCCACGTGTCACATCGACCTTATAGGTGGAGGTGGCCTCCGGGCTCACGGTCGTGGTGGCGGTGGTAGCGACAGTTTCGTCTCCCAGAGACCATGCGTATGTGGTGGCCTCATATGACTCCGCCGATAGGGTGGTTTTATTCCCTTCGCAGATTGTTGTCACACCGGTCAGGTCGCCCTCCAACGCCTCATCCACCTTGACACTCACCTGATAGGTCCGTGCGCAGCCTGAGTTGCTTGCGGTCACGGTGTATGTGTAGGTGGACTGATGTCCGTCGTCTTCCCTGAAGGTCGGTTGAACGGTCACACGCTCACTGTTGGTCGCGGTCAGGATTGTCGGATCCGCCTGCCACTCGAGGGTTGTGCCGTCCGGTTGGATATCGGTGATGACCAATTCCGTCTCTTCGCCCTCGCAGATCGTAGGCTCGTCAGGCAAAGTGACGCTGATGGCCGCTGTCACCTTCAGATCGCCTATCTCCGTGGTGGAGACGCATCCTTTGCGGTTCGCCTCTGCCGTGTAGGAACCGCTGTTCTCTGCCATCGCTCCGTTGATCGTGTAGGTCGTTGATGTCTCCCCATCGATGGCCGCATCGTCTTTCTTCCAGATGAGGGTGTAGTCAGGACCACTCGCAGGAGTGACGGTCAAGGAGGAGGTGAAATTATCTCCCTCGCACAATCCCAGCGAAGGTGTCGTGTTCGTCAAGGCGATTCGCGCATCGGTCAGCTTGAAGGTCACACTGGTAGGACATCCGTTCGTGTAGGCTAGGGTATAAACACCTGCCTCCGATACGGAGAACGGACTGGCGGAAGAGGTGGCTCCCGAAGGAGTCGTCAACACATAATCACCATCTCCGTCATACGCAGGGGTGACCGTCACATCACCACCGCAGAAGAAGTATTCTTCCGATGTCAGCGAATTGGTGTATGCCTTTGTCGGCACCTCCGTGTTGGTAGGGTCTGCGATCGTCAGTGTTCCGACGACAGGGCCCTGGCCTAATATCACCTCCAGTGACAAGGACTCGCTACAGGTTCCTGCCGTCACGGTCAGCGTGTATGGATAGTGGTCTCCGTAATTGCCACCAATGAATTTCTTGGTCTCGAATTCGGCCGCACTGCCGTTGTTTCCATCGGCTGACGACCATGCGTACGTGACGGAAGATGCGTTTGTCCGCACCTCCGAGGTGAACATCGCGGACGTGTCCGGGCAGGTGGTCACATTATCCGCCAAGACGGTTAGTGTGTCGACCGTGACATTGATGGCCTCGATCTTAGATTTACAGAGCTCTCCCGAATTCACGCTCGCGTTGTACGCATACTGGACACCGTAGCTTCCCGACTCTGACACCAGAGAGTTTGCCAAAGGAGCGCTTCCGTTCGCATCGGCGAAATAGGTCTTGTCGTAAGTCTTGCCTGACACCTCGTTCGTCAGAGTGACGGCGGTCGCTAAGTTCACGTTCGCCTCACAGACCGCAGAAGGGGTGGTTATGGACAATACTGGCGTCGGGTAGACAATCACCTTGATCTCTTGCGCAGGGCTGACCGCTCCGGTGTTATCGTCCCTTTGGGCCACGTAGTATGTCGTGGTCGTCACCTCTCCCGCAGGAGAAGTTGTGGCGTTTCCTTGCAATGGGTAGGTGTCCGCTTCCGTGCCTGGGTCGGTCGTCGAGCTCGGTTGGGTCGTTCCGTACCAGATCAGCGTGTAATCCGCCTCCGTCTTATTGCCCTGTGGGTTTCTCTTCGCCGTCAGGTCGGCCAATGCCTCGCCTTCGCAGTAAAGCACATCCTCCACGATCGGAGGGAATGCGTCGCTGATGGTCACCGTGATGATTGAAGGCTCGCTCTTGCAGCCTGTCGCATCATCCACGCGGTATACACTGTAGAAAATCTTCTTCGTACCACCATTCAGGTCGCTGACGTCGGACTCTGGCTTAGGCGCACCCGTCTGGAAGTTTGTCGAACCCTCCAAAGCGTAGTAGTATGTGTATCCTGTTTCCTCCACCCAGTTCTTCGTGGTGATGGCAGGGAATGTCTTGTTGTCGCTTCCCACTTCCGCCGCGATGTATGAGACTGTGGCATTGCCAGGGACGGGGGTGAAGTTGACATTCACGCTTATAGTGGTTTCCTCGCTTTCACACTCCGTTCCGCTCGACAGTGTATGGTATTGCTTAGCCGAGTAGTTGTAAGTGGTTGTGGAGTTGACCGTTGTGTTAGGTGTGAATGTCGCGTCTGTGGTTGTGCCATCAGACCATACCAGCCTATCCGCCATTAGGAAATTGGCTTCGTCTTTTGTCAGGGTGGTTGGCAATGGAGAGGCGATGTCTCCCACGCAATAATCCGCGATAGGATCGATGCTAGGCGCCGGTACCTTGTAAACGGTCACTGTGATAGGCATGCGCGAGCTTTCGTTGCTGGCGGTGCTTGCGTCACGTTGCGACACGTAGTAGGTTGTTTCACCTTCGGTGGCTGTCGAAACGGCAGGTGGTGTGGTGGAGCCTGTTCCTCCCGTCTGTGCGTCGTACCAGAGCAGTTCGTACGTTTTGTTAGGATCCATCTGATTGATCTTGACGTTCTTCGTCAAGTCCGCTGGGGTGTCGTTCAAGCAGTATACCGTATCCGACGGGAAAGGAGCAGGTGCGCCTAAGATCATCACCGTCAGCTTCGTCAGACCGCTTTGGCAGGTCGTGCCGTCTGGGTTGGTGGTTTGTTGGAATACCCAATAATAGTAAGTCTCATCTTCAGTGGATGCTAGATTTTTTGCTGTAGGGGTAGGGGTAGTCGATGCAGCCCCAGAGGTGGAGGCAGGCTCCGTCTCGTCATTGAATTGTCCCAGCCACATGATTGTGCCGTTAGCCGCTTTGCCCGTCACGGCATTAGACTTTCGTGTCAGGATGTCTGTGATAGGTTCCGTCTTCAGGTATTGTACGGTGGTGGTAGTCAGTTTGGCGGGGCTCTCGTAGAAGTCGGCCGTTATGCTTCCTACGGCGCTGGCGCAATAGCCCGTGGCCTCAGCCGTCACCGTAAGGGCACCCGCATCCGCTGCCGTTGTGATGTCATATGTCGTCACGGTTTGTCCGTTGCTCCACTTCACCGATGCCGATGCCGGGTCGGTCGTCACGCTCAAGGTCGTCTTGTCACAGACAGGGTCTGCGGCAGGGGTAACCATCGCTGTAGGCTTGGCGTTGAAGGTGATGTGGGAAGTATCCGAACATCCTCCCCCCGTCACTTTGTAGTAGTAGGTGTAAGGGGTGAGGCTACCCGCTAAGGCGGAGAGGTTAGTCTCCGCGGCGGACTGCATATTTTTATCCGTGTACCAATCGATGGTTAGGCTTGCGTCCGCAGGCTTCGGCAAGGAAGGGATCGCGATCGCTTCCGGTGATTGTTTGGATGGGTCGGCCACCGATGCGCAGAAGTCAGCCACTGTTCCGTCCAGATCGACGGAAGGGATTTTATTCACCGTGACGGTATATTCATTCACCTCCGAGCGGCAGCCCGTCGTCTTATCCTTCACGACGTAATAGAAGGTCTTCGGGGAATCTTCCGCCAACACTGACAAAGCTATCGGTTCATTGGTTTTCTGTGTGGTGTCATCACTGGTGTACCAAATGATGTCATGGTTGGCGATCTCCTTCAAAGGCTCCGTGTTGAGCGCCCCTTCGCAGAATGGGTCAGGGTCGGTCAGTGTCTCGTCAGGCTTGTTGCTCGCGATGACATGGATGCTATCCCATGCCCAGCAATTATGTCCGTCATCGCCAGGGAACTCTATGTCCTTCACCAACAGATAGTACCAATCCGCATCCTCCCACGTCACGTTGTAGGAAGAGGTCTCGTCACCTGCCGTATAGTTGGCGCCAGGAGTACCCGGAGCATTCTTGGAGCCTTTGTGCCATGAGGCGATATACTTGCGGGGCTCGTTGTCCGGACCGACTGAGATGCCCATGACGGTAGGGTCGGTTGGGGCGAACGCCTTGGTGGTCAGTTTAGCGATCTCGCCCGGACAAAGGTTCACCTCCTTCTCACTCTGTGAATTGGTTGTGACCGTGGTGGCGGGATCTGCCGAGATGATTGCGGCCTCCTTTACCTTTTCGCAGGCGACACAATTCAATCCGGCGATAATCGGGATGGTGGAAATAGAGATTTTGCGACAGTTAGTGAATGCAGTTGTCGTTTTCCATGATTTGTCTGAATTTAAATCGGAATACTCACCTACAATCACACGGAAATAGATGCGTTTCTCATGCTTGGGATCATCGATTTTGGAGAAAATATCATCCCAATATTTTTCTACCGAAACATCATAAGAACTTGTGTCCACCACCTCTTCCGAGTGGAGAGTTGTCCATTGGATAGGGTTAATCTCGGTTTCGGTGGATGGATCCTGGAGAGTATATTGATAGACGTAGCCCAACTTCTTGGTCGGGTCGATTTGTCCATCTTTATATAAATAGAATTTCTTTGCCGCATCAGAGGTTATGGAGGTAAGGGTCAACACATCCTCCGTACATAGGTCGAGAATATTCTTGCCCGTGCTCACCGAAGACTCCATGTTCACGTCAGGAGGGGTACAGACTTGGAAAATGATATTGTCAATACCGTAGTCACGCGTTAGTCCAGAAATCGGGACCCCATCCTCATTATACCCGTAGTGCCGCACTTTCATTTTCACAGAGACTTCTTTTGCTCCTCCCACATCTTCAGTGTTAATTATAAAACTTTTGCCAGAGCCGGCATGTTTCCAACCAGCTGCTCCATTCTTAAAGTATTTGAATTCACTTTCCAGAACCCTTCCATTGTGTTCCAAAAGTACTTCAATGGATCCTTCATGTGGGCTAATAGATGCGAAGTCTGCTCCAAAATTAATCTGCTTGCCAGTACAAATGTGATCGATATCAATCTCGAAGAAATTATCCTCAGAACCATCATCCGCAATGTCGAACTGGAGCATACCTCCTGTATGAGTGCCAGAGTTATCGTAAGGCACCCCATCAGGATAACTACCATATTTGGAAACCACATATACGCTGTTTTCATAAAATTGCGTTTTCGGACTATCTCCAAGGTATGGCACAGATAACTTAGCACCACTCGCTTCAATATTGTATGCTCTCACGTGCGGAATGCTCAAAGCAGGTTCCCCTAAAGAAGCATGAGATTGCGCCGTATAAACCTGGGTGGCAGGAATGGTCTCTGTGTGTTTGATTCCATACTTGTCAGTCCATACGTATTTGTCATCAGACGGGAAATCACCAAAATCATCATAGTACAAGTTTGTCATTGCCATCGGAGCGCCATTTTCATCTGTACAACAATCACCCGATTCAATTGTTAATGGGGATGACAATATGGGATTACATCCAGGGATTGCCACCTCGCAGGTTATCTTGTGTTGAGTGCCTGTACTTCCTGGAATAAAATTAAAATTAAGGTCTGTAGACGTTTGTCCGGAAGGAGATTCCTTCCATAAATATGTTGTTCCCTCCGGATAGGTCTGCCTAGTAAATATACGTAGTGGCTGTTCTGGGCACGGATTTCCCGTACGTGTGATTGATGGTTGGAATTCACCTGTCACTTTTATATCATCAATGCCAATGGGTATTTGAAAAGATTCGTTTGTGCGGAGAAAATAGAATGTGATGCTACCATCCGCTGAAGCTTTAGCAGAATGGGTCACTTTTTTAGATGCTCCGTAATCAGCGGTGGCTCTCGTGGCGCTAGTTGTCTTATTTAGATTTATTGCGTTATTATATCCAGTATTGAATTCCAAAACATCGTCACTCGACACCACAGCCAGTTGCAACGCTACATTGTTTGAATTCTCTTTAATCTTGCCATTTTGATAGCTATATTGCGTGATGTATGAACTTGTTGATCCCAGATTCGTCGTAATGTGTTCGAAATAGGTGGAATCCAACAGATTGTATAATGTGAAGGACAATTCGACCGAAGAGCCTGGAATCAATCCATTCACGGTGTAGGAAACGAATGCGCAATTAGAGGCAGAACCTATATTGACATACATATTGTTCGGAGTATCATTCGCCTTACAAAATGAATGTATGAGTTTAGGCTGTGCCGTGACAATAGAGTAACCATACTGTTTCCCTCCTGTTTGTTGTGCGTTGGTAAGATGAAATACATCATCTATTTTCTTCATGTCATTGCTGCTCTGACCGGAGAAAAAGCCTCCAATTCCTATCTGTTTCACATACTCGGGGCCAATAAACATATCCGTCTTACACAGCTTATTCCAGTCAAGATTTCCGTCATACCATCCATCTTCGTCCGATGTCATGATTGGGCAGCAGAGATCTTTGCTTGTGTCAAAATCCGTGCCGGCCACCACACATTGGGCGTTCAAGGCGGTCATGCCACTTGCGAAAAGCAGAACCATTCCTGTCAGGAACCGTCTCATTATATGTTTCGTGTTATCCCCCATTATTTTTTTCTTCATTAATATGTTTTTCATTCTGTTTCAAGTACATAGTAATTTCAAATCTCCCATAGAAAACCTTTCCGCTTCGATGCGAGTGTACCATACTATTCGTCTAAATGGTTCTGCAAAACTATCTTAATTTTTCATTTGTCCCAATATCTTGGGGCAAAAAAAGCACTCGTGAGAATTAAGAGTTATGAAACGTTAGTTCGACGTAGTCAATTAAGAGTTAAGAGTTAGGGGTTCCGCTAACCCCCCGATATTTTTTTATTAGAAAAAAACCTCTTATTTTTGCGGACGGATGGCTTCGATGCGTTTTGTGCGCCGTCGCCAGGTCTGAGTTTTCTAATTATGATTCACCTATGTATTATTGTAAAGTATAAATGTTATGGTTATGAATGCAAGAATGATTTTTAAAATGGTTGTGCTTACGGCATCGTTCTTCTTTGCCAGTGCGTCGGCGTATGCTGGCGGGTACGACTTAAATGAAGAAGAGATGGAGAAACGAGTTTCCCCTGCGCCCGATGCGGGGTACACCTACCCGGAGGGCTCTCCGGTCTATTACAATGGCAAGCTCTCCGTACAGGGCACCCAGATGGTGAACGAGTGCGGCAAACCAGTCCAACTGAGGGGCATGAGTTCCCACGGCCTGGCATGGTTCCCTAAATGCTACACGGAGGAGTCGCTGACCGCATTGGTGAACGATTGGCACATAGATATCTTCCGCTTGGCCATCTACACGCACGAGTGGGGCGGCTATACCACGAACCAGTGGAAGAGCAAGGATGAATACAATGCGTACATCGATAACATGGTGGATATCTGCGGAAAATTGGGTATCTACTGTATCATCGATTGGCATGTGTTGAACGAAGGAAGCGGAAACCCGAAAAACACGTTGGACGACGCCATCCCTTTCTGGGAGTATATGTCTGCGAAGCACAAAGGCGACAAGCATGTCTTGTATGAAATCTGCAACGAGCCGAACGGAACCAATGTGAGGTGGTCGGATGTCAAAGAATATGCGGATGCGGTTATCCCCGTGATCAGGGAAAACGATCCCGACAAGATCATCATCTGCGGTTCGCCTACCTGGAGCCAGGATGTGGACATTGCGGCGCAGGACCCGTTGTCGTATGACAATGTGATGTACACGCTCCATTTCTATTCAGGTACGCATACCCAATATTTGCGGGACAAGGCGGACAATGCGATTAAAAAAGGATTGGCGATCTTCGTGACGGAGTTCGGCACGACCTTGGCGAGCGGTGACGGTGGTGTCTTCCTCGACGAGTGCAACACATGGATGGATTGGATGGAGGAGCGTAAGATCAGCTGGGTGAACTGGAGCTTCGCGGATAAGTCGGAATCTTCCGCCGCATTGAAACCGGGCGCATCCAACAGCGGCGACTGGAACATGGCTTCCGAGTCCGGACAATACATCAAACGGTTGTTGAGCCAACCGAAGAACTTCGAGCCATGCAGCGGAGACTCGATCACCACGCCCGAATACGTGGAGAACGTGAGCCCAATGGCTTCTATAAGATACCCGAAGGGTTCCCCTGTCTACCACAATGGCAAACTTCACGTGCAGAACGGTCGCTTGACCAACGAGTGCGACTTTGATGTCCAGCTGAGGGGACTTAGTTCCGATAATCTTTCGACTTACTCGAAGTGTTATACCTCCGCTTCCTTCTCGTCGTTGCTGAAGGATTGGAATGCCAGCGTGTTCCGCATCTCCGTCTACACGAACGGAGAGGGTGGCTATTGCGTGTATAGTTCCAACCAGTTGGCCATGTACAACTATAACGATGATGTGGACGAGCTAGTTCGCCTTTGCGGCACCAAAGGTATCTACTGCGTGGTGAACTGGCACCTTACCGAGAAGGGTGACCCGAACGACAACCTCAAGGAGGCCACCATATTCTGGCGCCACATGGCACAGCGGTACCAGAATTTCGACCATGTGCTTTTCGAGATATGCGACAATGCCAATGGTGTGGCGTGGAGCTCTATAAAGAGCTATGCGGACTCCATGATCGCTCTGATCCGCCAGTTTGACAAAGAGAAGGTCATCCTTTGTGGCACACCATCGCAGGACCGCGAGTGGGAGTCTGTTGCGGCGAATCCGTTGAAGGATGACAACGTCATGTACACGATGCATTTCGCCGCCGCTTCGGAGGGTCAGTCTCTGAGAGAGAAGGCCGGTGCCGCCCTCGCCAAGGGCTTGCCGTTGTTCGTCTCCGAGTTCACTCTCTCTACGGTGAACGGAGGTTCCATCAACACGACGGAGGGAGCGACGTGGATCGACTGGATGAAGGCGCAAGGCCTCAGTTGGACGTATGCCAGCTTCGCGGACGGTTCGGGAACGAACTCCGCATTGAACAATGGCGCGTGTGGCACTAGGAGTTGGACTTCGACGTCCGCTTCCGGGGAGTTCGTCAAAGAGCAGTTGTCTGCCCCGAACGGGTTCCATTCATGTGTCGATGGGGTGGAGGATATCCTTCTCGACAATCAGATGGTGGTGCTCTATCCTAACCCTACGAAGGACGAGTTCACTGTTTCCGTGCCGGAGGGAATGCGCTTGACGAAGGTGCAGCTCTTCGACCTCACGGGACGCTTCTTGTTGGAAAGCGAGAAGGAGACGGTGGACATCTCCGGATTGGAACGTGGGGTCTACGGCGTGAAGATCATCTTCTCCGAAGGTGTGGGCGTGTCGCAGATCGTGAAGGAATAACACGTGTGATATAAAATCGATAACCTTTTAGAAGATTGCTGCGGGGCCTGTCCTGCGGCAATCTTCTTTTGTGTGTGAAGCCATGAATTTTTTTCGTGAAAAAAAACTTTTATATATTTGCGCCCGAATGATCGTATGTCGGGTATGCTTTTTAGGCACCGGCAGGATGAGCACTATTATGTTGTTAATGTATTTGTATTAATGAATTTAAAGTGTAAGTGTTATGAATGCAAGAATGTTTACTAAGGTGATTATGCTCACGGCAATGTTTTTCTTTGCCGACACGTTTGTTTTTGCGGGCGGGTATAATCAAAACGAAGAAGCGATGAAGAAACAAGTATCCTCTGCGCCGGAGTCGGTTCGCACCTATCCGGTAGGTTCTCCGGTTTATCTCAATGGCAAGCTCTCCGTGCAGGGCACCCAGATGGTGAACGAGTGTGGGAATCCCGTACAGTTGAAAGGTATGAGTTCCCATGGCTTGGCTTGGTTCCCCCAATGCTATACGGAGGAGTCGTTGACCACATTGGTGAACGATTGGCACATAGATATATTCCGCTTGGCCATTTACACGCATGAGAATGGTGGATACTGCAAGACGGACACTACACAATGGAAGAGCAAGGAAGATTATAACGTATACATCGATAGCCTGGTGGACATCTGCGGCAAGTTGGGTATCTATTGCATCATCGACTGGCATGTCCTGAAAGAAGGAAGCGGAAACCCGAAGAACACGTTGGATGACGCGATACCTTTCTGGGACTATATGTCCGCGAAGCACAAGGATGACAAGCATGTCCTATACGAGATTTGTAACGAGCCGAACGGATTCATGGTGAGGTGGTCCCACGTGAAGGAATATGCGGATCAGGTGATCCCTGTGATTCGTGCGAATGACCCGGATAAGATCGTCATCTGCGGCACTCCGACGTGGAGCCAGGATGTGGACTATGCGTCTCAGGACCCGTTGTCGTATGACAATGTGATGTACACGCTCCATTTCTACTCCGGAGACCACACCCAAAGTTTGCGAGATAAGGCACAGACGGCGCTCAACAATGGCGCGGCGATTTTTGTGACGGAGTTCGGCACGACGAAGGCTTCCGGAACTGGAGGTGTCTTCCTCGACGAGTGTGACAGGTGGATGGAGTGGATGAACGAGCGTAAAATCAGTTGGGTGAACTGGAGCTTTGCTGATAAGAACGAATCCTCCGCCGCTTTGCAGCCGGGCGCTTCCAGAAGCAAAAACTGGAACATGGTTTCCGAGTCCGGTCAATACATCAAGCAGCTGTTGAGCCAGCCGAAGAACTTCGAGCCTTGTGAAGACATCAATGGTGTGGAAAATAATCTTCTCGAGAAACAGCCTGTCACCCTCTATCCGAATCCGGCGAAGGCCTTCTTCTCCGTGTCTGTGCCAGACGGCGAGACGTTGGTGAAGGTACAACTCTTCGATTTGACAGGCCGCTTCCTGCTCGAAAGCGAGGAGGAAACGGTGGACGTGTCCCGTTTGGATCGAGGCGTCTACTGCGTGAAAGTATTCCTTACGAATGGAATCGTTGTGGATGAGCTCGTGAAGGAATAAATAAGGGAATAGAAGATCTTAATATCAAGGATGGCGGGCCTGTTCGGAGACGGATTGGCCCGCTGTTTTTTCATCTTTGTCATCCATCTTGTTGTCAATCATTTTTGTTTAATTGAAAAAAAAATTATTTTTGTGCGATTTTTCATTTTGACATCTATGAAGTGTAGAATTTGTAAACAGCTCATTCCCATCGCAGTGATGGTTTTATGTTGTGCCATGCCGTCCAATGGTAAGTCGAAGTCCGTTCCTTTCTCCTATGAGGAGAGCAGTAATTCAAACACGATGGAACCAGCGAATGGCATCATCATGAACCCCCTCATCGCCGACCTGGAGATGATCGGGAACGAGAAGGTGACCTACAAGGAGACCTTCAGTGTCAACATGGATGGAGATGCGAAAGAGAAGATCCAGAGATACAAGGACATAGCGTTAGCCCATGCGGAGAAGGAGTACAAGGCCGACGTCATGATAGGTGTGCGTTATGAGGTACATGCCTCCGAGACGGAGATAGAAGTGACTGTGACCGGCTACCCCGCATACTACAAGAACTTCCGCAATGCCACGAAGAAAGACCGTTGGATGCTGAAGCTTTACAGGGGACAGCAAGGCGTGGAGCCTTAACGAGGCCCATTCGAGAAACATTACCATGAAATACATTTTGTGAAATATAAAATTCAAAAATAAATGAAGAAACAAATTATTTCTTTGTTGACGCTTATGATGGCATTTGCGTCGGCATCTTATGCGCAGTCGGAGTCCCTTGCAGTCGATGTCGAGAGTGATTCTGAGAACGTTGTATTGAAGACGGAGGAGGCGGTAGAATCGAAAGCTTCTGCCTCTAAAGATACGGTAGTAGTGACTAAGATAGATACTGTGGTAGATACTCTCCTCAACTACGAGGAACTGCAGGATTCCGCATCGGCGGACACGGCAGATCCGTATGTTCCTTATAGCGAGGGATTGTTCTTCCGCCCTGAAATCGGTGGTGGACTTATGGTGGCCAGCTCAAGGGTAGACACGAAGTCTAATTTTGACGCCTCTGTGGGTGTGAACATGGGATATCAGTTGAACGCTAATCTTTCCCTCGGATTTGGACTCTCTTTCTATTATAGCAGTATGACAATGGAGAACTTCGACGAGATGATGGCATGGAGTCCTTCGTTGCGGGATGAGTATGTGGACAAAGCCTACAGACTCCCTGTCTATGTCATGGGACGTTGGAAGTTCCTGCCGCGCAAGTTGACACCTTTCGTGGATGGTAGATTTGGTTATGCGGTCGGTTTGAATGAGTTTAAGCTTCAAAAGGAGATGAACGACCCGGGCATCAGCACCGACAACAGCGGTCTCTTCCTGGAGTTGCTGGCGGGTGTGCAGTATAAGCGCCTTACGGTGGCGTTGGTGGTTAGCCGCTTCGCATGTTCGGATGCCAACCCTGAGTATCGCGAGGCGAACGGATGGCCTGACATCAAGAACAAATACAGTGACGCTTATGTGGGTCTGAAGCTTGGATTCGACTTCACGTTCAACAACAGCGAGGAGGAAGCTGAGGAGACGGAAGACGCCGCTTCGTCCAACAAGTAAGTTCACGGATTAGACGCTGGAGGTGATTCCGGACGATTCATCGTTTCAGCAAATAATATGGGTGGGTGAATATAGAACCCCCATCCGCAAGCATAAGGAGGGAAGCGTTTCGTTTCCCCCCTTTTTGTCTTAATATATTCGTGAAAATCCTTCGTTAAAAAATGTTGTGTAAATCAAATATTGTAGTATATTTGTACGGAGTATGTATATACACTTTTTTTGAGAAATAAAATTTTAAATAAAAAGAAAGAATATGAATTTTGGACATTTTGACGATGCGAACCGTGAGTTTGTCATCACCAATCCTGCGACACCGTTCCCATGGATCAACTATCTTGGAAACGAGGATTTTTTTGGTTTGATTTCAAATACTGCAGGAGGTTATAGTTTCTACAAGGACGCTAAGTTCCGCCGTATCACCCGTTACCGTTACAATGGTGTGCCTATGGACAATGGCGGACGTTATTTCTATATCAACGATAATGGCACCGTATGGAACCCGGGATGGAAACCATGCAAGACTCCGCTCGACGCATACGAGTGCCGCCACGGTTTGAACTACACCCGCATCACGGGCGCCAAGAACGGCATCGAGGCTTCTGTTCTCTTCTTCGTTCCTTTGAAGACTTGGGCAGAGGTTCAAAAAGTCACTTTGAAGAACACCACTACATACACCAAGAAGATTAAGCTCTTCTCTTTCGCTGAGTGGTGTCTTTGGAACGCCGCCACCGATATGGAGAACTTCCAACGTAACTGGTCTACCGGTGAGGTGGAGATCGATGGCAGTGTGATCTATCACAAAACAGAATACAAGGAGCGTCGCGACCACTACGCATACTATGCGTTGACCAACGCTAAGATCGATGGTTACGACACGGACCGTGAGTCATTCATCGGACTCTATAACGAATTCGCTGATCCTCAGTGTGTAATGGCTGGCAAGCCAGGCAACTCGCTTGCGCACGGATGGTCTCCGATCGCTTCCCACTACGTGGAGGTTGAGTTGAAGCCAGGAGAGAGCAAAGATTACATCTTCGTCCTCGGCTATGTGGAGAATGCGCGTGAGGAGAAATTCTCCCAGGAGGATATCGCCCGCAAGAAGAACGGCACGCTCATCTCTTCTCAGGATTCAGACGTTACTTTAGTGAACAAAAAGAAGGCTCTCGCCACCATCAACCGTTTCGCGACTGTTGAGGCTGTGGATGCCGCTTTCGCCGAGTTGGCAGCTATGTGGGATGAGCTTCTCGATAAATATGTGGTGAAGTCTGACGACGACAAGTTGAACCGTATGGTGAACATCTGGAGCCAATATCAGTGTATGATCACCTTCAACTTCTCCCGTTCGGCATCCTTCTTCGAGAGCGGTATCGGCCGTGGTATGGGATTCCGCGATTCCAACCAAGACTTGGTCGGCTTCGTGCACCAGATTCCTTCCCGTGCCCGCCAACGTATCATAGACATCGCCTCCACGCAATTCCCTGACGGTGGTTGCTACCACCAGTATCAGCCGTTGACGAAGCGTGGTAACAATGACATCGGTGGTGGATTCAACGATGACCCATGCTGGTTGATCTTCGGTACGGTTGCTTACGTGAAGGAGTCCGGCGACTTCTCTATCTTGAAGGAGCCAGTTCCGTTCGACAACAAGCCAGGTACGGAAGTGTCTCTCTTCGAGCACCTTAAGATTTCCTTCAACCACGTTGTCAACAACCTCGGTCCTCACATGTTGCCATTGATTGGCCGTGCTGACTGGAACGACTGCTTGAACTTGAACTGCTTCTCTTGGGATCCTAACGAGTCCTTCCAGACGACAGAGAACAAGACAGAGGGTAGCAAGGCTGAGTCCTTGATGATCGCTGGTCTCTTCGTTGTGACAGGAAAGGATTATGTGGAGCTCTGTAAGCAAATCGGCGAGACCGCTGAGGCTGAGCGTGCCCAGAAGTGCATCGACTCGATGGTTGAGGCTGTCAAGAAGCACGGTTGGGACGGTGAGTGGTATCTCCGCGCATACGACTTCGACGGAAACAAGATCGGTTCCCACGAGTGTGAGGAGGGTAAGATTTTCATCGAGAGCCAGGGCTTCTGTACGATGGCAGGTATCGGTTTGGAAGAGGGTATGGTTGACAAGGCCATCGACTCTTGTAAGAAATATTTGGATTGCGAGCATGGTATGGTTCTTAACAACCCTGCCTACACGAAATATCATGTCGAGATGGGTGAGATCAGTTCATACCCTGCAGGATACAAGGAGAATGCGGGTATCTTCTGCCACAACAACCCATGGGTGATCATCGGTGAGACGGTTGCCGGACGTGGTAACGACGCTTGGGAGCTCTTCCGCAAGATCGCTCCTATGTACCTGAAGGATCAAGCGCTCCACAAGGTAGAGCCATATGTGAACTGCCAGATGGTGGCCGGTAAGGACGCCGCTAAGCCAGGTGAGGGTAAGAACTCTTGGTTGACGGGTACGGCCGCATGGATGTGGTTGACGGTTAGCCAATACTTGTTAGGTATCAAGCCTGCATACAACGGTTTGGAGATCAACCCATGTCTCCCTAAGGATCTGAACGGATATTCAGTGAACCGTAAGTTCCGCGACGCTGATTACAGCATCAAGGTGGTCAACCCGACGGGCGTACAGAAAGGCGTCAAGAAGTTGATCGTGAACGGCAAAGAAATCGCCGGCAACGTTGTTCCTATGCAACCTAAGGGTAGCAAGAACGTCGTTGAGGTTATTATGGGATAACACAACTGTCAGCAAGGTAAGCCGCCCATTCCGGGTGGCTTCCCTGCTTTTCTTTCTAACATAAATTTTTCGATAAATGAAGAGATTGTTTTTTGGTGCGCTGATGGCTCTCGCCATGCTGGTTTCGTGTGGCGGTGGAGACAATAATGCCAAACAGAAGAAGAATGTTTCCCCTTATCCGGTGAATTCGCCGGTGGCTAAGCATGGAAGACTGCAGGTCAAGGATCTACAACTTTGCGATAAAGACGGTAATCCTGTCCAATTGGCTGGTATGAGTACGATGGGATGGCAATGGTGCGGCGACTGCTACACCAAGGAGTCCATCAAGACGTTGGTCGAGGAGTGGGGCATTAGTGTGCTTCGCCTGGCGATGTACGTCGAGGAGGGTGGTTACAACACCAACCCGATAGGCTTCCAGCAGAAGATGTGTGAAATGATAGATATCTGCGGTGAGTTGGGTATCTACTGCATCGTCGACTGGCACATCCTGACGCCAGGTAATCCGTTGGATTCCAAATATGGCGGCGCCAAGGAATTCTTCAGCTTCATATCGAAGAAGTATGCTGGCAAAGAACATTTGCTTTATGAGATTTGTAATGAGCCGAATAACTGTTTGGAGAAGGGTGACCCGATCCATCCTTGGGTATGCACCAAGGAGACCAATGTCACTTGGGACATGATCGCCGACTATGCCGACGACATCATCCCGGCTATCCAAGAGAGTTACGACTCGGCGGGCGTCACTCATCCTATCGTCATTGTGGGCACTCCGCAGTGGGATCAGTTGGTGGACGCTTGTCTGAAGGAGGGTATGTATCAAGGTAATGGCAAGGACCTCTGCGATTCGTTGCCTGCCCGCGACGCTCGTCTGAAGCACGACAACGTCATGTACGCCTTCCACTTCTATGCGAAAGAGCATAATGAGGGCTTCGAGAAAGACGGAAAGCCTGATTA